>JBJORF010000025.1:0-45421 GCA_046049545.1 Cyanobacteriota bacterium | reverse complement strand
GCGGCTTTTTATGGGGCAACTCAACATTCTGATAGTCCGCCTGGAATCCCTGAAACCCAGAATCAACCTGAATCGGAATCTTCGTGGGAATGAATCCCGCAATCTCATCCTCATCATGCAAGCGTTTATCGTGCACCTTGCCTTCACGGGCTTTCGTCAAGACCAACACTCGCTTGCCTTGATCCACTGCCGCCAGATGTTTGCGGGTATGGCGTTTCTTCTTACCGGAGTAATTGGCTTGCTGCCGTTCGGGGTTTTGGGGCCGTTGCATCGGACGCTCGGTGCCATCAATCATCACCCGCTCCACTCCCTCAAACTGACGCACAAAATCGGCCATACTCCGTAACTTGCGCGCTGGCAGCGCCTGTTTCGCACCTAATGCCGCTTCCAGGACTGGCTGCAACCCGTGCATCCATTCGTGCGCTTGGGAACGGTCGAAGTCAAATAAAATCCCGGCGAGGTCAAAGGTCAGATAGCACTTGTAGTAAAACAAAATGTAGAACAGCTTAGCGGAAGCACTCTCGAGGCGGGGTTTCCGGCCACCGCCCAGGGCCCGTTTGCGCTCGGGCTTGGACAGCACCTGCTGCATCCGATAAGCCGCTTCAAAGCTCGGCAACAACGCCTCAAACGCCGTTCGGTTCAGCCCGGTCAACGCCCGCATCAGTCGATCATCTTTTAGCGCCCGATCAATGTTCAGCATTCCATTCTGCGCTCTCAGATCACTTTGATTCTATCCGGTTATCACCCAACAACTCTATTACTCAATATACGATTTAGAATACCAAAAATAAGACAAGCCCCGAAAGAATCGAAAGATGATTTCGAAGCCCCTTCAAACATGACAAGACAGAATAATTTCTGAAAACAGCAAATCAAGGTTTAACAAATACTGCATTAATTTCTAGGGAGCGTCCATCTCGTCTATCTATAAAACCTTTTTGAATAGCCCATAAAATGAATCCTTCATCTTTGAGCCTTTCGATCATCTCCAACCAAAGATGTTGGCCATTATAAAGAGGCTCAAGGGGAAGTTCGCAGTATATACCACTAGCGTTTTCGAGAAATTGCTTAGCACCATTCAAAACTTGCCATTCATAACCTTGAGTATCAATTTTCAAAAAATAGTTCTCTGCTCCAGTCAGATATTTCGCCGAGATCGAATCAAGTCGAGAAATCTGTACTCGCTCTTTCCCGACATATGCAGTTCCAGGATCAGCGTCAACGTGATTCGGCAACATAGAAAGAATTGAAGAAGATTGAGAATTTCCTGCTATGTTGATCTCAATTTCTCCATCACTATCCCCAATTGCCGTTCGCGGATGAACCTTCCAAGCGGCATCTCGTTTGGCGGCACGAACTAACTTCTGATGAGCACTAGATAAAGGCTCAAAACTGACAATACGACCCTCATAACCCACAGAACGCAGTTCATGAGCAAATTGACCTGTATTTGCTCCAATATCAAATACCAAATCAACCCCTAATTTCTGGAGGATCAAATAGATCTGGAACGCATCATTAGTACGTGGTCCAAGGCGGCTAAAGTGTACGTCAAAGCCAGTAGACCATATTAACGATTCTAGCCTATTTTTTATCGACATAAAACCAAGCATGGCAACTCCAGAAACTTAATCAACAATCACGTCTGCATTAACAAAAAAGAGAATATAATCAATTAGATTTTTCGACAACACTTCACCTTGAAAAAATACAGGAATTCCGCTAACTTCTGGGTAGCTTGACATGAACCAAAAGTACCTTATTATAGAAGCGACAGAAAAACAAGGGTAAATCCATCCCAAATACTTGAGTATCTTTCTCTTGCTGTCGGTCAACAGAAAAGCAAATAATCCTTGGTACGATAGTAGAAATAGAACTAACCTCATTCGAATAGTGCTTGGAATGAACAAAGCCATGGCAAGTTGGCTAGCTAAAATGATTGTCAAGACAATCATTTTAGGTGAAGTTTCCAACTTGCCAAACTTCCTAAAAAGAAGTCCCGAGAATAGGAAAGAACAGGTAACAACGAAGATACCACCCAGATTAGTAGGATCGGATTCTTCTCCCAAATAATGTTCGCTCCTCTGGACTAATGTTTGCTCGCCTCCTACGGCAGGCATAATAGCTGATAAAAGACCGCTGATATTTTGGGACAAAATGGCTAATAAAATCATTAAGAGCAAAACCATCACCTTTGCGACAAAACTTTTGCGAATGAATGAGGGATTTTTCTTGCTCGAAGATTTTGATGCCATCAAGTTCGAATCTACTGTGGTTGATCGCTTAACAGGAAAAATCTTAGGGGTAAAAGCTTTAATCTTTACTAGAGTAGCAAAAAGCAAATAAGGCAAGGAAGAAAGGTGAGAGAAAAGAGAGAGGGGTATAAAAATATAAAAAACTCTGAATTCAATATTCAAAATTGACAGCAGTAGAAAAACATTGGCAAGGAATTGCCGCATTAAGAAAACATGAGTGTAATAAGTTGCCGTGGAAAATACAATTAACAGGAGATGAAAATAGTGCTTTGGAGATACAACTCTAGCAATGTACACAGTTAAGCTGTTAATAAATAAACTAAAAGCAAATAAAAACCAGTAAGGTGATGAATTCGATAATAGCTTGATTGGATAAGCAAGAATGAATAGAACCATTTCCAAGCCGTAACCATAAATATCTGAACCCGATTTCCATTGAGTGAAAATATCACTCCAATTCATTTTTACATAACTCTCTATATACACTGCTGTATCACTATGTACGGTTATAGATGAAGAGTATACGGAAACGGTAAGGATGATGATTGCAATTGATATTTTCTCTACCAGGCTTTGATTTTGCGATTTTTTTTTCTCATTACTCAGTCGTCGTAGCTGCAACCAGAGAAGCCAAGGGAAAATGCCTAAGATCGGTGCTAATATCCAGGCAATAAGTGAAACAACGAGGAAAAATATCATTAAGTTTTAAGAATTGCTGAAGAAATCAACTTGCAATAGTTTCTGTTACAAGGACGTACGCAAGAATTTGATTTCAGTGTGCGCAGTGATGAATTGCTTGATGATAGGTCTTGAGATACTGTTCAATTATCACATCAGGAGACCAAATCTGAACGGCGCGACTCCTAGACTGCTGAGATAATAGGCTGTAGCGATGTGGATCTTCTAACACCCAAGCGATACCTTGAGCCAAATCCTCTATATCGAACGGAGTGGCTAAATATCCAGTCTCTTGATGGACGAGTACCGATGGTAAACCACAGGTATTAAATGCAACTACTGGGCAGCCACAGGCTTGAGCTTCCGTTCCTGTCTGAGGAAGATTATCTTGTCGTGAGGGAACAACAGTGACATCAGCCGCACTATACAGTAGGGCCAGTGTAATATCGTCATAAATATGCCCCATCCAATGTAGTGGTAAGCCGAGCAGAGGTGGATTTAATGGTTCTGATTGACCAAACACGACACCTACTAAGTCCGGTATTTGAGTTGCTAGCTTTGCCAGAGTGGGCTGGAGAAGATCCCACCCTTTACGTGGATCACTGCCACCTTTAATTGCACCAAAAAGTACTAACTTTTTGTCTTGAGGTAGACCGAGCATTTGACGAGCCATGGATTTGGGCCAGGGGCGAAAACACTCAGTATCGAGGGGATTAGGAATCACTGAAATTGGCCAGTTTTGCATCAAAACACTTTGACGAGCACAATTAGCCAACCATTCTGTAGGAGTGACAATATGCATTGGCGTTTTCCATGAACGGCATTTGCGGTTCCACACCCACCGATCGATATCAATTCCGCGATCGCCAGGAAGTCGATTACGGCTGTTATAGCCAACGCGCCAACGCGCATTAGGAGCATCGTCACCGTAGTGTTCGGCTCCAGAAAAAGGCCACATGTCGTGGAGTGTCCAGACTATTGGTTTTCTGAGGCGACCAATCTCTTCAACTGACAAAAATTCACCACACACCCAATGCAGGTTCAACAAGTCTATATTTGACGAGTTAAGCTGATTGACTAGCCCAGATGGTACAGCTGCTGGAGAACGTATTATTTTATTAGAAGAACGTTGAAGTTGTATTGCCAGGGAGCCTAGTATTGGCTTAGCTAAATTGACCAAGCTTTGGATTTTAGATGGTCCATCAATCATAGATGAATCACTACGTTTCCGCGCAACACGCATACGAGCCGAAAAATCACTTCTCAAAAGAGCTTTATGTAAACGTTCACATGCCTTAAACCCACCTGCTCCCATCATGTCTTGAGTAGACAATAAACAAACTGATGGCTTAGCAAAACTCATAAGAGATAGAAGTTAATTGTTGAATCAGGAAAGACAAAGAGCAAAATTTACTACACAACAAATAAAACTTAAAAATACATCAAAGGATTAATTCGCTCCCTAAACGGCTGACGATACAATGTAGCTTGTGTATAACGATCCGCCAAACAGTCCCGCACAATAAATGGAGGATGATTCAGTGGGAACGAAGCTCCTAGTGCAGGAATTTCAGAAAATTTACTTTTAGATTGCGTAGTATGCGTTCCGTCAGAGCCATAGCCAATATTGGACACCATATTGACATTCGACAAAATGGAAAGCTGATTTTGTATCCAACAGGAAAATGTCCAACAAAACGCCCAGCTATTGCGCTTGCCGTCGTAAGTATCCTGAAAAGTTTTGAACCAATATCTAGATGCAATTTTGTTTCCAAGGATATCATCCAACCAGTTTCCTTCTTTCAGCAAAGGCCACAATTTCATATCAGCATCAAAGTTTTTCCAAGCTCGTTTCCAAGTAGCCCACCCCCAACAATGATTATACCGGGAGAAATAATAGCTGTGCGAAGTTCTTTGGCGACCAAACTGAACATTTTGACCGGATATAGCAGCAATCCTTTTATCTTCTCGATAACGGCAGAGCAAAAGTTCACAAAAAGCAAAAAAATCAGGGTGGGGCAAGCAATCATCTTCAAGAATAATTGCTTCGTCAACTATGTCAAAAGCCCAGTCTAAACCACTAGAAACTCTCTTTTTGCAGCCTAAATTAATATCACTAAAATTTCTGAAAACGTCACACTCCCAATCAACCTTATCAAGAATTTGTCTTGTGCTTTGGCATTTTTCAAAGTCACCCGAACAGTTATCTCGCGGGCCATCCGAAATAACTAAAAGCCTCCTAGGTCTAACTTTACGAATTTCTTCAAAAACTCTGGAAGTCGTATCAGGGCGGTTGAATATGATAAAAATAATTGGGGTATCCATACACTTATACAACACATTAAGTTTCCACCTTGCGCCAAACAAGCTAGAACACGTTCATTTCACCAGTGCCTCTAGCAAAGCAAGTATATGCAGCATAACCATATTCTTTGTAGTGACGCTTACCATATAGAATTTTCTTTAAAGAAGAGCGTACTTGCAATAACTTAAGCTTTAACTCACTCATCAATGTTTTTGAAACACCTAAATTTTCATACCAATTAAATCGAATGACATCTTCTGGGAGATCAGTCAAACGCTCTGCCAGAATTTCATAACCTTCTGATTTCAATAGAAATCTAAACGTTGTAGGAGTATAAATATTTATATGCCCATATTTTAAAAATCGTTCATAGTCTTGATCAGCTTCGATCGAATAATCTAGTGGAATTTCAAACACCTGGTATTTACTTACTCGTTTAAGTTCTCTCAAGAGAATTCTTGGATGCTCGACATGTTCAATTACATGAGAACAATATGCCATATCGAAAAACATGTCTGGATACGGAACAGTATAGCCATCAAATTTCCTGACCTCTTGAAGTTTTTCGAGCTGGCGTTCAATGATTTGATTAATTCCACTGTCCGAAATTTCTAATGCATAAAGCTTAGAAATAATATCTGACGCATTTAAAAACTTAAGTATACTGCCTTCTCCAGCACCACATTCAAGAACAGAAGAAAATTGATGGTCAGCACATACATTCAATATGTTTTCCGCTTTGTATTTCGCCCCAAGCTCTCTCCATTCAGTTTCTGAATCTAGGTAGTAATCATTATAGGCATCCTGTAAGGTTTGACTAATATTTTTTGTTGTATAACTCATGCAACACTCCTTGAAAATGCAAAAGTATTCGAGGTGTAAGATTCAGAAGGATTTATGTTACTGGGAAAATCAAGTCCCAATATTTATTAATCCGTTGGTGCACTAAAGCTATTAATACGCAAAGAACTCTCTAAAAATTCAGTGCTTACAAAGAAAGCGGTATTAAATGCTTTGGCATAAATGTGATAATCCTGGCTCTTTAAAAAATGATATACAGAATCTTGCTCGAGCAGATCTAAGGAACTCTTCAAGATTTCCACTAAAACCACTTTTGGTCGGAACCTTGACCAATCATTAGATTGCAAAACTTCTAGATCAAGACCTTCGACATCAATAGACATAAAGTCAATATCCTGATACTTATCCACATAATTTTCTAAAATTGAAGCTAGTGGATAAGCCCGCATGTTTTGGGTAGATACTATTTTGTAGGATTTAACGCCATCTCTAGATATAGATAATTCCTTGGAGAAACCATTTAGAGCAGGCTCATTAAACTGAAAGTATGATATTTGCTTCTGCTCCTTTGCTATAGGGATCTCAAGATTTATATCTCGAGGGCGTTGCTTGTCAAACAAACTCATACTTCCTGGCATAGCATCAATATTAATTCCATGCCATCCCATTCTATAGAAAGTATAAGTATTTGAAAATCTTTTGGGATGATGAGCGCCAACATCTACATAGAATCCAGTTTGCTTCCCTGGTCCAAAAAGTCTCATCAGAATTAAATCTTCTCCCTCTTGCGCCCAGGAACGCCGAAAAAACTTATCCCATGTCAGACAATCTTGTATATACCGAAAAGTGTCTTTTACGGATGTTGGCAATCTTTTGCGCAATATTGCTACAATCATCAATAGTGATTTCATTTGAGTCATGGCTTAGAAAACAAGAGCATAGAAGACACCTGTATTTTGAATAGCTCGCGCGTTCTGGCGTCAAAAATATTACTTGCAAAGACAGCTATCGCATATGATATGACCGTTGAAACTGCTGCACCTAAGCCCCCATAAGCAGGAATCAAAATCAGATTAAGAAGAACATTAGAAACAGCTCCAGCTAGAGTTCTTTGAAAAGACAAATAGGTCAAACCTTCGGCAATAAACCAGAATGAACTCGCAACACCCACGAACACGAAAACTGACGCCCAAATATGGACAGCCAGAATTATTCCTGCACCAGAAAAATTATTACCAAATACAATCTCCACCAACGGCTTAGATAAAAATGACAGGGGTAAAGAAATGCTGACAGAGATTAGGCAAAGAATTTTTATTAATCGCTTAAGCATACAATAATAAGTGTTTTTATCAACTTTTTTCGCCTCATAAATTGTTGGCGCAAAGGAAGATGCAATTATAGTCGGAATAAAATACCAAGCTTCCGAGATCTGAGTAGCAGCAGAGTATAAACCTACCGCCTGATCGCCCAACATCTCTCGTATCATAATCTGGTCAATCTTCATATAAATTATGATTGCAAAACCAGATAAAATTAGCGGGTAGCTTTCTCTGAGTAACCTCATAGCCAACGGCCAACTCCATCGCCATAACCGAATTGAATATCCTTGAAGTCTATAAAAAAAGATTAACCCAACCGTACCGAACACTACTTCAGCCAAAATCGCACCAGCAAATGCTAACAACGGTGCCTGAATATTGATTAAAACAACCTTAACAATTGCAGTAACCAGAAAAGCCACATTTTGTGCCAACACCGTATACTTCGACTGTAGCTGAGCCTGAAACCACAGATCAACCGTCCCAAACGCCCGCACAATTGGAACAGAAGACAAAATTGCTACCAAGCTAAGCATCAGTCGATCCTCATGCCGTAGCACAAACATCGTACCCACCGACAATATCAAGGCCGCAATCCCGCCAAACAACTGCAGCCAGAAAGTCGTCCCTAAAATCTCCTCTCGCTTTTCCGGCTCATGGGTAATCGTCCGAATCACCAGCGACGGCAAGCCCAAAGTGGCAAGAGTTGCGAATAAAGCTGTAAAAGCAGTGACATAGCTAAAAAGCCCAAACCGCTCAACCCCTAAATACCGGGCTACCCAAACCCCAACAAACAGCCCCACCCCCATCCGTAGGATCTTATCAGCAAAAAGCCAACCAGTGTTAGCGATGATCTTGCGCAATCCTTCACTACGTTTTAAGCGTATTAGCTGCTGAAAGTCTATCTGCATGATTGAAAGCTAACGTAAAGACATTAATAATAAACAGAAAATTTCATCAACCATCAACTGAATCCTATCTGCCTCCAATTGCCTGAAACAGCATCACTAATCCACCCCAGTAGCCTTACCCAGGCATCTCTCTAATTGAGCATCATCCCCATGATCGTCACCACACTTGATCGAACCGGATATTCGCTCAAGACTCGATCGCTCCTCACAACCCCCAAATTCTCCGCAGTCGTCTAACCAATCATCATCCGATCGCCCCAACTACCCCGGCTCAACTCCCAGTATTGGCAACGCCTCCCAGAATGGGAATCGTAACTGCTCAATCAACCGCAACGATCTAGCCCGCTCCTGCTCTAATTGCGATTCCACCTGTTCCGCCCGCGATAGTTTTTGCTCCACCTTTTCTTTTAACGTTGGAATCCAAGCCCCCAAGCCCCAGCAACCACCGCGCCCTCACACCACATCCGGATCAATGCCTAATTCTCTCAACCGCTCCGCTAATCGCTGCGATTTCAACCGTTCCGCCGACAACTGCGATCGCGCTTTCTCAGCTGCTTCCTGCGCGGTAGGAATCCAAGCATTGGAGCCATCAAACCATCGCAACCACTTACCTACCGCTCCCCCATATTCGCCTTCCCACACACCCACACCCAACTGCACCTCATCCAACCACAGTCTTTCATCCACCAAATTCAAGGCTTCGTACCGATTGCCATTCAGCTTAAATACCTGCAACCGCTGCGTTACCCGATCAAACACCACATAGTAAGGAACCCGCAAAATCTGCTCATACACCTGCCATTTCGTCGGCGGTTTCCCCACCACCCGCAGCGTTTGGCCCAAGTCCTCATCTGCCGTCCCCTCCGACAGCAGCTCCACCACCAAGAAAGGCGGTACGCTCTCCTGCCAAATCACATAGCTCCAGCGCATCTCCTCCACCGTCGCCGATCGCGCCGCACCCAGCACCAAAAACCAATCAGGACGCTTATACCACTGCGGATAGCGCGAATCATAATAGAGATTAATATCCGTCCCAACAAAAATATCTGTCGCTGACACCACAGACGACTTAAACGTATCACTCAAAAGCTGCGATTGAGCCGGATGGAATTCGTCAGGCAAACCAGACTCCTCGGGATCTTCACTCGGAAGATCATACATCGTCGGCAATCGCTCCTGTAAAGGTTTAGGCGGCGAAGTCTCGTACATCCCAAACACTCCTCGAAAAACTAATTCACTCTCCCATTCTACTCCCCACCACTTCCTCTAGGAAAAGCCACCCTCAACGCCTCATGCCAACTTAGTCACTCCACTCCGAAAGTCTGAGCCAAATTATTCACATCCAAAAGGGCATAACTCTGTCGCTGTACCGGACTCGGATAATGCGCCGAACCAATGCAACACCAACTTCAACTAACGAAAGCCTGGCAGTCCATCAGTAACCGTTACATTCGATCGTATCCCTTCAGCAAAGCCTCCAATGGATCTCAATTCATATCAGCATGAATCCCAATCACCACCAGCACAATGATTTGGCGACCTAGGGATAGAGTCATCAAAGTTACCTCACGCTCAGCAATGTCACTCTAGCCCAACTGGAAAACCACACGGGGTCAACGCATACCAGCAGCAAGCACTAGCCTTCCCCTCACCCCACAAAATTGAAGCCTTTCAAACCCTGATAGCCGAACATCTTCGCACTCGTCCGGGTAAACTCACCCACCGAAGGATTGCCCTTCTGATCAATCACTCCATGCACCTGCTGCCAGAGTTCCTGCGGCGCGATCGCCAACTGATAAGTTCGATCGCCTATCTTCTTGACGTGGTACCATTCCCGCCGCTGACAATGCTCGCACCAGAAAGCCTCAAGCCATTCTCCTTGCAACGCCACCGTCGTCCGCCCCGCAAGCACCAATCGTGCTGACTTCGGCGACACACCCCGCGCCTGCAATTGCTCCGGCTGATCTGCATACATCGGATACTTCTGACTAACGCTATCTAAATAAGTGCCATGCACAGGGCAAAAGACTGCACGTCTATGCGATCGCTTACGGTTACGCTTTGATTTTTGGACATAGGAACTCTGCATACGGCCTCCTGAAAATAACGCGGGACATGACCCCCACAAGAAGGTTCGGCGGAAGAGACCGAGATCAGCTGACCATCAAAGCCCACTTCCGGAGAAAACTCATGAAATATTGATAGAGATAACTGAATATATCTTTCTTAAGACAGATGAATACCTCAAGCACTCCTAAAAAAGTTAACCTTTCAAATTCAATCTATTCCTTGAGAAGTACTATGGCATAGACAAGAAAATATTTCGACAATGCCACAGCAACTTCAAGAAAACTTTAGATCCAGGCAGATTCAGCCAAAACCAAAGATACGCAAACGCAAAAGACGCTGATGTATCAAATAAGGCACTTTAAAGCAAAGCCAACAAGCGGTTAGGCATGGTGAGTTCATCAAAAGGCAGTTAAACCATCGGTTTAAACAACTAAAACACCCCATCGATCGAGTCAAACAATCACTTATCAGTCTGAGTTAGATTTTATACTTAAATCGACAAAAAGATCGGATTTTTCGGATAAATCTATCCTGATTATTCCCACAGACAATGTAAATATATACACTTTTCTTGGAACTAATCACCCGATCAGCACATCCTACGCAATCGAGCAAGCCCACTGATAGACACGCTCTGAAAAAAGAAAATTTTACAAATCCCTTACAATTCTCACCCTATAATCAAATCTAGGTAAGGCCCCGCAGGGCGGGTAGCGATCATCCATGATGAAGCAATTTTTTCAACGATTCGGTGCCGCACCGCAGTCCCGCGATCGCGCCCGCAGCGACAGCCCCAAGCCGACGTTTCGGTGGATCATTGACCAGCATCTGGCCGTGGGGCCGATTCCGAACGCACAACTGTATGAGCAGCTGCGGGAAGCGGGGTTTCGATCGGTTCTGACACTCTGTGCTGAAACAGAAGGCGCACTCTATCCGGATGTGTCCAAGACCTTCCAGTGGCAACGCCTAGTGCTGCCGGATAGCCACTATGAAGAAGCCCTACAACCCGCACAACTAGCGGAAGCGGTAGACATCCTGCATCAGTTCATCACCCAAGCTGGGCCAACCTACATCCATTGCTTAGCGGGCATGGAGCGATCCCCCAGTGTCTGCGTCAGCTATCTGTGCCTACACCAGGGGATGGAAGTTTGGGAAGCCCTGAATTGGGTCAAACAGCGCAACGCCCGCACCAGCATCACCCAGCCCCAAGTCCAGGTGATTCAAGCACTTGTGAAGCAGCAGTAGCACCAGACACTGGGCTTAGTTGCGCGTCTCAACCGTCAGTTTTTTCGGCGTTCCCCGATCGGCATAGTAGCGATTGTAGTAATGCTGATAGTGATTCACCGAATCGCGCTTGGTACCGTTGGCAATCAAGCCCAAGATCGGTGCGGGGGAGGAATTTTCCAGATCTTGGCGAATTTGGGCAAAATTATGGCGATTAGTCTTACCTAAACCCACAACCAACAGCAATCCATCCGTACAGGCTGCCGTCAACTTCGCATCCGCAAACCCCTGAATCGGGGGTGCATCACAGATAATCAGGTCATAGTCTTGCGTGAGTTCCTGGACAATCAGTTGCATCTTCTTCGATGCCAACAAGCGTCCTGGGGCAGGGGGCATCGGCCCCGCCGCAAGCACATGCAAGTTCGGATCTTGCGGTGATTCTTGAATCAACTGCCGCACCGCCACATCCGCTGTGATGGCAGTACTTAAACCGCGCAAATTCTGCACACCAAACCACAGATGTGACTGCGGCCGACGCATATCCGTATCGATGATCAACACCTTACGCCCCATCGTCACCGCCGCCCAGGCCAAATGTGCCGCAATCGTCGATTTACCATCAGAGGGACTCGTCGAGCTCACCGTGATCGTTCGAATCGGATGATCCGAAGCCAAGAGTCGCAAATTCGCGTCCAGGGAATAGAAGGCTTCCAGGAACATCATTTGATCCCGATGCGCGCGACTCGACAGCCGCTGCATCTGCGCTGCATCCGCTAACCGACCGACGGGCAAGACCGCAGCTTCCGCATCCAAACTGGAATTGAACGGAATTGTCCCCAGCACTGGCAATCCCACTTCTTGCAATTCATCGATGGTGTGATAGACCTGGTCAAATTGTTCTGCGATCAAGGCGGCTGCCGTCCCAATCACAAGACTGGCCAGTCCCCCAAGCAACAACAGCAATAGACGATTATTTTTCGGCTTGACGCTGTCATCATTGATATTGGAAATTAGCGTCCAAGGATTGACTTGACGGGTAATTTCGAGTTGGAGATTTTCTCGGGCGGTCATTAAGCGACTCAGGCTAGTGGTTGCGATCGTCATATCCCGTTGCAGTTGACCATATTCCCGCGAGACTCCCGCCAGCTGCTGTGTTTGGGCATTTAGGATTGCAATCGCATCCGCCAAGGCTAGCTGCTGCGTTTCCAACACGACCTCACGATTGGCCGCTTCCACCAAGTTCTTGGTCAAATCGCGGGCAACGCCCCCCTGAAAGCCCTCCGATTGCACCTCACGATTCGCCTCATTCTCCCCTCCCAGCACCCGGTCGGCTTCGGCCTGCAATAACGGCAGGAGTTCCGATCGCTGATCTTGGAGCGCTTGCACAACCGGGGTTTGATCCGTAAAGCGGGCCGATTCAACAGCAATTTGCCGATCGAGATCCCGGAGTTTAGCCAACAGATTTTGATAAATCGGCGCTTCGCTCAAGTTTGCTACATTCAACGCCATACTGGGATTGAGACCCACTTGTTCTCGCAATTCGGCGTAACGGGTTTTCGTGGCTGCCAGCTCAATTTGATTGCTCTGCTGTTGCGCCGCGATCGCCTTGACCCGATCGGCCAAAGCGGCTGCCGAAGTAGCAGGGTCAAGCAAATTATTTTGACGACGAAATGCTTCAAGTTTCAGCTCCAGCGTCTCCACATCCCGTCGCTGGCGCTGAATCTGCTCCGCCACGAAATCAATCCCCCGCCTCAAGTTAGTCTGGCGATCGACCAAGCTATAGTCGATAAAAGCTGATGACAAGGCATTTAATACATCTTCGATTTGCTGAGGCTTCGCACCATCGAAACTGATGTCGAGAATCTTCGAATCCTTGGGCCGCGACACCTTAAATCGCCGTTGAAATTCTTTGTAAGTGATTTCAGGATATTGCTGTTGGATTTTCGCCAAAACGGGTTCCAGCAACTTTTCACTCTTCAGGACTTCCATCTGACTGATGTAATCCAGGCCATCCTTACCTAGCCCTGAACCCGCCAGCGGTTGCAGCGTTTGCAGGGTTTCGGAAGTCAAAGAATCAGTCAATCGACTGCCCTGCGTCACCGGCTCTACTAGCATTCGGAAACTACCGCTATAGGAAGGCGGCCGCGTCATGACTAACGCACTAATGCCCAAGACCGAGGCCAAACTCACACCCGCTAATACCCATACGCGTCGCCGCAGTACCGCCACCAGTTGTTGGAGTGATAGTTCTTCATCTTCATCCGCCTGAACTGGCAAGCCTCCAGCCCCACTCAACATTCCAGGACTCATTTGAGCCAGGGACGTTTGACGATAACTTTGCGCTGAATGAAGCCCCGTAAATTGGTCGGGTATCAGTTCAGGATTATTGCCATTCGCGGATGGGCCATTCGAGGGGGGGATAGAAGCCATAGTATAGTTGTAACCATCAATAAAAAGTCAATCGCTGCCTAATTCGCGCTTAATGCGCCAAACTTAAACTGCCAGCACGCGCACCAAGTAGGCACATATTCGTTCATTTAGAGCGTTCAACATATCACAATCACCCTTGCGCTGAAAAATTCAGGATTAGCTTTAGTTTGCCGTAGTTTTTGCTCAACCATACACCTCAAGAAGGAAATATCATCCAACTAGGTCGCAAGCGAGCATATTTTATTCAATTGAATAGCGCTTGTAACACATTCAAAATCCCCGCAAATGGGGTAAGCAGGCCACCTAACCCCTTCACACGATCGAGCGTTCGAGTCTGCCCCGTGCGTTGAACGACAATGACATCGTTATCCCGCACAATGGGATTCAGTTCTTCATCGGGCGGATATTCCAAATTCACCGCGATCGTCCGTTTATCGACCGTACCATCAGAATTTAACCGAATAAACTCCACCGCCGATTGGGCCGCACGATCCTTGGCAAAGCCCCCTGCCGCGAGCACTGCCTGATTCAGCGAACTATTCGTTGGCACTTCAACCGAACCAGGACGCTCAACTTCACCCACCACCTGCACCCGCACACTACGCGGCGAGAAACTCGCTTTCCCCAGACGATAAGCCATAGCTGGATCAATGGTTTCAGCCTGCGGCACCACGATCATATCGCCGTCGCGCAACGTAATATCCTGGGAAGCATTACCCGCTTGAATCAGAGACCATAGATCAACCTGCGTTGTCATCAAGCGCCGATCGCGCAGGGGCCGCCGCACGACAACTTGGCGAACATTCGCCTGGGGGGTAATGCCACCCGCTGATTGTAACGCCTCAGTCAGTGTTGGCCACTGCAAGGGATTCCGATTCGGCGATTGGGCACCCGCGCTGGCAAACGTCGCAGGCAAGGCCACATTTTGCGCCGTGGGTTCATAGGTACCCGGACGATTCACCTCCCCCGCCACCACCACTCGCACCGGACGCATTTCCAGCAATGACAGCGTAATTAACGGCGGACGTTTCAGGAAGGGACGATACTGATCGATCAACAACTGCTTCACTTCTGCCAAGGTCAAGCGATCAACCGGAACCATGCCTAACCAAGTGAGATTCATCTGACCATCCGCACCAACCCGAACATCACCGCTAAGTTCTGGCACATTAAACACATTGACCTGAACCTTATCACCCGCACCCAGGGTATAGGTCTCCATGGGGTCAGCCGTCAGCGGCGCGACCACAGGGGCCGCATTGGGCGAAGCCAGATTACTGGGCGAAGCCAAATCACTGGGCGAAGCCAGATTAGGCAGAACTGAAGGACTCGCGAGGGGCGCGGCGGGATTCGGCAACGGGACAGCGATCGGGATGACAACGCTACCATTAGACAACCCACTCGTTCCATCACCAGCACTAGTGGTTCCATTCGGCAATGCTGACGCTGCGTCACTCGGCAACGGGGTATCTAATTTCAGCAGATGCGCTTGAGCCAGCACTGGACTAGATGTCAGTCCCAAACACAGCCAAGCACCCAGAGATGAGCGCCGAATTGCACGCATCGAGAGAATCTTCATCGCAATTAATTTTAGTAGAGAAGTAAAGCATCACTCGCCATCGATCGGCTTGAGGGAACAAGGCCCGAGAACGTTAACACACAGACCTCATGATCGAACCTCGAAATTTTGATCAAGGTTAATGCTTAATCGCACCATCACGTCCTTGCCCCACCCAGCACTTTAGAACACCTGCCACGCAGTTATCCATTTCTGACCGTGCTTTCGGCAAGTTCTCAAGAAATCAACATACTCATTGTTCCCGCAATTATGGCAACGGAACTCACAGCCAACGGCTGCCCCACAAGGAATTCCAACGTACAACTACAGAAATTTCCGTAAAGCAGAGATAAAGCCAACGGATTGCAGCCATGATGCTCACGTAACAGGCCTGATCCGAGTGGCGACAAGTCAGTAGAAGGCTGATCGCCCCACAACTCCGGTAAATCCCTTGGTAAACTAAACAGGTGATCAACTTCTTGCGCCCTCCACGTTCTATCACGCTCCGCCACTATGCAACCCTTCACAACGATTGTCGCCGTCCGCCGCCGCATCGACCACCACTTGATCGGGTTGAGTAGTAGCGCCTTGAGCCTTATCCCAGCATTCGGCTTCAACAGCCAACCGAGTCATGCCCAAACCCGCAATACCGAAATCACACAAGCGACAGCACCCGCCTGTCAAGCCGTCCGCGATCGGCTGATCGCCCATCGCGTCGGCAACGGCGAAACCCTCGCCCAGATTGCCCAACGCTACAGGTTGATTCCCGCCACGATTATGGGATTTAACCCCAGCACCCGCAAGGGCCAGGTCACCCCCGGGCAAACATTGACCATTCCCCCCTTTAACGGGATTCAAGTCACAGTCCCGCCCAACACCAGCCTCAAGACCCTGGCCGCACAATACAAAGTGCGCGCTGATGTATTGTTTGAAGTTAACGGCTGTCAATCCACCCTCACAACGGCCTTTATTCCGGGGATTAACTGGGCCCCCGCGCGGAATAGCGAACCCGACCGCCTCACCGTCAACCCCACGATCGCCGCTCAGCCGCCCCTGGCCGAACTCGGGGAACCCTTGATCCGCTATGGTCGCCCCTTAGCCGCTGCCCCATCGAGCAACAGCCCCGCCCTCCATGCCGGGATTGATTGGCCCGCTGCCCTGGGCACTACGGTTTTCGCAGCCGCCGATGGGGTGGTCGCTTTTGTGGGGGAAAAAGACCGTTACGGCCAACTGATCGTGATTAACCATGCCCAGGGTTATCAGACTCGCTACGGCCATCTCAGTCAAACCACTGTCCAACTCGGCCAAACCCTGCGGCGGGGCCAAGCGATCGGCACCGTCGGCCAAACCGGACAGCCCCACAGCCGCGAACCCCACCTGCATTTTGAACTGCGCACCAAATCGAAGCTGGGCTGGATCGCGGAAGACCCCCAATCCCTGTTCGCACCCTAGCCTGAGGCCCCGCCGCATCACCCGGTTCAAATGCACGACCCAGCAATTTGTCGCTTTGAACACGCATCGCCGCCGGGAAGAAAGATTAGACTGAAACAACACCTTCAATACTGAGTGCTATATATTACTAAAAGCATCAAGCTAAAAGTATCACGCTAAAGGCATCCAGCCCGCAGCGATCGCTGGGCGAACAAACGATGCTCGGGTTACAAATTATTGTTTGAACACCGACATTTTGTTTTCCTACGGTTAAATAGTATTTTTGATAATAGACCACCACGGGGTTTATGCTTCGTCGGATGGTCGATCTTCCCTGAGACTGGCTAAACGTTGATCCCAAGCAAGACCCCCGATCGGGTGAGCGCTCACAGGTTCGTCCCCTGCGCCGCCCGTGATTAGGCTTGCTGTTCGGTGCATTTTGTCACGTCACGGATCGAGGAGCGGGTTCAGGTGAAGATACAACCGATTCCGGAAACATACCGGTGGCTCTTGAGCGTGGGCGCCCCTGCGATGCTCTGTCTCGTCGGCTGGGGACAAGTCATCGCCCAGAACCAACAGCTCCAGACCAAGACTATCCGCTCCTACCAACAGGCGCAACTGCACAGTCTGCAAATTTTGTCCCATGTCATGGGGCGGCAAATTGGCGAACAGCGGTTACGGGCCAAGGCAGACCAAATCCCCCTGAATCCCCAGCAGCAGATTGTTCAACCAATGCTGGAACAGCTCACCCAGCTGCATCCTAGCGTCCGTTTCTACGCCTTTCCCATTAGTGGCCCGATCGCCCAGCTGCCCACTGATCTGCACGATATTCCGATCGGCGAACTGCGGCACAAAGCCCTACAGCCGCCGACCGACCACCGGGATCTGCCTTTGCCCGGACAGATTACCGTGCAGGCAATGGATCAAGGCAGCACCGCAATTTCCGAGCAGTGGTATGCCAATGCCCCGGCCACGATCAACACCTGGACAGCCATTACGATACTCCCCGCCACCCCCCAGCAAGAAACCTGGATTTTCGGCAGCGCCAACCCACTCAGCGCAATCATGCAGGACTCCGGCAGCGATCGCCAAATCCAAGGCTCCACCCGGAACATGGCGATTCTGACGATCGTCATGCTGGCCTTAGCGGCTCTGATGGTGCAGATGCAGCGGCAATATGCCAAGGCCGTCGTCACCCAATTTATGGATAAGGATCCGCTGACGGGCCTCGCTAATCGGCGCAAACTTCAGCAAATGGGCGGCTTAGCGCTGCGCCAGGTGCAGGACGACCAGCCCTTAGCGTTAGTGATCTTGAACCTCGATCGCTTCCGGCCCATCAACGACTTACTCGGCCCCGATGCGGGTGACGAACTCTTGATCAAAGTCGCCGAGCGCTTACAAAGTGTGCTCCGCAAAGAGGATTTGCTGGCCCGCCTGAGCGGGGATGAGTTTGCTGTGCTGCTGCACAACACCAACGACTATCACGCCCAGGTTTGTGCCGAGCGACTCCTACGGGAGTTAGATCAGCCGTTCTGGATTAATGGTCGGGCCAACCACATCAGTGGCAGCATCGGCATTGCCACAACAATGAGCAGTAGCATTAGCTTTAGTCAGTTTCTATCGCAGTCCGATGCCGCCATGAGCCGCACCAAAAGCCAACAACAGGGCGGCTATACGCTATTCAATCCGTCCATGTATTCCGAAACGCTAGATCAATTGTCCCTGGAATCAGATCTGCGACGGGCGATCGAACGGCATGAACTCCGGGTTTACTATCAACCGATCGTCGATCTAAAAACCCGTCAAACCAAAGGTTATGAGGCCCTGGTGCGCTGGCAACATCGGCAGCGTGGCTTACTCCATCCGGGGGCATTTTTACCGATTGCGGCGGCGATCGGCTGGACAATTTCCATGGAACGCTGGGTATTGCGTCAAGCCTGCGCCCAAATGGCTGCCTGGTATGGCTCCAGTCGCCGATTGGGCGATCAGCAAATCAGCGACTTCCCGACCATCAGCATCAATATTTCCGCCCAACATTTGACCCAGGCTTGTTTACCGCACTACGATCTGGTCGGTTACATCCAGCAAGTACTCCAGGAAACGGGGTGGCCCGCCCATTGTTTGATTTTAGAAATTACGGAAGATGCGTTGATTAATTCGGCTGAGGCCGTGGCCGCTTGCCTCAGCGAAATTCAAGCGACGGGGGTGCGGATTAGTCTCGATGATTTTGGCACGGGATACTCGTCGCTGAGCTATCTTCAGCATTTTCCGGTGGATATTTTGAAGATTGACAAATCATTTATTCGCCTGATTCACGATCGCATGCAGGACGGGGAAATCGTCAAAACGATTATTGCCCTGGCCAATAGTCTTGGCGTGAGCACAATTGCCGAAGGCATTGAGACCGAAGAACAACTGGGGCACCTACAATCCTTACAATGTCAGTACGGCCAAGGCTTTCTCTTTTCCCGCCCGCTGAAACACCTCGGCCCCGATCGGCGCACCCCCGCCATTCCCCCCACCTCGATCATGACTTCTCTCATGCCCGAAGGGATGAACACACCCCATCAAACAGCCTCGTAGCCGCGAATGCTCGGCAATATGTGCCACTAGACAGATTTCATATCGATTTCATCGGAGTAATCTAAGTTAGTCAAAAGTAAGACACATACTCCAGCTCTACCAATTCTTCAGAACTCTAGCCATTGCTTCAGGCGCAGACAACGATACTGGAAAGCGCGCCTGTTTAACAAAACCCTGTTGAGACAGCATTGAACATCATGAATAGACTTGAACAAATCGCCAGTGCGGCAACGGCGAGTATGGTCGTTTGTCCAATTTGTCACGCGGCAAGCCAGCCAATTTTTCAAAAAGAACAGTTCCAAATCCGCGAATGCTTCGGGTGTCACCATCAATTCACGGAAGCACGCGTCACGGAAGCCCATGCCGATGCCATCTACGGCGACGATTATTTTGAGGGGGGCGGGGCAGGCTATCCTGGCTATCTCGCCGAAGCCAATCTGATTCGCGCCCACGGCCGTCGTTACGCGAAAATGCTCACCCGTCACTGCCGACCGGGGCGAGTCTTGGATGTGGGTGCTGCCGCTGGCTTTGTCCTTCAAGGATTTGTCCAATCCGGCTGGCAAGGCACTGGGGTCGAACCCAACGATCGCATGGCCGCCCATGGCCGCGAACAGCTCGGACTCGACATTCGCACTGGATCTCTGGAACAAGTTAACCCCGGCGATACCTACGACTTGGTCACCATGGTGCAGGTCATTCCGCATTTTTGGGATCTTCATCAGGCTATGCAGACCGCCAGCCAAGCCACTAAGCGCGATGGCTACTGGCTCATCGAGACCTGGAACCGCGAAAGCCGGATGGCCCAGTTCTTCGGGCAAAATTGGCATGAATACAGCCCGCCCAGTGTCCTGCGCTGGTTCGCGCCGGAAGATTTGGGGATATTGGCGGCGCAATATGGGTTTCGCGAGGTCGATCGGGGACGGCCTCAGAAATGGATTAGCGGTGCCCACGTTAAGTCCCTCGCCGGACACAAGCTCAAAACCATGGGCGCTCTACGGTATCTGCGCCCCCTCCTCAAGCTGATTCCCGACGGATTGCGACTGCCCTATCCAGCCGAGGATTTGTTCTGGGTGCTGTATCAGAAAGTGGAGTAACCCCGCAGGTTGAATAACCGCACTGCTAAATCAACTGCTCATAAAGCTGGACATAATCAGCGGCCGATCGCGTCCAGCTAAAGTCCGCCGCCATACCCCGCCGCTGCAATGCCTCCCACTGGGGCTTGTAGCGGAAGGCTTCGGTGGTGCGCACCATACAAGTGAGCAGATCCAATGGCTCATAGCGATCGAAGCAATAGCCCGTTCCCAGCGCCGCAGCCGGATCATGGTGCTGCACCGTATCGACTAACCCGCCCGTCCGACGGACGATCGGCACACAGCCATAGCGCAGCGCCAACAACTGGCTAATCCCGCAGGGTTCAAACCGCGACGGCATCAGAAACGCATCCGCCCCGCCATAAATTCGCCGCGCCAAACCGTCGTTGTACAGCAAATAGGTCGAAAGCCGACCCGGATAGCGCCCCGCTAATTCCCATAGTGCCGTTTCGTAATAGCGATCGCCCGTCCCCAACACCACAATCTGCGAATCGCTGTAAGCCAGAAACCGATCGAGCACCTGCAAGGCCAAATCCAAACCCTTTTGCTCCACCAACCGCGACACCATCCCAATCAGCAACGTATCGGGATTCACCGTCAGTCCCACTTCCTTCTGTAATGCCGCTTTATTAACCGCCCGATCGGCCAGGGTGTCGGCGGTAAAGGGTTTGGCCAAAGCGCGATCAGTCGCCGGATCGTACAGCTCTCGATCAATCCCATTCAAAATCCCCGACAGCTTTGGCCCGATGAACGACATCAAACCTTCCAACTTCTCACCATAGGTCGCCGTCTGAATCTGGGCCGCATAGGTCGGCGACACCGTCGTGACCCGATCGGCATACTGCACCGCCGCCGCCATTGTATTGTGGCCCTGCATATACCAAGGACACCAAGTCATGCGATCGAGTTTCCAGCGCCAAGGCCCCTGATACGCCAAATTGTGGATCGTAAACACCGTCGAAATGTCGGGATCTTGGTGCATCCAGACCGGAATCATCCCCGTATGCCAATCATGACAATGGATCACCTGCGGTTTCCAATGATTCCAGGCAAATTCCGCCGCCCCATTGGCAAAAAACGTAAAGCGCCAATCCTCATCCGCCGTGCCATAGATCTCCCGCCCATCAAACGCCGGATGCCCAAACAAGTAAAGCGGGACATCACTGCCCGGCAGCAACGTCTCATAGACCGCAAAGGGATTGAACATCGCCGCGCCTTGCCAGACGGGTGCAGCGGGAATATCCAGCCGATCGCTAAGGAACCCGTAATAGGGCATAAAAATCCGGACATCATGACCCATTTGCCGCAAGACCTTCGGCAAGGCCCCCACAACATCCCCCATGCCGCCCACCTTGGCGAGCGGGGCGACCTCCGCTGCCACAAATAAAATTCGCATGTTTCCCCGGCGCGCATAGTCCATGAGTCATCATACTCCGGCCAGTGATCACTACCATCGATCAGATCACTGCCCTGACTTTTTTGCGCTGAATTTCCACCGGAAAATTTCTACCTTAAAGTTAAGGAATATCCATCTTGAGGTAGATATCCATCCTAGAATAAACGCTAAGTGCCTGATCCCCAATGGTACTGCAATCCCCTGGCAAATTCGCCCAGTTTTCACCCCAAATGCTCAACCTATGGTTTATTCCGGCCAAGACTTTGACCTTAGCACCACCCTCTCGGGCGAGCTGACACAGCTTTCTCCCTCAACGGTCTATTACCTGCGCAAGTTGCTCCGGCATAATCTTGATCGGTTGGAACCCCTGGAGACGATCGATTATGCATTTGATCCTGTCAGCAATCTCAATGCCGCGATCGATGAGCTGTACCCCGACCCCCAGGTGCGATCACGCAACCTGCATCAACTCGAACGCCTCGCCCTCTATCACCAAACCCTGACATCCCAAGGTTCCCAGCACAGTCAAACGGTAACCGACACCGAAAAGCAACTCTTTAATCTGCTCGGCTATACCCCCCAACAGCTCAACGCGATCGGCACGGTGCTGATCGTGGATGACAATCCCCAGGATGTCAGCTTACTGACCCGCGCCTTTAACCAGCAGAACTACCGCGTTTTGCAAAGTGGCACGGGCGGCGATGTGGTGGAGCTGATGCAACAGGAGCTCCCCGATTTGGTGCTGATGGATGCCCTCGTTGCAGGGATCACCGGCTACGAACTCTGCCGCCAAATCAAAAGTAACCCCGACACCGAAGATATCCCCGTCATCTTCACCAGTGCCCTGAATGATGCCCAAAGCAAGGTCAATGCCTTCGCCTCAGGCGGTGCAGACTTTATCAGCAAACCCTTTCAGATCGAAGAAGTGCTCGTCCGGACGAAGCACCAGCTCCAACTGCGGGATCTGCAACTGCGCCTTGGCGAACAAAATGTCCGGCTCCAACTGCAAATTCAAGAAAACCAAGAGCTCGAAGGGCGTTACCGTAGCATTATCGAAAGCTCGATCGATGGGATTTTTCAGAGCAGTCTGGACGGCCATTTCATCAGCGTCAATCCCGCCCTCGCCCGGATCTATGGCTACGATTCGCCGGACGACCTGATGGCCAATCTGACCAATATCGCCACCCAGCTCTACGTTCACCCCACCCGGCGCGATGGCCTCAATGCCTACCTCAAGCAGCATGGTCAAATCGTCGGGGCGGAATCGCGAATCTATCGCAAAGACGGCCAAAAGGTGTGGATTTCCGAAAATGTCCGCGCCGTCCGCGACCACAAAGATCGCATTCTCTACTACGAAGGCACCGTGCGCGATGTCACCGATCGCCGCCGGATGGAATCCGCCCTGCGCCACCAGCGTCAGGAAACCGAACGACTCCTCACGAGTTTATTGCCTGCCAGCATTGCCGATCGTCTGCGTGATCGGCGCGAAATGATTGCCGATCGGGTCGAAAACGCCACCGTCCTCGTCGCCGACATTCACGGCTTCACCGGACTCTCCCAGCAGCTATCGCCCGCTGAACTGCTGGAACTGATGTCCCGCCTATTCTCCAGCTTTGATCAGCTGGTCGAAAGTCACAATTTGGAGAAAGTCAAAACCCTGCGCGATGTCTACATCGTCGCCGGGGGCGTGCACAGCCCCCAGACCGATGCCGCAATCAACTGCGCCCAACTGGCGATCGCCATGCAGGCCACCGCCGCCCAAATCCAAGCCGAACTCGGCCAACCCTTCCAACTCCGGATCGGCATCAGCACTGGCTCCGTCATCGCCAGCGTCATCGGCCTCAAAAAAATTACCTACGACCTCTGGGGGGAAAGCGTCAACCTCGCCAGCCGCATGCAATCCAGCGCCCTCCCCGGCAAAATCCAAGTCGCCCCCGACACCGCCGCCCAAATTCGCCCCCAGTTCATCCTCGAATCGCGCGGGGCCACGGAAATTCTCGGTATTGGCACGATCGAGCCCTTCTGGTTACTGGGGGAAAAGCGCTCGCCAATTGCCACCCCAGCCGTCCGGGTGCCGGGCGAATGCGACTGAAGGAAGCAATAGAAAGGTACTATTGAGGAGCGCGGATTCCGTGGACAACAGCGGTGGCAACGATCGGGCTTACTGGCTCGCCTGGTCAGAGATTAGCGGCGTTGGCCCGATTCTACGCAAACGCATTCACCAAACCTTTGGCAGTCTAGCAACCGCTTGGCAGGCCCCGATCACCGCACTGCAACAAATCGACGGCATCGGCCCCAAGCTCAGTCAGGCGATCGCCACGCAACGCACCCAATTAAATCCCGCTGAGCATCTCGCCGCCTACGAACGCCAAAATCCCTACTTCCTCACCCCCGCCGATGCTGCCTATCCCCGCCAGTTGTGGGAAATTCCAGATCCGCCAGCAGTTTTACACTACCAAGGCAATTTGCAATTACTTCAGCGCTGCGATGCCGGAGCCGCCGTGGCGATCGTCGGCACCCGGCAATTGACAGCCTACGGTGAGCGCTGGACAGCATGTTTCAGTTCAGGGTTGAGCCGCCAGGGCTGGACGATCGTTTCGGGACTCGCCGCTGGCATTGATACAGTGGCCCATACCTGTTGCCTCGCCACTCCCGGCTGGACGATCGCGGTACTGGGCACAGGTTTAGACATCATCTACCCAGCCGCCAATGCGGGACTCCACTACCAAATCGCCCAGGAAGGGCTGCTGCTCAGCGAATATCCCGCTGGTACCCCCGGCGATCGGGCCCATTTCCCCGCGCGGAATCGCATCGTCGCCGCTTTGAGCACCGCCACGATCGTCACCGAAGCTGGACGGCAATCCGGTGCGTTGATCACCGCCCACTGTGCCCAGCAGTATGGGCGCACCGTCCACGTCCTCGCGGGCAGTTTGGATAATCCGGCGGCAGCGGGCTGCCTGGATTTAATCCAGCAGGGCATGGCAATTATCACCAGCGAGACGGATTTATATCAGGCCTTAGGGCCTTTGCCCGACGCGGCGCACCGGCGGACACAAACACCCGCCACCCCAAGCGCCCTCCCGGAATTCCCCCCCGACCTGCGCCCCGAATTACAACACCTTTGGCAAATCCTCAAGCAATGCTCCGGCCCGATCGGCTTCGATGATTTAGTCGAACAAAGCGGCCAGGCCACGGGGGACTTACTCGCCGCCCTGCTCGAACTCGAACTCCACGGTCTGATTGAAGCTCAGGCCGATTTGTACTATCAGGCGATCCGGCCCCAGGGCTGAGCGTAGGGTCTGTCCCTTGATAGAGCTGGCTCTCTGAGAAGATCTCCCACCCGCCGGTTGTCGGTGCCCCAAGGCAACTGGCAGGATCAGCCTACTGTGTTGAAATGCGCCTCCATGTCTTTGCTCCTACCAGCGGCCCCGCCGCTCACCCCCGATCGCACAACGCAAAAAATCCGCTTCAACTTTCCCGATGGCCTGCGGGGGCTCGCCGCGATCTGGGTAATGGGGCAACACCTCTGGGTTGATCAGCACACGCCACAACTGTTTCAGACTCTGCCCGCTGGATTGAATCGGGTGCTGTTTCAGTTTGGCTATCTGGGGGTGGGCATCTTTTTTGTGTTGAGCGGCTTTTTCATGGCCCATGCCCTGCGTCGCACCGCGATTACCCGCCACAACTTAGGCTGGCTCTACGCCCGACGCTGGCTCCGATTGAGTCCCGCCTATTACGCCGCGATCGGCCTCGCGATCGGATGCAGCGCGATCGTTGCCGCATTCAACGGCCAGACATTTATTGCCCCGAGTTTTGCGACGTTATTGAAGCACTTCACCTATTTTCAGGGGCTGCTCCCTGCCGAGACCATTAATGGGGTTTACTGGACACTCTGCATTGAAATTCAGTTTTATTTTGCATTTTGTCTGCTGCTCGGGGCGATCCAATGGATCGATTGCCGCTGGCCCCAGGGTCAATTCCGGCGCACTGTATTCTGGACGATCGCGCTGCTGGTAACCACTCTTTGGCCCGCTCAGTTATGGCACAGTTCGGGTTTTGAGGAAGCCACTTTACTGCCCTATTGGTACAGTTGCCTGCTCGGGGCTTGGGTCTATTGGGTGTGGCAAAAGCAACAGCCCCCGATGATTCTGTGGGGCTATTGCGGCCTGCTTGCCGTAATCACGATCCAAACGCGCTCACTGTTCGTGGGTGTCGTCTTACTCACCGCCCTCAGTCTCAGCGTCGCGGGGGCCAAGGATGGATTAGCCCATTGGCTGAACTGGCGCTGGCTGCAAAAATTAGGACAATTATCCTACGCCTTTTACTTGGTTCATGAACCCTTGCTCAAAGTGCTCTTCCCGATCGAGCATCGTCTTCTGGGGGCGCATTTATGGGTTGATATCGGTGGCATTCTGCTGAATTTTGCCCTCTGTGTCGGCATGGCGCAATTGCTCCATTACTACATCGAACAACCCGGCATTCGCTGGAGTCAAAGGGTTTTGCTGAAGCCATAACGAAAAAGGGGTGGAACTGACGAATCCCACCCCGACCTAATTCATCCAACGATTCTGCCTGACGAATGATTAAGCGCTCACGACCGCTGCCGATCGCGACATTTTCTCGCGCACTGCGACCATGGCATTAACCAGCGCATCCATCTGGTCGCGGGTGTGCAGTACATTCACTGTCGTCCGAATCCGGGGCTTCGCAATAAACCAAATCGCCGAGGCCCAAATGCCATGCTCTAGCATCAGCGTCCGGGCAAATTCCTTCGGATTCAGCTCCGGCGGCAGGAGGATCGGCACCACATTGGTTTCCCCGATCGTCTCAAAGCCATGGGCTTCTAACTGCACCCGCATGTAGCGCGTGCTTTCCTGGAGCCGCTGCACCAGTTCCGGCTTTTGCTTCACAGTCTTAATACTCTGCAACGCCGCTGCGGTCAAAGGCGGTGCCAAGGAACAGGTACCGATCGAGGTCGGTGACACGTTCAACAGCGGAATCAACTCCGGCGTGGCGCTACTGATCGCCGCCCCCACCGATGCACCGAACTTCGAGAAGGTCGTCATGATCAACGGATGCACACCCTTAGCGATCGCATCCTGCGGGGTCAGCCCGTAATGTTCATAAATCCCGCGCCCCGTTGCGCCGATCGAGCCACTGGCATGGGCTTCATCCATCACCAGCACGCTATCGGGATAATGGGACAAAATCTCGATCATCTCCGGTAGCGGTGCAATATCACCGTCCATCGAAAACACCGCATCGGAAATCACCAAAATCCGATCGTTCGGCTTCGCATAGCGCTTCAGCTTCTTCGCCAAATCCGCTGCATCACAGTGACGGTAAGCACGAACGCGCACATCAGGACTATAACCGAATAATTTGCCCGATCGGGTGCCCGCATTCGCTAGGGCCGTCATGATGCAGCCATGGTTCAGCACATCGGACATAATCAGCGTTTCGCGAGTATGTTCAAACCCCGGCACCGGAATCGCCAAGTGGCAGAAGGCATCCATCAACGCCTGCATCGCCATCCAAGCATTCAAGAACAACTGGGTATGTCCCAGATGCTTGAAACTCCCAATTTCTTCTTCCAACTGACGGTGCAAGTCAATTCGACCACTCAACACCGAAGTCGAACTGGTCGAGGTGCCGTACTGCATGATCGAATCGATCGCTGCCTGTTTCACCGCCTCATCCTGCGTCAGGCCCAACACATCATTGGTGCAGAAAGTCAAAACCTGCCGACGTTTGCCCGCCGCATCCTCAATCTGAACAAGATTGCCATCACGACCATGCACAATGTACTCATCTGGGTCGAGACCACTCTCGGTCCACCGCTGCACATATTCCTGAACAACTCGCACGCTACGCTCCTCTCACCAGTGATGTGATGTCAATCGCTTTGACGTTCAATGATTTGCCCATCAGTATACGTTAGTTTAACTTTCGTTAAGAACAACTGCATAGTTCCAACAAACAGTTCCAACAACAGTCCTCAAACCACCCGCTCGGCTAGCGCGCCCGCAGCGCCCTTAAAATCGGGATCTACAGCGTATCAGGACGGGGGCCGACTGAATAGAGGGAAATCGGTGATCCGATCGCCCAGGCCCAGTTCCAGCGGGCAAACCCACCGAAAATAGCATGAAGGCCCGAATATTCGGGCCTTCATCAAGGATCATCCCGCCACTGGGGCGGAGCTTATATTTCCGCGATCGCCCGTTCGATTAGACGACGCGCCAAGGTTTGAGTTCCGGTGTGGGTGTAGTATTTCACCGAAACATCGAGGAACGCGCCCACGTAATCGAGTTTGTCGGCCGAGACATCGACAAACTTTTGCAGGTTGCCGAGGGCATTCGCTTGGGTCAACCCCTTATCGGCGACAAAATTTGTCATCCAGCTCTGCACCGTATCAAAGCTCTGACCGATGAACCCGAGCTTCCCGGCCGTATCGTTACCCGGAATCAAGGTGCTGACGCTTTTGAAAGTTGAGTTACCTTCGAGGTCCTGGGGTGACGAACCCGAAATCGCCGACAGCCCCTTCTGGGCAAAGTCCGGTCCCAACGGAATCAACCCATCAAAGCAAATCAACGCCACCATCCGCATCAGCGACTCACCGCCATAATCACCCAGGGCCGTTAAAAAGTCCCCAACGCTGTCGCCGGGGATCCCATTGATCTGGCAATAGGCCACCAACTCGACCACCAGCTTGACGCAAAGATCAATGCTCTGTACCTTTTCCGGCTTCGGCGTAAGGTTATTTAAAAAGCCCAAGAATGAAATATCCTGGCCGATTTTATTGGCCATCGCCGCCATCCCGAGGGCCCCCGCCGCGTTATCCACGGTTTCGTACAGCCACATGGCCCGCTGATAGCCCTGGGATTCATCGTTGTAGAGTGCCACGGCCCGTTCGCCGATCGCCTGCACCAACGCCTCATCGGTCTCCCCGGTCACCGTCTTAATCGTGGTGGTAAAACCCGTGAGGTTCTGCCATTGTCCGGGGATCACGACATCGAGCCCCTTCAGGGCCATGACGGTCGTTCCACCCGTGGCGAGTTCATCCACCCGTTGAAAAATTGGTTTGCTCATGGATATTGTCCTGTCAACAGAGAATTGCGATTACTTCAGCTTCGATAAACCGCTGAGATCAAACTTCGTCAACCAAGCCGAGCGATCGGCCGCCGTGAAGCTGGGATTGCGCGACAGCACTTTGACTTGGTAATTACCCACCAGGATACTGGTTTGGCTATTGCCCACACTCACCGCTGGGTAGCCACCAATTTTTTCCGTCGCGTTGCTGTACTTCGCCGCCGCTCCGGCAATGCTCCGCGTATCCGAAATCGCCAACATCGCCACTTCCTGGCCCGCCTTCTTTAACTTCGCTTCCGCAAAGCCTTTCTTCTCTTGGGTATAAACCCGCTCATAACCCGCGATCGCCTTGGGGAAAAACTGATTAAATTCCCCACCTTGGGTGGCGGCTTTGGCCACCGCTGTCACCCCCGGTTTCGCCGTTTCTTTTTGAATTTGGGAAAATTGTGAGGGGGCTTTCGGCTGACATCCCGTAATCCAGAGGACGCAGACGAGCAGCACCGCCAACACACTGCGCCGCCAATTTGCCAATTTCATCGTGAATAACACTCCTATCAAGTGAATAACACTTCGCTCAAACGATTCAGGCCGTGAGAAGCCAGCCAGAAGACAACCGCATCGGTCTCCCTGCCAGTCAATGTAGGAGATTTCAGTGGATTCGGGATGGTTTTGCGGGGGAGATTCCGTTTCTTGTTACATTTATTTAGATATTCTCCAATCCAATCGGCCCATGCCCAGTCCCACCCCTCAACATTCAGAATCCCCGGCAGCCGCGCCCAGCTACGTCAAACTGGCAATGCGGAACATGGTCAAAAAGGGCGGCAAATCGCTCTTTCACTTCAGCCTCAGCGCGATCGGCCTGCTGGGACTATTGGTGGGTTTAGCCTACTTAACGCGCTAGCCCATGACCGTCACCCTTGACCTCCAAACCGCTGATCCGATCGGCGCCGCCAATCCTGACCTGAGCCATATTCCCTGGCTCCAGTGGATGAGCCAATGGCTCACCCAGCTCGACCCCTGCGATCCGGATGATGGCCTGCCGCTCCACCCCAGTCGCATCTACGAACTCTGCCTGCGCCTCACCGATGACGCTGAGATTCAAGCGCTGAATGCCCAGTTCCGAGCCAAGGATATGCCCACAGACGTGTTAGCATTTGCCGCTTTAGAGGGAGATAGTTTGGGTCTTGAGGATGACGACAGCCCCCTATACTTAGGCGATATTGTGGTCTCAGTCGAAACGGCGGCTTGTCAAGCGGTCGAGCAGGGCCATTCCCTCCCTGTGGAATTGGCTTGGCTCGTTTCCCATGGCTTGTTGCACCTGTTGGGCTGGGATCACCCCGACCCCACCCAACTAGAGGCGATGCTGGCGCAGCAACGATCGTTACTGCAAACCGCGAAGATCATTGATTGACTGGTTCCACAGTCGGTCAATCAATGATCACACGATCACCCCCGATCGGCCCCAAGCCGCCGTTTCATTCCTGCTCACGCAACCAATGTCACCTTCTACCAAGATTCGTCCGACTAAATGTCGTTTTCGCCGTCGCCTAGGGTAATCTGACTGATAATGCGGATCGGGCAGATTTTTCTGCTCTGACTGATTTACCGGAAACTCTCACCGTATGATTGAAACAATCATTACAATTGGGTTCTCGCCTGGCGGTTAGTAATCCATCCACGAGCTCACCGCAATCCGATTCCGCCTTCATCCCTATCCGACTGGTGAGCACCTGTGTCTTCCGAATCGACCTCCCCTGAGATGCCTACACAATCTTCTAAGCGCAGCGATGGTAAAGTCTTGCCGTTCAAGTCCAGTCGGGATTTGGCCTGGCACATCGCCCCCAGCCTATTCGGTAGTTTTCGCTATGCCTGGATGGGCATTGTCTATGCCTTCCAAACTCAGCGCAACTTTCGGATCCACACATTTATGAGCATCATTGCGGTGAGTCTCGGTCTCTGGCTACGCTTACCGGCCGTGGAGCTCACCGTAATCGGTCTCACCTGTGGGATGGTCTTGGCCCTGGAGCTGCTCAACACAGCGATCGAAGCAGTAGTGGATCTGACGGTGAAGCAGACCTATCATGAACTCGCAAAAATTGCTAAAGATTGCGCCGCCGCCGCTGTTTTGGTCTCCGCTGTGGTGGCGTTAGGGGTAGCGGCGGGATTGATTTTGCCGAAGCTGGCGATCATAGTGCTGTCGGCTTTATCCTAGAAAAGCCCATTACCCGCGTGCCCCATGATCCTGGTAATCGACAACTACGACAGCTTTACCTACAATATCGTCCAATATCTCGGTGAACTGGCGAGGGAGTTCCCTGTAGCAGCCGACATTCAAGTTTTTCGCAACGACGAAATCACGATCGACCAAGTGCGATCGCTGCGGCCCAACGGCATCGTGATTTCCCCTGGCCCCGGTACGCCCGATGATTCTGGGGTATCCCTCGACATCATTCGCGACCTTGGCCCAACGCTACCCATTCTGGGCGTATGCCTCGGCCATCAGAGCATTGGGCAGATTTTTGGTGGCGATGTGGTGTCGGCCCCAGAACTGATGCATGGCAAGGTTTCGGCAGTGCATCATACGGGCGTTGGCGTGTTTGCGGGTATTGATAACCCGATGATTGCCACCCGTTACCATAGCTTGATCATCGATCGGGCCACCTGCCCCGACTGCCTCGAAATCACCGCCTGGGTGGATGACCAAACGATCATGGGTGTGCGCCACCGCGACTATCCCCACATCCAAGGTGTCCAGTTCCACCCCGAAAGCGTCCTGACCCAATCTGGCAAACAGCTTTTAGGCAACTTCCTGCGATCGCTGGCACCGGTCCCGGTTCCGGCCTAGGCGGGAACCAAGACGGCAGTAAGGTAGACTAAGCGAGATGATCTAAACGTTGGGTGAGTAGTGTGATGAAACGGCGGCAATTGATTCAGTATGCAGGGGCAGGTTTGGCGAGCGCGATCGGCAGCGGTCTTTGGGCCAGTCGCAGTGATGCCCAATCCGGCGGCGTGACGATCCAATCGTTGGGCCACATGGCCTTTCTGTATTCCGGCAACGGCCTGCGCGTCCTGAGCAATCCCTTCCGCAGTGCGGGCTGTACCGCTGGCCTGCCCGCCCCGCGCGTGAATGCCGATTTAGTTTTGATCTCCAGTCAGCTCCTCGATGAAGGGGCCGTCGATGTCGTGCCGGGCAACCCTCGACTGCTCTACGAAGCCGGTAGCTATGAAGTCAGCGGCGTGAAGATTCAGGGCGTGGGCATGGACCACGATCGTAACGGCGGCCGACGGTTCGGCAAAAACATTGCTTGGCGCTGGAACCAAGGTGGGGTGAGCATCCTCAACCTCGGCGGGGCAGCAGCGGCAATTAACGTCGAACAAAAAATTCTATTCGGCGCGCCGGATGTGGTGATCATCCCCGTCGGCGGCGGCCCGAAGGCTTACAGCCCCGAAGAAGCCAAGGCTCAATTGCAAATCCTCAACCCGAAAATCATCATTCCGATGCAGTACCGCACCAGCGGGGCCGCCAAGGATAAATGCGATCTCGTCGGGGTCGATGCGTTCTTGAAACTAATGGAAGGCACAGCAGTGCGTCGCGGCGGCCGCAGCCTCAGTCTCAATTCCAGCAGCCTGCCGAAGAACGGCCCGGTGATTCAGGTGATGGATTAGCGGGAAAGCGGATTAACGAGAAAGCGGATTAGGATAGAAGCAGGGATTTGCGGGTTTTGATACCGCTTAACCCGCAAATTGTTCCATCGTGGTTTGACACCCTATGCTGGTCGAACTTAATCGTATTCAGGTTTTGCCGGGGGAACGGCTGCGGCTGCGGGAGATTGACTGGGCCGAATTTGAAGCGATTCTGGCCGATTTGGGCGATCGGCGAACCAGTCGAATTGCTTACTACCAAGGTGATCTGGAAGTTATGGCCCCATCGCCCGAACATGAGTCGGCCAAGGATTTTGTCAGTGATGTCGTGAAGATCTTGCTGATTGAGTGGGATATTACCGCCTATCCCCTCGGCTCGACCACGTTCACCAAAAAATCGCTCGCCTCCGGCATCGAACCCGACCAATGCTTCTATATCAACAACACCGCAAGCATTCAGGGGCGTGACCGACTCAACCTCGACGATCGTGACTCGCCACCGGACTTAGCGATTGAAATTGATGTCACCTCTCGAACTCACCTCGACATCTATACGACCCTCGGTGTCCAGGAAGTTTGGCGGTTTCGGCAGAATCAGCTGGAAATCAACCAACTCCACAATGGCGTTTACGTCGTCACACCGGAAAGTCAGTTTTTCCCTGGCATCGACCTCGCGACCCAAATTAGTCGCTTCATTCAGCAAGCCCGCACCGACAGTTGGAATCAGGCTTACAAAGCGTTTCGTGACTGGGCGATCGCCAACCGACCGAAATAAAGGTTTAGGATAGAAGCTGTACCTTCCTCCCCGTCTCCTATGCAAGCAACTGAATACGCCGATCGCCGTCAGCGGTTCTTGGATAAATTAGGTTCCGGCACCGCGATCTTCCGATCGGCTTCCCAGGCAGTAATGCACAACGATGTGGAATACAACTTCCGCCAGGACAGCAGCTTCTACTACCTCACCGGATTTAACGAAGACAATGCTGTGGCGGTGTTTTCGGGGAGTCACGAGGAGCATCGGTTCATTCTGTTTGTGCAGAAAAAGGATCCGCTGAAGGAGACCTGGAGCGGCTATCGCACCGGGGTAGAAGCCGCCAAGGAGCGGTACGGGGCCGATGCGGTGTACGACATTGCCGAAATCGATGAGCATTTGCCGCAGTATGTCGCGAAGGCCGATCGTATCTACTACCACTTCGGCAAAAATGGCAGCTTTAACAATCGCGTTCTCGGCCTCTATCAACGGTTGGTCGGGCGCTACGATCGTGATGGCGTCGGCCCACTGAGCATCCACGATCCGATGCCACTGCTGCATCCGCTGCGCCTGCATAAAAGCGAGGCGGAACTGGGTTCGATGCGAAAAGCCGTGGCGATCGCCGCCGAAGCCCACAACTGGGCGATCGGCCAGCGCCAAGCCGGAATGTATGAATACGAAATCCAAGCGGAAATGGAGCGGCTGTTCCGACTGCGGGGCGGTATGGGCATTGCCTATCCCTCGATCGTCGCTTCCGGCCCGAATGCCTGCATCCTGCATTACGTCGAGAACAATCGCCAACTGCAATCCGGCGATCTGCTGCTGATCGATGCGGGCTGCTGCTATGACTACTACAACTCGGACATCACGCGGACGTTTCCCGTGGGCGATCGGTTCACCGAGGAGCAACGGATCTTGTACGAATTGGTCTTGAAAGCGCAACTGGCGGCGATCTCGCAAGTGCAGCCCGACAAACCCTGGAATGATTTCCACGATACGGCGGTGCGGACGATTACCGAGGGGCTAATGGAATTGGGCCTCCTGGCAGGTGACATCGAGGAAGTTATCAAAGAAGAGAAGTACAAACCCTTCTTCATGCATGGTACGGGCCACTGGCTGGGGCTTGATGTCCATGACGTGGGCGGTCGCAAAACCGGGGAAACCTGGCACAGCTTCCAGCCCGGCCAAGTCGTCACCGTGGAACCGGGAATCTACATTCGCCCGGATTTTGTCGCGGCGGAGGGGCAGCCGGAAGTGCCCGATCGGTGGCGCGGGATTGGGATTCGGATTGAGGATGATGTGTTGGTGACGGCCAATGGAAATGAGGTGCTGACCGCAGCGGTACCCAAATCGGTGGCGGCCATGGAACGCTAGCCGAACCGTTAGGTTTCCTGGGCAAACTCGGTGATGCCCCAGTTCATCCAAAGTCGAGACGCTATGATGAAACCATCGGTGAAGTACAGGAGCAGCCGCTGTGACGATTACCTACGGTGGATCAGAGCTTAACGCGACACAATCTGACACCAAGTCACCTCAGTTCGCGAGTTTTGCGGCATATCTGGCGGCGGAACCAGGGGATTTGCCGGAGGGACGCTATGAGTATTGGGATGGGGAGTTGGTTCCGATTATGGCGGAGTCGGGTCTGAATGACTTGTTGGCGAACTATCTATTTCTGATGTTGGTCAATGCGGGGGTGCCGATCGGGCTGATTCGACCGCATTCCTGTGAGGTGGAAGTTCCGGGTCGGCCCCGAACGCGCTTGCCGGATTTGACGGTGTTGGATGCGGTGCATCTACCGCTGATTGCAAAACGCAATACGGTGACGCGGGACATGCCGCCGCCAAGACTCCTGGCAGAAGTGGTCAGTCCCGGCAATGAAAATTCACCGAATTACAAACGTGACTATGAAGCGAAGGCCCAGCAATATGCCGAGATTGGCGTGCCGGAATATTGGTTGATTGATCCCGATCGGGCGATCGTGTTGGTTGGACGATTAGTTGATGAAGGTTATCAATTTACCCAGTTTGCGGGGAATGAAATGATTGTGTCGCCAACATTTCCAGGTTTGAAGCTAACGGCAGAACAAGTTTTGACGGCGGGTGGTTGATCGGTACGAATCTGGGTCGGGAACAATGGTTTGGTGATAGCTCAGCAGATCGTCAGAATGCTCCAAAATCTTTATTATTTAGGAATCGCAATTATTGTTGTTTTGGGAGTGCCTCTACTTCTTAATTACCTTATTGGCTACTACTTAATCATCAGCCGCACTCGGTTACCTCAGCGATTCATTGAGTTTCCCGAATCTGATTTCGCGCTAGATGACCTTCTACGAATCAGGTCTCAAATCGATGAATTTGTCCAAGCGACCAGACAAGGTAGTCAAGCTGAGATACAAATTAGCCAGGCTGAACTCAACAGCCTCAAGAATGAAGGTAGGATCTTTAGCAAATATCGGCCAGGAAAATATACTCATTATGAAATCGGTGAAACTTACATCATTGAACGTCAGCTTGAATGGCCGTCGGCGATTGGCAAAGCGGCCTGTTTCACAAGGATTCGTCATCTGCGCCCTGTAGCTGATCAAGTAGCCCAGATAGAAGAGAGTCTCATTGAAGAAAATAACCGTACCTGCAATAGTTCATACTTATCATCACTGATTGATTCACGCTTCATTCATTTAATCTTTGGCATCCCAATCCTCTTCCCAGGTTCCGACCAAGCGATCGCGAATAGTGACTTCCAGTTGGTAAGTATTCCCAGCAACCTCACGAGCCTTCGAAAAGCAGTTAGCTCCATTACAGAAATTAAAATCCACGATCGACATCTTGTCTTGATTGCTGCATCACAAGCAGGGGAAGTCGTTGGATGAGTCAATTCTCCGACAGCCCGCAATTTATTCATGGGCAGAATGATTAAAACAACGGCACATCCAACCTAAACCCCGGCATCAACGCCCCAGCCTCCAGCACCGTCGGCAAAGCCACCACTTCCACGGCATGACCCGGCGCATAGATCGTCACCTGCTGATTCTGGGGATCGATCAGCCAACCCAACTTCACTCCCTGCTCGACATATTCCTGCATCTTCTCCTGCAAGGCTTTCAGCGAATCCGTCGCCGACCTTAATTCGATTACAAAATCTGGCGCGATCGGCGGGAATTTCTGGCGTTCAGCATCAGTTAAAGCATTCCAGCGATTCGTTTCAATCCAAGCCACATCCGGCGATCGCTTTGCCCCATTCGGCAACCGAAACATCGTCGAAGAGCTAAACACATGCCCTAACTGCGACCCTCGATTCCAAATTTTGACATCCGTGATGAAGTCCGCCTCACGCTCACCGCTACTACCACCGACTGGGGACATCACAATCACCTCACCCTGCGCCGTCATTTCAAAACACAATGCCTCGTTCTGCCGACACAGGTAATAAAACTGGTCATCCGTCAAATTCGCCGTCGAAAAATCGATCGTTAATGTTTCCATGGCGCGATCTACCCCTAATAAAATAGCTAGCTTCCATACGACGAACCGCTGCCGAGGCGAATCATTTGCCTGAACTATAGAAGCGCTTTGAATTCCTCGATCGTCAGACCCGCATCTAACACAATCCCCGCCATAGTCATCGCATTCACCGGGTTGTGACGCGGGATGACAATCAGGCGATTACCATTCGACATGATCGTATGCTTGCCCTGCCGGATCACCTCAAAGCCCGCCTTCTCGAATGCCTTGATCGCCTTCAAATGATTCACCCCTGAAAGTTTTGGCATCGTTTAGGCTACCTCAACTTCTCGAATGTCCGCTCCTTGGGTTAGATCAACGATCGCGGCCAAATACTCCTGAATTGCATCCTGAATATTCGCCATCGCCTCCGCCTCGGTCTCACCCTGCGACCAACATCCCGGCAAGCCAGGGCAAGAAACGGCATAGCCTTCCTCTGATTGATGCAAAACCACTTTGTATTTCATCTATTTCTCCTCAGGCAACGGCCCCAAAACAGTGGCTAGCCCCAATATATCGCAGAAATTATTGGCCCTGAAACCGATCGGGAAAAGCTCAAAGCAGACGCTAAGCCATCGCAAATTCAGTTAAGGGTCGCTTGCTCGGATGTTGAAAGCCCAGCACAATATCTTCAGCCAGGACTCCAGCTTCCAATAGGTCATCGACGATACCCTGCTTCGTCCAATCCTCCTCAACCCAAATTTTGCCTTGTGCAATACGCAGATAGACAGTCACACCAAAATCGCGCTGTTTTCCATCCCAGCCCACACGAAACCAAAAATAATGATCCTGCTCTTGGTCGAAGGCGACGCATTCTTGGACAGCAACTTGATTTGAACCTGCCGCCCAATCCCGATATTCAGTCAGAATCTTTTGGATGATTTGACGATACTGCGCTAGCTTAACCATTGCAAAATCTCCTGCTGATCAATATCGACTACAAAAAATTTAATCTGACTGGATCGAACTAAAAACTCAATAACTTCCCGCTTAAAGAAGTTATCGTAAGTGATGTCATCGATCGCAAGGTAGAGGTCATATTCTGGTGCCGTCTCTTGAAGTAGCATTTGATAGACCTTGTACTGCCCTAAAGCCAGATGGAAGTCTGTCATTAGAGAACGTCCGACAAAACTTTTGATCTCAACAATGATTCTCTGTCCTTCGCGCTCCAGAGCGATGGGTCGTTCAGCAGCGAGATCAGCATATAGGTCAACGTCTTTGTACTGAATCCGATAGGGATCCGCAAGAATTGCCCACTGGTCTTTGATCAGGGCTGTTTTGACGGCATCATGATAGCGATCTCTGGCTGGCATTGTGTCGTACCTCCACTTTTACAGTAATCGATACCAATCAAATCCACCTTGCGCCGATTGCATCAAGCTATCCCAGATTGGGCCGCGTCACTTCGTATTGCCGTCGCTGCCACACCGCCAGGAGCAACACACTCAAGGTCAACACCCCCGCCAACAACAGCGGATTGCGATAGGTTTCCGGGGCAGCCTGGTTGACCACTGCGCCCGCAATCACGGGGCCAAAGGCATTGGATACATTCAGGTACGAAGCATTTACGCCGAGGGCCATTCCTTGCACCTCGGGCTTGGCATTCAGCGAAATCAGCGCCGTAATGCTGGGCTGCACAAAGGCATTGAACACCGAGAACAGCAAACTCACCGCCACAAAGTAAGCCACATTCGGCAACGCGGGCATCGCCAGGAAGGTCAGCCCCCGCATCAGCAAACCGAGGAACAGCACGATCGACAGACTGAAGCGCCGATTCAAGATCGACAGCCCCTTCGCCTGCACCAAGGCCCCGATGATGCCAAACAGAATGAACAGCGCCGTCAGCGACTTATTATCCTGGTTCAGCACCTTAAGGAAGTAGGGCTGGAACCCAAAGGTGAAGATCGTAAAGGTCGTGCCGATGAAGAAATTGATGATGAACAAAATCCCCAAACGCGGCAGTTGCAAGCCCGTGACCAAATTTCCTAACCCCAGATCCCACCATTTCGCCGACTGACTGGCCGATCGATAATCATTGGTTTCCGGCAAGCCCACCAAGGTGAGTAGCAGCGCGATCATCGCCAAAATGCTCGACACCAAGAATGTCTCCCGCAGATCGCGGCCCAGACTTTGCAGAATCAAGCTCATCGCTGGCCCCAACGTGAAGCCCAGCCCAAAGGTGACAGCCCCAAACAGCCCAAAGGACTTAGCGCGATTCTCCGGCGTACTGACATCAGCAATGATCGCCTGGATCACCGACACATTCCCCCCCGTAATCCCATCCAAAAACCGTGCCACAAATAATAGCACCGCAATCTTCCCGAAGCCCGCACTAAAGGCCAACGCATTCGCCACCACCGTTCCGGCCAAACTCACCAGCAGCAAAGGCTTGCGCCCAAAGCGATCGGACAGCTTCCCAATAATCGGCGTGGCCACAAACTGCGCTGCCGCATAGACCGCAAACAACATACTCGTCTGCAAATCCGTCAGCCCGAACGATCGCCCATACAGATACAGAATCGGAATCAGAATCGTAAAGCTGATGGCATTAACAAAGGAAATAAACAGGGTGATCCCGAAAATCTTCTGCACGCAACTACCCTGAAATAAGAAACAATGATCCAAACTTGACCCAAATTTATCTGGGAAAAATAAATACTTGGAATTCATCGATCGTAAACCAAATTGCCTCTCTACAATAGAGACTCAAAACCGCGCGGGTGATTTGACGCTGTGGCGCAATTCCCTAGCAATGCCTGAAAACCGTGCTGCACCTACCTTAACCATGCTGCGATCGCGCATCTTCCGTTTTCCTCAACCCCGCATCCGTCACCGTTGCCTCGCCCGCCGTCTGGCCTTAGCCAGCAGTTGTCTACTGGGCGGTGTAAGCGGTTGCCAATCCCCGACAGTGCAATCAGTGTTAGACAATGTGCGGAATGGGAATGAACCACCCGCAACGGCCCCCGCCCCGATCGCTGCCCTCACCCCGCCCGCCGACAGCACCATTGCCGTCAAACCATTCCAACCCAGTCCGATCCGCGTCAACATCGCCAATCTTCCCACCCCCAATCCCGCCGAAAGCCGCAGCAAACCACCCCAAGTCTTACCGATTCCCGCCGCCCCCCAGCTCAACGCACCACCGGGATTTGCGATCAATGTCTTTGCCGAAGGGCTGGATGCCCCGCGATGGTTGGCTTTGAGCCCAGCGGGCGAAGTGCTAGTCACCGAAACCAAGCAAAACCGCATCCGGATCCTGGCCGACCAAGACCAGAACGGCGTAGCGGACTTCAACCAAGCCTTTGCCAACGCCGATAACGGTCTGAACATGCCCTTTGGCATGGCCTTTAGCGGCGGTTACTTTTTCCTCGGGAACAGTGCCGAAGTCCGGCGCTACAGCTTCAGCACCAACCAACAAAAACTCGAAGGCACCGGTGAAAAAATCACCGATCTCCCCGGCGGCGGCTACAACCAGCATTGGACAAGGAATTTGCTGACCGATCGCAACGGGGAAAAACTCTTTATCTCGATCGGTTCCGCCTCCAACGTCGATGCCGAACCATCGCCCCGTGCTTCGATTCAGGTCATGAACCTGGACGGCAGCGATCGCCAAACCTTCGCCTCGGGCCTGCGCAATCCCGTCGGCCTTGCCCTGCACCCCGAAACTGGGGATCTCTACACCACCGTGAACGAACGCGACGGCTTGGGCGACGACCTGGTACCGGACTACTTCACAAGGGTGCAAAAAGACGAATTCTTTGGCTGGCCGTTTGCTTACCTGACCCCCGATCGGCTTGATCCCCGGCAGGTCGATCGGCAGGGCCGCAGCCGCAATCCGGAATTAGCCGCCCAGACAAAGACACCGGACGTACTGTTTCAATCCCATTCTGCACCCTTAGGCATGCAGTTCTACGACCAGAATCGTTTCCCGGAGAAATACCGCAACGGCGCATTCGTCGCCTTTCGCGGCTCCTGGAACCGCAACCAAGGCACCGGCTACAAAATTGTCTTCGTCCCCTTCGCCGCCGGGGACAAGCTCAAGCCCGAGGAAAAACGGCCCCTCGGCTACTACGAAGATTTTGTCACCGGATTTCTCACCGATCCGACTGGCCCCAACACCTGGGGCCGTCCCGTGGGGTTATTGGTATTACCCGATGGCAGTTTGTTGTTCACCGAAGAGGCGAATGGCCGGATCTATCGCGTCAGCTATCAAGCGCCGCCGAAACCTAGTCCATCCGCCAAACCCAAGGACGCGCCACCCGTGAAGTTGAACTAAAAATGCTACCGTGGGTTTCGGCTGACGCTCAACCCACTGGGTGATCGGGGGTCGATCGAGGGCTGAGCCTCGCCGAAGCCCGGCGCAATCACCGACCATCCATCACCGAGGGCTGAGCGACAGCCAAAGCCCGACACCCCCCACTCATCGGTAGCTGAGCACCGCCGAAGCTACCCCCGCTGGCTAGCACGTACCGACTTAGCGAGGCCCACTTTCTCCAGGAGCGCGATCGTCCACCAGACGGCATCGATTTCCCACCAGCGCCAACCGAAGCGGGCGGAAGCCTGGGAAGCATGGTGATTGTTGTGCCAGCCTTCGCCGAAGGTGAGCAGCGCCACCCACCAGCAATTGGTCGATCGGTCAGGCACTTCATGGTTGCGATAGCCGAACATGTGGCAAACGCTATTCACAAAGCAAGTGCTGTGGAACCCCACAAACAACCGTACAAAAATCCCCCAGACCACAAACGGCATCCCGCCCCATTGATAAAGCAGCACACCCAGCGCCACCTGCAAGGGAATGTAGTACTTATGGCAAAACTCGTAGAACGGATCGCCAGAAATATCTTTTGTGAATCGCGGCAGCTCCGATCGGAAGGGCACCTCATGCATCAGCCAACTGATGTGGCACCACCAGAATCCCGGCGTGGAATCATGGGGATCGCCCACTTGGTCGGTATTGTTATGGTGCATTCGGTGATAGCCCACCCAGCCTTTCACTGCGCCCTGGCCTGCCAAGGTGCCACAGAGGATAAAGAAATATTCCAACGCCTTCGGTACCTTAAAGCTGCGGTGCGTCGCCAGCCGATGGAAGCCCAGGGAAATCCCCCAGCCGATCGTCACACAGTGGAGCAATACCGCCACGCCCACCGCTGACCAACTGAAATAAGCCGGATTCAACGCCAGCAACGCCGCCAAATGCAGCGCCGCCGTCACTGCAATCACATTCCAACGCGCCCGAGGCGTGGGCAGGGGCTGACGCGTTAACGGCCGATCTTGAACACCCCGATCAGTCAAATTCGTATCAACCACACGATCGCTCCAATTCAAAAATACTGATTTACAGTCGCGCAAAATTGAGCGTCACGCTGACCTGCTCTAGTGTGACGCATGACGGCCCGATATTGTTCGAGAATTTATTGCGCTTTCTGCTGGGCGATCGCTTGGTTGGCCCGATACTTCACCGTGCGATCCTGGGCCACCGGATAGTTTTGCGAGGCGGAGGGCACCTTCGCCATCAGATCCGCCGCTTGTCCCCACTTCTGGGCGATCGCTTCCCACTGGCCCGGACTTTGGGCCGTCTTCGTCGATTGGGCCGCATCCTGGGCTAACCGCACCGCCGTCGCAAAATCATCATTTGTCGCCCCCGAGGGTTTCGCACCGCTGGTCGCGGGTTTTGTCCCCGTCGCCGAATTGGACTGGGCCGAATTCGACCCACTGGATTTACCCGGAATCGAAGCCGTGGTTTCTCCCCCCGGCACTGGCTGCAACAGCTTCCAAGCCCCAAACCCCGCCAACGCCAATACACCAACGCCCAGCACCGCCCCCACGATCCGCTGCGGGCCGCCCCAGACCCCAGATCCCGGACGAGGCCGCGCTCGGGGACTATCTTGGGCGTAGGCAGGCATTTCCGGGCCATCTTTTTTCAGTCCCGCAAAGAAGTGACTCATCAAATTCGGCCGCGACAGCACGATTTCCTCCGACCACAGCACCGCCTCCGGGGACTTGCGAATCTCATCGAGCCAAAGCAACTGCTGCTCATCGGTGATCTTGCCGTGAATCTGCACCCGCCGAATATTACGCGGCGAAATCTCTTCGAGCACCGACTGCACCTGCGCCACCAATGGCTCCTGGGCCAACTGCTCCGGACGCGCCGCCTCGCAGAGCAACTGCAACACCCGCCCCTCAAAAATCGCCCGCGTTCGCACCCCCATTCCCGCCAGCCGATCGTTCAAAATCTGAATAATCGCCGACACGCTCCCCTGATAGGCTTGCCGCAGACTTTCACTGGTGGAATTCGCAACCATAGAACGGTTCTCATCAAAAAACTAACGACACACTCAACTGCGCTTTACCGCATCCCGACTTGTATCATACCGATTTTGCGGATCCGGGAACGATCGAATCCCGGAATTCCTGAGGAATCTGGCATCGGCGGCCAAATCTAACGTTCTGACAGCGCGCTGGCATCGCAACTGGCATCATATAAGTGCGCCGCATCATTAAACCGGACAATCCGCCAGAGATCGGTATTCAAGCGATTTTCACCCTGATTCTGCCAGCGGGATTGGTCAATGCGAAATTCAAACAGCGCCGTATTCGCCACCGCAAAGCCCCAGGCACGATCGCTTCCCAAAAGTGCCGAAACCAACTGCTGCATGATCCAGCTATGACTGATCAGCCACAGGCGATCGCCATTCTGATGGGTTGCAAAGAGTCGTTGCAAAAACCGATCGACCCGATCGCGCGCCTCCAGGAGCGTTTCCGCCCCCGGCACCGGGAGCCAATCCAATTCCGTTTCCAGCCGATCGCACAGTTCGGGATATTGCTGCCGCGCCTCCGCCCAGGTTAACCCCTGCAAAATGCCATTGCGATATTCCGCCAGTTCCGGCGCAGATTGGATTGGCAAACTCAAAGCGGGAAATGCCTGCATTAAAATCGCCGTCGTCTCCTGGGCGCGGCGCAGCGGACTGCTGTAGATTGCAGTGGGCATCCAGTTTTCGGCCCGCAACCGATCTGCCAATCGTTCACCTTGCCAGCGACCGCGATCGCTCAGCGGATAATCCCCATGGCCCTGCATCCGGCGTTCCACATTGCCCGTCGATTGAGCGTGGCGTATCAATAGGATTTGGAGAAACTCAGACATCAGGGATATTGCGATCGAAGACTGTGGTTTACAATATGACGTAATTGAATGCCAAAACATTTAATGATTCACGCCAGGGCCAACCGCGCCATCCAAGATTCACCATGCTGACCAAATCCACAACCCGTCACATCCACATCTTCTCCGCCGAAGTGCAAGATAACGAGTTAGTCCCCAGTGAATCCGTCCTCACCCTCGACGTTGACCCCGACAACGAACTCGTCTGGAACGACGACGCACTCCAACAGATTTATCGCAAATTTGATGATTTAGTCGAAGACTACAGCGGCCAAGACTTGAGCGACTACAACCTGCGGCGCATTGGCTCCGACCTTGAGCATCTCGTCCGATCGCTCCTGCTCAAAGGCACCATCTCCTACAACCTCAACTGCCGCACCCTCAACTACAGCATGGGCCTGCCCAAAGTTGACGAAGAAAAGCACAAATTCCAGTAGCTAAAGGCGCGGGCGGATATGCCGCAATCACCTGTCCTCACTGGGGCAGGTTGAAAGGCCAAAAAGCGGAAAGGACGGGCAAAATTAAATCGGCCGCAATCACCTGTCCTCACTGGGGCAGGTTGAAAGGCGGAACGCAGCGATTCAAGGGAGGTAAAGGAGTAGCCGCAATCACCTGTCCTCACTGGGGCAGGTTGAAAGTTACCGCCACATTCCCGCCACTTGCTTTCCGTCAGCCGCAATCACCTGTCCTCACTGGGGCAGGTTGAAAGTTGCGGGCTTTGGCGATTTGCGGCGGCGGGGATTGCCTGCCGCCGCAATCACCTGTCCTCACTGGGGCAGGTTGAAAGGAGACAAAAAACCTTATCTTCCCGAATTTCTAATTCTGCGGCCGCAATCACCTGTCCTCACTGGGGCAGGTTGAAAGGCCAGCTTGCGTTGGCGGGTTTGTTGCAGTAGTAAGCCGCAATCACCTGTCCTCACTGGGGCAGGTTGAAAGACTGGTTCCTTGGGAATTCCTGAGGGCTATCAGGCGCCGCAATCACCTGTCCTCACTGGGGCAGGTTGAAAGATGCAAAAACCGCCATGACTCAGCAAGCGTGTCATCGCCGCAATCACCTGTCCTCACTGGGGCAGGTTGAAAGCTCAAGCTGGCATTCTTCCCGAAAATGGGTTCCAGGAGCCGCAATCACCTGTCCTCACTGGGGCAGGTTGAAAGGCCGATCGAAGCGTCCCTGAAGCCGATCGGCGTGGCCGCAATCACCTGTCCTCACTGGGGCAGGTTGAAAGAG
>JBJORF010000024.1:0-45687 GCA_046049545.1 Cyanobacteriota bacterium | reverse complement strand
CTCTGGCCCCAAGCCCAGCAAGGTCTTCGGCACCCCGATTTCATTGTTGTAATTCGCTTGGGTTTTCAGCACATTACCGTAATGCCCCAGCACCGCCGCGACCAGCTCCTTACAAGTTGTCTTACCGACCGACCCCGTAATCCCAATCACCGGAATATCAAACTGCCGCCGCCACCACCGCCCGATCGCTTGGTATGCCTTCAAGGTATCCGGCACGATGATCAGATTCGCTTGAGCCGCCTGGGGATGACTGAATTGCTCATCAACGATCGCCGCTAACGCACCCTGCTGAAGACAATTCGCGACAAAGTCATGGCCATCAAACTTATCCCCGCGCAACGCCAGAAAGATTTGTCCTGGCTGCACCGCCCGACTATCCGTCGTGATCCCTTCCGCAACTAGGGCCAGATTTGACAGCTGATGCCGAGGCTGATCCAATGCTTCGAGGATCCCAGAAAGTTGTGCTTGGAAGGCCATAGGAATTGGGGCAGCTGAAAAAGCGGTAAATTACGGCAAATTTGCGTCGGCATCACATTCGCAATCTACGATGCACGCTGAACCATTGAACGATCTCCTGGTGCCTTTGGCAAGCCACGGCCGACGATCGTACGCCATCGATCGATAAAATTAATCCAGCCATGGCTCCGACCCAATCCCTATGCCAAAACTCCGATCCTTTACAATGCCCCAATGGGGTTGGCTCCTCGCCGGATGTATTATCCTCACACCCTTCTGGCTGAGCGCGCACCCGATCGGGGCGACCGTTACCGCACTCAGTTCACCCCCCAGCGCCAGCGCCAGTCCAACTCCCAGTCCAACTCCCAGTCCAACTCCCAGTCCAAGCCTGAAAATCACCCCCAGCCTTGCCCCGATCGTCCTCGATGGCCGCATTCTTTTTGAAGTCAGCGACGCAGGCACATTCAAAGCCAAAGAACGGGCCGAACTGGTCAATCGCAAACTCACCGATATCCTCAGCAGTAGCCAACTGGCTGCGCCCCCGACTGTCCGCGTCGAAGAACGCGACCAACAGCAAACACTGCTGCTCAATGACAGCTACCTCCTCACCGTCACCAACAAGGACACCCCCCGCGATCGCCCGATCATCGAGCAAGCTGACATCTGGGCCGACATCATCCGCCGCAATCTTCAGACTGCACTCCAGCAGCGCAGCAGCGCCTACATTCAACAGGCAATCGGCTGGGCAATCGGGCTGTTGCTGGGCACGATCGGGCTGCATTACTTAATCGGCCAACTGGGCCGACAGCTAGAGCGCCGGACTGACAGCGGATGGAGCATTGAACTGTTGACTTGGGCCGCCCGTGTTGGTCTCTGGGTCAGCAGCGGTTTCGCCATCACAAACCTGTTTCCCCGCACTCGCCAATGGAGCTATGAACTCTCGCGCCAAACGATCGCCAGCTTCGCCGCCCCCATCCTCACCCTCGGCAAAGTGTCCTACTCCCTCAGCGAAGTCCTGCTGCTCAGTCTGGGGCTAGTTATTTGGATTATCGGCGCGAGCATCGTCACCCAATGGTTTCAGCGCAAAGTTTTGAATTCGACGCGGCTCGATCGCGGGGCCCAGGAAGTAATCAGCACATTCTTGCGCTATCTGCTGATTGGCATCGGGGCGTTAGTGCTGCTGCAAGTCTGGGGTGTCAATATCAGCTCCCTCGCGATCCTCGCCAGTGCATTGGGATTAGGAATTGGCTTTGGCTTACAGGAATTATCGAAAAATATCAGTGGCGGCTTTGTGCTGCTGTTTGAGCGACTGGTACAAGTCGGTGACTATGTAGAGATCGGCGAATACAAAGGCACGATCGAGCGCATCGGCGCACGCAGCACCCAAATCAAAACCCTCGATAATGCCTACGTCATCGTCCCGAATGTGCGGTTCCTGGAAAAAGAGGTAATCAACTGGAGCTACGACAATCGCATTTCCCGCATTCACATTCCCATCACGATCGCCCAAGGCACCGCACCTGAAACACTGCAACGCCATTTACTTGAAATCGCTCAGCAGCATCCAACAATTCTCGCTGAACCCCAGCCCCAAGTGACCTTTAAAGGATTTAGCAATCAGCTTCTCAACTTTGAATTGCTGGTTTGGAGCGATCGCCCCGATCGGCAGGGCTTACTCATCAGTGATCTCAATTACCAAATCTACGATCGGCTCCAGATGGAACAAATCCCCCTCACGCCCCCAGCAAATCCATCTGCCTAACGCCCAATTCAGCAAAAGAATTTATTGAAAATTAACATAAACCGATTGGATCGCCCGACTTCGGTAAAGCACGCTACCCTGAGGTGATAAAGCAGCAAGTTAATTTTACTCAAACCAATTTTTAATGCTGATTCGGCTAGCTCGAATCCCGTATAACATTGCCTAGGAACGATCAAAATGTTTGACCTAAACTACAAAAAGAAATCCTCCCTTGTCATTTTGTATCACCGTGAACCTTACGATGAAGTGATCGAGAATGGACAGGTAGTCTATCGGGAAAAGAAAAGTCCAAATGGGATCCTCCCGACGCTCAAGCGATTTTTTGCCAATGCCCCACAAAGCACCTGGGTTGCCTGGAAAGAAGTCAATGAAACCAACCGCGCCCAGTTCAAAAGCCACATGACGATCGCGGGACTTGGCGATCGCGCCACCGTCGTGCGGATTCCCCTAGAAGCAAAGCAGGTGCATGACTTCTACCACATTACCTCGAAGGAATCTTGCTGGCCGCTCTTACATTCTTTCCCTTGGCAATTTAGCGATGCCTCGGCAAATTGGGAAAATTTTCAAGAGATTAATCGCCGTTTTGCAGAAGCCGCGATCGCTGCCGCTGCCGATGATGCACTGATTTGGATTCACGACTATAACCTGTGGCTCACACCGCTATATATTCGCCAAGCCAGACCCAATGCCAAGATTGTTTTCTTCCATCACACGCCCTTTCCTAGCGCTGATGTATTTAATATCTTGCCTTGGCGTGAGGAAATCATCGACAGCCTTTTGTGTTGTGATGTTTGTGGTTTTCACATTCCCCGCTATGTTGAAAATTTCGTTAGTGCGGCGCGGAGTATGCGATCGCTCGAATTACTCGAACGCCGCCCTGTAGCCGAACAGTTTGTCCCCCAAGGTTTAGCCCTCGCTGAACCCGAAATGACCACGCAACTCAGTTATCAAGGTCGTATCGTTCATCTTGCCGCAACACCCGTTGGCACTGACCCCGACTACATTCGCCAGGTCTTAGCAGCCGGGGATGTACAGTACCGCATCGATCGGATTCGCGAAGAAATGGGCGATCGGAAATTAATCATCGCCGCCAGTCGCGTAGATTACGTTAAGGGGATTCGGGAATTGCTGGAATGCTATGAGCGATTGCTTGATCGTCGCCCCGAACTGCGCGGCAAAATTAATTTAGTGGTCGCCGTTGCCAGTGCTGCCGAGGGAATGCGGATTTATGCCGATACCCAGCGGGAAATTGAACAAATTGTGGGGCGAATTAATGGACAGTTTACCAAGCTGAATTGGACACCCGTTGTACTATTTACCAGCAGTCTCCGGCCCAAGGAAATCGCCGCTTTCTACAAAGTCGCGGATATTGCTTGGATTACGCCATTGCGCGATGGCCTCAACCTCGTGGGCAAGGAATACGTCACCGCACGCGGCGATGATGGCGGGGTGTTAATTCTGTCGGAATTCGTTGGTTCCTCAGTCGAGCTACCGGATGCAATCCCTGTCAATCCCTACTCCAAAGCCTCCATGGACAAAGCGATTGACCAGGCCCTAGCCATGCCGTTAGATGAGCAAAAACAACGCATGACGAATATGCAGGCATCGATCGAGCAGTACAACGTACAATGGTGGGCTGATGCACTGCTAGCGCCTGCCCAAGATCAGCTAATCCCAATCCCCTAGCGGCTCAGCGGCTTTGGGAATGCGGGGACGGGCATTGGGATATTTGCTCGTCCCTGGTTTGCTGCGTGGTTTTTTCGATGAGTCGTTTTGCGATTTGTCCTGAGGTTGAATAGCTTTTGCGTTGCCATCAATCACTTGCAAGCGCCGATCGGGCTGGCGATCGTCCCCGTAGCGCCGCTTCGAAACCCCTTCCTCGTTCGTTCCCTCCGCAACCACTTCGTACAGCACTGCCTGCTTCGTAGGATCTTGCCCGCGCCGCAAAATCCGCCCCAACCGCTGAATATGTTCGCGAGTTGAACCCGTTCCTGATAAAACGATCGCCACATTCGCCTCCGGCACATCCACCCCTTCATTCAGCACTCGCGAAGCCACCAGTCTGGGATATTCCCCCGATTTAAATTTCTGCAAAATCCCATGGCGTTCTTTCACATGGGTCTGATGGGTAATCGCCGGAATCAATAATTCCTGAGAAACCCGATACACCGTCGCATTATCATCAGTAAAAATCAACGTTCGATCGCCGCTATGCTCCGCCAACAATTCGCCTAAAACCCGAATCTTCGCACTCGTCCCAAACGCGATCGAACGGGCTTCCCGATGGGCCAGCATTGCTTTTCGCCCCGCCGCCGATCGCGCACTTGCCTGGACAAATCGCTGCCATCCGGCCAACGTCCCCAAGAAAATTTTCGAGGCTTGCAGAAAATCATTGCGTACTGCAATCAATTCATCATAGCGTTGGCGTTCGCCCTCCGATAACGTCACCTTTAGCTGAATGACCTGATGAGAAGCTAACGCGCCACCCGCTAGATCTGCCGCCGATCGGCGATACACCACTGGCCCAATCAGCTTGTCCAAATCCTCATGCTTGCCATCGCTGCGCTCTGGGGTCGCGGACAGTCCCAACCGAAACGGCGCGATCGCGTATTCGGCAATCACCCGATTAAAATCCGACGGCAAATGATGACATTCATCAAAAATCACCAGCCCATACTGATGGCCCAAGGTTTCCGCATGAATTGCCGCGCTGTCGTAGGTAGACACCAAAATCGGTGTCCGGTCGCGCGACCCGCCCCCGAGCAAGCCCACTTCTGACCCGGCAAAAGATTCCAACAGCCCCGCATACCACTGATGCATCAAATCCAACGTCGGCACTACAATCAACGTGCTACGCTGCGTCGCCTGCATCGCCAAATGCGCCAAATAGGTCTTTCCCGCCGCCGTCGGCAACACCACCACCCCATTGCGTCCTGCTGCTTTCCAAGCGTCCAGTGCCCCCTGCTGGTGCGGATAAGGCGACTTATCACCCCCGATCGTCAATTCCAGTTCGGCATAGCCCTTCGCTTGATCCAACACCGCCGCATCCTCCGCCCGCAGCGCCAGCAGCAAATGCCGATACTGCATCGCCGGAATCCGAAATTTCTCAATCCGATCGTCCCAAGTCGCATACTCCACCCACCCCTTGCCGCGCGGCGGCGGATGCAAAATCAACGTACCACGGTCATAGGTCAAGATTGGACTTCTTGGCATTCGAGTAGAGACAAAGCGATTTGTGAATATAATGCAACCTTTCTCAATGCCATTGTAACAAAATCAGTTATGGGCACTACTCTTTATGAACAAACAATTTAAATTCGCGCCGATCGGAAATTCAGCAATTACTCTAATCGGTATATTCCTAGACTTCTCGATTGCAAGTTTTCAATAATTTTAGTGTTCTCTGTGCTAATCAGTTCTCTACATTCAAACGTAATCCATTCACGGGTACCCGCTTCGTCGTCCGTCCGATAAATCTCGCGCTTCAGAGGTTGGATATGATGAATCTTGGTTCAAGTCTCGGGGGAATGCCCTTGGCAACGGTCACCGCCGCCCCCAATCCCATGGCAATCTGGCAGACAGTGCAACCCATTGTCGGCGCGATCGCCATTTTCTTAGTCGGTTGGCTTGTGGCAACATTTGTGGCCAATGGTGTGGGCCAGCTTCTGCGTCGGGCCAATCTCGATCGCTATCTGGCCAATTCTGTCAACAGCGGCCCCAGCCTCAGCATTTGGCGCATGGCCAAAACCGCTGTGTTTTGGTTCATTATTTTGATGTCGGTGGTGTTTGCGCTGAATGTGCTGAATCTGACCACTGCTTCGGCGCCGCTGAATGGCTTCCTGGGTGAAATCTGGAGCTATTTACCCCGGATCGCTTCCGCCGCAATTCTGGGCATGGTCGCCTGGGTGATTGCCACCGTCGCCAAAATGCTGGTGGTCAATACCGCCCACTCTTGGGATCTCGATGCGAAAGTCGATCAGCAACTCGATCACAGTCATCCAACCCCGGAAAATCTGGGGTCGCTGCATCCCTTCGATCGGGATCACAGCCGCAACGACAGCAGCCAGCACCATCGTCGGCCTGCTTTCAGCAACACTGTCGGCAACGTGATTTACGGCTTTGTCTTCCTGCTGTTTGCGCCCTTAGTGCTGGATGCCTTAGGACTGCAAAGTTCACTGCCACCCGTACAGAATTTGCTGTCGCAGGTTCTTAATGCTGGTATTTTAATTGCCACTGCGAGCGCGATCGTCGGCGTTGCATTTTTTGTTGGACGCTATGTTGCTGATTTAGTCACCGATCTGCTCGATCGCTCGGGCTTCAACGGCATGTTCCGGCTCCTGGGTGTCGAACCCCCCGCCGCTGGGGGCAAAACGCCGTCGCAAATGGGTGGGATGGTGACTTTAGTTGCGATTATGCTGTTTGCGGTGGTGACGGCGACGAATGTGCTGAATATCGCACCGCTAACCGCGATCGTTGCAACATTCACCGTGCTGTTGGGCCAAGTGCTGTTTGGTTTGGCGCTCTTTTTCGTCGGCGTTTACTTCGCGAATTTGGCTTACCGGATTATTAGCAGTTCCGGTTCCGCACAAGCCCGAATCTTGGCGCAGATCGCCCGCGTGACGATTTTGACCCTGGTTTCCGCTGTCGCTTTGATCAAGATCGGCGTGAATGAATCGACGATTAATCTGGTGATTGGTTTGATTCTTGGGGCCGTGGCCATTGCTTCGGCGATCGCCTTTGGGTTGGGTGGCCGCGAAGTTGCGGGCAAACACCTCGATCGTTGGCTCAGCAGTTTCCAAGCACTCGATCAAGCGCCGCAAGCCAATCGCAATAGCGGCCAAACGGGCTATGGTCAAACGGGCTACAACAACCCCGGTCAGCCAATGCCCCGCTACAACAAATCCGATGAATAACGCTGGTTTAATTGTTGAGGAGTCAGAAAACTCGTAGGTTGGGTGAAACAACGTGAAACCCAACATCTTCAGATTGTTGGGTTGCGCTGCGCTCCACCAACCTACCCGGATTATTTAATCCACGCCCCTTAGTCTGACCGAATCGCCCGTGATCCGCAGAGATGACGGGCGATTGCTTTGGCACGATCGAGCTTTTTTAGCCTAAAAACCTAGTAGCATAGAAACCGCATTGCAAAGGGGATTAAGCAAGTTATGGCCGAACCAATTGGGGTTGCACTACTGGGCACAGGATTTGGCGAGAAGGTGCATCTGCCTGCACTGAAGGCCCACCATCGCACCCAAGTCACGGCAATCTATCACCGCGATCGGGCCAAGGCTCAAACCATTGCCGATCGTCACGGCATCCCCTTCGCTAGCGATAACTTAGACGCAATTATCGCCCATCCCAGCGTCCAAGCCGTCAGCATTTCCACCCCGCCCGCCCAGCATTTCCCCATGGCCCAAGCCGCGATCGCCGCAGGCAACCATGTATTACTGGAAAAGCCCACCACCCTCAGCGTCGCCACGGCGCAACAACTCTATCGGCAGGCGATCGCGCAACAGGTCGCCGTCACTTTAGATTTTGAATTTCGCTTCATTCCCGCTTGGCAATACCTCGCGGAATTATTGCAATCGGGCTACGTCGGGAAATTGCGTTATGTCAAAGTCGATTGGCTCGGAGCCAGTCGCGCCAACCCCACCCGTCCCTGGAACTGGTACGCCCAGCGCGATCAAGGTGGCGGCACTTTAGGCTCGATCGGTTCCCATAGTTTCGATTATCTACATTGGTTATTCGGCCCTGCAACCCGGCTTTCAGCCCGCATGAGCACCGCCATTACGCAGCGCCCCGACCCCACGGAGCATAACCAACCCAAGCCTGTCAGCAGCGACGACGTTTGCAACATCACCCTCGAACTGGCCGACGGCACACCGATTCAGGTCTGCCTCAGTGCCGTCACCCGCCAAGGTCGCGGCCACTTCCTCGAAATCTACGGCGACCAGGGTACGCTGGTTTTAGGCAATCCTAGTCAAACCGACTATATCAATGGGTTTCAGCTTTTGGGCACCCAAGGCGATGGTGATCTGGTCGAACTCCCGATTCCCGATCGCTTGGCCTTTCCGCAGGTCTATGACGATGGCCGGATTGCGCCGATTATTCGTGTAGTCGATCAGTGGGTGACTGCGATCGACCAAGGCCAAACCACGGTGCCATCTTTACGGGAAGGGCTGTATTCGCAGTTGGTGATGGATTGTTGCTGGGAATCCCACGATCGGCAGCAGTGGGTAAATCTTCCACCCCTGGAGAAATTCTTGAGCTAAAATGACAAGCAAGAATAGTTTGCTTGACCATTCCCTGGGATCGTAGCTCAGTAGGATAGAGCGATTGCCTCCTAAGCGATAGGCCGTGGGTTCGATTCCCGCCGGTCCCGTAGTCTGTGATCACTCTTAGCAGTGAGTTTTGGGATTTCTCGTTGAACAATGGCCAACAATCGAACCAAATAACTCCCCGGAGGGAACCAATGAGTCCACTGGAATTGCGCCAAAAACTCCACGCCCACCTCGATCGCATCCCCGAAACCCAACTGCCCCAACTCCAGCAATACCTCACCACCCTAACCGACAGCGCCAAAGCCTCCACAGGCGCATCCCTCCTCGCCGCCCTACCAACCATCAATACCTGGCAAGGTGACGACTTTAAAGACTGCCTCCAATCCGTCTACGACAGCCGATCGCCTGCCCAATTTGACAATACCCATAACCCATTCAACTAAACCCTAACCGTCTTCTCCCCCTGCCTCGCTATATCTATGGGTTATCTCCTGGATACCAATCACTGTAGCCAGATCATCATGCAACATGCCGATCTGCTTACTCAACTCGCCCAACATGCAGAAGCCGAAATCGCCACCTGCACGATCGTCCAAGGTGAACTAATCGATATGGTCGGTCGATCGCAGCAAAAAGAAGCCAACCTGCGTCTTGTGCGATCGTTCCTTGACAATATTCAGGTACATCCCGTCACCCCAGCAATTGCCGACCTCTACGGCAACCTCAAAGCCAACATATTCAACCATTTCGCGCCGAAAGACAAAGACCAACGCCGCCGATTCAAACTCAAGGATCTGGGATTTGGTGATAACGACCTGTGGATCGCCGCCACTGCCCTAGAACGCAACCTCATCCTCATTTCCAGAGACAGTGATTTCACCCGATTACAAGAAGTTATTTCATTCCCATTGGAATCTTGGATACCCTAAATCAATGCTGACTTTTTCGCCCGCACAATGAGTCTGTTGAGCATAAGCACCGATCGCCAGCAATCGGCAACTTTTCTGACATTGATTTCCAAAAAAATCTGTAATTACCCAGATGGCGCAATTTGATCTGTGGATAGAAATATAGACCGACGCGATCGCCCGATCGCACAAACTTTGCCCAAGCCATTGGGTGCTTCACATTATGCGATTCCCTGCTGATCCACCCACTCGATCGTGCATAACTTTGTGATTCACTTCGGCAAAGTTCAGTTAAAGTACACAACTAAGTGATCCTATCGCCGTGTAATAGGACAAAATCACCATGAGTTCTATCTTCTCCGCTTCCACTGCAATGTCATCTTCGAGCCAGTCCCAGTACTTCACCTGGGGGCTGACGGCCATCTCGATCGGCTTCATCAGTGCGGCGGCCAGCGCACCCAGCGCTCAGGCCCAAACCAGCGCACCGTACAACATTGCCGCCCAGCGCCGTCAAACGACAGATTACACCTACCGCTACGTCCATCCGACCCAAGGCAACGATGCCAACCCCGGCACGACTGAGGCTCCCCTCCGTACCATCACCCAAGCCCTTGCCACCGCCCCCGAAAATACGATCATTGTGCTGGCCGCAGGCACCTACAGCACCGCCTCGGGCGAACAGTTTCCCCTGGTAATGAAATCGGGCGTGACGATTCAGGGTCAACCCAGCGATCGCGGCCAGAACGTGATTATTTCTGGTAGCGGGTACTACCTCAGTCGCAGCTTCGCGCGCCAAAACATCACCGTCCTCGGAGCCAACCGATCGGGTCTGCGGGGCGTGACCGTCACCAACCCGCAACCCCAGGGTTATGGTCTCTGGATCGAATCCACCAGCCCCGTGATCAGCGATAGTACCTTTGCGGGCAGTACCCATGATGGTGTGTCGATCGTCGGCAGCAGTGCCCCGATTTTGAAAAACAACACCTTTACGCAGAACGGCGCGAATGGCCTGACAATCTATGGCTACTCCCACCCCGAACTGGTGGAAAACACCTTTGAAAACACGGGTTTCGGCATCAACATCGCCCAAAACGCGGCGCCGCGTCTGACCCGCAATCGGATTCTGGGCAACAAAGACGGCATCGTGATCCAGGGCAACGCCGCCCCGATCCTGCGCCAAAATATCATCAGCAACAACCGCCGCGATGGCCTCGTCGCCATCAGCAATGCCCAGCCCCACCTGGGTAACACCAGCGAAGCCGGTGATAATCAGTTCTCCGGTAACGGCAACTTGGATATCAATGCCGCCGCTACGAACCAGGTCATTCCTGCGGTCGGCAATCAATTCGGCAAGAGCAACGGCAAGCTCGATCGGGCCGCGACCACGATCGCCAATGTGCGTGCCGCTCAGCGTGTCGCCAGCCTACCCGGTCGGATTGCGCCCATCCAACGGATTAGCGACACCCGCATTGGCTCCGATACAACTGATCCGCTCAAGCCCGAACTGGCGCAAACCCCCATCGTCCCCCCCGCTGAAAACGCCATCGACCTACCCCTGCTCCGACTTCCCGCCGTGCCCAACAGGCTCGCACCGAAGCTGCGCCCGATCGCTCTCCCCGTTGATCCGAACCAGTTGCCACCGGGAACCAACTTAACCAGTAGCGGTCGCTCACTGCCGATCGTACCGGAACTGCGGGTATCGAAACCCAGCGTTTTTGGGGGGACAGCTCCCGCTGAGACTGGGGTTTCTAGCACAGTGCTCGGGCAACCGGACAGTCAGCCAGCGACCAGTGGCAGTATTCCGATCGCCGTTCCCGCACCGGAGGTCAGTCTTCCCGTCCAAACCAGCGAAAAGCCGCGCCTGAGCAGTATTATTCTGGCCGATCGCGGTGTTCCCCCAGTCATTGCCCCAGTACCGAATGCCAATATCTTGCCTGTGCCCAGCGGCGAGATTCCGATCGGCAATACAGGCGGTGAATCGACCGTCTGGCGCAGTCCAGCTCCCCGGCCCAACTTCCAGCTGCGGGTCTATGTCGCTGGTCTGCAACCGGAGCAAGTCACGCAGCTCAAGCAGTTGATTCCTGGCGCGTTTAACACCCGGATCAACGGCCAAACCGTTGTCCAAATCGGTGCCTTCAACGATCGCGCCCCCGCTGATGCGCTGGCCAACCAGGTGAGTGCCGCTGGATTCACTGCGACGATCGAAAACTACTAACGTCCTAAAATGGTGTTGGTCTTTCTGCCATCGCGCCCATGCTCAATCCTGCCCTCGATCAAGTCTCCCTCGATGCCGATGAAATCGCCCGCTACTCCCGGCATTTAATCCTGCCGGAGGTGGGCATGGCTGGACAAAAGCGACTCAAAGCGGCCCGCGTGCTTTGCATTGGCACGGGGGGACTCGGTTCACCGTTATTGCTATATCTCGCCGCTGCTGGAGTCGGGCAGTTGGGGATTGTCGATTTTGACAGGGTTGACCCGTCCAATCTCCAACGCCAGGTCATCCATAGCACCGCCTGGTTGGGGCAATCCAAGGTGCAGTCCGCCCGCGATCGGATTTTGGCAATTAATCCCCATTGCCAGGTGGACCTCCATGAAACCCAAATCACAGCGGCCAATGCCTTCAGCCTGATCGAACCCTACGATATCGTCGTTGATGGCACCGATAATTTCCCGACCCGCTATCTCGTCAATGATGCTTGCGTTTTATTAAACAAGCCCAATGTCTACGGTTCGATCTATCGGTTCGACGGTCAGGCAACGGTCTTTAATTACCAAGGGGGATGGCGACGGCCCGAAGACTGGGAACGGCTGAGTGCAACCGATCGGGCCCAGGCGCGCCAACGCCAAAAAGATTGGATTTATGACCCCGAAGCCCCTGGCCCAAATTACCGCGACCTTTACCCAGAACCACCGCCGCCCGGATTAGTGCCATCCTGCGCCGAAGGCGGGGTGCTAGGCGTATTGCCGGGGATCATCGGCATGATTCAGGCGACGGAGACGATTAAAATTATTCTGGCCCAGGGCGGCACGCACCGGAGCCGATCGCTGAGCGGTCGCTTACTGGTCTACAACGCCCTCGACCTGAGTTTTCGCGAACTCAAACTCCAACCCAATCCCAATCGCCCCGTTATCGATCGCTTAATTGATTACGACCAATTTTGCGGCGTTCCATCCACTCACCCCCCGAAACCCCCCATGCAAAACATTTCCGTCACCGAATTGAAAGCCAAACTCGACCAAAACGCCAATCATCAAAACGCGAATGATTTTGTGCTGCTGGATGTTCGCAATCCCCCCGAAGTCGAAATCGCCAAAATCCCCGGGGCCGTCCTCATTCCACTGTCCGAAATTGAAAACGGCACAGGCATCGCCCAAATCCAAACCCTTGCGGCTGGCAAAACGCTCATTGTGCATTGCAAAGCCGGAGGCCGATCGGCCAAAGCGATCGAAATTCTCGCTACCCATGGGATTACTGGCGTTAACCTCACGGGCGGCATCACGGCCTGGAGTCGCGAAGTTGATCCCAGCGTCCCAGAATATTAACGTCCCAACAACAAGACCCACGATCGCTCGGCGTTGGCCAAATTACGATCGTGGGTTTTGCGGAAACGGTCAGAACTTCAACGTCCTCGCTTAAGCATCCTTTCTCGCTTAAGCATCCTTTCTCGCTTAAGCATCTTTCGTCACTTTCACCGTCACTTCGCCCGCGTTATCGGTTTTGTGCGTGTCAATGAAGAAGCCGTACAACGTCGTGGGTTCGAGGATTTGCACCTTATACTCGTCGCCGTAGCCATTCAACGTCAGCCATGTATCTTGGGTCACGATATTCGCCCGATCGCCGATCAGCTTGCCGCCTTTGAGCCACAGCATGACTAGGGGTTCCCCTGGATGCTCATGCAGGGGCCGATAGCTAAACTGCCCATCGGTAATCTTCAGCGTGTAATGCCCCGGTTGCAGGATCTGCTTCACCGCTGCCTGCTGGGTCAACTGCTCCACCTGCGCCGCATCCAACACGTAGGTATTGGTCGGACGGTTGAGCATGATGTGACTGGTTTCCGGATATTTCTTCGTCATCACATTCGCCTGGGCCCCGATCGCCGCCACACTGGCCGCACCCGCAACCCCCGCCGCCAAGCCCGCCCCGGTCGAAAACTTCAACATCTTCGATTTCGCCAAGCTCAACCAACCTTGATCGCGGGTTTTGTAGCCCAATTCCGCGACATAATCGCGGTTAGCACGCGACAGCGGAATCAGCTTATCGCCCTTCGACTCATCACAATCAAACACCTCGATCGCATGGGCAGCTTGTTGCTCTAGATCAAGGCCCGTCACATCATGCAACTTCAGTTGCAGCGTTTCGCCGCCCTGCTGTTTGAGACGATTACGATCGGCATCGGGAATATCCCAGGACGCATAGATCGACTGATGGCCCACGGGTTTGAGGCTCAAGCCTGTGGCCTGCTTCGCCAATGCCCCCGCCGCCAATGCGCCCGCACCCACCACAGCGCCCGCTGTCGCCAAACCCGCCAGACCCAGAGGAGGGGCGGCTGGTGTGGCTGGCGGCGTAGCCGGTGCCACGGGCGTAACAGGATGCACCGCTGGCGTAGCGGCAGGAGGCGCAGCAGCAGTCTTCACTGCCGCCGCACCTAAGCCCGCTGCTGCCGCTGCCCCTAAACCTGCTGCCGTCGCTGTGGCTGTCCCCAGACCCCGATTATCCGCACCATTGCCCGTCGGCACCGTTCCCCGACCGACTCCAGCACCCACTAATTCCCGTTCCGCTGTTCCGACGGGCGGCACGGCTGCCCCTGGACGCTGCTTACTCGCCCACCAGAGCAATCCCCCCGCACCCAACACCCCCGCGATCGGCAACCACCACCAATCCGGGAATCCCGTATGCTGCAAACCATTCGTGCCCGATGCCACAGGCGCGGGCACCGGAGCGGGCACTGCACCCGTCGTTGCGGGTACCGCTGCGACCGGACTCGCGGACGACACAGTACCGCCCTGCCCCGCTAAGATCGCCGCTTCGGCTTCCTGCACGATCGCTTGGCCGTCCGGGGAAGTCGCATAGCCTAAGAACGCCGCTGCCGCTGGACTGGGCGCACCATCGGCACCGGCCTTATAGACATAATTGCGGGGCTGGGAATAGGGGTAGCGGGAATCATCCGGCAGCGTCTTGTGCATCGAAATGATCTTCACCGCTGGGTTCTTCAATACCTGGGATGCCACCGCATAACCAATCCCATCCTTTCCTAGAGCTGCCGTCACCGCTGCCGTATCATCCGCCACCGACTGGGCCTTGCTCCCCGCTTGGAACGGTGCTTCTTGGAAGACCGGATAACGGCTCAACGATCGCCGCGTATCGCTATTTTCCGGCCGATCGACAAACTTAATTGTCCCGGGTGCGCCGCCGAGCTCCGACCAGTCGGTAATTTCACCGCGAAAAATCTTGGCAAACTGGGCGAAGGTAATATTCCCGCTAAAGGGGCTTTCCGCCCCGACAACGATGGCAATTTTTTCCCGCGACAGCACCGCTGGCTGCAAACCCTGGGCTTTTTCGTCCTCGCTCAAGGGCCGTCCTAGGGCGGCGACATCGATTTTGTCATCCAGTAGTGCCTTGACCGCGTCATCACTATTCGAGGTCGCCAGATTCAGGCCACTGCCCGCAAACTTCTGCTCAAACTTCTGTTTGAACAAATCATTCATCACCTGCATACTGGTCGAACCGTCCAGCTTCACGGTCGTACCGCTCGGGATCGATTCCGGCAGGGGGAACGTGGGCAAGGGATCGGTCGGATTCGGTTGGGCGATCGTCCGCACGGCCATTGGGACAACACCCCCCACAACGGTGAGGGAAAGCGCTAACGCGGATTGCTTCCAGGGGAATTTCTGTCGATCGCTCATGGTCCTATGTTTCCTCAAAAACTATGCTTGCTAAATCATTCAATGCGCTTAATTTCAGGGATCTAGGCCCGCGCGATCGACAACGTCAACGGATTGCCCGTCGGTTGCGATTGCGTATTCAACAAAAAGGCGCGCAGCATCGCTTTTTCTTTCACATGCAGCACCAGCACGTCGTCATAGCCCTGCAGTGAAGCCCAAGTTGCATCGACCTCCACACCCGTCGACTGGTTCACAAATTTGCCGCCATGAATCCAGAGCATCACCGCTGGTTCCCGCTCCGTTGCATCCGGGTACTGCCAATCACTGTGGCGGAGTTTGATCAAGTTAACGCCGGGTTGCAGTTCCGTTGATACCGCGACATTATTTTGCAGATAGTTCATTTGCTCAGGCGTGAGCGTAAAACAGTTATTTTGACTATGAACTTTCAGTTCCATGACGGTCGAGTTTTCCACCTCAGCCTCCCGATCGAAAAAGTTATTGCTGATGCCAACTCAATTCAGGCAATCTCTCACAAAAAGCGAGCAATTCCCGCAAAATCCTGCACCATCGATTGCATCCTATCCCATCCCCCCATAAGATTCATCAGCGCCCTCGGGCCGTCGGCAGTGGCTGTTGATACCAAAAGCCAGCCATTGTCGATCCGTACGCAAAAGCGGCCTTTACAAAATCGTTAGGATTACCGATGGGCCGAGCGCCGAAAGCGGGCATGTTGGTTCAACGGGTTGCGCTGTCCATCGAGAATCTGGTGCATCAACAATCCGGTGCATCAGCAATCTGATCGGTTCGGTTCCCGGTTCGTTTCCTTTGTTTGCCTAGCCTCATGATGATATCGGAACAAGCTACACCCGAAGCCCTGCTCGAACAAGCCCTCCAACTCAGTCAGATGGGGGACTATCAAAGCGCGATCGGATATTTAAATAAAGTCTTAACCCAACGACCCGATTGCCTTGAAGCCTGGAGCGAAAAAGGTACGGCTTTGGTCAACCTCGGCCAGTTAGAATCGGCATTACACTGTTTCGAGAAGTCGCTGATGGCCCATCCGACTTCACCCTATTTGCAATATCATCAAGCCTGGGTCGCCCATCTGCTCGGCCAATACGAATCAGCCTTTCAAGGCTTCCACCGCACCATTAGTTTCCAACCCAATTATCCTAATGCCCATTACAGCGCTGGCTTAGCGCTCTACATGCTCGGCCAGTACGAAAATGCGCTGCCCTACCTGGCCAAGGCGATCGAACTCAATGCGAAGTCGATCGATGCCTGGTATGTCCATGGTTCAATTTTACTGATTACGGGGCGCTATGAAGGCGCTGTCACCAGCTTCAACCGCGCCCTCGAACTGCGGCCGAACCACAGCGAAGCGATGGGCAACCGGGGTCAGGCATTATTTCGGCTGGCGGATTATGAAGCGGCCTTAGCCAGTTTCAACCAAGCGTTGAAGTTAGAACAAAACGATAACCAAATCTGGTTTTTCCGAGGTCTGACGCTCAAAGCCCTGAACCAACCCAAGGAAGCGGTCGCCTGTTTCCAAAAGGCCCTCGATTTGTATGAAGACTATGCCGCCGCTTGGTACAACAAAGGGTTCTGCCTGATGAAACTGGAGGCCCACACCCAAGCGCTGGGCTGCTTCGATCGGGCGATCAAACTGCAGTCCAGCTACCATGAGGCTTGGTACAACCGGGGATTAGTCCTCAAAGCCATCGGACGGCTCGAAGAAGCGATCGTCAGCTACGATCGCGCCCTGGAACTGCGGCCCGAGGACTTCCGATCGTGGAATAATCGCGGGGGGATTTTGGTCAATCTGGGGCAATTTGAAAGCGCCCTTTGCAGCTATGAAAAGGTGCTAGAACTGCGCCCTGACGATGAATTAGCCCAGCGCAATCGCGCCCTCGTGATGAAGAAAATTGAAGCAAAACGGGCCATGCGAACCCTGCAAGCCGATTAACGTTGAAGATGCCCCTCGCGCTAATCCTGAATGTATTCTTCATCCCCATACAATGCCAATTCCGCCCGGACTAGCTCCCGACCCAAATAAGCCGCATGATCCAGGCGCGTAATCGGAGCCTCCCCCTTCTCAAATAGCTCAATGCAAATCTGCTTCGCCGTTGTTCCCCGGAAAGTTTTGCTGGGTAGGCGTTTGAGATTACCGCCGCAGGGCAAGGGTTCGCCCGTTTCTGGGTCACAGGCCAAGCCCTTGTCATTGATCGTATTGCTGTAGTGATCAGCGCAGATTTCGCATGTTTCCCGATCGACATAAATCAGAAAATAGCCCGCCGCATCCAGCTCAATAAAGCGATTTGACAACCGCTCATCCATACTATGTGCGACCGCTGCTGCCTGATCAAGGCGTTGATCGGAATTGGAACTGGACATAAACTCAACAAACAGGGACGACGATTTTATTCTACGCCCCGATCGTCCCCTGCGTCTCGCCCCGAACCCCTACGCATCAACCTGAATTTGTACAGGCTCCTGCTTAAACGGCAACTCCTGGTTAATCGCGTCAATTTCCTGCTGCTCCATGTCGTTAATCTGACCGATATAAGTCGCAAAGATCTGCGCTAAGCGCGGTGGATAGAACCGATGCAGTGAATAATTCACCGTCGCCGGAAAGCCGCGCCGCTTTTTATGTCGTCCCCCCGCACCGGGATCGAATTGCTGAATGCCATGCTCAATTGCCCAGGCGATCGGCGCATAGTAACAAGCCTCAAAATGCAGACAATCAATGTCCTGAAACGACCCCCAGTAGCGGCCATACAAGCGATCGCCCTTATTCAAACAAAATGACATCGCAATCGGTTCATCCCCCGCTGGCGCAAATCCCGCAAACAAAACCACGCGATCACGAAACGTCCCATGCAATTGTTCAAAAAATTCCTGGGTCAAATATTTACTGCCCCACCAGCCAAACTTATTGCAAGTATCCGTGTAAAAGTCATGCATCAAACGCAAATGTTCGGGCTGAATATCGTCCCCGGTTAACGCCCGAAATGACAGTCCCACTTTATTCACCGCTTGGCGTTCACGTTTAATATTGCGGCGTTGGTTGGCATTAAACGTCGTCAGATAATCGGCGAAATTTTGGCAGTTTTGGTTTTGCCAAATATAGCTGTGGTGTTTCCAAGCGAGAAATCCCAGGGCTTCCATCCGCGCTTGCCAAGCCGGATCAACATACAGAAAATTGCAACTCGCAATCCGATTCCGTTGACAAAACTGATCGATCGCCGCCACCATAATTTCCGTAATTAATGCCTCATCCTCATTCGGTGGAATCAAAAATCGATAGCCCTCCGCCGGGGTAAACGGCGACATCCCCAGAAGTTTGGGATAGTAGTCAATGCCTAAGCGATCGGCCAATTCGGCCCATTGATTATCAAAGACAAATTCGCCGTAGCTGTGGCCTTTGACATATAGCGGTGCCATCCCCACGATTTCGCTGCCGCGCCACACCACTAAATGATTTGGCAGCCAACCCGTTTGGGCTGTTGTACTGGCGGAGGTTTCCATATTATTCAGCCAATTCCACTCCAGGAAGGGCGTTGCTAGCGGCAACGCTAACGCATCCCAAATCGGTTGCGGAATTTCAGCAATTTTATTTGTCCAAGTTACGCGATATTGCGCCGGGGCATTTGACAAAGGCGGTACAGATTCCGACATAGATTCCGACATAGACACCGCAACTCAAACCTGAATGAACAATCAAGACCCAGAAGGCACGATTAAAACTACTTAACACGATAATGGATAAACAGTTCATCATCCACCGGAGCCACCGAAATCAGTTCAAGTCGCGGGGCGATCGCTTCGCGCCAACCGGCATTCTGCGCCGGAGTCGGTGCCGTTGCCCCGCCTAAGATCAGCGGACAAACCGTCAGCCACAGCTGATCAATCAACCCCATTTCCCAAAACTGCCCCACCAACTGCCCACCCCCAAGGAGTGCGAGGCGCGACAGTCCCGCTTGGCGCAATTCCGTCATCACCGCCGCCCAATCCACCGTATCGCCCGTGGCCCAGACCCGATCGAACTCAGGACTACCCCAATCCTGCGCCCCCGCCGCTGTCGTCAATAACCAGCGCGGCGCATCTTGTTGGAAAAAATGGCAAGCCCGATCGAGCTGCCCGGAAGCCGAACAGACCATCTGAATCGGCTGCACGGGCTGGCCACGATCGCGCCGTTGGCGCTGCAATTGTGACTGCTGCACCGTCATCGTTGTGCCATAGGCCCGCAGCGTCCCCGCTCCAAACAGTACAATGTCAGCTTCTGCCACTTTGGCTTCCAGATGCAACTGGTCTTGCTTCGACCCAAAGCGGCCCGCCGATCGGGTGTAGTCTGCCAATTTACCATCGGCAGTCATCGCCAAAATTGCTGTGACCTGGGGGCGCTCGCTCGGTCGAACTTGGATCATGGTGTTTACAGATTAGGCAACGGCAGATTTGACGCTCCCTATTATCCCGAATCCCCCACCGCAATCCAACTGCAATCAATCCAACTGCAATCAATCTAACTGCAATCAATCTAACTGCAATCAATCCAGCTCAGGAATGCCGCTCCAGCAATTGTGCCGATCGGCGCGGTTGAATCGCCACAGGCAAACCGTTCTGTTGCATTGATCGGGCCAACGCCTCAAGCGTTTGCACCAAATCCAACCCTTGCCACCCACTCGCAATCGACGAAGGCTGTTGCCAACGCACACAATCGAGGAAATGATCACAGGCTTGGGCCAGGGGTTCGACGGGAATGACGTTGATCGCCCTGAACGCTTGATCAACGGGATTAAACCGCTGATCAACAGGCATCATCGCCCCTTGATAGAGCTGCAACGGTGACACCGCCAACTCATCAAAAATCAACGTCCCTTCACAGCCCACAATCCCCAGCCGCCGCTGCTTATCGGCGTTCGCCCAAGCCCAATGCATCGTCGCTTCAAAGCCATTGGCATAGGTAATCTCCGCCCACACCGTATCGGCTAAACCCCGATCGGGTTGGAGCCAGCCCTGGCCCTTCGCGGCCACCTGAACCGGACTCGACCCCACCCAGTGATTCAAAATCACCAAGTCATGAATCGCCAAATCCCACATCACATCAACATCCTGACGCACTGGCCCCAGGTGAGTACGGGTCGCATAGGCATAGCGCAAATCCCCCAATTGGCCCGACTGCACTAAGCGTTGGCCCTGCTGAATGGCGGCATTGAATAGGTAAGTATGATCAACCATCAGCACGCGTTGCTGCCGATCGGCCACTTCGCATACCAGTTGCGCTTCTACCGTCGTCACCGTCAGCGGCTTCTCCACCAGCACATGCAATCCCAGTTCCAGCGCCGTTGTCACCACTTCAAAGTGTGTCACTGCGGGTGTAACCACCACCACGGCGGCGACCCCAGGCTGTGCGATCGCCGCTTGCCAATCGGTCGTCACATAAACGCCATGGTTGTCCGGCAGTAACGTCTGAGCGCGGGTCAAATTCTCTGTGAGCGGGTCGGCGATCGCCACCACCCTGGCCCCCGCATGTTCCCAAAAATTTCGCAGCCAATGCACGCCCCAGCGCCCTAACCCTAAGATTGCGACCCCCAGCGGTGCGCCACCGATCGTTGCGTCTGTCATATCGCCTGCATTTCAGGAATCACATCAGGCTTTAGTTTTCCCAAGGGGCGGGGGGAAGCTGCATTTAGGCAATCAATTGATGACGCGATCAAATCTCAGTCGGCGGCGAAAGTGCAAGTTGCATGAAGGCTTGCTGGGCGGCGGCTTGTTGGGCGGCTTTGATCGATCGCCCGCAGGCTTTGCCATGGCACACACCCTGAATCCACACGGATGCCTCAAAGCGTTCGGGGTCGTTGTGCACTGGATTGACTTCCTGGGCACGGTATTCGGGCAAAACCTTGAGCTGTGCTTGGGTCCAATTCTGTAACGCGGCTTTGTAGTTTTTTCGTGCCGGATCCGCTAAGATTTCCGTCGCCAAAGTCTGAAAATGCGGATACAACCACGATCGAATCAAACTCAAATCCTGACTGGCTAAGTATAGGACGGCTAACACTGCTTCAAAGGCATCGGCTAAACGGGAACTGCGACCCGCTTGATCGCTCTGGGCACTAGCGGCAACCACTAAATACCGATCGAATCCATACTGATCGGCAATTTGCGCTAGTACGCGATCGCTCACCAGCACCGATCGCAAGGCGGTGAACTCCCCGACATCTAACTGCCCATAGCCTTGCAGCAAAAATTCCGCCGCTGTCAGCTTCACCACGGCATCCCCGACGAATTCCAACTGCTCGTAGTTTCGATCAGCGTTAGCCGTGGAATGCGTCAATGCTTGATCGAGCATTTGCCAATCAAACGTGTCCGGCAATTGCAGCTCCAACCGCTGCACCAACCGCGCCAACTCCTGCTGTCGTCGGGGATAACACAAAGCCATGGCTCATCCAGATGCTCAAATTCACGAGTCTATTACCATCGCACAGATCGGCGATTCTGGGTCACGTTAAGCGCTGCGTAACTGGTCATAGGCTTGGCAAATTTCCTGCATGGTCGTCGATCGTTGCAACGGCTGCGCCACATCCCCGTGCAACAGCCCATCCCAAGAAATCACGGTCACTGCCAACTGGGACTGCGGGAATAGGTAAGTCGGTTCATGGTTGCGGCTGAGATTGAAGTAACGCTCCTGGACGGCCTTCGCTGTCTCTGGCAACACACCCACCATGGAAGCCACCACTTCGGCAGGCAAGCTCATCACCACCTGCCGCCCAAAAAAGCCCTCAAATCCGGCAAACAAGCGTTCAATTCGCAGCACTGGGTCCGCCTGCTCCGCGATTTTTGAGAGCCAACGGCCCCACTGAATCCGGCGACTGTAGGCTTGACGACGATCGGCTTGATCGGCGATCGCCACCAGTTCTGGCTCACCGATCGCAATCACGGCGCGGTAAGGCTGTTCAACGAAGCTGGAAATCGCGGCCCCAGGGCCAGCAAATTCGGCATGGAAGGCTTTACAAAGGATCAAGCCACTTTTGCGCTGATCGCTAATCGCCAACAATTGACTGGCCCGGTTTAAGCGCACAACGGTTGAAGCCGTGGGCGTAATCGCTGTTGCAACCGCAGCGCGATCGCAACTTGGGGCAATCGAACTAATCACAGAGGGGGAAGATGGAATATTCACAAGGCGTATTCAAAGCTCACTAGACAACCAAGAGCAAGGGGCAACAAACTCATGGTTTGGCAAACAACAAACGTCGGGCCGAAGCCAACATCGCGAGACCGGAGCAAACCACCAATAGCGCCAACATGACGCAAACCCAAATTTGAGCCAACATACTCGGGAAAGACCCAAGCTACCAGGACAACTCAAACAAAACAGTTCTCGCATCCTAATTGAATGTTGCCGAGTTCTGGTCAGAAGTTGACAGGGCTTTGTTGAATCTACAAATAGGGCAATGAATTTTAAAGAAATGCCAAACTTAATTGATCGAAAAGCGATGACGATTATCGAATTGGGTAACGATCGAACCCGTCAGGAAGCGGATAATCTTTGACACTACAGGGGTTGCCCAGAGAGCAACAACGTAATTTCACGGATTACCCTAGAGAAGCTATCAGTATATTCACTGAGATTTTGCCATGATCCGGAGGATTTTTCAGATACTGTGATTGTTCTCTGACGGCATCCAATATTTTGTCTAAAAGAGTGGAAGAGTCAGACATAAGCCGGGTTCTGTTCTACGATGGCGGACCTTCGCAGGCAGTTATCTATCTGGGATTGCCGTTACCGACAACCTCAAGCGGTTCTCCATCGATCGCTCGATGGCACGGAATCGGGTCAAAGACCAACCCCTATCCCTCCACCTTGCACCCAACCGGGGTTTACCGAGCCAGCACCTCTCGATGCTGCTGGTGCGCCCTTACCGCACCTTTGCACCCTTACCCTGAGGGCGCGGGATGCGCGCCCCGACAGGGCGGTATTTTTCTGTGGCACTGTCCTCACGATCGCTCGCACTGGGCGTTACCCAGCAAGTTTGGTCTTTCGGGTGCCCGGACTTTCCTCAGCGAGGCGATCGCACTAGGCAATTGCACTAGACGATACCTGCCGCAACTGCGTCGCTGGCTCTTCCATCAATGAGTATACGAGGCGACGGGCGATTCGTCGGGATTCAGACTATTTCTTTGGATTCCAGGGCAGGCCCGCTTGCCATTCGAGGCGACGGAGCAGGAACTTACACTGCACTAAGACCCGATCACCCGCCGAGGCACTATCCCGATCGATGATCCGCATCACCAAATCTAAGGTGAAGGAAAGTGGTTGTTTGTTGAGGAGAAAGTCTTTGTAGGCTTGCTTTTTCGGGCCGGGGGCTTGATTGGGCGGGGGCATGAGATCGACTAAGGGCTTCGTCACTTCGACAATACCGCTTTCCCCTTTACGCTCCAGAATATCTTCGGGCACGATGTCTTCTTGCAGGCTCAAACCCGGGTTGATCACACTAAAAACCTGCTCTTGCGACAAATCCAGGGTTTTACCAGAAACAATCCGGGTGAGACGGCGCGATCGGCCGCCAAACCAGTCAGTCATGCTGCTGTAGTCCCAGTCCACATATACCGGATAGTCGTTGGACTTGTTTTTAATGGTGACGGAGAGCTTGTTGAGCTTATTCTTTTTGCTGTTGATTTCGTAGCGACCGTTGAACTTGAAGCTAACATCCAAGCGACCGTCGATCCGCTTGCGTTTCAGTTCTTCCTTCAGCGCGTCCTGATCCAACGTCACCGTATACTCATCACTAAACGCATTGATCATCTGGAACAGCACATAGGTGATGCACAGCAGATAAATCGTGAGGAGTAGCAGGTTATTCGACTGAATCATCGTCAGGGCAGAACGCAATGCAGAACGTCACCCTTATAGCATTCTCCTACGCAAAGCGTTGGGATTTATTTCGATCGGGTGCGTACCACCGCCCCAGCCCGTTGGGCTGGGAGTGGGTTGAAGTCGTTAACTGTGCGCTGAACCATGGTGACCATGATGAACTGGATCACCGCTATAGGGCTGAATCCCCGTTGCCGGATACTGATCATCCGTCAAACCAAAGATCCGCGTAATACCATCGGCTACAAAGGAAACCACCGCCACAAACCAGTTCTTGAGCGTTTTCATTACCTTTACCTCAAAGATTCAATAGTTGTTGAAGTGAACTTGGTTGAAGTGAACTTGAACCCACCGATCGATCCCCCTCCATGGCTGCAATGATTGCTGTGGAGAGAATTACAGCGTTGAGGGGATTGGCGACCTACTTTCATTATCAGCATTCCAGCACCCGATTAACCGTATCGCAGAAAATGTTTAGATTTGGATTTCGCAGGCATTTTTAACACAATCAACCAAAATTAAACCCCTAACAACTTAGCCAAATCAGGATTTCCAAGAAATCCAACAACGCAATTTTCAGAAAATCAGCTTGACAATAATGGTGAATATCACTATATTAATTTTAACCACCTGAAACGCCATATCTCACTGCACGGAGCCACCATGGATCGCACCCTCGATCTCCAACCTGCCGACTACAGCCTGCTTACCGATCTCTATCAGCTCACGATGGGGGCTTGCTATGTCGGTGAAGGCTTGGATCAACGATCGGCGAGCTTTGAACTCACAACACGACGCTTACCCAATCGCTTTGGCTACTTGATCGCCATGGGCTTGGAGCAAGCCCTGGAATACTTGGAAAATCTCCAGTTTAGCGCTGAACAAATTGCCGCTTTGCAAGCGACCGGAATTTTTCGCGCCGCCCCGGAGGCGTTTTGGCAAACCCTGACAAAATTCCGATTCAGTGGCGATGTTTGGGCCGTCCCCGAGGGCACCGCCATGTTTGCCAATGCACCATTACTGCGGATTGAAGCACCCCTCTGGCAGGCGCAATTGGTCGAAACCTACCTGCTCAACACGATTAACTACCAAACTCTAGTTGCCACTCGGGCCGCGCGAATTCGCGATGTTGCAGGGACAGAAGCACACCTGATGGAATTCGGTACCCGCCGCGCCTTCAGCCCCCAAGCTGCACTTTGGGCCGCCCGCGCCGCCCTGGGAGCCGGGTTTGACAGTACCTCAAATGTCCTAGCGGCGCTGAAACTCGGTCGCCAACCCGCCGGGACCATGGCCCACGCGCTAGTGATGGCCCTGGCCGCGACCGAAGGCAGCGAAACCCAAGCATTTCAGGCTTTTTCCCGCTATTTTCCCCAAGCGCCGCTGCTGATCGATACCTACGACGCGATCGCTGCCGCCACCACCCTGGCCCAACGGGTCAAGACCGAGGGTTTGCAATTAGCCGGGATTCGTCTCGATTCCGGCAATCTGGTCAGTCAGTCCCAACAAATTCGCGCGCTGCTTCCCGGCGTACCGATCACCGCCAGCGGCGACCTCGACGAATACCGTATTGCCGAGCTGAAAGCAGCAGGAGCCGCGATCGACGGCTTTGGCTGCGGCACGAAGCTGGTCACGGGCGACCCCGTCAATAGCGTATACAAACTGGTTGAAATCGATGGCATCCCCGTGATGAAGGAAGCGGCTGGCAAGATTACCTATCCGGGTCGCAAGCAAGTGTTCCGCCACCTGGATCAAGGCATTCTGCAAGCGGATGTTCTCGGATTAAGCACCGAAGCTGTTCCGGCGGGGGCCGTTCCATTACTGCAATGCGTCATGCAAAATGGTCATCGGACACAACCCACCCAATCCCTGGCCACCATCGCCGATCGCACCGCCCGATCCGTCGCCAGTTTGCCCGCTGCCTGCCGATCGCTCAGCGCTACCACGCCCCTGAGCGTCACCCTATCCCCCGCCTTACAAAACCTCACCCAGCAAACGCAACGCAACACCCACGCTCACACGCCTGCCTAAATCTCGCCATGTCCAACCCGCACATCGCCCTCTTTGGTACCAGCGCTGACCCGCCCACGATCGGCCATGCGGCAATCCTCACCGATCTAGCTCAGCACTACGATCGAGTCGCCGTTTGGGCCGCTGACAATCCGTTCAAATCCAATCAAACGCCCCTCGAACAGCGCCATCAGATGTTGCAACTGTTAATCGACAGTCTCAAGAACGATCACATTGGCCTCTTCCCGCAGCTCAGTCATCCCCGCACCTGGTTCACCCTAGAAGCGGCCCGGCAACTGTGGCCCCAGGCAGAATTCACGTTGGTCATTGGCGCGGATTTAGTCCCGCAGATTACGACCTGGTATCGGGCCAAGGATCTGCTCCAATCCGTTCAACTCCGGATCACACCTCGGGCGGGCTATCCCTTGCGGGATGAAGACTTAGCCCCGATCGCCACCCTCGGCACCCCGATCACCCTGGCCCAAATCACCCCACCCAAAGCCGCCTCCAGCGAGTATCGTAAACAGGGCCAGCGATCGGCCGCCCCGGACTTGCCCCCGAGCATCCAGGCTTACATTGAACGGGAGCAACTCTACGCATGAAATCACCAAAAAGCCCCCGTCGCACTCCGCCAAAGCCCCCCAAAGCGCATTCTGCCGATCTCGCTGATTTTCGGGTGGGCGTGGACAACACCATTTTTTCCGTTGATACCGAGCTGAATCGCCTGCTGGTATTGCTCGTCATGCGCCAAGAGGAACCATTTTTGGGCGATTGGAGTTTGCCGGGGACTTTGGTCCGTCAGGGAGAATCTTTGGAATCTGCTGCCGATCGTGTCCTGTCCGAGAAGATTCGGGCCCGTAATTTGTATTTAGAGCAACTCTATAGCTTCGGTGGGCCGGGACGGGATCCACGCGAAGCCGAAGACAGCTACGGTGTGCGCTATCTCTCGGTCAGCTACTTTGCCCTCGTCCGCTATGCCGAAGCGGAATTAATTGCCGATGGGGTCAGCGGTATCGCCTGGTACCCCGTTGAGCAACTGCCCCCCCTCGCCTTTGACCACCAAATCATCATCGACTATGGCCACCGTCGTCTCCGCAACAAGCTGGAATACAGTCCCGTTGCCTTTGATGTACTTCCCGAGCACTTTACGCTCAATGACCTCTACCAGCTCTATACCAGCGTCCTAGGCGAAAACTTCAGTGACTATTCCAACTTCCGCACGAAGTTGCTGAAATTGGGTTTTCTCCAGGACACAGGCATCAAAACCTCCCGTGGTGCGGGCCGTCCGGCCAGTCTCTATCGCTTTGATGCAGAAGCCTTTGAGCCGTTTAAGCAAAAACCCTTGGTATTTATCTAGGGGTTTATCGAAACCCGACTAACCGACGCTCTCATTTACCTATCACCCAACCCATGAAAATCGCGATCGCCCAAATCAACCCGATCATCGGTGACCTCTGCGGCAATGCTCAGCAAATTCTCACCGCCGCTCAAATTGCAGCGGAACAAGGTGCAGAACTCCTACTGACCCCAGAACTCTCACTCTGCGGCTATCCGCCCCGCGACCTCCTGCTGATCCCGGATTTTGTCGATCGTATGACCGAACAGCTCTGGCAACTGGCCCAGGAACTGCCCGAGACGATCGCGGTTCTCGTCGGCACCGTCAGCCCCAATCCGGAAGTGGAACAAGGCGGCAAACCCCTCTTCAACAGCGTCGCGCTGCTGGAAGCCGGTCTCGTGCGGCAGGTCTTCCACAAACGGCTATTGCCGACCTATGACGTATTCGATGAAGACCGCTATTTCCAGGCGGGCCGCGATGCCAACCACACGCTGATCAAAGGCGTACATGTCGGTATCAGCATCTGCGAAGACCTCTGGAACGATGAGCAATTCTGGGGTCGCCGCCACTATGAAGTCGATCCGATCGCCGAAATCGCCGCCCTCAACGTCGATGTAATCATCAATCTCTCCGCTTCCCCCTATAGCCTCGGCAAACCCCAACTGCGGGAAAGCATGCTAAAGCACACCGCCAAACGCTTCAACCAAGCCATCCTCTACGTCAATCAAGTCGGCGGCAATGACGACCTGATTTTTGACGGCAGTAGCTTCGCGGTGAATCCCGACGGCGAAGTTGTCACCCGCGCCAAGGCGTTCGACACTGATCTGATCATCCTCGATTGCGTCCCGAACCAACGTCGCCTCGGCCCGATCGTGCCCACCAGCCCTACCCCCTATTTTCATTCCCCCCAGTCGGAACTTTGGTCCGCCCTCGTCCTCGGGGTGCGGGACTACGCGCACAAATGCGGCTTCCGCAAGATCATCCTCGGCCTCAGCGGTGGGATTGACTCCGCCTTAGTCGCCGCGATCGCCGCTACTGCCCTCGGCCCCGACAACGTGATCGGCATCCTCATGCCCTCACCCTACAGCTCCGACCACTCGATCAGCGATGCCCTCGCCCTCGCCCGCAACCTCGGCATCCAAACCCAAACGATTCCGATTCAACCGATGATGCAGAGTTTCGATGGCGCATTGGCCGGAATGTTTGCCGGAACCGACTTTGGGGTCGCAGAAGAAAATCTGCAATCGCGGATTCGCGGCAATCTGCTAATGGCGATCGCTAATAAGTTTGGCTATCTGCTCCTCTCCACGGGCAACAAGTCGGAGATGTCCGTCGGCTACTGCACCTTATATGGCGACATGAATGGTGGCGTTTCCGCGATCGCTGACGTGCCGAAAACCAAGGTGTTTGAACTCTGCCGCTGGCTGAACGACGAAACCCGCTGGCAACAGGAAACCGCCTTCGATCGCAGCGTACTGAACCAAGGCAGCCTGCCGTTCAGCACTCCCCCCATTCCCGAAAATGTGATCACTAAACCCCCCAGCGCCGAGCTGCGACCCGACCAAGTCGATCAAGATTCGCTCCCCCCCTACGACATCCTCGACGACATCCTCGAACGCTTGGTTGAACAGCATCAGTCCATGGAGACGATCATCGCGGCTGGCCATGACCCCGCCACTGTTGAGCGAGTAGCGCGCTTGATCAAGATTGCTGAATTCAAGCGTCGCCAAGCCCCCCCAGGACTGAAGATCACCGATCGCGCCTTTGGCACGGGCTGGCGGATGCCGATCGCCCAGCGCTGGCAACCTGCCGCGAAAGCCACTCCCGTTCCGACCCCAACTTCGGTCTGAGCCGTTGGGTCAAACCACAAGCTCAAACCACGGGCGGAAATCTTGTGCAACTGCACCGATCGCAGACTAAACTAATGGGCAATTACGGTCGATCGGCCACAATTTTGGCTGAGCATCTGTAATCCAAGGTCAGCGATCGATCGCTTTTCCTGAACACCCGGTGATTCAGCCGATTCAATTCGATCGAATTTCAACTCGATCCAACATTTGTGTTCTTCTTGTGGTGGGACTTCCATGGGCTGGTTTTTACGCACATTTACCGGACTGCTAATTGCCTTGCTGATCCTCAGCGTGGGTGGCTATTTTGCCTTCCAATACGCCCTGACACAGTTAGCGGCCCCACCACCCCGGCCCACTTTCCCCAACGACAATCCCAACTACGCCAAGCAAACCGCAAAAGCCACAGCAGAAAAAGCTGACGACAAACCCGCTGAAGCTAAGCCCGCCAGCAAACCCCTTCCCGAAGGGGCCTATGAAGGCCAAGTCAAACAACCCGTCGGCTTAATCGTCCGCACTTCGCCAGAACTCGGCAGCAGTCAAACCGATGGCGTGGAATACAATGAAGTCGTAACCGTCCTGAGCAAATCAAAAGACGGTCTCTGGGAGAAAATTCGCTACGGCAGCAGCGAGAAGGAAGGCTGGGTGAAAGCCGGAAATATTCAAAAACGCTAAGCCAGAAACGCTAAGCCAGAAACGCTAACTCCCGTCGCCGTTTAGAACAAATGGCCTCCGTCTTTGGATAGATTCTTTGTACCGGATTACCCCTCTTAAGGCTGAATCAGTTAGAATGCAATCTAATTAGGCAACTGGTGATCCAGCGCGCGATCGCTTGGGCATCAATTCAGACTTTTTACTACATCCGTCTTTGAATTATTTTCTGGGGACTTCCATGCAATCATCTGCCTTTGCTTGGTTCCGTTGGTCGAAGCTACCAGCACGTCTGCTGACTTGGCTACTGAGTGTGATGCTCGGGCTGGCGATTGTCGCTTTGGCCGATGCCGCAATGGCCGCCCTCCAGCAAGGCGATCAAGGTGCATCCGTTCGCGATCTTCAGAATCAACTGATTGCGGCTAACTGCTACAGCGGCCCTGTCACAGGCTACTTTGGCCCCCTCACCCACAGCGCCGTCGAAACCTGCCAGCAGCGCTACAACCTCCAAGTCGATGGCATCGTCGGCCCCAAAACCCAAGCGGCGCTCAGCGGCAAACCCACTGGTAAATCCAGCGATAGCAAGCCCCAAACCCAAGCCAGCAGTTCCCTTCAGCGCGGCAGCATGGGCGATCGCGTCATCACCTTGCAAACCCAGCTCCAGCAGCTTGGGTTCTACAATGGCCCGATCGACGGTGACTTTGGTCAGATGACCGAAAGAGCCGTCGCCGCATTCCAGCAGCAGAACGGCATCACCGCCAGTGGGGTATTTGGCGATCGGGAGCAGCAGCTCATAGCCACCACGCCCAGCGCCAAACCTTCAACCCAATCCACGGACTTGGCGGGCACGATCGGCCGCAGCGAACTGGCGATCGGCGATAGCGGCCAAGATGTCCAGACCCTCCAGGCCAAACTCAAGAACCTGCGTTACTTCGACTCGGCAGCCACTGGCTACTACGGTGAACTCACCCGCCTCGCCGTCACCAAATTCCAAACCGATCGCCAATTGCCCAGTAGCGGTATCGCCGACAGCACCACAATCAAAGCCCTCGGTCTCGGCAGCACCGCCCAAGCCAATCAACCCCCTGCGACCGAGCCCACCGCTACCGCTGCTCGTCCCACACAATCGCCATCGAGTCAGGCTTTTAGCCCATCGAGTCCAGCCTTTAGCAGTGGTTCGTCGCCCATGCCAAGTCAGGCAACTGCCGCCAAATCCGACAACAGTGCCTTTAACCAAAGCAGCTTTGCGGGCGCAGGTGGCGACAATGGCACGCCGATCGGCCAGCAACCAATTCCCGCCAGTGCCTTCGGCAGCGCCCAGATTGGTCAAGGTGGCCGCTTTGTCGTCGTGATTCCGAAGCAGAACGATCGGCAATTCGCGGATATCAAAAAGCTCGTCCCCGATGCCAGCGAAGGGCGTTCGAGCATCGGGCCTTATATCCAGGCAGGCGCTTTCCCGAACCAGGCCGCCGCTGACCAGCAAACCCAATTCCTCAAAGCCTATGGGTTAGATGCTCGGGTCGCTTACCGCTAAACAAGCCCCGAACAATCAGCAGCATCTCATCCGCCCCGCATCTGATCACACAGAAGGGGAGCCAAATGGCTCCCCTTCTGACAGTAGCTTCAGGTTAACTTAACCCAAGGCTTCTAAATAGTCGCGAACGCGATTGCGGCGCTTCGGCTGACGCAACTTTTGTAGGGCTTTGGCTTCAATTTGGCGGACGCGTTCCCGCGACAGATCCAAAGCCCGACCAATTTCCGCCAGGGAATAGGGTTGACCACTGCCGATCCCAAAGCGCATCTGAATCACATCCCGCTCTCGATCGGTCAGTTCCGCAATCAGCGTCATCAGATCCTTACGCAGAGATTCACGGGTAAGCAGATCCTCGGGGCTAATATCCTCAGTTTCGAGCAGATCGCCCAATTCCGTATCTTTCTCTTTACCCACTTTGGTTTCCAACGAAACCGCACGGGGCACCTTCATCATCACCTCACGCACCTGCGCGGGGGTCATGTCGAGTTCGGTGCTGATGTCCTCGATCGAGGCAGTCCGACCTTTCTCCTGGGAAATCTTGCGCTGGGCTTTTTTGATTTTGTTCAGCTTCTCAGTGACATGCACGGGCAAGCGAATCGTACGGCTCTGGGTGGCGATCGCCCGCGTGATCCCTTGGCGAATCCACCAGTAAGCGTAGGTACTAAAACGATAGCCTTTGGTCGGGTCAAACTTTTCGACGGCTCGCTCCAGACCCAAGGTGCCTTCCTGGATCAAATCGAGCAGTTCTAAGCCGCGATTCTGATATTTCTTCGCGACCGATACGACCAAGCGCAGGTTCGCCTTAATCATATGCTCCTTCGCCCGCAATCCCTGGGTTTCGATCGCGTCAAGTTCGGCCAGTGACATATTCATCACCGTTGCCCAGGCTTCCTTCCCGGCAAGGATTGTTGGCTTAATGTCAGTCGTTTCAATCCCCGCTTCGGCGGCCCACCGCTTGAGTGAGGGACGATGGCCGAGCATTGCCGCCAAGCGATCGCGCGCCTCCATTAGATCAACGTACCGCTGAATCGGCGGATTTCCCTTTTCCGCCGCTAGCGTGCGCTGCGCGAGGAGCTTCATGTAGCGCTGCACTTTCTGCGCTTCATCAACTTCCTCATCGCGCCCCAGCAACTGGACACGACCAATTTCTTGCAAATACATCCGCACCAAATCAGTCGTCCGCTTATTCGTCGGACGCAGTTCAGCCAGATCCTCCACCGTCTCCGACTCAATTTCCGCCAGCTCCGAGAAAGAGGGCTCAAATTGCGAATCCGGGGCATCGGTTTCTAAACTCTGGGAGTCGTAACGGAAGTCATCCATAGGAAAGAAAATCTCATAATCTGCGGCGGCCCATAGAGCTGACACAGGTGAACACACAAGTCGGAGTTGGCTGGGTTTATTGTTCCCGCTGAAGCGATTCGACAAACAGTGAAAGCCTTGAGTAAATCCACCTGTAATCGCCTGCCCCGCTCCACTTTGCCTCCGGTGAAATCACTTATGCAGGTAAAATCACAAACTTATGCAGCATTTTCACTGGGAGTTCTTAGCGGGGTTCTTAGCGGTGACACCTTAGCTGGATGAAATAACATGCGCCCAAAGGTTGCCATCGGGCATGCAGGCTTGCTCAATTAAGCGATCGGAATAATGTTGGAATTTGCCTTTAGTATTATTACCTTCGGGATCGTTCAGGTCATAACCCCAGCTATGCCACTCCCCATAAGGATCATGAACAATTAAGCCATGTTCGTCGTAGCCCACCGCCACGATAATGTGGCCAAAACTGGTGAAATAACCATGCAGGATTACGGGTTGGTCTTGATTTAATGCGGCTCGTACGTCGTTCAGCGTCGCCGTACTGGAAAACCGATCGCGGCAACCATAAGCCTCCACCACTTTGACTAAGTCCAGCGCATCATGCCGATTCAAGCCCAGACGTTCGGTGTAGTCATAAAGTTCGTCCTCAAATTGTGGGAACCGATCGGCATAGCGCGGTTGCACTTTGAAATATAACAATGCCATCGCTAACGATGTCACATTACAAGCACCATTCGGATTTAATGTATTATCGCGTTGTGAGCGATAGGGAACATCCAGATAAATCGCCGTCGATCGCAGATTTTGTCCACGGGACGCGGCGTTGATCTTGAGTGCTGCTTTCGCGGCTTGCTTTGCTTGAGGGATAATCGGCGAAACCTCAGGCGTTGCGATTACGTCCTGAGTCTGCACCTTTAAGGTAGTTGCCATAAGGTCTTGAATAAGGTGGGAATAAGATGCCTCAGTTTTTCCAAAACGCCACCAAAGTTTGGAAAAAATCAGCATTTCCACTCACGGGCCTGAACGGCTTTGCCAGAATCCGTAAATTCTCGACTGCCCCTTGCCCAATGCCCAGGAGTAGCGGATTATAGGTACTTGTCCCGGCAAGTGATGACCCTTGGATCTATGACCCGCACGATCGACCAACTGAAGACCCAGATTGAATCCGCTCTGATCGCCGCCTTCGGGCCGGAACTAGCAGGCACGGATCCAGTCTTGGTGCCCACGACCAATCCGAAGTTTGGCGATTACCAAGTGAATGTGGCGATGTCCCTCTCGAAGCGCCTGGGCCAAAACCCCCGCGCGATCGCCCAAGCGATCATGGATAAGCTCGATGTGAGCGAGTGGTTTGAAGCGCCCGAGATTGCGGGGCCAGGGTTTATCAACCTGAAGTTCAAGGCCGATTACCTGAATCAACAACTCGCGGCGATGCAGCAGGATGCGCGTCTGGGCATTGCTCCAACCAGTCAGGCCCAAACGATCGTCGTGGATTTTTCCAGCCCGAATATTGCGAAGGAAATGCACGTCGGCCACCTGCGATCGACGATCATTGGGGACAGCATTGCACGGATTTTGGAGTTTCAGGGGCATCAAGTGCTGCGGCTGAACCATGTTGGCGACTGGGGGACACAGTTCGGCATGTTGATCACCTATCTCCGGGAAGTGGCACCGGAGGCGCTGACTACGGCAAATGCGATCGACCTCGGCGATTTAGTCGCCTTCTACAAAAAAGCCAAGGCCCGCTTTGACGAGGATCCAGAATTTCAGGCCACGGCCCGCCAAGAAGTGGTAAAGCTCCAGGCTGGGGATGCGGACAGTCGCAAGGCTTGGCAGTTACTCTGTGATCAGTCGCGGCGGGAATTTCAAGTGATTTACGATTTGCTGAATATCAATCTCACTGAGCGCGGCGAGTCGTTTTACAATCCGTTTTTGCCCGCAGTGGTGAGCGATTTAGAAACAACGGGTTTGCTGCAAGAGGATCAAGGAGCAAAGTGTGTCTTTATCGATGGCTTTACCAATCGCGAGGGCCAACCGCTACCGTTGATTATTCAGAAAACTGATGGTGGGTTTAACTATGCCACAACGGATTTAGCGGCCCTGCGCTATCGCATTCAAAATGACAAAGCCGATCGGATTATTTATGTAACCGATGCAGGGCAATCGAATCATTTCACCCAATTTTTCCAAGTCGCACGACGGGCAGAATGGATACCCGAAAATGTCGAAATCACCCATGTCCCCTTTGGTTTGGTTCAAGGTGAAGACGGCAAGAAGTTGAAGACCCGATCGGGTGACACAATCCGTTTACGCGATTTACTCGATGAATCGGTGGTGACGTTCCGACAATTGCTCGATCGGCGTTTGGAAAATGAAGAACGATCGGAAACTGAGGAATTTAAAGCCAATGTCGCTAAAATAGTCGGACTGAGTTCGGTCAAGTATGCTGACTTGAGCCAAAATCGCACCAGCAACTACATTTTCAGCTACGACAAAATGCTGGCGGATAAGGGGAATACTGCGCCCTACATGCTCTATGCCTACGCGCGGGTGCAGAGTATCAGTCGTAAGGGTGGGATTGATTTTAATCAGATTGATGCTAACGCGATCGCGCTAACGGCAGAAAAGGAATTTGCATTGGCGAAGCATCTGCTGCAATTGGAAGGTGCGATTGATGAAGTGGCGGCTGATCTATTTCCCAATCGCCTCTGTCTGTATCTGTTTGAATTAAGCCAAAAATTCAATGTTTTCTATGATGAATGCCCGGTGCTAAATGCCGATGAGCCGCAGCGGACTTCGCGGCTAGTGCTGTGTGATCTGACGGCGCGGACGCTGAAGCTGGGGTTGAATCTATTGGGCATTGAGGTGCTCGATCGGATGTAGGGAGGGTTTGGGCGATCGGTGTTTTCCATTGCCTCAAAACAGTGTTCCCATTAAAGCACTCTTCGTTCGGAGCGCACGACGACAGCGATGGCGATGACGGCATCGGGCCGATCGGTTACTGTGATTCGGGGTTGATTGTTAGTTTGGTCGGGGCGGGTGATGACGCAGGATCTCAATCTGTTTCGGATTCCGGCGGATCTGACGCAAATTTTGGTGGGGATTCTTGGGGATTGACTGTAGGTCTGTCGAGCCATTTTAGTGGCTTTAACCGAATTTCTGCCAATTTTGGAGGGACTTGTTAAACTTTAGGGAGAGTTCAAGGTTTAGAGAAAAACCTAATGATTTACTTAGCCTAGATGATGGGCGAGTGTAATTCCACCCATATATCGTTCTCAAGATGAAGACAATTAAGCTGAAAATCTTACCGACACCAGAGCAAGTGCAAACTATTGAGCAATATCTCAGTGAACTAACTTGGCTATGGAATCGGGTTCTAGCAAATACGTTGCATAATTATTGCCTCAATTGGTATGCCTGGTCAGAGAAGAAACAGCGGGAGGTTGAACAGGCAAAGGCAGATCTCCAAAACCTGAAGCCCCAGGATCTGGAGTTGGTGCTGGGCTATTATTATCCTCGAGATGGCGATCGACCGAAGTTGACAACAGATAAGGCTAGAAAGCTGATTAAAAAGTTTGAAATTTTCGAGAGTTGGGAGCCGTTTGATTTTGATGAGATTATTCGGTGTCCTCTAGTGATTGGGAATAGCCCATATCTGGGAGTGGCTTGCCGGATTGCAGTGGGCGGGAGCTATTGGAAAAAAGATGAGAGTCTAACTATATCTTACAAAAATAGGAAGGGTGAAACCAAGACGAAGCCAGGTTCTAAGCTCGTTGAAGGCGATAAACCTTATACTCCTATCGCGATTAAGCCCCATGAATATCCCAGTCCCAATCTGGGGAAATATGCAGGACGGGAGTTAAAGCGGGCATTGGATTGGGATAATTTAACTCTGCTAGCGAGTTTGCGTGAGGAGCAAGGTTTAGAAAAACTGAATTTACCGTCGGATTTTGTCGGTGGTTTGGTTAAGGATTTTGAGCCTGCATGGAAAGCGTTTCTCGATCCGAAATTGGTGAATCGGAAAAAGCCTTTATTCAAGCGGGCTGAACGGAATGAGCAAGTTCAAACACTGAGTAATGCCCAGAATTCTTGCAAGTTTGATTTTGAGAATCAGATGGTTCAGATTCATGGCGTTGGGTGGATTAGGATTTGCGATCGGTCTTGGCAGAAACGGGTATGTCAGGTTGGTCTTGCACCCAAAACCTATAAACTCATCAAACGACCCAGTGGCTGGTATGTCTGTGTGGTGTTGGCGCATCAGTCGCAGGCAGAGAAGAAGGCTTTGGAGAAGCGCTTGCAGAGCTTGAAAAAGGAATATGGAGAAGCGTCGCCGGAATATCAAGAGGCGACGCAAGCCCTAACGGCGATCGAGATGGCAATTTGGCAGGATGGGCGACAGCGGAAGCGGAAGACGGGATTGGCTGTGGGGATTGATCCTGGGGTGGTCTCGGTAGTGGGGACTGATCATGGTGCGCTATTTCGACCGAATCTATCGCGAGAGCGGATTAGTGTGCATATTGAGCGACTTCAAAATCGGTTGTCTCAGATGCAGGAAGCAAACGATCGCCAGTGGAAGGCTTCCGGCAATCAGGGGAAACGGCCATTGACTAAAAATGAGTTGAAGTTAAAGGCGAAAATTGCGCGGTTACATGAGCGTGGTGGAAATTCGAGTGGGGCGTTTAATCACAAGTTATCGAGTCGATTGGTCCGGACGTATGATGCGATCGCTTGGGAAGATACGCAGCTCACGAATTTGTTGAAGCAGGTGGAGGCAAAACGGAAGGAGGATGGTTCGGGTTATGAAGCGAATGGGGCGGCGGCAAAGCGGGGCTTGAATTGGTCGTTGCGACAGCGGTGTTTGGGGGATTTGAAGATGAAGACGAAGGCGAAGGCGAAGCGAGATGGGGTTGATTTTCATGAGCCTCCGGCACCGCAGAGTTCGCGGTTATGTTCGGTTTGTGGAGAAAAGGGTCAGCGGGATGAGCAGCATGTTTTTGTTTGTCAGAATGCGCAGTGTGAAAGTTTTGGGGTGAAGCAGTCTGCGGATGTTAATGCCGCGATGAATCATCGTTTGAATGCAGATTTGGGACGTGGGGTGGTGAAGTATCAGCCAGAAAAGCCAGACTATAAACGGGCCAAGCGATTTCGTAAAACCAAAAAAAATTCTGCTGGCAAATTGGAGAAGAAGCGTTAGAATGTTGGGGTACCGCAGTTTGGGCGGGATAGCCTAGCTATATGACTTTTTGGCGTTTGCTGGGGAGTAAGGGAGAAGGTGACGACTCTCATAGACGATTCAGAATTATGAATCTCAATAATGGCTTCGACTTGAATATTGCACCTTGAAAATTTAGGGTTGATTGCGCCGATGGGTGGCTGTAATCAGCGATCGCTTGATAGTAGGGGTTTCAGCCTTTGTGCCGCGCACAGCTCCTGGTAGGGGTTGTAGCTGTTTGGAGGGTGACTGGAAGGGTTGTGAGTCGATTGATTTTGTCGGTCGGCGCAAAACCCTCTTAGAACCGCTTTGCTGTCTTTATTCTCGGTTCGAGCAGGTGCAATCAAGTGGAAGCCCTTGTAGGGATTGAAACGAAACTAGAGCATTTGAAAGCGGTATTTGGAGTGGGTGCAATCAAGTGGAAGCCCTTGTAGGGATTGAAACACCCCAACCTATGAACCCTTAAGCGGCAACAGCGCCTGGTGCAATCAAGTGGAAGCCCTTGTAGGGATTGAAACGAAGGATTTCAAGATGACTGAACTCACGCTAACTCGGTGCAATCAAGTGGAAGCCCTTGTAGGGATTGAAACCGATCCATGGGAACGGGGATGCTGACTGGGGCCGATCGGACGGTGCAATCAAGTGGAAGCCCTTGTAGGGATTGAAACTAGCTTGAATCATTCAGATAATTCCCCTTGCAATTCTGGTGCAATCAAGTGGAAGCCCTTGTAGGGATTGAAACAAACCGGAGCATGGATTCTAGAAGGTGATAAAGTGGTGCAATCAAGTGGAAGCCCTTGTAGGGATTGAAACAACGAAGGATTAGACACAATTACCGCTCAAAATATACAGGTGCAATCAAGTAGAAGCCCTTGTAGGGATTGAAACTACGTTGGCATCACAAAACGCGAATGGTTCGCTGGTGCAATCAAGTGGAAGCCCTTGTAGGGATTGAAACCTTTTGCTAATACCTGAAACTGATGTAAGTTCATGGTGCAATCAAGTGGAAGCCCTTGTAGGGATTGAAACAGGATTAAGCACTTCCATTAATGCAGCTTCTACGAGGTGCAATCAAGTGGAAGCCCTTGTAGGGATTGAAACTTGATTGGAAGGGAACCGACTGGCTAATCGACTTGGTGCAATCAAGTGGAAGCCCTTGTAGGGATTGAAACCACGACAAGACGATCGAATCCCTTAGTACCTCACGGTGCAATCAAGTGGAAGCCCTTGTAGGGATTGAAACTACAACCTGTGTAGAGTAGAAACTTAATTAAATGCAGGGTGCAATCAAGTGGAAGCCCTTGTAGGGATTGAAACGCGCCGCTAAACGTCGCCCCCGCAGCCGACAACGTGGGTGCAATCAAGTGGAAGCCCTTGTAGGGATTGAAACTTCCCTAAACCGCCCGTGGCAGTCGCCAAAACACTCTTGGTGCAATCAAGTGGAAGCCCTTGTAGGGATTGAAACTGGAGTGCTAGCGATAGGAGCCGACCTTGCCGACAGGTGCAATCAAGTGGAAGCCCTTGTAGGGATTGAAACGGCAAGGTGTTGGAGCTTCTCACAATCTCGCTTCCGCGTCCTTGGGTGCAATCAAGTGGAAGCCCTTGTAGGGATTGAAACGCCCACCCATGCAGCGATTACCGACGGGCTGTAGCCGGTGCAATCAAGTGGAAGCCCTTGTAGGGATTGAAACAGCCACCCCAACACCGCAGGAAAAGTGCCCGTCAGTTGGTGCAATCAAGTGGAAGCCCTTGTAGGGATTGAAACGCATCATGAATAGCCTGATTGATATTGCCGGATACGGTGCAATCAAGTGGAAGCCCTTGTAGGGATTGAAACAGAGCTTCCGATACACGGGGCAGCGGATCAGGGAGGTGCAATCAAGTGGAAGCCCTTGTAGGGATTGAAACTATTTCAAAGTTCAATTTTGATGATCGGGCATGAACGGTGCAATCAAGTGGAAGCCCTTGTAGGGATTGAAACCCAAAGTTCACAATTATGAAAAATTTAATTGTGATGGTGCAATCAAGTGGAAGCCCTTGTAGGGATTGAAACCTGTTGCCGTAGTGCGTGGATCGCTGCCTTGCTGTTTTCGACGGTGCAATCAAGTGGAAGCCCTTGTAGGGATTGAAACCTAGCTGCCCCCTAGCGCTGCCCTAGCGCTGCCCTGGTGCAATCAAGTGGAAGCCCTTGTAGGGATTGAAACGTATACAGATTTTCCTAAACTGTATGATTTCCTCAGGTGCAATCAAGTGGAAGCCCTTGTAGGGATTGAAACACAAATTGCAACTACTAAAGCTAGTAGTAGAGAGATAGGTGCAATCAAGTGGAAGCCCTTGTAGGGATTGAAACTTTTGCCACAACAATGTTGATCAGCCTGCTAATCGGTGCAATCAAGTGGAAGCCCTTGTAGGGATTGAAACCCTTGGCACTTCATCCTTCGATCGCTCGTACCGCAGTTGTTCGTTGGGTCAAACCAGCGGCCCCATTGAAGCGGCCCCTCGCTGTCCCATGCGGGGATGGCTATAATACAAGCAGGTCAAGCATCATCTGGTTAACTTTATCCTGTGTCCATATGTCATTACTCGATCGTCAGCAAAGTTACAGCTTCAGTCGCTATTTTGAGATGGGACTGGAAGCCAGCGAACTCGCGATCGAATTAGGCTATACCCTAACCCGCAAAAATCTTCAATTGCCCCAGTTTTCGGGCCAACTTGATCGCTTGGAAGAATTACGCGATCGCTTGGAGGAAGTGCTGCCCTACGTACCTTTAACCAGTGAATTAGCCCGCCGCGAAATCATCATTTCACGGGTAATGACCGAAGTCATTCACTACACCCATGCGGAACTGCGGATCGAATATCCGCTCAAGGTCTCCAACTGGTTGCAAGGCAATTTAGACTACCTATTCCAACTCAAAAACCCCGCCATGCAATTGGTCGTCATTGAAGCGAAATACGAAGACCTAACGCGGGGGTTTACGCAATTAGTCGCCGAACTCGCCGCGATCGACCAATGGGAAAAAACCCCCGACTTAGATCAACAGCCGCAAATCATTGGTGCTGTCACCACCGGCCTCAGTTGGCAATTCGGTCGCCTCGATCGGGCCACCAAGCAATTTGAACAGGGGATTAACAGCTATCGAGTCCCAGAGGATTTGGAATCAGTCATGCGGATTTTGGTTGCAGCAGTGCAAGGGAACTAAGCATACCGCAACCTGATTCTCAGTTCCCCCAGTATTGGGGGCTAGGGGCCTGAACTATCACAGTTATGCCTAAGCCACCAGCTCTCCAGTCTCCTGAAGCGCATGCAACCGCGCATAGAGACCACCCCCCTCCAGCAGCGTATCGTGGCTCCCCACCTCCAAAATCTGACCTTGATCTAAGACGACGATTTTATCAGCCTCGCGAACGGTACTCAAACGGTGGGCAATAATAATCACCGTCCGCGTCCCAAACAGCGATCGCATCGCCAATTGAATTGCCCGCTCCGACTCATAATCCAAACTCGAAGTCGCCTCATCAAACACCAGCACATCCGGGTTCATCACCAGCGCCCGCGCAATCCCCAGCCGTTGCCGTTGACCGCCCGACAGCCGCACCCCCCGCTCACCCACGATCGTGCCATAGCCCTTTGGCATCTGCCGGATAAATCCATCCGCTTGGGCAATTCGACAAGCCTCGTAAATTTGCTCCGGTGTTGCATTGGTGTTCCCATACATCAGGTTTTCCCAGATCGTGCCGTTAAACACATCAACTTCCTGATGCACGATCGCCAAGCGTTTGCGATAGCCCGTGATGTCCAGTTGCCGCGTATCTTTGCCGTCGATTAAGATGCCACCCTGTTGTGCATCGAAATAGCGAAATAACAATTTCACCAACGTCGATTTACCCGAACCCGATCGGCCCACCAGTGCCACCGTTTCACAGGGATTAATCAACAAATCGATGTTTTTCAGGACAGGCCGGTCGGGATTATAGGCAAAATTCACATTGTCAAAATGAATCTTCCCGGTAAATTGATACTGGGGAATCCCCACATCCACAAGGTTTCCGGCATCCTGCCCCGCAGGCAACGCCATAAATTCATGGAACCGCGCCATCGACGCATATCGCCGCGCAAAGACCTCCGCCAAATTACAAATCGGCTCCACCTCCGCAAACGCCATACTCGAAACTGTTAGCACCGTAATAAAATGCCCCAGCGAAATCCGTCCCTGCACCGTCGCCCACAGCGTCAGCGCCAAAATCAAGAATGTCCCCGTCTGCACGATCGTCCGGGTGTACATGCCCAATTTGACATAGCCCTTGTGAATGCGATAGTCCAGGACTTTGAACTCCCGATCGATGCGCGTTTGTTGCCGTTGCAGTTCATCGATTTCCGTGGCAAATGCCTTCACAGTTTTGATGTTGGTAATAATCTCCGCCGTCCGGCTGTCCGTATCCTCCATGTATTTATCGAGCCGTTCTTCCTGCGTTGCCAGGGTTTTCAGCCCCAAAAAGCTATAGCCCAAAACACCCACGAAAAAAACCAACAGGACAGTGGAAATCCGCCAATCAATTAACGTGATGACGATAAAGATTCCCACCACGCGGAAAAATTTCGGCAACAGTTGGCTGGTGATCTCGGGGTAGCTCCAAGTGTGATTCGACAAGCCCTTCGCGACCCGAGATGCGACCCGGCCCGCATTATTTTCGTCGTAGTATTCCAACGGCAGGGTGAGAATTTTCTCCAATGACTTGCGCGTATGCTCACGCCGCGCCTGAAACGCCACATCCCAAGCAAACCAACCACCAATCCAAGGCTGAATTGGGGCGCGCCCGATCGACACGATCGCCACCAGCCCCAACAACGTCCATAATGCCCAGCTCGAATTCGGCATTGCGCCAAACCATTGCGCTACCACTGCCGTCAACGCCTGAACAGGGGCATCGGTGCCTTGACCGGACAGCACATTCAAGATCTGCCCGATCGCGTAAGGCACAAACAGGTCAATAATCTCAAACAGACTCATCCCCAAAATGCTGAACAGTGAGATGCGCCAATAGTGCCGAAAATACAGGATAATTTTCTGAAAGATCGCCATAAAAATCCTCCCACCGACGACGGCGGGGATAGATGCTGGAAGGATACGAGATTACATATGTTACATTGTAATCTAGCCCTTGTCTAGCCATCAGCCAAATTTGTTGCGTAGGAGACGATCCATGGGACAAGCGGCAGCACAATTACAAAAAATTCCCGGTGCCTGGGAGGGACTGCAACGCGCCGATCGGCAATGGCAAATCCTCCGCAATGGCAAAACGGTTATCCCACAGGTCATCAGCGAATCCGCGATCGCCCTGGAAGCGGTGGAATATGACGTGGCGATCGCCGGGGGAACTCTCGGAATTTTGATCGGTGCGACCTTGGCGCAGCGGGGATTGCGCGTCGTGCTTTTAGAGGGGGGGACGTTGCAGGGACGGACTCAAGAGTGGAATATCTCGCGGCGTGAATTGCAGGAATTAATTGCGATTGGCCTGCTGACGGTCAGTGAATTGGAAGCCGTGATTAGTTCAGAATTCAATCCCGTGCGTGTGGGATTTGACGGTGGGGAAGATATTTGGGTCGAAGATGTTTTGAATATTGGCGTGAGTCCGGCGCGGCTCCTCGAAACTGTCAAGCAGAAATATCTCAAGGCGAATGGAACTTTATTGGAGCAAACGGGATTCGACCATGCAGTGATTCATCCCAATGGCATTTGCATTAACCAAACCATTACGGCCAAGATCTTGCTGGATGCCATGGGGCATTTCTCGCCGATCGTGGCTCAATCGCGCAATGGCCAAAAGCCCGATGCCGTTTGCCTTGTTGTCGGCACCTGTGCCCAGGGATTTCCTGAGAATCAATCCGGTGATTTAATCTACACCTTCACCCCGATCGAGAACCAATGCCAATATTTCTGGGAAGCCTTTCCCGCGAGTGATGGCCGCACGACTTATTTATTTACCTACATCGATGCGGAAGCCGATCGCGGTTCCCTCGAATCTCTGTTTGATGAATATTTTCGACTCTTGCCGCAGTACCAATCAGTGGAATTAGCCGATTTGCAATTTCAACGGGCGCTCTACGGCTTTTTCCCTTGCTATCGCAACAGTCCACTCAAACCGCAATGGGCGGGAATTCTCCCGATCGGCGATAGCAGCGGCTTGCAGTCACCCTTGAGTTTTGGTGGATTTGGGGCGATGGTGCGGCATTTACCGCGATTAACTGATGGGATTGCGGGGGCGATCGCGGCGGATTGTCTCAGTGCCAATGACTTAGCCCGACTTTTACCCTATCAACCCAATCTATCCGTTACTTGGCTATTTCAGAAATCGATGAGTGTGCGGCTAAATCAATCCGTTGACCCCAATCAAATTAATCAACTTCTGATCAATGTCTTTGCCGCAATGCAGGAACTTGGTGATCCAGTGCTGAAGCCATTCCTACAGGACGTGGTGCAATTTAATGCCCTGTTTCAAACCCTGATGAAAACGACGATCGATTACCCGATCGCCACGCTCAAACTCCTCCCGACCCTCGGCATCCCCGCATTGCTGGAATGGTTGCCGCATTACATCCGTTTAGGCGGCTTTGGATTGGCGGCAGGGGTGAGCGATCGGTTGCGCCCTCAGCTCACCCCCTGGCTCCAAAGCCAGTCTCCCACCCAGCAATACCGCTGGCAATGTCGCCTCAACGCCTGGAAGTATGGTTCTGGTAAAGATTACAAATAGAACGCGACGGGGCTGCATAAGCTCAATCCGAGGGCTGTATCATTACTCGCATGGGTGCTTAATCCAGTCATCGGATCTATCTCAAGTTATCTATCAGCCACAACTCCTATGAAAATCAAAACACTAACCTTCTCAGTACTCACCCTACTGGCACTCACTGCCACACCGAGTTTAGCCCAGAAACTCGATGAATTTGGTGATACCAAGTCGAGTGCCTCCGGCGTGAATATGCAAAATCTGCCAGTGATTAATAATGCTGACTGGCGAACAGGGAAGGCCAACGTGCCCTGGTCAACGCCCATTCTCGTGCGGGACGACTTTGATGGCGACTATTTAGCCGTACTCGATCGCAATTACACGATCAATGCGAATAACGAAGAAAGCGGCATTATCACCAACTGGTCACGTCGCAAGCTGCGAATCTTCTCCTATGACACCGTTAAGAAATGCGGCATTCTCGTCTGTACCAAGACTCCTGTGGAAGGCCGTGAAGCCAATAAAGTCGCCATTAAAGCAGGAAAAGCAGTATTCCGGCTTACAGGCGACAACGGTAACTTTGAAATTACCGACGAAATTGCCATGGCCCTGAAGACTGCACCTCCCGGTGATACCAAAATCAAAGTGCAATTTGAAGAAAGCGGTGTCGATATTGTGAACGACATCGGCAAAGGCACCGTTGAAGCCTGGAAGTCGGTCTACCACGATGCGGGAATGTCAGAGAAGGCCCCGGCAAAATCGACAAAATAAATAATGTTAATAGCGGTGCGCCCCCCTACGAGAGAGTGCTCAGAATTTTGTGTAAGGGGTCTAGAATCCAAATAGAACAAAGGAGAGACCCAAATGGCACGACGTAAAAAAGAACTGACTCGCCTCG
>JBJORF010000023.1:0-46843 GCA_046049545.1 Cyanobacteriota bacterium | reverse complement strand
AGTACAAATTTATGCTGCAAAAATGCGTTCAACTGCGGATGCAAGCGGTACAATCGGGCATCCAATGGCCGAGGGCAAATCTCGGCGTTGACTGCGGATGTTTCGGTTTTATCGATCGCGCCCGCCCGTCACAACAATTTGGATTCAATCACAGTTTGATCGTGCTGTTGGGTGCTGCGGCATCGGGCGGCGCAGAACAGCAATTTAGGTTCCTACAGTCGAGTAGGTTGTCATCATGGTACAAATGCGCTCTGCATCCGTCGTTAATTTCGCGTTGTTTACTACACTGACCACGGTGGTCGCTTCGGGGCTCCAGGTGAATGCCTATCCCAAGTTTGCGCCCCCCAGTGCAGTGCCCGCCGGAACGAATGTTCGACTGAATGGCTCAAGTAACCTGGCAGCGCTGAACCAAGCGCTCAAGTCGGGGTTTGAGCAGAAATATGCGAATGGTAAGGTCTCGATCAGTAATGCGGGTACCACTGCATCGATCGAAGCGGTCGCGGCGGGCAAGGCGGACATTGCGGCGATCGGTCGCCCGTTGACCGATGCAGAGCAGGCGAAGGGCTTGGTGGCCGTGCCCGTGGCCCGTGAAAAAATCGCGATCGTCGTCGGTACGAACAACCCCTACAAAAAAGATTTCACGATCAACCAGTTCGCGAAAGCGTTTCGCGGGGAAGCAAAGAACTGGAAAGATTTGGGCGGTAGTGATCAGCCGATTCGCTTCATCGATCGGGTAAGCACTGATACCCGATCGGCATTCCCCAATTACCCGGCCTTCCAAGGAAAGCCCCTGGCCTCCGGTGCGAATGCCGTCAAGCTAGAAGACGAGAACCCCACCGCAATGAGTGCCAAGCTGGGTGCAGATGGTGTGAGCTTCCTCCCGGCGAGTATGGTGGCGGGTCAGAAAGGGATTCGGGTGCTGACGATGCACGGTGTTGAGCCGACGGATAAGCGTTACCCGTTCTCCCAGCCATTATACTACGTCTATAAAGGTGCCCAGCCCAATGCGGCAGTGCAAGCATTCCTCGGTTATGCCGGGAGTGGTGACGGTCAGACAAAGGTGGCGCAATCTGGCGTGAAGAACGCGATCGACTTCAACAAAGATGCCGAAGCGGCAAAAGTCGCTCAGGTACCGGCGGCGGCGAAGTCGGAAGCCAAGCCGGAAGCAGCGAAATCGGAAGCCAAGCCCGATGCCGCTAAATCAGCGGCGAAGCCCGATAACGCGAAGTCGGAAGCCAAACCGGGTGAAGTCGGTAAAGTTGGAGCCGAAGGTAAGCCGGGTGACAAAACTCCGGTAACAGCGGCGAATGCGAAGCCGGAAGCAAAGCCGGATGGGTCGAAATCGGAGGTGAAGCCCGCGCCGCAAGGTGCGGTTGCGAATAACCAAATCGCCCTTGGCAGTGAAACGGGGAATCGGATTCCGCCATGGCTTTGGTGGTTGCTGTTGCCCTTGGGTCTGCTGGGTCTCTTGCTCTGGCTGTTGCCGAAGGATGAAGAGGATGACGTACTTCCGGGTCGGGCGACGAGCGACCGCCGCAGTTTGAATGGCCCAAGCATTACTGGCCCGAAAGTCGGGGTGGGTGCTGCTGTTGATGCGGTCAAGGATACCGCTGGGAACATCGTTGACGGTGTCGGTGATGCTGGGAAGGCTGGTGGAGCCGCTGTCGCAGGTGTCGGGGCGGCGATCGCGGGGGCGGGTGCTGCGGCGGCAGCGCGCCTACGCGGTGAAGGCACGGACGATCGGCGTACCGATGATGGCGAGTGGGAACCGGGCAGTGATGCCAACCTGGATCTAGGCATTGATACTCCAGATTGGAACTTGAATGCCGATGTGACGGACAGTGATCCGAGTCGTTTGCAAGGTCTCCAAGACAAGCTAGGTGACGGCCTGGATGCGACCAAAGATGCCTTTGGGAATGTGATTGGTGCAGGTGGCGGCGCGATCGCGGGCGCAGGCGCGGCGGCAGCGGGCCTCGGCGCGGCGGCTTGGTCGCGCCTGCGCGGTGACGGTGATGCCACACCGGAGAGCAATGATAATTCGGCCAGTGACAACTTGACCGCTGCGGACTGGGAATTTGAAGGCGGCTTACCGGAAACCGATCCTTCCTCGCGGATAGCGGATTATGTCGATGATGCGGCGGGTGGGAGCCTGCGCGATCGGGCGAAGAATATGTTCGGTAACGCCGTGGATCAGACCCGTGACGCAGCGGGGAACGTGATCAATGGGACGCAAGATACAACTGCGAATGCCTTTGATCGGGTGCAGTCGGCGACGATCGATCTCAAGGATAGTGTGGGGGATGGAACTTCCAGCACTTCCGGTTGGTTGAAGTCGCTCTTTGGTAAAGCCAAGGATGCCGCAGGCGACGCTGCTGATGCTGTGGTTGATGCAGGCGCGGGTCTGAAGGATAGCGTGACGGGTGCGGGCGCTGCGGCTGTGGGGGCTGCCGCTGTTGGTGTGGGTGCGGGCGCTGCGGCTGTGAGCGGTGCGGTTGCGGGCCAAGGTCGGGTCGTGATGGTGCCCTATAACAGCCGTGAGGCTTTAGTGCGCTGGGATATGGCCGAAGCCGTACGCGATCAGCTGCGCGATCAAGGTGGTACGCAATTGGTGCTGCGCCTGTATGACGTGACCGATATGGATGCGACGGATACGTTGCTGCCAACTTTTGAGCAGTTTGACGTGGATGATACGATTAAGGAGCAGCGGATTCTGATTCCCCACCGCGATCGTACCTACATGACGGTCCTGGGCTATCTGACCCGATCGGGCGGCTTCCTGGAAGTGTCTCGCTCCGAATCCGTCCAGATTCCAACGGCGTAAGCTACTGGGTTGAGGCCGCTGTAAAAAGTTTGAGAGAGTAGATGGGAGCGTCGGCAACGACGCTCTTTTTTTGCTTTGTGTAGAACGGTCTTAACTAGCTTTATTATCCAAGCGCTGGGCAATCCAAGTTTTGATCACGGCTTGTCGATGGATGCCAAGTCGTTGGGCTTCGCGATCGAGCGCTTCAACCATCCAGGCTAGAAAATCGACATTCACGCGTTTGATTGCCAAACCGGGTCGTTTAGCGGTGTTGAGGTCGAAGAATTCGAGAACGGATTCCCCATCATCGAATCGTTGATCAAGTTCTTCAGCGTTCATGGTGAGACTTACCGAGTTGCTCAGCGGTATTAGCTTTCAGGATAACGAAACCTCTAAGCGGGTGGATTGAACAGGAGGAGATATTGGCTGAGGATGGCGTGACCGACGAAGAGCGAGAGTGCGGCACCCATGGCTAAACAGGGGCCGAAGGGCATTTTCTGGAGGCGCTGCATTTTGCCGAGGAGGCGACCGCCAAAACCCACGATCGTGCCGACGAGGGCCGCAAGAAAGATCGCCAACAACAAATATTTCCAACCTAACCAAGCACCCATCATCGCGGCCAAAAATGCGTCGCCATCGCCCATCGCATCGCGACCCAAGATCGCTTTGCCTAAGACCGTGATCGCGTCGATTAAGAGAATCCCTAAGGCGGTGCCGATCGCACTGGCAGCAAGGCTGACAACCATACCGGAAACGCCATGAATGCCATAACCGATCGCCGCTTGAAATACCAAACCGGAAACTACACCGAGCTTCATCAAATTGTCATCCAAGGTCATCGTGTCGAAATCGATTAACGCCAAGGCCAATAACAAGCTCAGAAATAACCAATAGCCTAGGGTCTGAAGCGATAACCCAAAGACAAAAAAGCTCAGTAAAAAAATCAATCCCGTTACGGCTTCAACGATCGGGTAGCGCGCTGATACCGGAGCCTGGCAATGGCCGCAGCGACCTTTGAGCCGGAGCCAACCAATAATTGGCAAATTATCCCGCTTCCTAATGGGCGTGAGGCAATGGGGACAGCGTGACGGTGGATTAAGTATCGAAAGTCCCGCCGGAAGCCGATACACGACAACATTCAAAAAGCTGCCGATCGCGCTGCCGAGCATAAACACGATCGCGCCATTCACCAAGAGCGATCCATCAACCAGCGATAAATCCATAACTTCAATCCAGGTAGATTCAGATGGGGGCGGGAATTGCTTCCTTAATTTAGCTTGCCCCCAGCGATCCGATTACCTAACGTGAATCATGCAGTGGTAAAAACCTAGCGATCGAACACGTCAAACGGAATGAAAGTTTCCTGCGGCAGGAGTGCAGGCATCCGCGAAAAAATTAGCTTACCCCGGTGGGAATAGCGGTCGATCGCCACGCCCAGCGGGGCCTCGGTAACATCGGGATGCACATCAATAAACGTGCGATAAATTTTACGGGCCGCTTGAACCAAACCCGGTTCATAGCCGCCAAAATGATCGAGGCGCGGTTCTTTTTCCACTTTCCACCCCGTTGGCCGATCCAAAACAACAACATTACTCACGACGATTCTCCTACTCCCTGATGACCTCAATTGCTTGAGGGTTGCGCTGTATGTTACTGCACAAAACTCTGTTGGTACGAAAATCTTCGGAGACTTTCCCGGCTTCTTTCCGATTTCTCAGTAAGGCTACAGAGGGCGTGTTTTGGCGGAATTAAAAAACTGCTGGAAACTTCAAAGTTTCCAGCAGTTTTCGGTTGATCTGGGGTGATTTCAGTGTTTAACCGATCGTGCCTAGCCAATTGCGCTTAGCCGATCGCCTTGAGCAAGGCTTCCCCGATCGCTTGACAACCCGAAACGGCTTCCCCGGGAGCCGCAATATCGCCCGTGCGATAGCCCTGGTCAAGCACATCCATCACCGCTTTTTCCAAGGCATCGGCAGCAGCGGGTTGATTCAGGTCGTAGCGGAGCATCATTGCCGCGCTGAGGACTTGGGCGAGGGGATTGGCTTTGTCTTGGCCCGCGATGTCCGGGGCGGAACCATGGACGGGTTCGTAGACCCCAGGGCCGCTGGCTCCGAGGCTAGCGGAGGGCAACATGCCGATGCTGCCTGTGAGCATGGCCGCGACATCGGAAAGAATGTCACCAAACAGGTTGCTAGTCACGATCGTGTCGAATTGCTTGGGATTGCGCACGAGCTGCATGGCGGCGTTGTCCACGTACATGTGGGATAGCTCTACGTCCGGGTAGCTGGCCGCCATCGCCGTGACCCGATCGCGCCAGAGCTGGGAGACTTCGAGGACGTTGGCTTTATCGACGGAGCAGAGCTTTTTGCGGCGCTTTTGGGCGGTGTCGAAGGCGACCTTGGCGATGCGATCGATTTCGCTGACGGTATAGGCCATGGTATTCACGCCGCGCTGTTCACCGGATTCGGTGGTGAAGACCCCGCGCGGTTGGCCAAAGTAAATGCCGCCGGTGAGTTCGCGCACGACCATGATGTCCACGCCTTCAACGACCTCCCGCTTAAGGCTCGACGCATCGGCCAGTTGCGGCAAGATGATCGCTGGGCGCAGGTTAGCGAACAGTTCGAGGCCAGCGCGCAGGCCGAGCAGACCCGTTTCCGGGCGTTGGGCACGGGGGAGGCTGTCCCACTTGTAGCCCCCGATTGCGGCGAGGAGAATTGCATCGCTGTTTTTGCAGGCTTCCAGGGTTTCGTCAGGGAGCGGACTGCCCGTTGCATCCACCGCACAGCCGCCCATGAGGGCCGTGTGGAAGTCGAATTGCAGGTCGAATTTTTGGCCAATGCGTTGGAGGGCCGTAGTGGCGATCGCCATGATTTCGGGGCCGATGCCGTCGCCGGGGAGAAGGGTGATGCGGTAGGTCTGGGTCATGCGGCTGTTCTGATAGGTCGGTTTTTCCGAGGAAAATCATATCAGATTGGTTTGCGCTGTTATTGGGTGGGTATGTCGATCGGTGGGTGTGTCGGGTTTCACGTTGTTGCACCCGACCTACGGTGTTGTCTGTTTTACCCGATCGGGATCTCATCCTTCGGGAACGGCATATCTTCCATGCCGACCATTTGATCCGGTGTGGGCGCAGTAATTTGCATTTTGACCGCGTTGATCACTGCACCGAGCAGCCGTGTTTGATCGGAGTCCATAAACTCATTGATCGCCTCATTCAGCGTGCTGCTTTGGGTGATGCTCGGTCGGGTGACGAGGATCAGGCCATCGGTGTGGGGTTCGAGCAGGAGCGCGTCGTTGCAACGGCTCAGGGCGGGGGAGTCGATCACCACGAAGTCAAACCGACCCCGCGCATCTTCGAGCAAACGTCGCATTTCGTTCGATTCCAGAATTGAGGCCGATTGCCGCTGTGGGCCGACACTGGGCGCGAGGAACAGATTTTCGGCGAGGGGGGCAATGCGGATGCAGTCGCTCAGTTGACCGTAGTAGCGCAGGGCATCTTCTTGGTCGTTGGCATCGGCTTCGACCCCGACGTAGTAGCCGATCGAGGGCGATCGTAAGTCCCCTTCGACCAGCAGCGTGCGCTTCCCAGCCCGTGCGGCGGTGATCGCGAGGTTATAGGCCGTGACACTCTTGCCCTCGCCGCTGGCAATACTGGTGACAACGACCATCCGGGGTACGCCGCCTTCCAAGCGCCGCAGGGTGCTGCGGAACCGCTCGTAATATTCCAGGTAGGGCGAATCCAAGGCGGTGAGGATCGAGCCGAGGCGGGGATCCCAGAGCTGGACGAGGGGCAGTACGCCGAGGAGGGGGACTTCCTGCTGCTTGAGGGCTTCGCGGATGTCTTCTTCGGTGTAGAAGGTGCCTTCCATTACGTCCAGCAGGAAGACGATGCCGCTGCCGAGGACGAGGCCGACGATCCCACCGATCGCCATCATCAGCGGAATGCTCTTCGGCGGTACGGGGAGGACGGGAAGCTGGTTGATGTTGCTGATCGAGAGGCTGCTGACGGTTTCGGCTTCGGCGGTTTTGGCATCCACGAGTTTGGCTTGCATTTGGTCGTGGAGGGCTTTTTTCAGCTTGAGCGCGTCTTCGAGGCGGGTGCGGGCGAGTTGTTTGTTGGGGATTTGGGTGAGGCGATCGCGCGCGTTTTGCTGCATCTGGACGAGGGACTGGTATTGCCGCTCGATCCGTTCTTTGGTGGTGGTCAATTCGACTAACCGCAGGGCCATGCGCTGACGCTCGGGATCGAGATTGCTGTCGAGGCGAATGTTGGCCGCGTTGAAGGGAGCTGCGACCCCGCCGCCGCTGAGGACTTCCTGGGCCCGCGATCGCAGTTGGGCTTCCATCGCTTCGAGCTTTTTCTGTAACTCAATCATAGTCGGGTGTTCGGCCCGCAGATCTTTGGCGGCGATCGCCCGTTGGGATTCGAGCTGATAGATCTGGCTGCGCAGATCCGCGACGATCGGGTCGGCGCTCAGGGCTGAGGAAACGTAAGCCTGGTTTGGGCTGAGGCCGAGCTTTTGCTGGAGGCTACCGATTTCGGCGTTGACTCCTTGGAGTTCCAGCACCATTTGCTGTTGCTGGTTGTCACTTTGCTGGATTTGGCCGACGAGACTGCCGTTCTGGGCGGCAAAGAGCGCCGGGCCTTCGGTGCGATCGTAGGTTTCGAGGGCTTGTTCGGCGGCGGCGAGGTCTTGCTTGATTTTCGGTAGGCGATCGTTGAGCGACTTGATCACCTGTTCCAGGCGGTTTTTGTTGGTGGCTTTGCTCTGCTCGACGATGCCAGTCACCAGGGTTTCGATCACCTGTTTGGCGCGGCCCTGCTCACTGTCTTTGTATTCCACTTGGATGCGCTCCGGGGCATCGGCGGCGGCTTTCTTGCCCCCGCCCCCTTCGGCTCCGGCGCTGAGGGTAATTTTGGTGTTTTGGGCGATGCGGCGGGGCTTGAGGCCAACGGCTTTGGCGGCAGATTCAAACAGGGCATCATTCAGCAGCGAGTCGGCGGTATAGCTACCGATCGGCACGCGCACCTCCTGACCCGTGGCGGAGAAGCTCGTGGGCGGGGCATTGCCGACGATGTTGGCCTGCATGGTGTAGCTGGGGGGCGGCTCGGGCTGGGATACGACTAAACCCGACGCGCCCACGCCCAGGACTAATCCCGTGGGGATAATCCATTTGTAGCGACCAACGGCCAGAATATAGCGTTTGATAAGTGCGGCAGCCATGGCAATAAATCAGGAAATGCTGGAGGGGGACAACTAGGGGGTCAGCGGGTCGGGGGGTCAACGAGTCGGGCCGAAGAGGTTCGTCGCGCTATCACCTAACTGCCGGAAGAACAGCAGGAAGCCCAAGACATCCCGGAACGGCTGGGTGAAGACATTGAGGGTTTGGGTGATGCGGCCCACGAGATTACGCCCGATGATGATCACGTCGTTGTCCTGGAGCGCCATGTTTTGGGTCATGTCGCCGTAGAGCGCCGCGCGGCCATTTAGGGTAAAAGTGACCGCCTTTTGGGCCTGTTCATCGAAGCGCACCAGGGCAATCTTCTTCATGTCCGCTTGGTCGGGATTCAAACCCGTGCTGCTGAGGGCATCGAGGAAGGTGCTGCCGTTGGCCAGGGGCACTTGGCGCAGGCCGCCGCCCGTGTAGCTGAGGACGCGCACGGTGATTTGGGGGCGGACGAGGGTCGATCGGCTGGCGATCGTGCGATCGTAGGTTTGGTCGCCGACTTGGAGTTTGGGCACATAGATCGTGTCGCCATCCTGCAACATTGGATTCGGCATAGCAGTTCCGGCTTTTAAGGCGCTGAACATATCAAACGACTGTTCCTGAATGCTGCCATCGGGCATCGGGCGGCGCAGTACCACCGTGCGCAGATCCGCGTCTTCGCGGGTGCCGCCGCCTGCCAGCAGGGCGGAAGCGAGCTGTGGCCCTTGGGACAAGGGATAGAGTCCCGGTTTACTGACTTCACCGACCAGGGTGACTTGGACGGGGCGCTGGTTCGTGAGCGAAACCAGGACGACAGGATTGATGATGAACCGATCGACCTGTTGGCGAATCCGTTCCTGGGCTTGATCGATCGTCAGCCCTTGGAGATAAATCTTGCCCAGAATCGGGTGCGTGATAAAGCCCTCGGGGTCAATCACCGCCTGGACGTTGAAATCGGCGAAGCGCTGAACCACAATGCCTACGGAATCGCGGGGGCCGAGGCGATACAGGCTAAACATCTGCACCGCCGGAACCAGGGGCGGCACGCGGTTGGAATTCATCGCATTGGGGTCGTTGGGGCGGCGGCTGGGGCTGGTGTTTGGTGGTAAGTTGCTGCGGTCTTGGGGATTGGCCGGGGGGAGTTCGCCCCGATCGCGCAGTTGTTGCTTCGCCTGTTCGAGTAACTCGCGGCTTGTGGGACGGGCGGCGGGTGTTCCGGGCGGGCGGAGTACGGGTGTCTGAGTGCCAGTCTGAGTGCCAGTCTGGGCGATCGCGCTTTCTAATACGGGTAAAGTCAGCGGCGGTTGGCTGGTGCTGGCTGTGGCTGCGCCTGTTTGAGCCACTTGGTACACCGCGATCGTCGCGAGGATCGACGCACTGCTGTACAGCAGGGAGAGACTGCTGGCGACGAGCCGATAGGGGCTTCGGGGTTTAGCGTCGGGGTGTGGGGAAACCAGTTGCATAAATCACTCAATCCAAGGGGCCACAATTGGCGCAGTTGATGGGGTTGGCAGAATCGAAGCAGAGCGCCCATATTTCTTCCTTCGAAGACTCTGAATCACCATCGGGACGGGCCGGGGCGATCTGGGTAAAGTCGAGTGAATCTACGGAGGGCCAGCGGCGGGCGGTTGGAAGACTTTTTCGGTGAGACTGAGCTGGACGGCGGCGGCCAGTTGGGTGGCTTGGGCTTCATACTTTTTCAGGTCATCGCGCGGCTCCATCGGCAATTGCACGTTCACTGCGACCCAGGGAATCCGCTGCCGCTGCCATTGGGCTTGGCGATCGTTGAAATACCATTGGGCCGGACTCGGGCTACCGCCATTGGACTGGGCATACCACTGCACCACGGCGAAGGTGCGATCCGGGGTCAAGGCCCGGAAGAAGCGGGTTTCAAAGGGTTGCTTCAGGGCTTCGGCCTGGATCTTTAGCGTTTGCTCGGAATCGCTCTGCCAGCGTTGGATGCCTTGAATGTCCGTCCATTCCACCTGGGGCTGCTGCTTGGAGTCGGTCTGGGGCATGAACAGAACGGCAGCGGTGGTTTTTTTCTGTTTCAGGGTTTGCCAATACCAGTTGCGATCGCCCAGTTGAATTTCTTTGCCTTCAGCGGTTTGCCAGTTCCCGATCGCGATCCCCTGTTTACGTAGGGTACGCAATTCCCGCAGTTGGGCGACTTCCGGCGGCTTGCGCCAGCTCCAGCGCTGTCCGATCGCCTGGGGCACAGCACTGGTGACCAGCATCAGGATTAAGGCGATCAAAATGATCAATTTCGAGCGAGACCGGGGAAGCGACATGGGACAAAACAGTGAGGGGGAAATGAAAGGGGGGGGGAATTAAGCCGCAGCAATGTCTTCTTGCGGGTCATCATCGGCTGGGTCAGCCAGAAAACGATCTTCCAGTTTGTTCAAAATCAATACGAGCAGGCCGAGGGTCAATGCTGAATAGAGGTCGCCGCCCCAGCCGTCATGCAGCCAGACAAACGCGCCCTGATTCCCCGTGCCGTGGAAGTAGGTGAGGATGGTGTTGCGAATGATATTGCCCGTGACACTGACGAAGACGGTTAAGCCGAGCAGCCAGCCGCTAATCGCGCGATGGTTATGCCGATCGCTCCAGTGCAGCAGCAACAGCGCCACATACAAACTGGTGAACAGCATTTTCAACCCCGCACAGTAGGGCGCAACTTCGACATGACGATTGTTCATGAACAGGTTAATGCCCTCAATCTGGACATTGAAGCCCAGCAAATTGAGGATGATGCCTGCGGTTCCGGCGATGAACTGTTGCAGCGGCAGCGTGAAGGGCGCGAGGAGATAGGGAATTTCGTTGGGTGTGGCGAGCCAAGTGAAGATCAGCGGCCACAGCATCAGGCGCAATCCGGCGATGCCTTTCATCCAGAGGCAGATGCCCGTCAGCAGTAACGGAAAGGACAAATTCATCGGTTCTGGCAAGCCCTGACTGTAGAACACCGCACTCAATGCCATGATTCCCAGTCCCAGCCACCGATCGGGGCCATTAGCTTCCGTGATCGCTGCCCACTGTGCTCGACTGCGCCAAGCAACGATCGCCGCATAGGGCAACCCAATCAAGCCATGACTGAAATATTCATGCTCGATACTAATCGACTTACTCAGCCAGCCCTGCACCCAATGCACCATCAGCGGCAGGTATAGCAAAGCCAGCAACCCGAGAATTGCGAGGTCAGCCCCAGCGAGGAACCGCGATGAACGAAAAGAAGAGGTCATATTAAGAGGCGGGGGAATAACAGCAACAAGGGGGTAGATGCAGTTAAGCTGTCACACTAATAAGCTGTCACACTAAGCTGTCACAGTGATCGGGCTAAGCGCCTGGGTCAGGGTGTTGACCACCTGGGTGATCTGGGCCTCGGTCAGCCCCGGATACATTGGCAGAGAAATGATTTCTTGGCAAAGCTGTTCAGCAACGGGAAAGTCCCCGGCGCGATACCCGAGGTTAGTGAAGGCGGGTTGGAGATGGCAAGGGCGCGGATAATGCACGCCGCTTTCAATTCCTGCGGCGGTTAAGTGCTGCTGCAAGCTATCCCGATCGAGGGCACAGGGATTGACCACATCGCCTTGGGCGACGCGCAGGGTGTAGAGGTGATAGACGTGACCTTCGCCAGCTTGGTTTTGCAGGGGCGTGAGGCCGAATTCTTTGAGGGGACTGAGTAGAATGTTGTACTGTTCGGCGATTTCGTAGCGGGTTTGGTTCCAGATGCCGAGGTGAGGCAACTTGACGTTCAACACAGCCGCCTGAATCGAGTCTAGACGGCTGTTGGTGCCCATTTCGGTGTGGTAATACTTACGCGGTGCGCCATAGTTACGCAGCGCCCGCATCTGCGCGGCAACGGCAGGATCGCGGGTGAGCACAATGCCGCCATCGCCGATCGCGCCCAAGTTCTTGCTCGGGTAGAAGCTGAAGGCGGAAGCCAGCCCGATCGACCCAGCTTTGTAGCCTTCGCGCTCGGCTAGGTGCGCTTGCGCTGCATCTTCAAAAATAATCAGGCCATAGGTATCGGCCAAGGTCAGCAACTGCGATGGCGACACCATTTGGCCGTAGAGGTGAACCGGGATAATCGCGCGGGTGCGGGGGCTAATCGATCGCTCCGCCGCGACTAAATCAATCAGACCCGTGAGCGGATCGCAGTCCACCAAAATCGGTTTTGCGCCGCAGCGCAGCACGCCAATCAGCGTCGCGACAAAGGTATTGGCGGGGAGGATGACTTCATCATCGGCTTCAATCCCGCAGGCTTGGAGTCCCAGGGCGATCGCGTCCGTTCCACAGGCAACACCGACCCCATGGGGCATATCGCTCGCTAGGGCAAAGGCGGCCTCAAATTCTGTGACGGATTGGCCCAGGACATAATCGCCCCGTTGCAAAACTGCTTGCATGGCTTGCAGCATCTCATCCTGGAGGGGATCGTGCTGGCTGCTCAAATCAACAAATGGCACCGACGTGGAACTGGACATGGAACCGTGGCTTAGGAAGGTCTCGTTTCACTTGCTAGAATGCCCCGATCCCAGAACCCACCAACGCCCGATCGCCCAATTGCTCAAAGTTCCGTGAATATGCCGAACCCCGCGATCGGTGTATGCGGCCGTCGCGGGGTTCGAGGTGAATTGAATTTTGGTGCATCGGTGCTTAGGGCGTAATGAAGCCCAACCAGGCCATCACGCCTTGGTGCGAGATCGCTTCAATCACGATCGCGGCGACAAACCCGATCATCGCGGCCCGACCATTCAAGCGCTCGGCATAGCCATTGAAGCCAAACTTGGGATCTTCCAAGGTGGGGCTGACGGTGGTCTTAGCGGCATTCGCGGGGGATTTTGAGGTCATGGCTATCTCCTTATTTACAAAACTTTACGAGCTATGGTCTGTATTGTAACGGAATGTGAGAAAAGATGGGGCGGCTTTTTCGATCGGGTCAGATGGCGTTGAGCGGCTTAATAAATCGAATAGCTGTTGCCTGCTTGATAATTCGGGACGGCCGGAGCAAAAGCTAACCAGAGAGGGAATTGCAGTACGCCGAGGTTTACGGCTTCTTCCATTTCGTCGATGATGATCAGCGGCAGCTTGCCGTCCTGTTGCGCCCGTTCCGCCCGTTGGACTAGGGGTTCGGGGAACTCGAAGAGGGCAGGGCCCCGATCGCCCGCGAAGTCATTGCGGGTTAAGCCCAGGCAATCTTGCAGTCCGCGTCGCCATTCGCCCAACCGTTCGGGACTGTTGGCGAGAATTAGGGGCCGCAGTCGATCGCCGTAGAGGTTATAGAGAATCGAAATGCAGGCGGAACCGACGAGGATGTTCTGCAACCGGGAGCCCAGGGTTTTGATTGCGCCGCGTCCGCCTTGGCTGAAGAACCAATCGGCAGTGCGTTCGGCGGGGATACGATCGAAGGTGCGGCGTAGCTTCCAGGCGGGGCCGTAGTAGTCGGGGCTGTTCTGGAAGACTTCGATCACTTTGCGGATGCGATCGTTCTTCGCTTGATAGCTGGGTTCGGCAAAAGTGAGATCACTGATCTCAAAGGTGCCTTTGCCGCTGTTGGGTGCGGCTTCGCTGGGGGCGGGTGTGGGCGCGGGGACTTCGACCTGGCGGATCAGTTCGAGGCGATCGGCGGCGACAACGAGATCCTGGAGACTGCCGAGGAGATATTCTTTGAAGCTCTGGACGCGGATCGCGATTTCATCGCTGCTGCCGCTGAAGGTGCCGCGCAATTCGTCTTGAATGCGATTGCGGCGGCGTTCGAGCTGGGTGACCTCGGTTTCGAGTTGTTGCTTGCGATCGAGCAGGGTTTGCAGTTGCGATTCGACGAGGGCGGCGAGGCGGGGGTCGATCGTGGGAGCTGGCGGGGTTGATGGCGTTGTGGCGGTCGGTTCGGGGTGACTTGGTTCGGGGTGACTTGGTTCGGAGTCGATCAGTTCGGGGTCGATCGGGGTTGGGGTTTCGAGTGAACTGGTGGCCACTGGATTGAAGGGAGCGGGGTTGAAAGGTGCGGGTGTCGAACCTTCGGTGGGCGGTTGGTTCATCTCGGGAGAATCGGGGAAATCGGCGGAATTCATTGTGGTCTTGCGGTTGGGGTTGCAGTGTGGTGAGTTGCGTAGTTTAGCTGGCCCCCAAACCCCCAATGCTGGGGGCTGTGATTCATGTTCCCCCAGTATTGGGGGCGAGGGGGCGACTAGGGGCTTGAGATAAACCGTCTAATTCGCCGCAGGCGTGTCAATCCTTGGACAACGCTGAATCAGGCAGTCGCGGAGCATCGCCGGGTCAAAAATAATCGGCAGGAAGTGAATGCTCTTCACCTCGCGGAAATAAAACAAAATCGGCACGGGCGACCAGAAAATCTCCCAATGGAGCCACTCGGCGTAGGGAAACGATCGAATCAGAGTTTGACCCCGATACACATCCAGCGCCGTCGCCGTAAATTCGAGCTTGAGAATCACGGCCTGAATCAGCAAAAACACACCAAATAATCCGATCGGTAAGGCCACCCAACGGTTGAGAAAACCCACCCCGATCGCAATCACGAATAGCCCAATCGGGATGTTGTAGCTCGGTTTGAGCGTGATCGTTGCGGTGGCGGCGATCGCCGCTGGGGGCGTGGTGGGGCTGCTAGTCACGGCTTGGAAAATACTGCATTGAGGTCGCTTTCTATCTTAGCGGTCGATGGCAGGTGCGAGTGCGTGAATCCGGCCTACCAACCGGGGGCGGTTTATTTCTATGCTGAAAGCAGTCACGCAGTCATAAGGCAGGCAGCTATGGGTCTCGGGGATTTGGTACAGAAGGCAGTTTATCTGGGGATTGGGGTTGCGTCCTATGCAGGCGAAAAAGCGGGCGATCGCTTGAATGCTCTGAGTGACCAGATGCAGAAAATGGCCGATGAAATGGTTGAGCGCGGCGAAATGACCGCCGAAGAAGCCCGCAAATTTGTTGATGAAACCGTCCGCAAAGCGCAACAGGCCACGAATCCCGGGCAACCAAATTCGAACTCCACGGCTGCGGCACCGCCCCGATCGATCGAAATCACCGATGAAGATGTGAAGACCGATTCCGCCGTAAAAATTGACCCAAAGCCTATGGCGCAGGATTCGGGCGCGGACATCGACGTGGAAACCATGCGGAAACAGGTGCAGGAATTGCAGGACGAACTGCGGCGGTTGCGGAAGAATTAGATGGCGCTAGCCCTAACGTCGTCTGCGGCGACGGGCTTGCGGTTTATCTAACTCGATCTGCGTTGAATAATTCTCGAACCAGCCCTTGCGCCAGAAAAAGCTGACCAGGGCAATGGCGATCGTGATCATCACGGCCCAGCAAATGAAATAGCCCGATCGCGTCCGCAGTTCCGGCATGTTCTCGAAGTTCATGCCATAGACCCCGACGATGAAGGTGAGCGGAATGAAGATGCTCGACATGACGGTGAGGAACTTCATGATCTCGTTCATCTTGTTGCTGATCGAGGAGAGGTAGACATCCATCAGGTTGGAGGCGACTTCGCGATACATCTCCACAATGTCGAGCAGTTGCACGGTGTGGTCGTAGCAGTCGCGCAGATAGATCCGCACCTCCGGGCTAATCAGATCACTCTCATCGCGAATCAGCGCATTCACCGCATCGCGTTGCGGCCAGATTGTCCGCCGCAAAGCGAGCAATTCCCGCTTCATCCGGTGGATTTGGGCTAAGGTCTGGCGGCTGGGATTGGCGACGACTTCATCTTCGAGCAGTTCGAGCTGTTCGCCATAGGTCTCCAGCACCGGAAAAAAGCTGTCAATCACTGAATCCAGCAGGGCATAGAGCAGATAGTCCGCCCCCATTTTGCGGCTGCGTCCGTTGCCACTCTTGATCCGCGATCGCACGGGTTCAAAGCAGTCATGTTCGGGTTCTTCTTGAATGCTTAGGAGGTAATGCGGGCCGAGGATGAAGCTGATTTGTTCGTTCATGCAGGGCGGGGAACAGTCGAGCCGTACCAGATGCGTGATCAGCAGCAAGTGGTCAGCATGTTCTTCGACCTTGGGCCGTTGGGGGACATTGGCGATGTCTTCGAGCGTGAGGGGATGGAGCTGAAAGATTTCGCCGATCGCTTCAAGGGTCGGTACATGGCCTAAACCTTGGACATCAATCCAGGTGACGGAATGCTCATCGAGATAGGGCGCGATCGCACCCGGCGTGATCTGCTCAACCTGTTCATAGCCCGCCGCATCATAGTCAAACAGTTGAATGCGGGGCGGTTCATCCGATCGCGGTGCGAGGGTGCCGGGAGAACTGCCGGGGCGATCGGCATGATAGTGACGTGGGGGTTTACTATGTGGGGGGTTACTATGGGAGGATGCTTGCATGATGGGCTTTTGCGCGGCAGGTTAATCGCATCCTAACTGATTTCTTTCCTTCCCTAATTTTCGCATTGCTATGGCTTCTTCTTCGCTATCACGCTGGGCAAACCGTGCTGGGGCCGGGGCCTTCCTGATGGGACAGGTGATTGTGCATCTGTGTCGGGGCAAGATCCATCGCCGCAATACTCTGGAGCAAATGTCGATCGTTGGGCCGGAGTCGCTGCTGATTGCGCTGCTGACGGCGAGTTTTGTCGGGATGGTGTTTACGATTCAGGTGGCGCGGGAGTTTGTGAATATCGGCGCGGGTACGGCGGTGGGCGGGGTGCTGATGATTTCGTTGGCGCGGGAGTTGGCCCCGGTGCTGACGGCGGTGATCATTGCTGGACGGGTGGGGTCGGCCTTTGCGGCGGAGCTGGGGACGATGCGGGTGACGGAGCAGATCGATGCGCTCTATATGCTGCAAACCGACCCGATCGATTTTCTGGTGATTCCTCGGGTGATTGCCTGCTGTGTGATGTTGCCGATTCTGACGGTGCTGTCGCTGCTGACGGGGATGTTCGGCGGGATGCTGATTGCCGATAGTTTGTACGGCATTTCCCACACGCTGTTTATCGATTCGGCGCGGCGGTTTATTACAACTTGGGATTTGTGCAGTGCGCCGTTGAAAGCGGTGGCCTTTGGGATTTTGATTGCGGTGATTGGCTGCAATTGGGGGCTGACGACGACGGGCGGGGCGAAGGGGGTGGGCCAATCGACGACGACGGCGGTGGTGACGGCCTTGATGGCGATCTTTATTTCCAACTTTTTCCTGTCTTGGGTGATGTTCCAGGGCGCTGGCAGTGCGGTGCTGTAATTTTCCTCGGCAGGGAACCGTGCCAAATCCGGAATCGTCGCTAAAATCATTGTCGCTAAGCTAATTAGCGAAAGCTATTTGAATAAACCATTGGGTGGTGTGTGTCATGGCGAGCCAACGCAATTCGATCGGCCCCTGTCTCGCGGGTTGTCTCAGCCTGAGTGTGATATTTGCGGCTGCCCCGGCCCGTGCGGCGGAGCAGTTGGTGCTGAAATTTGGCCCCTTTGAGCAGACGGTGAAAGTAGCGGATCTCGATCGCTATGCCCAAACGGGAAAAGTCAGCAAAGACCTCACCTTGTTCAAACCGTTTCTCACTGACAACATTCGCAAGAGCCTCACGGCCCGACTCAACGTCGATCCCAAGCTGGCCGAGCAGTTCGCCGGAGATATGCTCAAATCCCCCTCCGGCAAGAAGCTGCTGGATACCGTGCAGCCTGCGCTCCCCGGTCTCACGCCAGAATTAATCCAAGGCGGCATCAGCCTTGCGATCAAACAGTTCAATGGTCTCGACACGATGGGTGTGCTCAAAGCAATTCCCCAGGACACGATCACCGTTGATGTTTCCCAAGCGATCGGCATTGCTTCCAAGGTCAATTGGGGTTACTGGCGTACCCAGGCGATGAGTACGGTGCTGCAAGATCAGCTCAAAGTCGATGCGCCGGACGTTAAGCTCGACTTCGACTCAGCGGCACCGGGCAAATATCAAGTTCAAGTCACTGAACTCAGCCGCCAGGACAGCAAGCGCAAACGCGATATTCCTTTCGATATTTACCGTCCTGAAACCAATGTCACGGGTAATGTCAGCGGTGCGCCGCTGGTTGTCCTCGCGCCCGGCTACGAAGCCGATCGGCGCTTTCTCAAGTACCTCGGTCAGCATCTCGCTTCCCACGGCATCACCGTCGTCGCCTTGCAACACCCCTCCGTTGCTAGCACCCAAGGCAAAATCACCCTCGACAAACTGATGCCCGCCGAAGAATTTCTCGATCGGCCCAAGGATGTCAGCTTTCTGCTCGATGAACTGACCCAACTGAACCAAACCCCGGACTGGAAAGATGCGTTTAATACCCGCCAAGTCAGCGTCATCGGCCATTCCCTCGGCGGCTACACGGCGCTTGCCCTCGGCGGCGGGGAATTGCGCTTGAATGAACTGCGACAGTTCTGCATGGATAGTAATGTCCTGGAACGTGTCCCCGCCGATTGGCTGCAATGCAACGCCACCCGCTTACCCAACAAACGCACGGTGCGCCTGCGGGACGATCGGGTGGTGCAGGTCACGGCATTGAATCCGGCGATCGGGCAAATCTTCGGCAAACAAGGTCTCAGCAAAGTTAGTGTCCCGACATTGATCTTCAGCAGCAGCGAAGATGCCCTCGCGCCCTCCCTCTCACAGCAGTTTCAGCCCTTTACGCAATTGCCGGAAAAATCGCGTTATCTGATGACTGCGATCGGCCCGACCCACCTGAGCGTCAGTGATCCAGCGAATTTGACGGGTACGATCGCGGCCACTACTTTAGTTCAAGAAAAGCGCGGCCCCGAAATGGAACCCCTGCGCCAAGCCATGCGGAGCGTTTCCCTGGCGTTTGTGAATCAATTAACCGGGAATGCCGATCGCTATGCGCCGATCCTCACCCCCGGCTACATCCAAGCCCGATCGCAACCGCAGATCACCCTGCGATTCAATCAAACTCTCCCCGTCAGTGTTACGCAACTGTTCCAAATCACAGCCAACCTCCAGAGCCAGTCGCTTTTCGCGAACTTTGTGCCCCTGCGGAAAAGCTAAACCCTCAGCAAATCATGGGTCGGCAGGGCGACTTTAGGCGCAAACGGGGGGTCAAATGCGTTAGCTGGATACAGCGCTGTGCCATAGTGGCGACTGCCTGAAGCCGCTGTTGCCGCTATCACTGCCGTTTGAATCGTTTCTGCGTAAACCTTGTGGGCCTGCGTTGTGGGATGTACATCGTCCCACCAGAAGTAGCGGTTGGGATTCACCGGGTTGGCTTCTCGAATCAGTGCGTTGCTGACATTGGAAAACCCAAATTCCCCTGGCAAGGCGGCAATCCGTTCTACGACACTGAACATATCGACCTCGATTAAGTCGATGTTCAGTGTTTTTTCTAATTGCCCGATGCCTCTCGCTAGAGCCTGATTGAAGCCGATCGTCGCTTGGGTTGCCACTGCCGCAATTCCCCGTTCCCGCGCAAATGGTGTTAACCCAAAATTCACTTGATTCGGGACGACAATTTGTTTTGCCCCAGCGCCCACGAGGGTCGTAATTGCGGTTGCCAGGTTCGCGATCGCCTGGGTGATCACCTGTGGCGCATTTTGCGGGGTTTCGGCAATTTGAAGAAAGTCATTGCCCCCGGCCCAGACGACATAGAGTGCCTTCGGATTGGCCCCAGAAAATCCAGGCGCGGCGATAAATGCATCAATTTCGTTCAGCAATCCGGGAAACCGCGCGGTACCTTGGCGGGCATTTTCAATGTTATCGCGCCCCGTGGTTGCCCCAGAAACCGCAAAACTCTTCACCCGTCGATCGGGAATCCCCAACTCCGGCGCAATAAAATCAACCCAAATCGGGCCATTCGACAAACGCCCTTCAAAGTACGGCGGACTGGGAGGAAATTGCTGTCCCGTGAGCTTGAACAAATTACCCGTATCCGAAAGGCTATCGCCAAAAACAATGAGTTGATTCAAGGATTGTGCAGGTTTGGGATGGCAGTTGAAATCGCTAAAATCACGTCCCCATCGACTCGGTGGATGATTGAATTGGAAATGACTCAAATCAATTGCCCAATTCATCGGTTTACCCTGATAATTCCCTGCGAGATTGAGCGTTCCCCGGTCAAGCTGAGCTTGCAGGGTATAAGTTTTGGCGGCTTGACCGTCGTTAAACGTGATCTCGATCGTCAATGATTTTTTCGATATTTTTGACATGACTGAATTCCTACTGAGAAGTGCAACGTAGTCACGATCCCAACACAGACTGGTAATACCGGAATTCTAGGGGGTGGCGCTGATGACTGCCACAACAAAACCCATGTGTTAATTGACACATGGGTAATATTCTGCGATCAATTCTAAATTAAGCGCAATTTTCGCTGATTTTAGCAACTGTCTAAATTGTCAAAAATTGTAAATCTTCCGGTTAAATTGCAGAAACCGCAACTTTTTGGGTTGAGTTGCGGCGATTTGCTAACTGGATCTTGGATTACTTAAGGCCATCCAAGGCTGTTTCAACCAATGCCAGTTGCCGCCGATCGCCCTGGCGCTTAAACAGATCTTGGGCCCGCTTCAACGACTTTTCCGCCGCTGATTGATCCCCTTTTTCCCTCAGGGCCAAGCCCAGACGATAATGGGTATAGCCCTCGCTATCCGCCAGTTTCAGCGACTTACGATAGGACTCGATCGCCCCGTCAAACTGTCGCCGACTAGCCAAAATATCACCCAAGGTCGTATGGGCATCCGGCAAGTTCTGATCCAATCGGAGTGCTTGATTAACGGCTTGTTCCGCCCGATCGGGCTGATTTAAGGCCAGCAGTAACTTCCCAATCTGCACTGGAATTGCCGGGTTTTGCGCGTCCAGTTGCGCCGCTTTTTCAAAGGCATCGAGGGCGGGCTGCTGTTTCCCATCGCTCATCAATGCCACACCTAAAAGCACGTAGGCGCGTGAGTTCTGGGGATTCTTCTCGATCGCGCGGCGCACCACGTTCAGCGCATCCTCATAGCGTCCCATCTCAATGAACATGGCGCTCAGTCCCTCACGGGCCGCATCATTTTTGCCATCAATCTTCAATGCGCCCACGAATGCCTTTTCGGCCCCATCGTAGTCACCCTTCCGCATCCGCAGCACACCCAGCCCTAAGAGCGAGTCAATGTGGCGCGGATTTGTCGATGCGGCGGTTTGGTAGGCGGTGATCGCTTCGGCATCGCGGCCCTGCCGCGCCAAACTGAAGCCTAAACCATAATAGAAATCGGCATTCCGGCTATCAATGCTAATCGCCTTTTGGTAGGCCGTCACTGCGGCGGGAAATTCGCCTTGCTGGGCCTTGATGTAGCCGATCGCCGAGAAAATTCGCGCATTCTTTCCATCCTGTTGGGCTGCGGTTTCGTAGAGTCCCAACGCCCCTCTATAGTCACCGGACTTCAACCGTGATTTCGCTTCATCCAGGAGTTTTCCGACCTCCGAGGATTTCTGGGCAATTCGCCGGGTTGCCGATTCGGGAATCACCTGCGCGATCGCGGCGGTCTCTAACCCAGGCACGACGACTAAGCCAGATAGCAACAAGCCGCCAACGAACCAACGAACCGATGCGCGAACAACGTTCATATGTTGAAAAGATAGTAAAACAGCACCACCGACCGCAACAATCCGACAAATTGTTACTGTTTGGTCAGGGTTTATGTGAGGGATGGCAATTATACCAAGATCCCGCTGATCGAAGAATTATGCGAACGAAAAGTTCCCGCCCGCCTCAACGAATCCGCCTATTAAACCAGCAAACCCCAAAAGCACATCCGCAAAAACCGCACCCACCGATCGGCAATCAATCCGGAAGTCAGGGCCTTCAATAAAAAAGCTGACTAGACATCAACTGTCCAATTCAGCCTAAAAACAGCTTAAAATTAGCTGAGTAAAATCAATTTAATTAAACGGGCAAGGAGGGATTCGAACCCCCGACACCGTGGTCCGTAGCCACGTGCTCTAGTCCACTGAGCTACATGCCCTTGCAGTTGACGTATTTGATAGTATCACAACGGTTCCCCAAGATGCAAAACAAATTGGAAAATTTTTCTGAGGCTAGTCCCTTGAGTCACCTTGACCATCAGGGCAATGCCAATATGGTCGATGTTTCGGCAAAGGCGGAGACGATACGGGAGGCCACTGCCCAGGCGATCGTCCGGATGCAGCCCGCTACCCTGACGGCGATCGAGTCCGGTAATGCGCCGAAGGGGGATGTGCTGGGGACAGCACGGGTGGCTGGCATCATGGCCGCGAAGCAGACGAGTAACTTGATTCCGCTCTGTCATCCCCTGCCGATTCAGAAGGTGACGGTCGAATTCATTGCTGATCCGGCAATTCCAGGCTATCGGATTGAGGCGACGGTGCGGATTAGCGGTAAGACGGGGGTGGAGATGGAGGCGATGACGGCGGCCTCGGTGGCGGCGTTGACGCTATATGATATGGCGAAGGCGATCGAGAAGTCGATTCGCATTGAGTCGATCGTGCTACTGCGGAAAACGGGGGGCAAATCCGGTGAGTACATCGCCGCAAATCCGTAGCATCGCGACTAGGGGCGGAGTTTCTTGACTTGGGCGTTGGCGAAGCCTTCCACTTGGGCAATCGACAGTCCCGTGCATTCTGCTACTTCTGCGATCGGCATATTTCTATGCAACAACCGCACCGCCAACGCCACCCGCTCTTCCTGACGGCCTTCCTGACGGCCTTGGTTTAAGGTTTCTTCGAGCCACTTTTCGTAGGCGGGCGCTAAGCTCATCATGATCTCCCGGATGTCCTTTGTTTTATTTTGCCTGATTTTGAGATTGACCTGCAAGACCATCAAATGGCGGAGGGTCTCTTGGCGATAGGGATGGGTCGGGGGTAGTGCCAGCAGTTCCTTGACGGCTTCGGCCTGTACTTTGTCACGACCGAATAATCGCAACCATAGTGTATCCAAGGTTTTGGGTAGATGGTGAATCGCGACGACGGCGGTTCGATCGGGCGCTGGCAAGAAGTAAATCCCTTTGCCCCAGCGGGGTTTCTCCACGACACAAAAGCGTTTTTGCATCGCGGGGGACAGCGTTGGCGATAGAATCCAGAGCATGGGTTCATCGGTTTCCCGGAGGTGCTGTTTGCGGGCTTTGGCTTGGCGGCGAAGTTCGGCCCGCACGTCAAAGGATTTGTCACGGCAATTCAAGATTTCCCATTCGGGTGTGGCGTTGCGAAATGCTTCGACTAAGGACGGTTGTGAGAGCATCCGGCCCATTAAGCCTAAAGCCTGGAGCGTGTCGATCGCGCCTACATCCGGGTAGAACACAATGTCGATCGTCCGCACTTCACCGGAAACGGGCTTTTCGACCTCAACTCGGCCAAAGTCGGCCAACAACTCCTGCATCCATTCTTTGGCGAACGTATCGTGGATGTTGCGGGTCATGCCGAATTAATCGAAGAGAACTAAGCCTAAAATAATACATAGAGCCTATTAATGGCATCTATCGTTTGGTGGAAAGCTGGATCAGCCCCGATCGACATAGGCTCATCGATCGTTCAAAATAACGGGTATGTACTGGAGTTGTGTGGTGATCGAGAATTTTGCAGACAATGGTCGATCGGGCTTGGTTTATCAGAGTCGGTGGAGGCATTGCTTCAGTCAAGTACGATCGATCTGTGATGCGATCGCGCAATATCTTTGCAAACCATCCACAGTATGAAATGGCAAACCGAATGGTGGAGTATGGCAACGTGCTGGATCTCTTGGAGATAGTTGGCGAAACAACTACACCATTATCTTCAGTTTGCCTAACGGTAAAGTTGTGCGGAGGCAAATAACTTTGCCGCACCAACGAAGTGTTAGACGGCATCTGCAAGGAGCTTAGATTAGATGGACTTTAGTTGTTGACGCAGCATGTAACCAATCCATTCTCGTAAATTGATTAAAAGCACTGATGTCTTTTGAGACACGCCAGAATCTGATGAAGGATCTAATCGAGGGATAGTCGTTCCAGTATATGAACGGCCACTTAGAACAACACCTGCATGAAGATATTTTGACCTCTTTCCGTAATGAGATTTGAATACTTTAGCGAGGTGATGCCCCTCTTCCAATGCCAAGTATTTTTTCACATAATCAACGACTCGTGCCGAAATTTTATACTGCTCTTGACCACAGGCATCGCACTTTTCTGAAGGATTAGAGTTGATTATCGAAGCTACTTCAATTGCTGACATATACAACACAGTTGCAAGCTCTTCTGCTCGTCTAGAAAGTATAGATTCTGATTTAAGCTGAGGATGTTCTTGAAAAGATAATGTGGTTACTCCGTCATCATTCTTCTGTTCTCCAGTAGATACTAATCGGTTATAAATTAATGCATCTTGTTCCCTTGCCACATGAAAATGATGACAAGAACGGATAAAAATTTCTTCTTCAGAACTTAGTTCATCCTTAGAAAAGATACGATCAAAAAATTGAACAGCCTGAGATGAAATGAGCAGATAGCCATTACAGTGGGGGATGTCATCCATCCATTCTTCATCAGAAACAAAAGTATTTGCCTCTGGGCAAAGTGTTTCTTCTAATTTCATGCCAGATGTGACGCCTTGTCTATCTTCTTGATCTGAAAGCCAGAAGAGACTATTTGTTTCTACACTAAGAATATCCAGAAGATATGAGGAAATACGCAGAAATTCCGCTTCAGAATCCATATCGTCAAAGGCTCTTATTTTAATCTTGAGTAAAGAGATCGGGTGCTGGATTGGTGAAATTTCAAACCACTCACCAAAATAGGGAGCAAGTGATTTATAAAGTGAGGAAATTGGTACTTGTAATATTTTTGTGACAGGATTATTACGGCGCTGATACGCCTTATCAACAGCATCTTTTAAATGTTTACCCAATTCACTCTCTTCGCCTACGGGTTCGCCAAACTGCTCTCCAAAATGAATTTCACTAATTATAGCTCTCTGACTATATCTAAGAGAAATAGGTATCACTTGCTTCTGATTTATATCGGCCCATCCAAGAAATATGGTTTGTGAAGTTCCATCCTTAAATGGTTGATCATTCCAAGCACATTTTCCAAATTTATTCCTCAATTCAGCCCAGAGGGCACGTAAGAAATTATTTGATTCAAGAAGACTTGAAATGTTGTTAATTTTAATCTTCATAGCATAGCGAGGGTGATTACAAAAAATATGTTTTCAGTCAATTCTCCACACTCTCTCACGTAATCCTGAAGTGCTCAACAGGGTTGATGGCTGCGGCCTAACAACTGACAGACAGATAATTTCCGTCTATTCACCCAAATCCGGGGTGATAGAAAGAAAAGTTCAGCATATCCCTTAGGGGAAAACGAGAATTTCTTCGCCTATCCTGCCATTATAGACCGATTTTCCTCTCCGATCGCCCACCCAGCAGTGATACCATGAGCCATCCGCCCCCTGCCGTTCCATGTCCCAATTTCCCCACGATCGCTTCCACAAAAACCTCCTCGAATTCCGCCTCAGCCCCTTCGGCGAAGTCGCCATCCAACGCCCCCTCGACCCGGAAACCACATTCGTCGATGTCTACTTCGTCCCCAAAAGAGCGATCGACCCAGACCCCGAACTGACCCTCCTCGCCCAATGCGTCGCCAACCAAACCGTCGCCTTTGAACCCTATCGCAACCCCGTCGAAATCGACCAAATCCAAGACTGCATCATCAAAGCCCTCCAAATCCAACAAGAACTCCGCCCCACCCTCGAACCCAAAACCGAACTCCAACCCCGCCTCTGGATCATCACCCCCACCCTCGCCGCCCACAAACTCACAACCGCAGGCGCAATCGCCCACCCATCCACCGGGGTCTCCGGCATTTACCGTCTCACCCAAATCGTCCAAGTCGGCATCATCGTCGTCCATCAACTCCCCGTCACTCCAGAAACCCTGATCTTTCGCCTCATGGGTCGTGGCCGCGTCCAGCAATCAGCCATGGCCGAAATTGCCGCGTTGCCCCCAGATTATCCCTACCGCCAAGGACTGTGGGACTTGTTAGTTTCCTATAGAATAGAGCTATCCGCCAACCAAACCACCGAGCCTGAAGAGCAGGAGTTACTCATGCAGTTATCCCCGCTATACCTAGAACAGTTAGAAACCGCACGCTCAGAAGGCGAAGCACGAGGCGAAGCACGGGGCGAAGCACGCGGTGAACTCAAAGGTCGTCAGGAACTCGTTCTGCGACTCCTGAATCGCCAAATTCCAGGTTCCGCAGCAGCAGTCGAAGCCACAATCAGAACCCTTTCTGCCGCTCAACTCGATACCTTTGGAGAAGCCCTACTCGGTTTTCAAAGCGCCGATGACCTGCGAGCTTGGCTAGCTGAGAATGCATAGTTGCAATACACCGCAAAACCGCTGCCCGATCGCTCCCATCAACTCGGTTCCAACAGCGTCACCACCGCAAAAATCAAAAACAACACCCCACCCGCCGCCGTCACCCACCGCTCCGACAACCGTCCGGCAATTAGCTTCCCGCCTACCACCGCGATCGCCGCACAAATCCCATGACCGACGATCGCCCCCAATGTCACCCCGATCGCATCATACTTCGCCGCCAAACTCGCCGTCGCAATCTGCGTCCGATCGCCCCATTCCGCCAGAAACGTCATCACGAAGGTTTTCGTCAATAGCCCCCCGACTCCGGCTTTGCCTAAACTAGCAGTCATTTGGTTGACATCAGCGATCGCATCTTGTTCGGCTTCGGTTTCACAGGCAATGCCTTGCTTGGGGGACATTTTGTACGCATCGTAGAGCAGCTTAATCCCAAAAAACACAAACAGCCCAATCACCGACCATCGCGTCACAATTGGCGGCAGCAAACTCAAGACCTGCCCCATCAGCACCGAAATTAACGTCATCGCAATCAACGCTAACATCGCGCCGATGAATACCCAACGACGCGGATACCGCATCGCTAGACACAACGAAATAAAGAACGTCTTATCACCCAATTCCGCCGCAGTAATTAGAGTCAAACCAGCCGTAAACGCAGTTAACATCGATCGAGCCTCTGTAGAAGAATCGAGGCGAAATAGTTAACTTGGCAAATCTATTGTTGGTTATAAACGCAAGACCTCACCAAGTTCGCCACTGCCTCATGTGAACTTAAGTGAAAGTCTCGCTACCAAGTGAAATCTCAAAATGAAATCTTCAGCTTGTCACCGGAACCAGGCTCATCGCCAGTATGTTGATTCCGGCAGCTCGGTCGCCCTGTTTAATCCAAACGCGGCCCAGCAGCTACTCCCTTTCCTATCTATCACTTTAAACTAATTCAACCCCGTAGGCAATCATGGAGGCTATGTTCATAATGCTGGAAAATGTGCTTGTTGCTTTTGCGTCTTAACTCAAAATCTCATTAAACTCGATTGCTACATCCGGTAACCCTGAGATCGTCAACATTTGACCCGCTGTAAGAATCTGACTGACGGAATAAGTATCTTCGATCGGCGATCGATAAACTTCAACCTGCAAATCTTGTAAATTCACAATCCACACTTCGCTAATCCCAGTTTGGGCATAGATCGGTAATTTAATCGCCCGATCGGACTCCAAGGTCGTGTCCGCCACTTCAATCAACAGATAAACATCCTGAGCTTGCGGATGACCCGATTCATAAAAGTCATCTTGCCAACGCAGCAACGCAATATCCGGCTCCGGTTGCGAAAACGCGCCAAGCTCGATCGGGTTTTGGACACTGACAATAATGGCTTCCTGAAGAATGCGGCTAAATAATTTATTAATTCGATTAACCACCGCCGCATGTTTTCGTCCGATCGTCGCCATTTTGACAATTTCTCCATTCAACAATTCACAGCGATCGCCTTCCTGGAGAATCCCAGTTTCAATCATCCGCTGATAGTCAGTCACTGTAAACAGCCGTCGATCAAGTTGAACTAGCATGGCAAAACCTACTGTGATCAGCAATCACGATATGGCAGAACAAAGCGATTTCTCACAACCATCAAACGTCTACGGCTTATAAGGCACCAAATCCGCGCCTAATGCCCGCGACAGCTTAAACTCTAGGGCATGTACCGGATACTTCCGCCCCACCGTCTCCGGACTTGGCATCGGCTTCACCAACACCGTAAACATCCCCAACCGATTCCCCGCCAACACATCCGTAAACAACCGATCGCCCACCATCCCAACCTGTGCGGCTGGCAGTCCCATCGCCTCCACTGCCCGCCGCAAATGATGCCGCGACGGCTTACCCGCCCGCGCAATAAACGGCGTATCCAAAATCTTCCCAATCCGCTCAATCCGCGACTGACTCGGATTATTGCTCACCAGCCAAATCTGCGGCGTGACTAACTTCGCCGCCTGAATCCAAGGCAACACCTCATCCGACAACTGCTGAATCGTCCGGGGCACGATCGTCTCATCAACATCCAGCACCAGCCCCTTCAATCCATGCTGCTCCAACAACGCCGGGGTCAGCCCAAACAGCGTATCGTTAAGCCACAAATCCGGTTGCAGTTGTTTTCCCCAGGACATAGAAAGCGTCATTGTCTGCGTAAAAGATAAAGTTGGTTAGCGCACTCCCTCTAGTTTGCCCCCTTCGGTGCCGAATTGGGCGATGGTTTTGCGGAATTCGGCGCAGGTTCAGCGGCTTTCATCTCGGCTTCGACCCGATCGCGCACCTTATTCTGCGCCGATTCATGATCGCCCATGGTTTTGCTGAAGATGTGCGTTCCATCATAGTTCGCCATGAAGAACAGATAATCCGTCGCTTCTGGCTTCAGCGTTGCGGTGAGACTCGGTACCCCCGCACTGGCGATCGGGGTCGGTGGTAGCCCCGGATTGATGTAGGTATTGTAGGGCGTGGGTTTATCGACCTGGGCATAGGTCAAGGGCTGTTCCTTCGTTTGCCGCACGCCCAGACCATACTCTACGGTGGGATCGGAACCCAGGGGAATATTTTGCTTCAAGCGATTGGTAAACACCCCTGCAATCAGTCCTCGCTCCTTCGCCACCACCGCTTCCTTTTCGACAATGCTGGCCAAGGTCGCCCACTGCAACAGCGACAGCCCACTCTGTCTCCCGTACTGCTGATACACAGGCAGTGCTAGCTCTTGGAATCGGCTTAGCATCTGATCGACGATCTGCACGGCGGTCGGTTGTTCCACTGCGCCCAGTTGATAGGTATCGGGATAGAGAAACCCTTCTAAATGGGGAATTCCTGCTGGTAACCAAGGATATTTCTGGTTGGGAATCTGTTTCGCCGCCGCCAAGAATTCCTCTGCTTTGAACATGCCCTGCTGCTCAAAATACTCCGCCATTTGCTTCATCGACCAACCTTCTGGGATCGTGTAGCTACGCGTTGCAATCTTGCCCTGCCAAATCTTCTGAGCCAACTGGTCTAAACTTTCACTTGGCGACAGCGCATAGGTGCCCGCCTGAAATCCCCCCGGAACCTTCTTCCAGCCCTGCATCCGTGTCCACCATTGCCAAGCATCCGTTGATCGGATCAGCCCCTTATCGAGCAAAATCTTGCCCACACCTGACGCGGAAGTGCCATCAGGAATCTCGACCAGCACTGCTGGCGCAGCGGCGGCGGGTGCCACAGGCTGTAGTGCAGTTTCCCACCAAGATTTGGCACGCCAGCTACCGATACCGAGACCAGTGAGGGCCAACAGCAAGAAAAGGAGAACTTTTTGCTTCATTTTGCTTGAACTCAACGGGAACAGATGCGTTTTACTCTAGCTCATCAAACAGCTGATCTTCGAGCATCGGCAGCAGCGGCTCCAGCTTCTTCAGCTCCTCCGGCGACAAAATCCGGGGGTTACCCTGCTCATCGAGCTGTGCCAAGATAAAATAGGGGTCAAGCGGCGTGTAGATCGCATATTCCTGATCCTCATGATAGAAGCTCGCAATCAGTTGCAGCTCTTCCTGATCATCAAATTCTTCATCCTCTTCGTCGAGTTCTTCTTCCAGCTCCGGCAGGTCGCCTTCCACCGTGAGCACCACAGCGGTCTGCTTCAGGGTCAAGTTCTGTTCTTCCAGAACCGCCTGAGCCGTACGGAAGACCGTGGCCAGTTCCTTCGGGTCTTCGACCAGCACCGCCGCCTCGTCTTCATCCCCTTCTTCACGCCAAGCGAAGATTTCGACCGGGGCATCGACAGGCAACAGCAGGACAAACTCGCGCTCGTCTAGCTCGATCGATTGTTCGACATAGCAATCGAGGGTGCGGCCCGCATCATCGGTGAGGGTGACCGTGGGGGCATCGTATAAATCGTTTTCGTCCATTGTTCTTATGAAATCCGGCAGGCGATTGCTATCTTACCGCACCACGGTACCCGATTCGGGAATCCCCGTTGTTGGGTCATCTAACCATTGCTGGAGAATAATCATCGCGGCCCGCCGATCGATCAGGCCCTTATGCCGCGAAGGTTCAATGTTTTCGGCCTTAAGCTGTTCTTCCGCCGCAAAGCTGGTGAGTCGTTCATCCACCCAGATGAGCGGTAGGTTGAGGGCTTTGGCGATTGTCCGTCCGGTTTTCTGGGTTTGCTTGGCCTGAGTCCCGATCGTCCCGTCCATCTGGTAAGGCAGCCCGATGATCAGCAGCGTCACTTCGCGCTCTCGCACTAATGTCCGCAACGGTTCCAGCACCGATTCCATCCCGGATCGCTCGATCGTCATCAGTCCCGTTGCCCCGAGGCCCAAGCGATCGCACCCCGCCACGCCAATCCGCTTTTTGCCAATATCCAGGGCGATCACCGAAGGATGTAGCATCCGCCCCTACCCCGCCAACCAAGCAAACCGTTCACCCATCGTCAGCTCCAGTCCCATTGCCCAATCGGGAACAGGCAGCACGGCATCACTCACCTCAATAATCAGTTCACCTTGCAGGGTGCTATGTTCACCTTGGGGCATGGGTTTCTGGATGATTTGGCCATCGATGAATTCGCTGGCAGGCTGGGTCCCCGGCATTGCCAGAAACGCCTCTAGGGTCAACGGTTTTACGGGTGTCTGTACCATTTGGGGGGGCGCTGAACGACTTGTTGGATCACCTAGCTTTAGATTAGCCTATGGGACTGGTAGCCGATCGAGCAGTTCCTCGGGTAGGCTCAACTCCATCTGAAGTGCAGAGAAAAAGCTAAGGTTTTTGGGATGCTTGAGCAAAAAGTCATACAGGGAATCGATTGAACCAGAAAGATCCAGGAGTTCCGAGACAAATTCGACATGCTTAAGCCTTTCATCGTAAAGCTCAGGTCGATTCAGCCCCAAAAAATCAATCAGATTCTGGGCTTCTTTGTCGTCGATATGAACAGGTTGAAATTCGTGATCGACATAGTGGATGCGCTCCAACAAGTCAGCGGCAGAAGGCTGAAGAATCGGTTCAAAGGGTTCAATCTTGCGGGGCTTGCGGAGGTTAAGCCAGTGGGAAAACGCATACCAGTTCCAATAGCCATCACGCTCTGTCTGTTTCAAACGCGGGTCAAAATGCTCCACATCAACGGCTGCGTCCTTCTCCCCAATAAATCGCTCAGTGTAGGCACAAAACTGACGCTGTTCAGCTTTGAGTAATTCGCGAATTGCCTGAGCGTCTTTTGGGTACTGGAGATTTTGAGCGAGAATGACGGAATCAGTCGTTTTTTTGAGGAATCTCATCGAGGCACAGCAAAGTTGTAAGCGTTAGCAATTTCAGAGTATTCGGCCATGAGTGTTTCTTTCTCAACGGCATCATCTGTGTTACGGATTAGATGTCGTAGTTCACGGAAGCGTTCCCACTTCTCCACCCCCTTTTTGCCATAGATGCTACGCACGCGGAAATCTTTGTACAGTAAGTCATTTGGATCATCGCCGGCTGGGGAGATACCTCGGGTCGCAGTTACGTAACCCCGATCGTCAAAGTCGAGATGAAATCGCTCGTAGGGTTCAAACTGGGCTGCGATAATCGGGCTATGGGTCGAAACAAACGATTGCGTATTCTGAATGATGCTCCAGTAGTCATCCATCAAGTCGTAAAGCAAATCAGGATATAGGCAGTTCTCTGGCTCATCGATCAGGAGAAATCCCCGCTTAATCTGACGATTGAAGTACAAAGTCTTCAGATATCCCATTTTGAAAATGTAACTTCGAATACCACTACTGAGCTGGTTGTAGCTCAAAGGTTGTCCCGTATTTTTCGACTTCACATAAACCCGCAGATTTTCAGTCACTTGGACAGGAATTGCTGCATTCTCAACATCCAGCACTAATCCGCACTTACCAAGGACGCGATCCCATAAGTGCCCAACTTCCTTTAATACTTCGGGATTATTTGGCGTAAACTCAGCTTTGAACTGACTAATTGGCTTATTCTGGTTCTCTGGGCGCTCCAAAAGATGCAAAAGATGGCTTTCGCGTTTCTTAATCAAGAAAATCAGGAGGTTCCAGAAATTCTTGGCCGTCCCTACAGAAATGGCATGAAAAACGGGAAAATCTTGAAACAACATCAAGGCCGCGCTGAGTGAAGTATCAGGGAAATCTTGAGGTAGTTCTAGTGTCTGATCTGCTGGTTCATAGACAATGATATCCTCATCCAACCCATCAAGACGGTACGCTGGAGCGCTCACTATCCGAAATGGCAAACAAAATTTCTGCCAGTCAGGCGCACTATTTTGCTCTCGCCACTCCTTCCACTCATAATATTCTTCGACTTGTTCTTGATAAACAAACAACTGATGGGGGAGTTGCGACACGAGACACACAAAAAAGTTTTCCGGTTTCGAAAACACCTTAATCACTAAACAGGCATCTTGCTCAGATCCAGCGAATGATTGACGTAAAACACCTAACCAAGGATCAGTACGCAACGTCCTTTGAAATTGCGTACTTTCGTCACCTAGATTTCGTAGCAGCCAGAGCAAAATATTCAAAAGCGTCGATTTTCCAGTGCCATTTGGGCCAATCAGACAAATCCTCTCCAGCGGCTCCCCCGTCTCTGGATGCGTCAAATCCAGCTCAAAGTCCTCAAACTGCTGAAAACCTCGGATCCAGATCTTAGAAATCTTCATTCGAGCCCCCTAACACCCCGAAATATCGCCATTCCCCGGCTTCGGCTGTGGGTGCTTGATCGATCGCAGAATTGGAATCCGCCGCGCCACGGGATGCTGGGCGGGTTGTAAGCTCGATAGCATGTCGGCTAACTGCAAATTCTCGATCGTCGCGGGTTTCGTCTCCCGTAGCTTGTGCCAAACCGATCGCGACATCATCATTGTATGGGCGATTTGCGTCGCGCCAATGCGCTGAAGGTATTCCTCGCGCTCCGGATGGTAATCCGCTGAAGCCACTTCCAGTGCTTGATCGGGCACGTCCTGCGTGATCCGGGCAATCTGCGCCATCATCTCGGGATAGAGCCAGGTATAGGCCGGATGCACAGTGAGCTGCACCTGATGTGGCTGCGAACCATCCGCACAAAGCTGCAACTGGAAATAGCCGATCGCCACTTGCCGCTGCGGCTCGAAAATATAACCGCTGACGGTCTCTGGATTGCCCATCCACTGGCGAATGAACGCCGCCAAGGAGTCCAGTAAGTTCGTCTTAAAGTCCTGCGGATGCCGATCGAAGACCTGGCGCACCAGCGGCGGCATCGCCATGTTGTCCAACTGATACAGCAACGCCGCGTCGGCATTGCTCACCGATCGCAAGTTGGGTAAGTCCGGTTCGCGCTCCGCCAACTCCGCCAGTTGCTCAACCGACAAGCGCCAGTAAGTCATTTTTGCAATTAACTGGAACCCATTTTGGCGATACAGGGCCAAGGCATCCCGATCGCTGACATCGAGCTCCAGCACCCAAGTCCGCGCCTGCCAAATTTTTTCTAAACAATGCCGCATCAGTTCCGAGCCGACATCACTGGCACTCACTAGGGTCGCCCCCGCATCGGCCAAATCGCACAAAACCGACTCCGCTGCGATCTGATCAATCCGCCAGGTGGTTTTCGCGCGGTTAAACGGTGATACCCGGATCATGCCATGGACGCAGTTCTCGACTTCGGCTACGTAGTAGGACAGTTGCTTGCGCCAGGACATCGGCAACCAGCCCAATAGGGGTCGCCAGGGACTCAGGGTGAGCTGTTCGCCCTGCACCATTGAGCAGTTGCGATGCTCCAGTCCCTGTTCTGCACAGAGCCGTTCCACTGCATCGCGATCGCCGTAATGGAGCGGGCGAATCAGCAGCTTGCGGGGGCTGAGTTTGCGTTGGGCCTGATGATCGCGGGTCTGCATGGCACAGTGTCGCTCACGGTGTTGCTGAGGGTACTTCTAGGATAAGCGATCGCTCCGACGATCGACTAGCGGATCGCAGGGGCGAGCGTCGCGGCGATCGTTGCTGGCTAGACTGAACCTAGACAGCGGCTTTTGCCACTGCCACAGGGGTTTGGGCGGCGGCGGCTTCGGTCGGTCGGATCAGCACCACGGGAGTTTGCTCGTTCCCGTTGCCAGCGGGATTGGTGATCAGGGCTTGGGCGAGGAAGGCTTGATCGACCCCAGCGGAAGCGGCCAAGATTTTCACCCGGCGCAGATCGTTCACGTCGACGATCGCGGCTTCCAGTCCGGTTTCGCGTTTAATTGTTTCGCACAGGCCCTGGGGATCATTCGGGCCGAGAACGATGAATTTGTCGTAGGGCGGAATGGTTCCGGTCACGTCATCGATGAGGTTGGCTTGGTAGCCCGCGAGGCGATAGAACATCCCATCGACATGCAAAGATTTAGCCAGACTGCGGGGTAGAAACTTGAACGGGATACTGCCCAAAAATGCGAAGAACACCCGCCAAGCCCCGATTTGATCAACCAAAGCCTGTAAGCCACAGGCGGTGGCTAAACTCGAAGTGGTGTGGAACGAGTAGCACAGTCGCTGGGCCAACCAACCGGGCTGGATGTCGCTGGGGTGTCGAAAACGGCCCTGCATAATCGCACAGGGCGACTCGCCGATCGTCACGATGTCACCGGGCTGGGCGTGGGGGACGACGTAACGCTTGACGATTTCGGCGGGGCGATCGAGGGGGGTCAGTAAATGGGTGCGAATTGGCAGCAGGTCAGCATCCTGAACGGGCCGCCAGCGTTTGGAGTCTTCCACACTGGGAAATTTCAGCGGCACGATCACATGTTTGGTGCGGGCGATCCGGCCTCCGCGCCCATAGGTATAGAAATGAAACTTTACCCAAGCGGCGCTAATGCCACTGAGATCACGACCCCGGATGTCGATCGGCACTTCGATCAGAGCGGGGGCATTCGGTTCGACAATGTAGCTCTCCCAATAGCCATCGGGTCGCGGATCGGCCTTTTCGTAACGCGGGATAATTGTCGATTCAGTGGTCACACCGACGAGCGAACCGGAGGAGAGCAGGGTCACCTCGGTGCGGATTTCGGGAATCATCACGTCCAAGCGCGGGGTCAAGTTGATGAATTCCAACTCGCCCACCATGCGATAGTGATCGACTTCATATTCGTCGATCCGCCAATCGCCGGATGTTAGCTCCAGGGCATTGCCCAGCCGTTGGCGATAGCCCAGTTCCAGAGCCGCAGCGGCTGCGCCAATGATTCCCACTGTTCCTGCGATCAACCCTTCGAGCATCATGGAGCGTCAAGTCCCTTAAGTAATATTTGCAGGCCGTTGCCTGGCGATCCAGCCCTGACGGAGCAGTGGTGGACGATGCCCAATATTTATACTCTGAATCGCGCTGTTTTCAAGGCCCAATTTTGAGAATTTTGAGTTGGCTGATCCGGCCTGTGGGTTCCAGTGATCGCTTACCGCCGATGTATGGCCCAAGGGCGTAGCGGACGCGGCGTTGCGCCTGATTCGGGTGGATATAGCACCCAGAGCAACTGCCGCTCTTGATCCAAGGTTAAGCCTTGAAAGGTGATTTGGATGGTTTGCTGGCCGCCCTGATCGCGCCGGATTTCGACCACGCGCCCGGTCACTTGCAAGACGGGCTGGCCGAATTCGATCGTCAGTAGCTCGGGCATCGACTCTAACGGAAAGGACTGGGGTAGCAACTGAATCCTTGCGCCCTGCTCGGACAGCTCTAGGGTGCGTCCTGGCCATTTCTCCCCCGCGACCCAGAAGCGACAGGGGAAATAGAGCGGTTGGGGCGTGATCGTGCTGGCTGCGCTCGATTGGCGGAGCGATCGCTGGGCCAAGGTGAGCATGACGGCGTTGTAGCCGGCCCAGAGGTACAGCGGCCAGCGAGCAGCCCAGCCGCTGCTGTCGCCCCGTGCCCAGTCCCACCCGATCGCCCCCAAGCTCAGCATCACCCACATCCCGCTAAACCAGCCCCAGCGCTGGCGGGTGGTATAGGCGCGCAGCGAAGGTAGCCCGTCGATTGTCCCCCAGACCAAAGCCTGGGCCTCGCTCTGCCAATGAGGGCCTTTCCCCCAATGCGGCAGTAAGGTCTGTGTGAGTAGCTGCCCCAATCGCTGTAAGCCTGGGCCACAGGTCATCGCGGCGGTAATCGGCCCGCGCCAATCGCCGATCGTGAACGGCCCCGGCGGGGTCCAGCCTCCGCAGCCTCCGGTTAATCCCAAGTTCAACAGCCAAAACGGTCCCAGATAAGCAACCCAATCTGTGCCCGTGGCGTGAATCGGCATGATCCCCAGGCTGAGTGCGACGATCGGTACCAGCCAACTGCCGAGTTGCCACAGCGGTTGCCAACCGTGCAGCCATTGATTGGCCAGACAGAGCCGCTGGGGCCAGCCCAGTCGGCTGGATAGGGGAAAAGCCAGGGGCAACTGCTGAATCTCCCAGTTGCCTTGCAGCCATTGCAACCGCCGATTCAGCCCGCGCTGGGGTAACTCGGTGCGATCGCCGCTGATCAGCGACTCGGGCAGGGACACCCAAGTTTCGCCATGCAGCACCAAGCGCAGTAAGGTCTGATACCCTGGCAAACAGCCTGCGGTGAAGTAGCCGCCGATCATTTCCAGCCGCGATCGCCGCACCACATAGGCACTTTCACAATGTACTTGGCGGTCGTCCGGTAGCCCCGGCACAGGGGTCTGTACCCAAGCGATCGCGCTTTGGGTGAACCAGCCCACCGTCCGCTCCAGAAACTGCGGTAACGGCATCATGCCCGCCGTCAACACCGCGATCAATTCGCCCTCGCTCTGCCGCAAGGCCGAGTTGAGGAGGAGCGCCGGACTCCATTCCGGCACGGGGGCGGCCACATAAATGCCGCCCAATGATTCGACCAGCGATCGCATACCCGCCCGATCGTCCAAATCCAAAACATAGATCCGCTGCCGTTCGTAGCGCAGGGACTGGCAGGCCATCATCGCCCGTCGCACCCGCGCCTCGGGCTGCTGATCGACCAAAATTAATAAATCCACCTGGGGCAGTTCCGGCTGCTCACGCAGTCGGGTTTCACAGTGATCGCCTAACTGCTGTAACCCCCGATCATCGTCGCTGAATAGGGTTTGCACCGTATAGAGCAGCAGCGATAGCCAAACCACCAGCTCCAATCCATATAATCCCCAACCCACGATCGCAGTAGCCCCATCGCCCAGGGCCAAAGTCGCGGTGGTGCGCCAATAGCCATAACGCAGCCCCAGCCCTACCAATCCCAGCTTCAATGCCCAACGCATCCCCTGGGGAATGGGCTGCCAGCGCCTCCCCCACAGCACGATTACCACTGCTACCATCGGCAGCCACAGACTGATTGCCGGATTGAACACAATCATGAAACCACATGTATGAAATCTTCAGATCACCCTCGACCCGGCGACAGCGGTCGATCGCACCCGTTGCACACAGGCCTTCAGTATAACCACGCAAGTCCCCCGATATTGTCATCGCGGTTGGTGATGCAATAGATGGCCCAAACTGACCCCAATTGTTGCGCTTCCTTAGCCCCTTCCTTAGCCCTATCACGGCATTTCCCTCCTGCTTTATGCCCTATAAAATTCGGATCGGAGGAAGTACGGTTCTTTTAAATTCTTCCGGAAAAAATATTAGCGCATTAGAAGACGGAATTAGGCTGCCCGATCGCCTCAATCTCCCCCGGTTGAGTCAATCTGTCCCCGCGATCGGGCATCCCCTAACCTCCCTGAGCCTCCTGAATTTTTCCCAGCGCATGACGGTCATCTTCGGTGCGATCGGGGCACTGTAAAAAGGAGGCTGTAATCCCATCGCGCTGCCCTCGCGATGACGCAGAAAGCGGCCCCATCTCTGCGACCTCGGGACTCGATCCGTGAATTTGAAAAAGCTTCTCTTTCGTCAAGATGCCGCCCTCATCCTGGACTTGATTCAGGACTTGGATCCGACGGTAGCCATTTGTTCCGCTGAAGGCCAACCGCTGATTCAGCAATCGCATCGAGACCCGGCGGTTGGGGATGCGGCGCAATCGGCGCGGGCTAATCCCATCCGCTTGGCCGACGGTCAGGTGCTGGGTTGGGTGCGGGGGCAACACCATGGCCCGGCGATCGCCACTTTTCTGTCCTATTTGGCCGCCCGCGAACTGGAGAAACGCACCCTGGCGCAGGAACTCCTCGGCAAGTATAAAGAAATTTCCCTCTTGTTCAATCTGTCTGAGAAGGTTGCGGATAGCTTCGATATTGAAGATGTCGCTTGGCTTACCCTCGACGAAGCCTGCCAGTTGCTCCATTCAACCGACGGGTTTGTGCTGCTACAACCTGATCCGGATAGCCCGCTCGACTGTATCGCCACCTACGGCGATCGGCTCCCGACCGAATCCATCCATCAGTTAGGGCGATTGGTCTGGCAGCGATTGAAGCCCACCCATCGCGGCGATATCATCAACGACTTACCCAATGATTCTCCCTGCCGGATTGTGGCCCATGGCCTCCACCATTTGGTCTATGTGCCGCTCAAGTCCAAGGAGCAGTTAATTGGCACGATCGTGCTGGCTCGGGCCAATGCTAGCGTCGATCAGCCAGCCCCCTACAGCGCCGAAGATGCCAAAATTCTCGGGACGTTAGCGACGCAAGCCAGTGGATTTATTGGTTCGCTGTTGCATGAGCGGAAACTGAAAGAAAGTCGCCAAAATAATTTGATCTTTCGGCTATCGAGTCAAATTCGCGACTCCCTGGAATTAAATAGCATTCTCACAACGGCGGTGAATGAAATTCAGTCGGTGCTGAATCTTGATCGTTGCTTCTTCCTATGGTGTGAATGGACGGATGAGCACCCTGATCAGACGACGGCATCGGGCGGTGGCAATGTGGCTGAATTAGCCGCGCTGAATGTGGTGATGGAAACTAAAACGGCGGCGCTTCCGTCATTGGTGGCCCGCTATCCAGCGGCTGAAACGGGCGATCTGGGGCCGAACTTGGCGAATCGATCGCGCCTCCGTTTGAATGATTTAAACGATGCGCAAATTATTGGGAATTGGGATTTTTTGCGGGAGCATGGGTTTGGGGCGTTATTGGCGATGCCATTGCGGACCCGATCGCGGCGGGTGGGGGTGCTGTGCTGTGGGATGCACGACCAGTCGCGGACTTGGCGGAAGGACGAAATTGCCTTGCTGGAATCGGTGACGAACCAACTGGCGATCGCCCTTGATCAAGCTGAACTGTATGAACAAAGCCAAATTGCCGCTGCGGTGGCCGAAGAAAAGGCCCGCCAACTCGAAACCGCGATCGCCCAGCTCCAAGAAGCCCAAGTCCAATTGGTGCAGAGCGAGAAAATGTCAAGTCTGGGCCAAATGGTGGCGGGAATTGCCCATGAAATTAATAATCCAGTGAATTTTATCCACGGCAATCTCCAGCATATTGATCAGTATATTCAGGATTTACTGGCGCTGGTGGTGACCTATGGCCGCGCCTATCCGCAGCCCAGTGCCGCCGTGCGCACGCAAATTGAGCGAATTGATCTGAACTTCATTCAAACGGATTTGCCGAAACTCTGGAATAGCATGCAAACCGGGACTGAGCGCATTCAATCGATCGTCCAAGGACTGCGCCATTTCTCACGCCTCGATGAAGCGGGTTATAAACTTGCGAATTTGCATGACGGCATTGATAGCACCCTGGCGCTCTTTGCCCATCGGCTGCGGGGAAATCATTCCCCATTGGGTGCGAATAGTCCCACGATTCGTGTGATCAAACGCTACAGCAATTTACCATTGATGCCCTGCGATCCGGCGGCACTCAATCAGGTGTTTCTCAATTTAATCGGCAATGCCCTTGACGCCCTGGAGGAGGCGATCGCAAAGCATCAACTGCGGGATGAACCCAAGTTGTCAATTCATACGGAATTACTCGATGACGATCAAGTTTTGATCACGATCGGTGATAATGGCATCGGCATCCCGGAAGCGATTCAAGCTAAATTATTCGATCCCTTTTTCACGACTAAGGCGATTGGTAAAGGGACAGGACTCGGACTTTCGATCAGTTATCGGATCATTACTGAACTACACCAAGGTAGCCTGAGTTGCCACTCGCGCGTCGGTGAAGGCAGTATTTTTGCGATTACATTGCCGCGAAATCCCGTCGATCGCGCTAATCCTGACAAATTTGGGCAATATAGTTAGGAAAGCAGTCGATTTGACCCGTTATCGGCTTGCACATTCCTTTGTCGTGCTCCTGAAAAATACGCTATGCCCCAGTCTAATTCCGCTGATCGTCAGTCTGCGCCCCAAGGTTTACAGGCTTTACGCTGGTTCGGTCGGTGGCGTGTCGGCCACAAAATTGCAGCGGGCTATGGTCTAGCCCTGAGTTTGGCGATCGGCGGTACCAGCTTTGGCATTATCCAAGGTGAGCGCTATCAAGCTAAAGCACGGGAAATTCTGACCGTTGCCCAAGCTGAACGGGCATTAATTCATAAACTGCAATATGAGACCACGCAAGTGCGAATGCAGCAATATGCACTACTCGATTTGCATCATGAAGATTTAACGCCATACCAAGCCGTGAGTGGTATGGCTCGGGCGGAATCACGCATTGCGCCAGTTTGGGGTGATTTCAAAGCATTTGCGATCAATCATCAGCGGATTGTGAGCTTATATGGCAAGGATTATCGCGATCAGGTGATCCAAGCCAATAATCAAATTATTTCGCAGTATTTTTATGAGCTACGGAAGTTTGCTCAAGAAATTCGCACCCTTGAGCAAGCGGATAAACTCACCCCCGAAATCTATCGATCGCGCGTTTCTACGTTCATTTATACGCCGGCGGCGGTCAACTTTGCCCAACTCAATAGCATCCTGATCGAACAAGCTGACCTCGCGGGTCAAACCGTTCAGCAGACTTATCAGGCGATCGGGGTTAGCCAACAACAAAGCATGCAACTGATTGTCAGCAGTTTGCTGACTTCTACCTTGATTGCGGGGCTGTTGGGTTGGTGGATCAGTCGGGCGATTGGCCGCTCCCTCAGCGAAGTGGAACGGGTCGCGAAATCGGTGGTGAATACTGGCAATTTTCGTCAGCGCTGTATGATTAAGAGCGAGGATGAAATTGGTTCCCTCGCTCGCTCATTGAACCAATTGATCACCTGGGTCGAATCCCACACCGCCGAACTGGAAGCTAATAGTCAACAGCTTGAATGCCGAGTCGCCGCTCAGACCCAAGAATTGCGGGCGATCATTGACGACCTCGGCGATGGGCTGTTGGTGTGCGATCGTGCCACGGGCCAAATTAGTCGCTGTAATCCGGCATTTAGGCAAATGTTTGGTTTAGAGGCCGATGATGTCGTTGGGAAATTACCGCAGGATGTGCTGGGTGCCGATCTGGCTGCCTTGATTCAACAGCATCAAGAACAACCGGAGGCGCAGTCGGCGGAGGTGCAATTAATTCACGATCGTCAAGGACAAGCGCTGATTTCGCCGATTCTTGCGTCCGGCGATCGCGCCAGTACGGAGCCAGTCGGCGCGGTGATTCTTGTGCGGGATGTCACCCAAGATCGGGAAATCGAACAAATGAAAACCGATTTTCTCTCCACGGTTTCCCATGAATTGCGTACGCCCCTGACTTCGGTCATTGGGTTTGCGAAACTGATTCACAAGAAGCTAGAAGATGCACTCTTCCCGTTGATTACCAGTGATGATCGTAAAACGCAACGATCGCTCAAGCAAGTCCGGGAGAATTTACAAATTATTATTAGTGAAGGCGATCGGCTGACTTGTTTGATTAATGATGTGCTGGACATCGCGAAAATTGAAGCTGGTAAAGTCGAATGGCATATGGGGAGCCATGCCATTACTGAGATTGTCCAGCAGGCGGTTGCGGCTACTTCAGTGCTGGCGCAAAGTGCAAATTTGCCTGTGAAGGTGGAAATTGCGGCGGATTTGCCAGCGGTGGTCGCTGATCGCGATCGGATTATTCAAGTGTTAATTAACCTGCTATCCAATGCGGTCAAATTCACGGACGAGGGGGCGATCACCTGTCGCGTTTGGCTGTTGGCAGCGACGGCGGAATCTTCTTCGCCAATGGTGGCAATTAGTGTCCGGGATACGGGCGCAGGATTGGCTCCAGAGGATGTGAGTTTGGTGTTTGAGAAATTTAAGCAAGTTGGTGAAGTCATGACCAATAAGCCCAAGGGTACGGGGCTTGGGCTACCCATTTGCCGTCAGATTATTGAACATCATGGCGGCCAGATCTGGGCTGAGAGTACCTTGGGTGAAGGGAGTATATTCCACTTTACGTTGCCGATCGCGGATGCGAGTGAATCTTTGCAGGATCGCCTGACTCCCAATGACCCCCCCAGCCATCATCCGGTTTATGTGCCTTCAATGTCCAGAGCCGCAGCGATCGAGGCAACAATGACAGCGCCAGCGATCGGGGCAATGGATGAACGAAGCGGCACGAAAACGATTTTAGTGGTTGACGACGAACCGGCAATTCGCCAATTGCTGCGCCAAGAATTGGAATCCCAGAATTATCAGGTTAAGGAAGCTGGAAATGGGCTTCAGGCGTTAGAACAAATTCGCCAACACCCGCCAGATTTAATCATTCTCGATGTAATGATGCCGAAAATGAGTGGTCTTGATCTTGCGGCAATTCTCAAAGCCAATCCTGAAACGGTAAACATTCCAATCATTATTTTGTCCATTGTGGAAGAGCAGCGTCGCGGCTATCATCTCGGGGTCGATCGCTACCAATCGAAGCCCGTCAATATGAATACCCTGTTTAATGACGTGGCCATGCTGTTGGCCCAAAATTTGCCCCACCAAAGGGTACTGACGATCGAAGGTAAAGTTGCAACGATTAATACTTTGCTATCGTTGTTGGTCGAGCAAGGCTATGCCCCGATCGCCCAGTGGAACGGCCAAACGGGGCTCGATATTGCGATGAATAATCAGCAATACATTGTCATTTTGGATTCGGGAATTCCCACGGTGTCGATCGCGCCGGATGATCCGAAGATTCAGACCTTCCGCTTAGATAACGGTGACAGCAGTATGTTTATCGTGTTGCGATCGCAGTCGGGGGTGAATTTGCCCATGGTGGCCCCTTCAGCGATTCCGATCGGGCTGGATTCTCACGATCGGCCAGCTCACGATCGGCCATCTTACGATCGGCCAATTTCATCGGAACCCGTTACTGAATTGCTTCGGCAAGATTAATCAACTTCATAAGACTCTGTACATCCAATACTCCGGGAAATATCATGACTGACAAAAAGATTTTAATCGTCGATGATGAAGTGCATATTCGTATCCTGATGGAGCAAACGCTCGAAGATCTCGAAGATGCAGGCGTGGAACTGCTAACCGCTGGGGATGGCGCGACGGCCCTCGCGATGATTCAGGAGGAGCGTCCTGACTTGGTATTTTTGGATGTGATGATGCCGAATATGAGTGGCTTTGAGGTCTGTCAGGCGGTGAAAGCGGATGCGGAACTGAAGAACACCTATATTATTATTTTGACGGCGAAGGGCCAGGAATTTGATATTAACCAAGGTCAGGCAGTGGGGGCCGATCGTTATATGACGAAACCCTTTAACCCGGATCAAATTTTGCAAGCGGCGATCGATGTTTTGGGCCTAGAAGTTGCCGTTTAAGCATTGTTCATAATCTGCCGAAACCGGATCTTAAGCCCATCCTTGGGTTTCGGCGTAGGGATTACGACCATGGTGACATCTTGTTCGGGGAGCAATTCCCACTCGTAATCTCGCAGCAATCGCACGGCGAATAGCTTGATTTCCAACCGTGCAAATTCCTTGCCAATACATTCACGCAATCCTCCACCAAAGGGGACATGAGCAAAGGGCGGAATCTTATTGTCGGCTTGACCGAGTTTGAATCGATCGGGATCGAATTGCTTAGGGTCAGGATAAATCTCGGGATCTTGATGGGTTGCATTAATCTGATACAGCGTTTGCCAGCCCGCCGGAATCCGATAACCCCCATATTCACAATCCTGCAACACCGATCGAAAGCCCCCACCGACGGGTGGGATGACGCGCAATACTTCCTTCAAGATTTGATCTAAATAAGGCATTTGTTTGAGCAACTCGAAATCCAGGGGTTGGTCCCGCAGTGCTGCCTGCTCTGCCCTTGCCTGCGCCAAGGCGGCGGGATATTGGGCTAGTAATAAACACAATGATGCGAGTGATGATGTCAGGGTTTCATGCCCCGCAAACAAGAGCGTTAAAACTTGATCCTTGAGTTCCGCCAAGGTCAAACTTTCCCCATCATCATCTTTTGCCGTTAGCATGAGATCCAAGGCATCGGGGATGGGGCGAATAGCACTATCCTGCTGCCGTTGAGCAATTAATTGTTCAATTTCTGTTAATAACTGCGATCGACAGCGCAAGGCTTTGCCAAACGGTGTCCAAGGTGAATTTAGCGGAATGCTAAACAGTCCCGCCACCCAGGTTTCGTAATAATGCCCCAGATTGGTTTCGGCCCCTTGGTCTAAACCCACCAACAATTTACAGGCAATATCCAAGGTGTAATCGCGCAATTCGGGATACCAAGTCAGCGTTTCCTGTGCACACCATTTTGCTAAATACCGATCGCTAATCTGATTCATTGCATCAACATAGCCTGCCAGGGCGCGCGGCTGAAATGCCTGCGCCAAAATTTTGCGCCGACTCATGTGCTGCGGCCCCGTCTGCAATGCCAGCGACAACGGCCCCAAAAGCTGCTTCACACTCGGCGGCCAAGCCACTTGAAAATAATCATTGTCATGGCTGAGAATAAACCGATTTCCCGCCACCCCCTGAAAAAACACCGTCGTCTGCCCAAAGATATTCGTCTTAAACACTGGCCCATAGCGAGCGTGGCGCTTCTGAGCAAATTCCCGATCGGTAAAAAACGCGATCGTCTCCCCGATTCCCGGCAATCCCAACTTCCCTGGCGGTAATACTTGTGTCATTAATCAAAACCCTAAATTTGCTGATACAGTTCCACTAACTTCGCCACCACTTGCTCGATCGTCATGCCATCGGTGACCACTTCCACCGCATCCACGGCTTTCCGTAGGGGCGCGATCGCCCGGTTACTATCCTTCGCATCCCGCACGGCAATCAGCTCTGCCAGTGCTGCCAATTCCGGCACGGGCTGCCCCAGCCGTTCAAGATCCGCCTGTCGTCGCCGCGCCCGCTCCTCCACCGTCGCCGTTAGGAAAATCTTCAGCTCGGCATCGGGAAACACATGCGTCCCAATATCGCGCCCTTCGAGAATTACGCCACCCCTTGCGGCGGCTTCCTGCTGTTGTCGTACCAGCACCCGCCGCACTGCTGCCTGGGCCGCGATCGCGGAAACATTGGCCGTGACTTCTGGTGTCCGAATTGCCGTGGTCACATCCTGCTCATTCACCCGCACCGCCGTCTCGGTTAATTCAATGTTTGCTTGATTCACCAATTCGGCAATTCCCGGTTCATCGGTCAAATCTGTGCCGCTATTCATCACCAACCAGGTAATTGATCGGTACATCGCCCCCGTATCCAGATAGTACAACCCCAACTCTTTTGCGACTTGCTTTGTTACAGTAGACTTACCCGCCCCCGCTGGGCCATCGATCGCGACGATCGGCTTCCGGGTTCGCAGCAATACGTTATCAATCAACCGCGTATGGCCTAATTTTGCCGCGATCGCCAGCAATCCATTGTGCGAAATCTCCGGTAATGGCTTCAGCGTTTCTGAATCGACTAATTCGATGTATTCTAATTGGATTTCTGGAACGGCTGCGATTTGGGTTTTTGCTAATTCTAATAACCGACTGGCATTCCGCTCTCCCTGCCGAAACTGCTGCTCTGCTGCGGATAGTCCGGCGTAGATCGTTGCGGCTTGAGATTTTTCGGTTTCGCTCAGGTATTGATTGCGCGAACTGAGGGCGAGGCCGCTGGGTTCCCGCACGATCGGGCAACCCACGAGTTCCACGGGCAGATCCAGATCCCGCACGACCCGCCGGAGAATTGCCAATTGCTGCGCGTCTTTCTGCCCAAAGTAGGCCCGTGTGGGCTGCACCAGATTCAGGAGCTTGGTGACGATCGTCGCCACTCCGGCAAAGTGCCCCGGCCTTCCTGGCCCGCACAGCACAGCCTGCATTGATTCTGGCGGCTGTACCCGCGTCGGTTCTGACTGCAATGCCCCCAAAGCCTCAGGCGATGGCGTAAACAGCACATCGACCCCAGCATCGGCACAGATTGCTTGATCCGCTTCCAGGGGACGGGGATAGCGCGAAAAGTCTTCCTGGGGGCCAAATTGCAGGGGATTGACGAAGATACTCACCACCACCCAGGCGTTTTCCTGTTTCGCGCGATCGATCAAGCTGCGATGGCCCGCGTGCAAAGCCCCCATCGTCGGCACAAAGCCAATATCGCCACCATTAATCCGACATTGCTCCAAGAAGCAACGCAACGCAGCTGGCTCACTAAACTGACGCACCGGGAACCTCCATCCAACCAAATCACATCACCAGGAACTGACGGTTTTGCCAGTTGGCCTATCCAAGTGTAATCAGTTGTGGCCGTTTGGGGAATGCCCTGGCAGGAAGGTCTGCCGCGCCGCAGG
>JBJORF010000022.1:0-48845 GCA_046049545.1 Cyanobacteriota bacterium | reverse complement strand
ACGTCAGGTCTAGGAATGCTAGTCTGGCGGGTCTTCAACCCGAATCGAATAATCCACGATCGTTTCTTTGCGGTATGTCGGGCAGTTGCCGCAACTGTTTTACTACGAATGCCCGTCAATGGTGCTTGTCTAGGAATTAGTGGTATAATATTGTGGGGTTTTCTGGGATTAGCAATCGCTTCAGCTCAGTATGAAACTTACCAAAGATCTCTAGCACAATCGATTGATCCTCCATCAAGTGATATCAATCTTCCTAGTGCAGCAGTTTAACCATTCTCATTTCGATACGATTTAACCAACTTTTTACTAGCAAGTCTTCCTAAGCAAGCAGAGCAGTGCAATGGTTCAAATTCCAGCAAAATCGAAATATTGTCTCGACCGACCAACTGAAGTTAATCAAATGCCACAGAATCCACCAAGAATTTTGTTGGTGCTGGGTATGTTGTGGGGTGAGAACGGTATTACGTCGCATTTACATACGCTTGGCAAAGGCTTATTGGCGAATGGTTGTGAAGTCGCTTTGGCTACTGGTCTCGCCCAAGGGGTTGATGGTGCAACAGAAGAATCAGAGCTGGCAATTCAACGATTAACAGCTTCTGGGATTCAATATTTTCCGATGCAATTTCCGAGCGGCGGTGTATCGTGGTCAAGCTTGGCCATGACCCTGCGAACGATGCATCGGATTGATGAAATTTGTCGGACATTTCGCCCCGATGTGATTCATCTCCATGCATTATCGACCAGTCCATTTGTTCAACTGGTGCGTTTGCGCTATGGAATTCCAGTTGTCTCAACCTGTCATATGGAACCAGCGAGTCAACGACTTAGTATCAAATTAGCGAATCGGCTCAATCAACTGACAGGATCGCTATTTGGCAGTCGAGCAATTGCCATCAGCAGTACATTAGAGCAAGCCTATGCCCAGGTCATGCGAGTCCCGCCGCCGCATATTCGAAAAATCTACCACGGAATTGATGCCGGACATTATCGCCCCCCCTCAATCGCTGAGCGCCAACAAGCGCGCCAAATATACGGTTTAACTGAGACAGATCGAGTGATTTGTTTAATCGGGCGATTGGAATCAAAGAAAGGGCATAGCTTACTCTTTGAAGCAGTAGCTCAGTTAAAAGCGGATCACCTTTATCCCGTGGTGCTTTGTGCGGGAAAAGGCTATGGAGACGAAATGGCGACGGTTATGCAGCAAGCTCAGGATGCGGGCATTGCCGAACAGGTTCGTCTTTTGGGTTTTACCGATACACGGCAGGTGTTATGGGCCTCAGAAATTGCCACCTTGCCTAGCGCAGAATATAGTGAAGCGTTTCCCCTAGTGATTCCTGAAGCAATGTTGTGCGGCGTTGTGCCGATTCGCACACCTGCGGCGGGTGCAACTGATCAGATTCAAGATCAAATTAATGGTTATATTGTTCCCTTTGACGATCCTACGGCACTGGCAGGCAGGCTCAAGCAATTGCTTAGCGACCATAGTTTACTCAATCAAATGTCAGCCAGCTCAACTGAGCGAGCGCAAAAGTATTTTACAGTTGAGAGGATGGTGATCAAGACACTTGATGTTTATCAAGAGGTGATGAGGTAAACTAAAAGCGGGCTGTATAATTGGTATACTAACTAGTACAGCTACTGTGTAAGACCGTCGAGAATTTGACTTATAGTTGATCTAATTAGGGAATTTTTATGAAAATTGCATGGGTTGGTGGCGTTGGCACAGGCGGTGGTGTTGGCAGTCTTGGTGCAATGCTCCTTGAAGGGGTTTGAACCAAAATACCACTGTTGATTTTTATGGGAATCCGGAAGATGTTCCATTATCAATTCAGGAAAATTATTCTAATTTACGCATTATTGCTACGCCTCCAAATTGGTCATGGAATCGTTGGTATAGCAGGAATGCATTTTCAGCTTTTGTCACAGGCATGTTAGCGCGGGTATCATCTTATCAAAAGCAGTGCGACAAACTTCTGTACAATCACCGCCAGCATTCCTATGACTGCATCTTGCAAGTGTCCCAAACGGAGTTGTTCAAGCTCGGTAAACATCTGAAGGAATTACCACCTTTAATTGTTTATCCTTGCGTCCATGCGGCAGGTGAACTCTATTGGCATCAAAAGGAAAGCCGTTATGCTTTGCAGTCTGAGAACTTATTTCAACATTACTTGACACGATACTATCTGATATATCGGGCTTGGGTTCAGCGCAAAGAATTGAGCAAGCCAAAGCTGGTGATTGGGATGAGTCAACGATTTAATGATTTAGTCAGTCGCGATTACAAAATCTCACCAACGCGACAGGCAGTTTTGCATAATCCAATTCGTCCACAGTCGCTCGAAGATCGTCAATCCAGCGATCGCCTTGCAGCGGAAAGAACTGTGATTAAGATGTTGTTTGTTGCACGCATTAGCGTGAGAAAAGGTTTGCAATACATCATTGAGCTGAGTCATCGGCTCAATGATTTGGCTGGACAGGTCGAAATCGAAATTATCGGCGGCAAAAGCCAATGGTCGGACTATACCGCGCATCTAGAGAAGTTAAATCCGCACACCGCCAAATATCTAGGCAGTATGGGCCACCAGGCCGTAGCTGCCGCCTACGATTCAGCGGATATTTTGCTCCTGCCCAGCCTATATGAACCTGGCGGCATTGTTGTGGGCGAAGCGCTGAGTCATGGCCTTTGCGTTGTTTCGAGCGACGCGATCGGCACGGCTGAAGTTGTGAAAGCTGACTGTCTACGCGAATTTTCGGCGGGCGACATGGACGCTTTTGAAACCCAAGTACGACGGATGATCAGCGACCTACCAACGCGCCGACAGACGCTACGGAATCAAGCCCGTCAACAGGCTGAATATCATTTCGCACCGGATCAAATGTCGCGCCAGCTCATTCAAATTCTGAGTGCAACTTCGAAGCGGTCACAGACTGTGGGCGAATTTATTGCTCGGTAATTCCTGGATATTTTGTTACTAGGGATTCTGAGGCGGAATGCCCCAAAGCTAGAGTAGGATAGAAAGCTGAACTCTTACTGCCTTGCCTGCCTAGCCAATTGCTATGAATCACGATCCCAGCACCTGGACTTCCCTGCTTCAACAACTGCTCGATCGGCAGTCGCTCAGCGCGGCCCAAGCCACACAGTTGATGGAAGGTCTGCTGAATGAAGCCATGCCTCGGGAGCTGGCCTGTGCAATTCTGATTGCCTTGCAGATGAAAGGGGTATCCGCCGATGAGCTGGCGGGGATGGCGACGGTGCTGCGATCGCAGTCGCTCTATCAAGATGCCCTCGATGACTTACCCAGTCCGCGTGTGGATACCTGCGGCACCGGTGGAGATGGGTCTTCGACATTCAATATTTCCACGGCTGTCGCCTTTACGGTCGCCGCGACTGGGTTGGCGGTCGTGAAGCATGGGGGCCGATCGGCTTCGAGTTTGGTGGGTTCGGCGGATGTGCTGGAAGGGTTGGGCGTAAATTTCGGCGGGGATCCGCAGAAAGTCCGGGCAGCGGTCAAAGAAGTCGGTGTGACGTTTCTGTTCGCGCCGGGGTGGCATCCGGCGATGAAGGCGGTGGTGCCGCTGCGGCAAATGCTCAAGGTGCGGACGATTTTTAACTTGATGGGGCCGCTGATTAATCCGCTACGACCCACGGGACAGGTAATTGGTGTCTATGGGCCGGAGGTGCTGGCGCAGATGGCCGGGGCGCTGGGGCAGTTGGGCATTGGCAAGGCGATCGTGGTGCATGGGCGAGAGCGACTGGATGAAGCGGGGCTGGGTGACTTGACGGACATGGCGGTGTTGGCAAACCAGCAGGTGACGATGCAGACGCTTGATCCCCGCGAACTGGGACTGACACCCGCACCGATCGCGGCGCTGAAGGGTGGCGATTTGGCGGAGAATATGGCAATTTTGACGGCGGTGCTGCAAGGGAAGGGGACGACGGCGCAGATGGATGCGGTGGCGCTGAATGCGGCATTGGTGATGCAGGTGGGCGATCGGGTGAACGACCCAGCGGCGGGCGTGAAGCTGGCGCAGGAAGTGCTACGGAGCGGAGCGGCTTGGGATAAGTTGCAGGCGTTGGTGGAATTCTTGCGCTAATGGGGGGCGGCGGCAATGCTTCGTAAGGCAATTGTCAGCAAATATGGAACAAAATTTGTAACTCGATTTGAGGATTTGCAAATCGGTCTAATGATTTGTGCGCTTGTAGCAGGGATGACAATTTTCCTCGGTACAATCAACGGTTGATTTCAAGCTGGTTAATTTCAAGCTGCTTGACTTCACTGGCTGATACAAATCCTCTTGATCAGAAATGCCCTATGAACGATCGTAAGCGCATCGCGATTCTCACCAGCGGCGGTGATTGCTCCGGCCTGAATGCGGCCATTCGGGCCGCAACGCTCCGAGCGACGGAACATTATGGCTGGCAGGTGCTGGGGGTGCAACGGGCAACCCAGGGATTGATGAGCTATCCGCCGGATGTGATTGAGCTGAGTGCGGAGAAGGTTGATGCGATTTTGACCAGTGGGGGGACGTTTTTGGGCACGGCGAATCAGGGGAATCCCTTCGCGTTTAAATTGCCGGATGGATCGATCGAGGATCGCTCACAGGCGATCGGGGAAGCCTATCGCACCTTGGGACTCGATGCGCTGATTGGCATTGGCGGTGATGGCAGTATTTCGATTTTGCAGAAATTGGCGGAGGAACATCGAATTAACTTAGTCACGATTCCGAAGACGATTGATAACGATGTCGATGTAACCGAATGGTCGATCAGGTTTCATACAGCCGTAGATATTGCGACGGAGGCCCTCGATCGGTTGCACTTTACGGCGGCGAGTCATTCGCGGGTGATGATTTTGGAAGTGATGGGGCGGGACGCGGGCCATATTGCGATTAGCGCGGGCATTGCGGGTGGTGCGGATGTGATCTTGATTCCGGAAATTCCCTATTCGCTGAATCACATTTGCCAAAAGATTGCCCAACGACAACAGCAAGGGAAAAATTATTGTTTAGTAATTGTTTCGGAAGCGGTGAAGACGGAGGAAGGTGAACCGATTACTTGCAGCAACGGGTCACGGCAGGAAGTCTATGGGGGAATTGGGCATTATTTAGCCGATCGGATTGCTGGTTGTAGTGGGGCGGAAACGCGGGTGATGGTGTTGGGCCATTTGCAGCGAGGGGGCATTCCGTCGCCGATGGATCGGTTGATTGCTTCGGCGTTTGGGGTCGCTGCTGTGGATTTGATTGCGCAAAATCAGTGCGATCGGATGGTAACTTGGCAAAATCGGCAGGTGGTTGATGTGCCGATTATTGATGGGATTCGGCGGTATCGTCCGGTGGAGCGCGATGGCACATTGGTGAAAACCGCGAGGGGGTTGGGGATTTACTTGGGTGAGTGAAGGGGCGTGAATAACGGGTTAGGCGCGATCGTCAAGTTGCGCTTGAACTTGGGCGATCGTTAAGCCTAAGGATTCGGCAATTTGTTCAGCGGTCAGTCCGAAGCTGGCTAATCGCGGTATCGCTGATTGAACTTGTTGCTCGGCAGCAATGCGTGCTTCGACTTCGGCAGCAGCTTGTTGCTCAGCAACGATCCGGGCTTCGGCTTCGGCAGCAGCTTGCTGCTCAGCAACGATGCGGGCTTCGGCTTGGGTTGGGATCCACTGCTGATGACGATCGTACCAGCGCAACCATTTGCCTTCAATGCCGTAGTAAGCCCCCTGCCAAATCCCGATACCGAGTTCCAGTTCTTCAAACCAAAACCGGGGTTCGAGTAATTTAATCGATTGATAACGATCGCCGCCAAGGGCAAAAACGCGCAGTTGATTGTCGTAGCGATCGTAGACGAGATAAAACGGCACACGCAGAATTTTTTCGTAAACCTCCCATTTCACTGGGGGCTTGCCGAGTTCTCGCACCTTCTGGCCCAAATCTTCATCTTCAGTTCCAGGGGATAGCAGTTCGACCACAAGATAGGGACTGACGCTTTCCTGCCAAACGACATAGCTCCAGCGCAGATCTTCCTGCCGATCGGCGGCATCGATTCCCAGGGACAAAAACCAATCGGGACGCTTGTACCATTGAGGGTGACGGCCATCGTAATAGAGATTGATGTCCGCGCCAATGAAAAGTTCGGTGCGGGGATGAGTGGGCGGTTGGCAAGTTTCGCGCAGCAGCTTGGGCTGAAACTCATGAAATTCGTCCGGCAATCCAGGTTCCTCCGAATCTTCACTCGGTAGGTCGTACATCGTGGGCAGGGTTTCGGCGGGGGATTTGGGGAATTGCGGTTGGTACATGGCTCTGCGACGGAATGGATGGGTTACCTGGCAGATTTTTTGATTGCAAGAATCGCGCTTGTGAGGATTACGTTTAATTGTAGCGCGGTAGCCTGTCATTGCTGAATTGTTCGATCGTTGGTAAATCACCTAGCCCACCTTGAAATAAATTTCAAGGCTAACAGCATAAGTCCGTTGAAACGGACTGAAAATCTTGCCCAATATGCTCTTAACCCATGACTATGGGTTTGCGCTATTAGCCTTGAAATTTATTTCAAGGCGGGGTTGGCAATTTCTAATTGCCCGCTGCTTGAGTCGGTATCAAAGGTTCGGTATCAAAGGTAAAGAAAACCCCCAGTGAATTGCCATCATTCACCGGGGGTTGAGAAAGAATTGAATGCTAGACAGTCGGCATCAGCCACTGCTCAAACCCCTCCGGGGCTTTGACTTGGGCCAAAATATCGGCTAACATTTCGCCTTCGAGCACCTCGGTTTCCAATAACGTCTGCGTCGTGGTTTCGAGGAGGGTGCGGTTGTGGCGCAGGATCGCCAGGGCGATGTCGTGGGCGTTGTCGATCGTGGCTTTGACTTGCTGATCGATTTGGCTGGCGACTTCGCTGCTGATGCTGCGGCGGGTGCTGCTGCCTTCCAGGAATTGGGCCGAGTTGCGCTCAAAGGCGATCGGGCCGAGGCTGGCACTCATCCCGTACTGCGTTACCGCCCGTTCGGCGAGGTCGGTGGCTTTTTGAATATCATCGCTAGCGCCAGTGGAAACTTTGCCAAAGACGATTTCTTCCGCCGATCGGCCCCCAAGCAATGTCGCAATCCGACCCCGCAGTTCGTCTTCCAGCATGAGGAAGCGATCTTCCTCGGGGGTTTGCATCGTGTAGCCTAATGCACCCAGGCCGCGCGGGACGATCGAGATTTTGCTGACCTTGCTGCCGCTGGGCATGATTGCGCCGACGAGGGCATGGCCGACTTCGTGGTAGGCGACGGTTTGGCGCTCGATCGGGGAGAGAACACGGGAGCGCTTTTCGAGGCCCGCAATTACCCGCTCAAAGGCTTCGCCAAAATCGGCCATTAAGACGGCGGGCCGATCGTGACGGGCAGCGATTAAAGCGGCTTCATTGACTAGATTGGCTAAGTCTGCTCCGGCGAATCCGGCGGTTTGAATCGCGATCATGTTCAGGTCAACGCTGCTATCCAGGCTGACATTGCGGGCATGGACGCGGAGAATCTGGTCACGGCCAATTTTGTCGGGGCGATCGACGAGGACTTGGCGATCGAAACGACCGGGACGACGCAGGGCGGGGTCGAGAATTTCGGGACGATTGGTGGCCGCGATCAGAATAATTCCAGCATTGTCATTAAAGCCATCCATTTCGGTGAGCAATTGATTGAGCGTTTGCTCCCGTTCGTCGTTGCCACCGAGGCTGGGATTGTTGCCACGGGCTTTGCCGATCGCGTCAATTTCGTCGATGAAAATGATGCAAGGCGCTTGGCGTTTGGCTTGGTTAAACAAATCGCGGACACGGGATGCGCCAACACCCACATAAAGCTCAACAAATTCGGAGCCGGACATGCTCAAAAATGGCACCCCTGCTTCACCCGCAACGGCCTTAGCGAGAAGCGTTTTGCCCGTTCCGGGAGGGCCGACGAGGAGCACACCTTTGGGAATTTTCGCGCCGATTTTGCGGTATTTGTCCCCGTTTTTCAAAAAGTCTACAACTTCCTGCAATTCTTGCTTGGCTTCGTCAATGCCCGCGACATCGCTGAACCGCTTGCTGGTGAATTCATTGGCATTTTTGCCGCTGTAGGTGCGGGCTTTGCTTTTGCCAACGCCCATCACGCCGCCCGTTCCGGCTTCGCTGAATTTATTTAACCAAACCCAGGTACCGATCATCATCCCGGCGGAAAGCAGTAAACCCAGCCAGCTTGCGGGGTTAGGATCATGACTAGGAAGGAGGATTGATTCGATATTATGTTCACGTAGCAAGGCTTGGATCGAAACTAGCGGTGTGAGGGTTTCGCTGTAATATTGGCCACCACCGAATTCGGCTTTGAGTTGATAATCCAGGCGATGGCCCGTGCCCGTGGGCCGAATTGCCACCCGCAAAACTTGCTGCGACTGAATCTGCTGAAGCAATTCGCTGTAGCTCGATTGAGAAATGGTTGCGCTGTTCATGGGTGTTTCGCCTGGATGAATCGAACACCCTTAGTATGCGCTGCGTTCATTACGTCGAATAGCGGGGATAGTACCCGAAAACCGAGGGGTTTACCGAAATGTCTAACTTACCCTAATCGCCTCTGGTACGGTGGTTTCGACGTTTTTGGTTGGGTTTTCCGAAGGGAGGCTTGAAGTGTTTTGGGCAATGGCAAATCGAATTGCGCGATCGGCATTGACTAAACCACTGCCATAAAATAAATCATTGCTCGCTTCGCCCAAGTCATTACTCGATTCGGCCAGAATATTCCGCACCTGAGTCGCCGTAAGATTGGGGTTGGCGCTCCAGACGAGGGAGGCAATACCACTGACTTGGGGCGCAGCGACGGAGGTGCCATTGCCCCGATCGGTGTATTGGAAAAGCACCTGGTCACCGAGCTTGGTGGCTTCAGCGGTGGTGATGTTAGCGGGGGCAGTGAGGGTGAGGCCGGGGCCGTAGTTGGAATAGCCAAAGCGATCGCCCAGACGATCGATGGCCCCTACCGCAACGACGTTACTGTAGTCATTGGCGAGGCGAGCGGGCGCGGCAACCCGATCTCGCCCCGCATTGCCACTGGCAATCACAAATAAAATATCGGGACTGGCTTGCCGCACGAGTTCTTCGAGTTCGGGGCTAACGCCATAGCGCGATTCCAGGCTGAGATTAATCACTAATTTTTGCTCCGGTTGACGGCGGCTGATCAGGGTTTTGATCCCTTCGACGAGGGTGAAATCATCACGATCGCCCCCGAGCAAATCCACATCAGTGACGGGGGCGTTCCAGTTGATGCCAGCAATGCCGATATTGTTATTACTTTTGGCGGCAATAATGCTGTGAATCGCAGTGCCGTGGGAGGACAGGGGATTGGTATTGTACAAATTGCGCTGATCTTCAAAGTCTTCTCGGGTGTTGCGATCGAAGTTTAGGGGAACGGTTAAATCGGGGTGAAGATTACTTTCTTGATCAACTGCCAAACCACTATCGCCAATGCCAACTAAAACTCGATCGTTCCCCGTGGTGAAACGCCAGGCTTGATGCACGCCAGTTGCATGGAGATACCATTGATCTTGAAACAGCGGGTCATTCGGCTGAACAGTCAGGTCGATCGTCCGATCGGCAAATTGAATCCGATCGATGCCTTCAAAGAGAATTTGACGATTGTCGCTCAGATTCAGCACATCGAATTGACGGAGGCCATTTCCCGGATCGACGCTGATGCCGCCCTGGTTGAGTCTAGCCAGATTGAGAATAGCACCGTCAGACGTAATGCTGGATAGATCAATGGTGTCGAATAAATCCTGACCGAATTGGCTGTTGCCGTTGCCGGAAATAATGGTGCGATCGTTCGTTAGATTCGGCTGGAAAAGATTGGCGAGGAAGTTGCCTTCGAGGTAGCGCCGATCGGGATTCGCCGCATTGGTGGTGAGGCTCAGGCGGTAGGTGGTGCTCGTCTCAAATGGGGTGACGGCAATGAAGTAGCGACCCGGTGCCAAATCATCGCTGGTGATGCGATCAGTCTCGATGTTAGGCCGAACACTCTTGGCAATGACATCCCCATTGTCGATCGCGGCGTTGCCATTAACGTCTTGAATTAAGGTTAGGTCAGCATCTGCGCTCAGTTGGTCGAGGGTGACGGTAAGCTGGCCGCCCTGGGACAACTCAAATTGATAGAAGTCGAAGCGATCGTCATCGCCCACGGATTCGGTGATGACTTGGGTGGGTCGATCGCTGCTGCTCAATCGCCCCAAATTGAATGCGGTTTCGAGGGTGCTACCGGCAATGTCAGCAGTGGGAAGCAGGGGATTAGCAATTTCGCCGATCGCATCGGGCGCGGCGCTTAAGACCGAGCGCAATGAATTATTTAAAGCAATCATTTGGATGCAGTGCGACCCCTGAAGATGGAAAAATTTAAATTTCTAAAACTGTTTCAGCGATCAGCGTTGTCCCCATAGCAATCTAATTGCCACCTAAAAGGAATTATAGGAAAAAAAACTCCGCCAGAGATCAATCCAGAGATAGAGGATTGGAGCGTCTGCTGGCGGAATTGTGAATAAATCAGCGATCGATGGGACAGATCAGGCTAGGAGTTCGATTTTATGGCAGGTTCCGACCTATAGCGTACTCAAGCTCAAAGCGGGTTCTAAGTCAAAGGCATCGACTTGAATTGCGGCGACTTTGGCCTCTTGGGCGGTCTGGATCAGTTCAAATTCGCTGCGGGAAATGATGCCTTGTTCGAGGGCCGCGTGGGCCAGTCGATCGGGACGATCAGGAGTGAATTGTCCGGTTGTCAGTGCTTGTTTGATCTTTTTAAGGCTGGGTTCGGCTTGGTGACTAAGACTAAAGGCGTATTCCAATCGGCCGAGGGCTTCGTCGCGGGCGGTGGGAATGTGGATGTCAGCGGTGAGGCGATCGCGGGTGGGGCCGGGGGTCTGGAGCGCTTGGGCTACTGGATGGTTGAGCGCGTCATTGGGAGCTGGGGCGATCGGATTGCTGCGCCAAAGCCAAAGCCAGGGTTGTCGGACGATCGCGGGAATCGGCAGGTTGGCGATCAGCCCTTCAAAGGCCAGTTGGATTTGGCTAAAGCTATGATTCATCGCCCATGCGACCAGGGGCCGATCGGCTTCCGGTTGACCTTCGGCGACAAAGCGGCGCAGAGTAGCGCTGGCGAGGTACATCCAGGAAAGGGCATCGGCAAAGCGACCCGTGATTGTTTCTTGGCGTTTGAGGCTACCGCCGTAGGTGATCAGGGCGAGATCCGTGAGGAATGCGAAGTTGCTGGCGGCCCAGGTGAGTTTTTGTTGGTGGCGACGGAGGGTGCGATCGGTCAGTTGGTCAGGCGTGTGGACGAAGTGGGCGCGGGTGAGGCCCAGACCCGTCATCCGTAGGGTATTGGCAAGGCTAAAGCCGACATGCTGCCAGAGGGCGCGATCGAAGGCAACGCTGTCATTGGCCTGGAGGGCTTGGACTTCATCGTAGAGGTAGGGATGGGCGCGGAGGACACCCTGGCCGTAGATCATCAGACTGCGGGTGATGATGTTCGAGCCTTCCACGGTGATCGGGATCGGCATAGCGCTGTAGAGGTTGGCCAGGAGGTTGTGGGGGCCGCGACAGATGCCGGAACCGCCGAGGATGTCCATGCCATCGATGACGATCGTCCGGGTAAGTTCGGTGAATTGGTATTTGGCGATGGCGGCGATCACGGCGGGGCGTTCGCCTTGGTCGATCGCGCTGGCGGTGTAGCGGCGGGCCGCTTCGAGGATGTAGGTGAATCCGGCGATGCGGGCGAGGGGCGCTTCAATCCCAGCGAATTTGCCGATCGGCAGGCCGAACTGCTGGCGCACGGGAGCGTAGTCCCCAACGACGCGGGCGGCAAATTTGGCAACACCAGTACAGCTTGCCGGGAAGCTGATACCGCGTCCAGCAGCGAGGGATTGCATCAGCATTTTCCAGCCCTGCCCGGCTTGTTCGGGGCCACCGATGATGTGGTCGATCGGGATGACAACGTTTTCGCCGACGATCGGCGAGTTGAAGAAGGGCACGCCCATGGGATCGTGGCGCTGGGTGATGGCGATGCCCGGAAGATGGCGCGGCACGAGGGCGCAGGTGATGCCGCGATCGATGTCGCCGCCGAGGAGTTGGTCGGGGTCTTCGAGCTTGAAGGCGAGGCCGATCAGCGTGGCGATCGTGCCGAGGGTGATGTAGCGTTTGCGGAAGTTGAGCCGGAGGTAGAGCTGCCCGTCATCGCCCCGGAAAACCACGCCCTTAGCGCTAATGCTGGCGGCATCGGAACCCGCGAGGGGTTCGGTCAAAGCAAAGCAGGGAATCAGTTCGCCGCTTGCCAGTTGGGGCAAATAAGTGGCTTTCTGTTCCGGAGTGCCATAGTTGAGCAGGAGCTTAGCGGGGCCGAGGGAATTGGTCACGCCGACAGTGGCGGTATAGATGAACGATCGGGAGGCGAATTTCGCCATGACGCTGCTATATTCGACGTTGCTGAGGCCCAGTCCGCCGTATTCCGTGGGGATCATCATGCCGAGGAAGCCCTGGGCTTTGAGCGCGTCCCAGATTGCTGGGGGCAGGTCTTTGCGTTGGTAGATTTCCCAGTCGGTGGCCAGTTGGCAGATCTGTTCGACAGGGCCATCGAGCAGGGCTTGGAGTTTGGGGGTCGTGGTGGGGTAGGGTTCGCTGAGCAGGCGATCGTGGTCAGGATTGCCGCTGAAAAATTCCCGTTCGACCCAGACGCTGCCTGCTTCGATCGCGGCCTGTTCGGTGGGGGAAATACCGGGGAGTAGGTGACGCTGTTGGATCAGCCGTAGGAGGGGCAGCGTGAAGAGATAGCGGCGGAGATCCAGGGGATTGAAGCGGAGGATCAGGCCGAGGGTGAAGAGAAAGCCGATGCAGAAGAACGCAATCATGGTGCAATGCCTGCCAGAGCGTGATGATGGAAGCGAGACGTAGGATGCGTTACTGCGAAGCATAACGCATCGCCATAATTCCCATGTACCGATCGGTGGTGTGTTGTTGATTCCGTGTGCCGATCGGTGGTGTGTTGATCGCGATATACCGATCGGTGATGCGTTGCCCTTCGGGACAACGCATCCTGCGACTCTAAATCATGAGATTTTCAATTACCCCGGCAGCTCCCATGCCGCCGCCGATACACATGGTCACCAGTCCGTAGCGCACGCCGCGCCGTTGCATTTCGTGGAGGAGGCTGGTGGTGAGCCTTGCGCCGGTGCAGCCGAGGGGATGGCCGAGGGCGATCGCGCCGCCGTTGACGTTGACGATGTCTTCGTTTAGTTCCAGTTTGCGGATGACGGCGAGGGCTTGGGCGGCGAAGGCTTCGTTGAGTTCGATCAGGCCGATGTCCTTGAGGCTGAGGCCGACTTGCTGGAGGACTTTCGGGATTGCCACCGTGGGGCCGATGCCCATGATTTCCGGGGGGACTCCGGCGACGGCGTAGCCGATCAAGCGACCGAGGGGCTGGATCTTCAGGTCGTACATTAGGGTTTCGCCCATGAGCACGGTCATGGCGGCCCCATCGGACATTTGGGAGGCGTTCCCGGCGGTGACGCTGCCGCCCCGGCGGAAGACGGCGGGGAGCTTGCTGAGGGCTTCGAGGCTGGTGTCGGGGCGGGGGCCTTCGTCGGTGTCGAATAGATGGTTCGTCGTCACCACTTGGCCGTCGAGGTAGGTGGTGCTGCTGACGGAGATCGGCACGATTTCATCGGTGAAATGTCCGGCTTGGATCGCCGCGATCGCCCGTTGGTGGGAGCGCAGGGCGAAGGCATCTTGGTCGGCGCGGGAGATATCGTACCGGGCGGCGACGTTTTCGGCGGTAAGGCCCATGGTGCAGTAGGCTTGCGGGGCGCGATCGATCAGTTCCGGGTTGGGGGCAACTAAATGGCCGCCCATGGGGATTAGGCTCATCGATTCAGCTCCCCCGGCGATGATGACCTGGGCTTGGCCGAGGGCGATCGCTTGGCTGGCCTGGGCGATCGCTTGGAGACCGGAGGCGCAGAAGCGGTTGACGGTGACACCGGGGACGAGGTCGGGGAGTCCGGCCCGTTGGCCGAGGACGCGACCGAGGTTGAAGCCCTGTTCGGCTTCGGGCATGGCGCAACCGATGATCACGTCGTCGATGAACATGGGTTCGATCTGGGGAACGGCGTTGAGGGCTGCGTTGAGGACAATCGCGCCGAAGTCATCGGGGCGGAGTTGGTGCAGGTGGCCGTGGGGGGCTTTGGCGATTGGGCTGCGGCGGGCGCTGACGATATAGGCGGTTTTCATAGGGCGCTCCTGGAAGATGAGGGGAATGAATTGACATAATCAGTTTCGCAGGGGCTTTTTAGTGGTGAGTACGGCTTGAATGCGGGCTTGGGTTTTGGGTTGCTGGAGGAGGGGGACGAAGGTTTCGCGTTCGAGCTGGAGGAGGTAGCTTTCGGGAACCAAGGTGGGGGCGGTGAGGTTGCCGCCGGTCATGACGGTGGCGAGATGGGTGGCGAGGTAGCGATCGTGGTCGCTGGCGTAGCCGCTCTGTTGGTAGATGTAGGCTTCGTAGATCAACATGGCGCGGGCGGGGCGGCCCAGCAGCATGACGGGTTCGATCGCGGGGGGCACGTAGCCTTCGCGATCAAGGCGGCGGACTTCTTCTTTGGCAATGTCGAGGCGGCGATCGCCCGTCATGGTGATGATCGCATCAGCGGGCAGGAAGCCGAGTTCTTGGGCTTCGAGGGCGCTGGTGGAGACGCGGGCAGTGGCGATCGTCTGGAAGGCGTTGCGCAGGAAGGGGAGGATGTGGTTGGGGGCATCGCTGGCGGCGCGGCGGGTGGCGCGGCTGACCATCCGCATGATGCCGCCTGCACCGGGAATCAGGCCGACGCTGACTTCGACGAGGCCGATGTAGCTTTCAGCAGCGGCGACGACGCGGGGGCAGGCCATGACCAGTTCTGCTCCGCCACCGAGGGCGCGGCCTTGGACGGCGGCGACGACGGGGTAGGGGGAGCTGTAGAGACGATTGAGCAGGTTCTGGAAACGGACGATCAGGTGCCCGATCGCGGATTGGTCGAGGAGGTCTTGGATGGGCATCGTGGCGATCGCGGGGCCGAACTGGGCCGCGTCGGCTTGGGCCATGGCCGCTATTTCCATCAGGTTTGCGCCCCCTGAGAAGTGGTCGCTGCCGTTGCCGATGACTAACCCGCGAAATTCACCGCGTTCGACCAGCGTCATCACTTCATCGAGTCCTTCGAGCACCTTGAGGCTGAGGGTATTGCCCTTGGAGCGAAATTCGTAGAGGGCCACACCGTCACCGAGGTCGAGCAGGGCTGCTTCCGGGTTTTGCCAGAGGACTTTGGTAGGGTCGGCTTTAATTTTTTCGAGATCAATCGGTGGTTCGGGCCGATCGCTCAGCGAGGGGACGTTGGGCCTATCGCTCAGGGAGCTGGGTAGGTAAATCACCGCAGGCGTTGAGTTGGTTTCAGTGCGGGGGGATGTGTTCAGCATAGTGGTTGTGGGGGCGTTGGTGGATGCATTGACATTCGTAGCAGCTAATTCAACGGTCGCTCGGGCTTCACTGGTGTTGTAAAACCTAATTTGACCCGCGTTGTAGCGATCGTTGACCCAGGCGGGAATAGCCAGATTGCGGGCTTCGAGATCATGGAGCACAGCGGCAAAGCCAAGTTCGTCCCAGATTGCAAAGGGCCCGATTTCCCAGCCGAATCCCCACTGCATGGCCCGATCGAGGTCGCGGAAGTCATCGGCGATTTCGGGAACGCGGTTGGCGCAGTAGGCCAGCAGCAGTTGGATCGAGTCACGGAAATAAATTCCCGCTCGACCGGGATCTTGGTAGAGGTGGCGGAGGCGATCGCCGAGCCGGGGAAGTTTGGCGATCGCTTCGATGTCGCCCAGATCCATGGGTGGCGAGGGTTCGTAGCTTTGAGTCGTCGGATTAAAGGCTAGGATTTCACCCTTGAGCTTTTGGTAAAAGCCGCTGCCGACTTTACTGCCGATCGCGCCCAGTGCAACCAATTGCTGCATGATCGGCGGCACCGCAAACATGGATTGCTGTTCGTCGTCGGGAATTGCGCCCTGGAGATTTTGCAGCACCAAACTGAGGGTGTCCAAGCCGACTAAATCAGCGGTGCGGAAGGTGGCGGATTTGGGGTGGCCAGTGAGGGGGCCAGTGAGGTAGTCGATTTCCGCGATCGTGTAGCCTTGCGTCAGGCCGCGTAACCCCAACATCGTCGCAAAGACTCCAATGCGATTGGCGATGAAATTCGGGGTATCTTTCGCCAAAATCACGCCTTTGCCGAGCCGCATTTGGCCGAATTCTTGCATGCGGGCGATGACGGATGGTGCCGTGTCGGGGGTGGGAATTAATTCCAATAATTTCAGGTAGCGGGGCGGGTTGAAAAAGTGAGTGCCGAGGAAATGGCGGCGGAAGGTTTCGGAGCGGCCTTCGACGATTTTGCTGACCGAGAGGCCACTGGTGTTGGTGGAGACGATCGTGTTGGGGCGGACGGTGGCTTCGATTCGGGCCATGAGCGCTTGTTTGACGGCGAGGTTCTCGACGATCGCTTCGATTACCCAATCAACTTCGGCGAGGCGCTGAAAATGCTCTTCATAATTGCCCAGGGTGATGCGGCGGGCGATCGTTTCGCTGAACAGCATCGGCGGTTTGAGTTTGAGTGCTTGCTTGAAGGCGGTTTCGACGGTTTTATTTTTATTCGGGCCGTCGCTGGGCAGATCGAGGAGATGCACGGTCAGGCCCGCATTGGCGAGGTGGGCGGCGATTTGGCTACCCATGATGCCAGCGCCGAGGACGGCGACTTGGCGGAAGGATTTGAGTGCGAGGGATTTCATGGTGGAGCGCCTCGGGAATGGTTGGAATGATCAAACTAAAGGAATGTGAATTAAATAATCCGGGTAGGTTGGGTGGAGCGCAGCGTAACCCAACATCTTTGGAGCGTTGGGTTTCACGTTGTTTCACCCAACCTACAAGTTTTCTGGGGGCGGTTCGATGGCATATTTAGGTGGTGAAACGGGATGGTAGGGATTGCGCGATCGTAGGACAGCTAGCAGGGGTAGGGCGGGGGCAACTGATGGTTGGAATCGTCAGGGGTTCGGGTCGATCGGGGCTGGGTATTTGGCGTTTGAGTTTACGTTTGAAGTTTTGGAGTTTAGGTTTCGCTCGTTTCGGTTTGGGCGGTTTTCCTTGGGGCAATTCGTCGCCGTAGATCGCAGCGATTTCTAAGGGAAACCGCAGGCCAATACGATAGCGATGGATTTGTTGTTGGTCATTGAGCAAACCATTAGCGCTGGAAAGTTCAGCATCAACCAGTCGGAAGCGCTTGATCATTGACCAGTAGGGCAGATGGCAATTGGCTTGATCAACGATCGTTTGGAACCAGGATTGAATGCAGGGATCTTGCAGCAATTCCGCATTAGTACGGCTGGATTCAACCTGTGTTTGCGCGCGTAATTCAGTGAAATTCGGAAAAATCAGCGCTGCACAAAAGGGCCGATCGCTGCCTGTGAGCAAAACATGGCTGATCAGTGCGGATTCACGCAGGCGCTGTTCGATCGGTTGGGGGGCGATATATTTGCCCGTGGAGAGCTTGAACAGCGGCTTTTTCAGTCCGGTGATTTGCAGGTGGCCGTCGGTGCTGATGTTGCCGTAGTCGCCCGTGTGGAGCCAGCCTTGAGGATCGATCAGTTGGGCGGTAGCGGTGGAATTTTGGTAATAGCCGGGGGTGATGTAGGGGCCGCGCACGAGGATTTCTTGGTCGGGGGCGATCGCCAGTTCGATGCCCGGAATCGGTGGGCCGACGCTGCCCGCACGGTTATTGCTAGGCCGATTGAAGCAGACCACTCCGGCGGTTTGGGTGAGGCCGTAGCCTTGCAGGATGGGGATTTTGGCGGCGGTGAGGGTATTAGCGATGGGGGCGGGGAGGGCGGCACCGCCGCTGAGTAGGTATTTGAGCCGTCCGCCAAAGATCGCCCGCCAATGACGATAGACGGTACGATCGGCGAGTTTGAGCAGTTGGGGATAGATCGCATCGGTCGGTGTAGCGCTTAACTCGTGGCGCTGGGCGAGGCCCAAGGCCCAGGCGTAACCAATACGACTCCAGCGGGATTTGAGTTTGGGGGCGCGATCGTAAAGTTGTTGGTGAATTTTTTCGAGCAGAATCGGGACGGTGGCAAAAACCGTGGGGCGAATTTCCTGGAGGTGTTTGAACAGTCGGCGGGAGTCACTAAAGTAAATGCTATGGCCGTAGCTCAGGTGGCCGTAAAGTAAATGCCGAGCGAAAATATGGGTCAATGGCAGAAATGCCAGTACGGTTTCGCTGTTCCCCATGCCAAGATCGGGTAATTCCCCGAAAGTGGCGAGGGCATTGGCGCTGATGTTTTCATGCGTGAGGGTAACGCCAATCAGTTCACCGTTCGGACTGGGGATGTAAATAATCGTGGCCAAGTCTTGGGGTTGGATCGCCGATCGCAGGGCGGTTAATTTTTCGGTCGATCGGTGGGATTCACCCAGGGTTTGTAAGCGTTCGAGGGTGATGATATGCACTGCTCTGGGGAGGCCAATTTGATGACTCGCGGACTGCCAATTTTCCGTGGTTTCGGCCAGTACGATGCGCTCCAGTTGGGAGAGCTGATTCAGGTAGGGGGCTAGTTCCTGGAGCAGGTTGAGATCCGTGACAACCAAGGCGCGGGCACCGCTGTCCTCGATCGCAAACAGCATGTGTTCGATCGTTTGCGTCAGGTCAATCGGGACATCAACCAAATGCGCCAACAGACAACCTAAATCGGTAACGATAAAATCCAAGTTGGAATGCATCAGGAGCGCGACCCGATCGCCTTGGCTCAAGCCCAGCGCTTGGAATCCCAGCGCCGTTGCTTCCATTTGTTGCTGGAGCGTTTGATTGGCAATCTGCTGCCAATGGGCGGGGGCGGATTCGGTTGACGCAGTTTGGGCCGATCGCCATTGGTTAAAGGCCGTGGCGTTGGGGTGCTCTAGGCAGGCGCGATCGAGCAGGCTGGGAATGCTGTGGCCAAGATGGGTGGATGCGGTTTTTGGCGCTTCATGTACCAGGAGGCAGGCGCTGTAAGGCTGGCAATGTTCGGCTTCGTCGAGGTGTCGATCGAGCCAGACTTCCACATCGTTGAACATCGTGAACCGGGCGATGTCGTCGTAGAGGTCGTGGTAGGCACCGGGATATTCGTGGTGCTCTTTATCCGGAAAGACCACCCGCTCGAAAAAGGCGCGACTGCCCACGGGTGAAGTCACGCCATCGGCGGTGCCATGCATGAGCAGCAGCGGCACCCGCAATTCAGCGGCATGGTAATTAATCCAATTCACCGTGCGGAAAAACTCGGTGACAAGTCTGGCGCTACCCCATTCGTGGCGGAGCGGGTCTTGGAGGTAGGCGGCTAGGGCGACCCGATCGCGATCGGCAAGACTGTTGGCTAAACCCGCAGGCAGGCGAAAATGCGGCAGGAATTGCGATAGCAGCTGGCCGACAACTAGTTTGTGAGGTGGAACGTGGATTTGGCTAAGGGCGGGGGCACTGACGATCAGCCCTTGCAGTTGATCGGGACGGTGGAGGGCATAGTCAAGGGCGATCGTGCCGCCCATGCTATGGCCCCAAAGAATGAGGGGACAGTGGGCACGCTGTTGGCGAATGCGTTGAATAAAGGCTTGGAGATCTTCGCAAAATTCCGTCCAGGAATTGATATAGCCCCGTTGACCTTGGGAGCGGCCATGCCCCCGCAGATCCATGGCATAGACTTCGTAGCCCTGGGGGACGAGATATTCGACCACGTTACGGAGAATGCCACTGTGCCCGCCCAGTCCGTGAACCAGCGCGACGACACCGCTACTGGGCCGATCGGGATGCCAGCTCTGAAAATAAAGATCACAGTTTCCGAATCCCCGAAAAGTGCCTTCGATATGTCGCATAGCGGCTCCTTACAAGCCTAGAAGATTCTCGCGATCGTCGAGTTAAACAACAGTTCAAAACAGTTCAAAACAGTTCAAAACAGTTCAAAACAGTTCAAAACAGTTCAAAACAGTTCAAAAACAGCACAAGCTATGATCGTTGCTGCCACCAATCCTGGGGCAATCACAACCGAAGGTGAAGTGAATTTTTCGATATCGCAATCTGCCGAAATCATATTTTGGATATGAGACCGGAGGGGCGGTACGGCGATTGAAGTTTTGAAGTGAGTGCAGCCGATTAATTAAAATGCGGTCAAATGAAGCGATCGGGTAGAAGCGAGATACGGCGATTAACGATAGCTAACTGTTATCAGTGGCTTGGGAAGTGAAGCTAACCATGACCAAATACCGGATTGCGATTGAAGTGAATGTCAAACTGGTCTATGTCTTTTATCGTAGGCGATCCCCCGGTCAATCAGGGTTGATTTTGCCGAAAACTTAACCTTCTTTCATAACGTTCCCGTTGCATTATGCAGGGAATTGTAAGTTCGGATTACGAAACTGTTGTGTGACAGGCTATAACAATAACCAATACTGATATAACACCAACGCTGATATGACGGAGCTATTTTTGACGAGTCTTGGCAGGAAAAGCGGTGGGTAATTCGCCGAGCTGCGATCGCAGTTGGTTATTTTCCAGATTCAGCTCACGGATGCGGTTGGAGAGGATGCCGATTAATTTAAGGGCGATTTCGGGAGTTTCGTTGATTGCTTCGTAGAGCTGGGATTGGGTCAGTTCGAGGCAAGTAGCAGGGGTAATGGCGCTGACGGAGGCCGATCGGGGTTCGGTGTCAAAGAGGGACATTTCACCAAAAAATTCGCCACGTCCGAGTTGGGCGAGTTCTTGGCGTTCGATGTGAACGCGGATTTGGCCACCTGCGACGATGTAGAGCGATTTGCCTTCGTCCCCTTGGCGGAAGACGATGCCTTTGGCCGGATAGGCGCGCTCTTCCATCACCGCCGAGAGCCGGATCAGAAAGTCATCGCGCAATTCGCGGAAAATGGAAACCCCGCGCAGGAGTAAGAGTCGATCGAAATTATTCAGCATTACATTCCACGGTCCCGCTTCAAGCCCATTGAAAATCCCCTGTTGAAATCTTAACCTAGCCCATGGGACTGAGAATGCCCGTATTCATGTCATCGTCGTCATTTTCCGGGAACATCGATTGACGGGCCGTATAGCCCCATTCATTCAGGATGCCCTTGACCTGGGCTTGAACCAAGCGATCGGGGTCGTTACGTAGTTTGGGCAGGACATTCTCGAAGGCCTGGGGGTAGAGATCGCGGAGATACATAAGGGCGGCTTCGCGAACGTAGCCTTTGGCGTTGCGGATGCCGCCCAGGACTTGGTGGCGACTGAGTGTCCAACGCGTTTCACGGGCGAGGTAGAAACAACAGGCGATCAGCCAGTCGGAGAAGAAGTGACGCAGTTCCATCAGTTGGCCGAGACGTTCATGGGGCGGCAAGGGGTGGTAGGTCAGGATGTCGTCCATGGCTTCTAGCTGTTTGCTGAGTTCCGCTTGTTGTTGTTGGGTGATTTTCTTGAGGGCGTTGAGCAGGCTGCGTTCGCTGCTAGTGGGGTTAGTCTCGGGCCGATCACGGTAGCGACGCAGTTGTTCTTGCAGCTGTTTTTGCTGGCGATCGAGGTCGGGGTTACGATCGAGAAGGGCAAGAACGGCGCGTTTGTTGGGGATGTCGAGTTGATTGTCCAGAATTTCAAGTCCTTCGGCCATACTTTCGAGGTTGCCGGATTGGAAGTTGAAGGCGGCGGCTTGAATGGTGTAGGGGTCGTAGAGGAATTGCATTAGCAGGAAGAGGCGATCGATGCTGTCAGCCTGAATGTTGATCAGGGCGCTATTCAGCATTTCGACTTTGTCGCTGTAGGGTGCGTTGCTGATGTCGATAATGCCCGCGCTGGTCTGGCCGATGAGCATGAGCTCCTGGTCAATCAGCGCTTCTAATCCGCTACGGCCCAGGCGATCAAGGGTGGCTTCAATACCCTGTTCATCGGCGATTTTGAGCAGAGCGCGGAGGACGTTGCGGCGATCGTCGCCCCAAACGAGGGTGAGGCGGCTGATCATCAGGTCGATCGCATCGATCGATGCAATCTGACCGATCGCGCTCCAGCAGGCGGCTTTGACCGCATCCGGTTGCCGCCAATCATCAACAATCCGGCGCATCAGGGGCAGGGCTTCGTCGCCGAGTTGGATCAGCGCTTGGGTCGCGGTGAGGCGAGTCTGCTGGGAATAGAGAGCCTTAACCAAGGTTGGGTAGGCTTTTTCAAAGTGGGTGGCGCTGATCACTTCAAGGGCGGCGAGACGCACGTCGAGGTCGGAGTCGTTCAGGAGATTCGGGACGTAGAGCTGGAGAGCTTGGAGGAACTTGAGGTTGGTGAGGGCACGGGTACCCATCAGTTTTTCTTGTTTTTCGGAACTGGTGATCATCAGGCGGAGGACGTTGCTGGCTTCGCCTTTAAGTTTGTTGTCGCCCCGATCGAGGCAGAGCGCCGCCGCCGTACCCCGAATCATCGGTGGAATGTTGTCTTGGAAGTAGGGTTTGAGTTTTTCAAAGTTGGCGGTGTCGTCGGTGCTGTAGAGATATTTGAGGGCGCTGGCGGTGAGGTCGGGCCAGGTCGAGCGGGCGAGGATTTGGTTGACGATGATCCGGTGTTGCGGGTCGGGGTTGGGCGTTTGGACAACGACTTCGAGGACGCGCTGCTGCAAAGCTGTGGAGAGGTGGGGCAGCATTGGCATCAGAATGACCCCGGTGTCGTCGGGATCGATCTTGCTGAGTAGCTCGATGCAGGAACGCAGATCGGCTTCGGATTTGAGCTGGCTGAGGGCGGCGATCGCGTCTTTTTTAAATTCTTTGAGCAGCAGGGCGGAACTGCGGAAGCTGGTGCGGGCCGATCGGATGACCCAGAGCCGCAGGTAGTCGCCGCGAATCAGGAAATTGGTCAGGAGCCAAAGCCCCGCCAGAGTAATGCTAGTTATGAAGAGAGTGGTTTGCCATTGCAGTCCCAGGAGGCGATCGAGGCCAAAACCGAGGGCTAATGCCAAGAGCCCACCGACAAGCCCCGTGGCGATCGGTTCAGAATTACCGCGCACCATGGATTGGATGCCGTTGCGAACGCTATCCGGTAGGGGCTGGAACAGAACCGGGGCAATGCTGGCAAAGAGGGTGAAGTGGAACAGTTCGTAGATGAATTTGAGGGCCACCATCAAGAAAAATTGCAGTTGGGCTTGCCCCGTGACCAGGGGGAAGAGGCGACTGATTTGGCCATACAGCGGGGCGGGGAGCAGCGCACTGAAGGCCCCCAGTCCACCGAGACTGAGGACGGCGATCGGGAGAACGGACGCGATGCCAAAAATCCCAAAGCGTTCAATCAAACGACTGGACAAAGCCCATTGCAGCGTCAGTTCAAAGAAGCCAAGGACACCCTGAAAACGACCAATAAATCCGGCGATCAATTCATCCTGGGTCTGGCGATTGCCGGGATTGGGCATGACAAGACCCAGGAGTTTGGGTTCTTCGAGCTGACCCATGAATTGGAAATCGACCAGTAGGAAAACGATTTCGGCCAGGATAAAGAAGGTGAACAGCAGCCAACGATAGCGTTGCAGTTCAGTACTGATGCGGCCTGTGCTGGTTTCTGCTTTGGCTTCGCGGCGGCGGAGGGTGGACTGGGGAAAGTAGCGTTCGTAATATTGGCCGAGGAAGAAGAGAATGCCCGCGCCCGTCAGGATCATGCCAGCGGCGAGCAGAATCACGGTTGAAAGCCCCAATCGGCTGAGTAATAGCGGCAGGGCAAAGCCCGCAACAACATCCGCAACTAGCACCCCACTACTAATCAGCGGGTAGGTACGCCGAATTTCTCGGACATTGAACAGTTGGTTGGCGGTGATGCTGGTGTTGAGGTCATTGAGGACGTAGATGGTCTGGAGCCAGAGGCGCATGCCTAGAACGCTGGCTTGCATCAAGGTCAGACTGGCAATGACGATCGCCTCGGGCATACTGTGACCGAGACTCACCCCGGATAGCAGCAAGGGGATCGGCAAGCCAATCAAAACAGCGACGATGACGACGACCCATCGCAGCGGAATATAGCGTTGAAGCCAAGTATAGAAAGCACTCCAGATACTACTGATGACCATGCTGGCCAAATAGATGAAGGGCAGGTATTTGGCCCCGAATTCGCGCAGGAAAAGCCCACTGGAAGTTGCTTCAAACCAGAGGATCCCGATCGACGTGAAGATGTAAAACGCGAACATCCAACTGGTGCGCCCCAATTCACCGGGGCGGAGGTTGATCCAGCGGAGGATTTGCCGTCCGAGGTCGTTGTTTGAGAAGTCTTTTAGGCCCGAGTTCATGGGTTACTGTGCGCGATCGTCCCCAGCAGGTATCAGTAGCATTACAGGTAGTATGCCCACGTTGCTGACTATGCCTACGTTACATCGGAATCCGGGCGCTGACGCATTTAAACCCCAAGGCGATCGGGATCAAAGAAGCCTCGACATAGAACTTGTCGAGGCTTGATACGAATCCAACGAGCAGAATTAACCCAATCCTGCCATTGTTCAATGGATAGACCTGGCTGTTCAGATTAGCGCTATTTTTTGGGCGCGAGGAACATGGTCATGTTGCGACCTTCACGCTTAGGGAACTGCTGCACTTCGCAGACTTCCTTGAGATCATCCGCCATCTTCTTGAGTAGTGTCTCAGCCAAGTTGCTATGCTGAATTTCACGTCCCCGGAAGGTGACAACGGCTTTCACTTTGTCGCCTGCTTTAATGAAACGCTCTGCTTGACTGAGGCGCACTTGGTAGTCATGCTCCTCAATTTTGTAGCGCATCTTGACTTCTTTGACATCAACGGTATGCTGCTTTTTCTTCGCTTCTTTGGCTTTCTTTTCTTGCTCAAACTTATGCTTGCCGTAGTCGATGATCTTACAAACGGGTGGATCCGCTTTATCACTCATCAACACTAGATCAAGTTCTCGTTCCTCTGCCATCTGGAGCGCTTCGCGGGAGGACATGATACCGATCTGAGAGCTATCACTATCAAGCAACCGCACTTTGGGGAAGCGAATGCGCTCATTGATCATGGGCATTTCGCGCGGTGTGAATCTTTTGTCTGCCACAGGCACCTTTAGTCAACAACTAGTTAAAACGATCAGTCCGCTGTTACCAACGGCTTTGGGAAATGTACCACAAGTCCGAGCGATACGGGCTAAAGTGGTACTGAACTTAAAGATACAAAATTTTCGGGGAAACTGTCGAGTTTCTTCCATGAAAATTCGGGTGGGATTGCCGTATGCCACGATGACGGGCGGCGGCGATTAGAATAACTGGTGTAAGTACAGGAGAGTAGGCATGAGCGCAGAAATTCTGTGAAAGCGATGACCGGAGATTGAGATTGCAGACCATAATGCCGCCCATAACATTGTCACCCACCCCAACATTGTCACCCACCCCTCACTGGACGCATCGAATTGGGCAGCGCCGGACTTGGCTATGGCGCGGTTGGCAGGTGCATTATAGCTATGCGGCACCGTTGGCAGTGGAGGCTCCAGCGCTGCCGCTGCTGCTGCTCCATGGGTTTGGTGGATCGATCGGGCATTGGCGTAAAAATATCCCGGCACTGCGGCAGCAGCATCCAGTCTACGCGCTGGATTTGCTCGGGTTTGGACAGTCGGAGAAGGCCCCGGCGAGCTATGATCTGGCGCTTTGGGTGGAGCAGGTTTATGGGTTTTGGCGGACGTTTATTGGTCAACCCGTGGTGCTGGTGGGTCATTCGCTAGGCTCGAATGTGGGGTTGGCGATCGCGGCGAAGTACCCCGAGATGGTGGCGGGGCTGATTTGGTTTACGTTGCCGGATGCGTCGGTGCTGGAACTGCCGGGTTGGCTGCGATCGCCCCAGGTAAAGCCGTTGGTGAATGTGCCGCTGGGATTCCTTAAACGGGTCTTGACGGCACCACCAGTGTTTGGGCCGTTGTTTCGGTTGATTCGGCGACCGCAGGTGATCCAGAAGTGGGCGAAGTCAGCCTATCAGTTGGCTGAGGCCGTGGATGAGGAATTGGTGGAGGTGTTTTCGCAGCCAGCCTACGATCGGGGGGCGACAAGGGCACTGGCGGGGATGATCAATGCGAAGAATGCCGATATTGACCATTTGAAGGCCCGAACGGCACTGCCGCAATTGCGGGTGCCGATGCTGCTCGTCTGGGGCAAGCGTGACCAGGCGGTGCCGCCGACCTTGGCCCCGAAGTTCCTGCGGTTTAACCCGGACATTCAACTGGTGGAACTGGAAGATGTCGGCCACTGTGCCCATGATGAATGTCCGGAAGCAATGAATCAACTGATGCTGGATTGGATCGCGAAAAGATTGGGATAAATTACTCGATCGGGATACCCAGTACGGGGCAGGGCGTGCTGCGGCGCAGTTGGCGAATTAAGCGATCGTCGCGGGATTGGCAACCGACGATCAGGAGGTTGGCGGCTTCCTGGGTGGCGACAGTACTGAGTTCGGAGGCGAGGTTGCCAAAGCGCAGGTGCGTCTTCAAGGAACCGCGCCATTCGCCAGCGAGGGAGCGGGCTTGCCAGAGCACCCGATCGGCTTCCTCGAATTGGGCGGCGCGCTGCTGAGCGGCCTGCTGGGCCGCGACGCTGGGACTGGTAAGCAATGCGGTGTTCCCGCCTGCTGTGTGGTAGCGGTTAAAGGGATTGCTGCGATAGGGAGATGGCGTGGGTTCTTCAGGTTCTTCGGCCACATAAACGACTTGAACGGTGACCGTTTGATTGGTCGCAAGGCGCGTCTGGAGTGCAATCCAAAGGGTCAGATCCAGGGCGATTTGGCTGTTAGGTGAGTGGGAATAGCCGACGAGTAGGTTAATCGCGTCAGCGGTGATGGAGCGATCGTCAGTCGTTCCTGACGATCGCGACAAACTAGTGGGAATCAGCCCGGTGGGAATCAGCAGAATTTGGTCAGCGAGGTTAGGGATGCCCAAGGTGCTTTGCAATCGGGCTAACATCGACGAAATATTCACTAGAAAGACCTCTCAAAAAAGATTTGGACGAGAGGTGGGTCATGAAGCCGCACCGCTTTCAGTACGACAATTTTAGGAGATTGGCATCAAGAAAAATGTAAGTTAAACGACGGAATACGTGAATTGAATTGACCCGATGAACACATCAAGTTCAGTTCACCTGGCTTCACTCCTGCCAGCGCTAAGGGATGATACGCGTCGAACAATTCCTGATATGCAAATAAACGACAGATACAACGGCAGGTACGTAGTGCCATTGGCGCAGTATTTTTGATGTCAATACTGCGTCCTGGAATGCGGCTGCAAATAATGCATACGGCAACTCCTAAATCGAATTGACCCACACGATAAAGTCGGAATTTAACTGTCCGGTTCAAAGGCAAAATTGAACTTGCGAAACAGGAGTCGCTTGGTTAATTTGCCCTTGTTTAATATAGCCTAATAATTTTCGTTTTGCGAAATGATATAGACTTTCTATATGTCAGGGATAATCTAATTTAATTGATATATGGAATGATTGCGAGTGGGGCGATCGGATACGGAAACGGTTGATTGAAGCGCGATTTGAGTCAATTTTTTAACGCATTTTGATATGTGTTTAAGTCAGCATTTCACTGTATAAAAATGCAAATGCGGATATTGGAATTTCTTAACATTTCCATATCCGCATTTTGCTGTGATTGCTGTGATTGCTGTGATTGAATTTTGCTGTGGCCAATAGGTGTGATTAGTAGTCGCTAGCAGCAGCAACCTGTGCCGTAATCCGCGCACTGCGTCGTTCGTAGCGCTTGATTTTTTGCAGGAGTTCAACGTAGGTCATGGGCAGGACGATCGGCCACAGGAGGGTAGCAATGATCAGAACAATGCGAGAGATCTGGCGCTGGTGAACCGTCATGCGGGTTTCTTGAAGGTAAAGGCCATACCAGTTGGTGAAGAGGACTGGCATAACAAAGGCGTACAGCGCCAAGAGACCGTAGGTCAAGACTGGTGCAAAATGCATTGATGAGGACTCCTATCAGGAACACAGCGAATCAGGGAATGGTGGCTTGAGCGGCTGCGCGCGACGCGACCGGTCAGAGCAATCAATATAGCCATTCTTAAGGATGTTCGCTGTCTGGACTATCGGCACCACTACTGAACTTTAGTGAAGGCCGGGAAGAATACCCGTGGATTTACAGAAGATTTAACTGTTGAAGTAGATGCTGGGTTTGGGTCGATGGCACGAGGGTATTGGCGCAGAGGATGCCGGAGGCGGCAACAGCGGGAACGCCAATGCCGGGGGTCGTGCTGTCACCGACGCGGTAGAGGCCCGAAATCGGGGTATGACAACTGGGAAACAGGCCTTGCTTGGCGGCAATTCCTGGGCCATAGGTGCCATGGTAGCGGCGCAGGAAGCGTGCATGCGTAAGGGGTGTGCCAATTAATTCCAGTACCAGCCGATCGCGAATGTCGGGAATCACCCGCTCCAGGGCGCGGTAGAGAACTTGAATTTTTTGGTGTTTGAGCGCCGGATAATCGGTGGGATTTTCCCAGGGGGCATAGGGTTCGAGGGTATAGGCATGGATGCTGTGATGGCCTGCGGGAGCAAGGGTCGGATCCCACACTGTCGGGATGGAAATCATGCAGACATTATTCGGAACTGTCACAGGTTGGGTTGCATCCCGGACAACAACGTGATGACCCGGAAGATTCGGGTTGAGGCCGTCAGCCCGAATGCCGAGGTGCAGGTGGAGGAAGCTGTCGATCGCGGGGGTTTGGAGCTGTTGGGTGCGGTAGGCGGCGGGCAACGCTTCTGGGGGGAGAAGGTTTTGGTAGGTGTCCCAGAGGGTGGCGTTGGAGATGACGATCGGGGCGGCGAGGATTTCGCCAGACTTGAGTTGAATGCCTTGAACTTGGTTGTTTTCAACCAGGATTTGCTGGACGTGGGCGTTGAGGCGCAGTTGACCGCCTTGCTGCGTCAGTCCTCGAACCAAGGCATCAATGATCGCACCGCTGCCGCCGATCGGGTAGTCGATCGTGGTGTGGGTGCGTTCGCCGAACATGAAGGCCATTTCCGGGGCGACGGTGTCAGGTGCGGTGAGGCCGGAAAGGAGAAAGCATTCAAGATCAAACAGGTAGCGCACCCAAGGATCCTGGACGGTGCGATCGCAAATATCGCCCGCACTGCCCTGGATTGATCGCAGTTGGGTCAGACAGCCCAGCAGCTTGGGCGCGTAATGCTGGAGCAGAAAGGGCAGGAGCTTCCAGTCCGATCGCAGGGCAATGGTCGGAATCCCGGCGAGGGCTTGGTAGAGCTTCAGCAGTTCGGCTTTGAGCTGGGCAAATTCGATCGCGCCTTGGGGGCTGTGGCGGGCGATTTCGGCTTGGTAGCGATCGAGGTCGCCATAGATCGGCAGGGTGCGATCGGGAAAATGGTAGATGCCCAGCGGATCGTAGGTCGCCACATTCAGGGTTTCACCGAGCAGTCGCAGAACTTGTTGCAGCGGATTGAGCGAGTTGGGATCCGCAAGGCCACAATAAAACGACGGCCCCGAGTCAAATTGAAAACCGTCCCTGTGGAAATGATGGGCCGCACCACCGGGGATACGATGACTTTCACAGATCACAACGCGCTTACCGTAGTAGGCGAGTAATCCGCCCGCAACTAATCCGCCAATTCCACTGCCAATGACTAGAATATCGATGTCTTTTAGGCTACTCTCTTGAGATGAAATGCCACGGGAGAAATTCGGTCGAGCCATATTGGTTGTGAGCGATCGGAGGACTACGGTTGGATGGCAGGTTTCAGCAAGCTGAACCCGTTTTTTGGATGGGGTTTCAGGAATCGGCTGAGGTGCTGTCGTATCTTACTGCGGTGACGGGGCGACAGTTGATTGGATGTGCGTCTGTTTGTGTGGTGTTGAGTTGGGCGGGGCGGACGATGGCGCGTCCCTGAAATGTATGGAAATCCATGACGCTTTGAGTGATCCTCATGAAAAAGGAACTGCTGTTTAAACCGTTTGTCTTGTTTGGCGCGATTTTGGACAAGATTGTGTTCACGCATGTGTTGGTGCTGGGCTTGCCGACGATTCTCTATTACTGCGTGTTGGTTAATGGCGGTGACTTGATCGCGCTGCATTTGTTGATTCCGGTGCTGTATGTGATCACGTCGATCGTGGTCATGGGGGAAGCCCTGGCGACGGTGGCGGCCTATCGCAGCTTTTTGCGCTATCGGCCCCAGCGCGGGATTTTGCAAAAGTGGGTGGGGCGAAACTTTGAGCATCGCCGGGTGACCCAGGCCCCAGCGGTGACGGCCCCGGAACTGGAAACGCCGAGCAGCACCTTAATCGTGGCGGCCTACCTGCCGAATGAGCAGGATATTATTTTCGAGACCCTGGAGTACATTCTGGGGACGATTCACCGTCCGGCGGCGGGGTTTGAGCTGATTTTGGCCTACAACCGTCCGGAGCGACTGCCGATCGAAGACGAATTGGAAAAGCTGGCGGCGCAATACCCGGAGCTGGTGCTGTTGAATGTCGAGGGCAGCCGATCGAAGGCCGAGAACGTGAATGCGGCGTTGCAGATTGTGCGCGGTGAGGTGACGGGGATTCTGGATGCGGATCACCGTCCGAACCCGGATTGCTTCGATCGGGCTTGGCGCTGGTTGGCGACGGGGCAGTATGCGGCAGTGCAGGGTCGGAATGTGATTCGCAATTACCGCGAAAACTTCTTGACGCGGATGATCGGTGTGGAATTTGAATGTATGTATGGGGTGAGCCATCCGGCCAAGTCGCTGCTGGTGGACACGGGGATGTTCTGCGGCTCGAATGGCTATTGGCGCACGAGCATTTTGCGGCGAATTCGGTTCTCGCACCAAATGCTGACTGAGGATATTGATGCGACGCTGCGGGCCTTGCTGCGCGGCCATAACATCATGCATGATCCGGGCATCATCACGACGGAGCTAGCCCCGACGACGGTGAAGGCGTTCTGGTCGCAGCGCAAGCGCTGGGCGCAGGGCTGGATGGAGGTGGCGCTGAAGCACCAGATGCCGTTGATCCGATCGCGCCGCCTGGACAACTGGCAGAAGGTGTACTGGAGCATGTTGCTGATCTACAGTGCGGCGTTCCACTTCATTGCCTTGCAGGTGTTCCCGATGTTTATCGGATTGACCCTGAGCCAGTTGGAAGCGCCGGTGATCGCCCAGGAATATGTCTGGTTTACGACGGGGATGACGTTGCTGAGCGGGCCGATTCAGGCGTTGGCGGCTTGGGGCGTGCGCAGCCGGGTGACGAAGCAATCGGCGGGGGACTATCTGCTGTACTGTTTGGCGATTCCGTTCTATTGCATTTTCAAGAATGTGATCGCGATTATTGCCATCTATGACCACTTCACGGGCGATCGGGCGTGGGTTGTGACCGCACGGGGCAAGCAGCCGTCGATTCCGCCGGTGGCGTTGCCCAGTTATGCGGAAATGCAGGATAAGGCGAGTTAAGGTTATTTCTGAATACGTTAATGAATTGGGTAGGCTGAAGGGCTTGCCCAATTTTTTATGGTTTTTATGGGATAGAGGAACTACAGAATCTGCTCGATCATCCGATTGGCCTGTCCCGCGTAGCCGCCACCGAAGAGGTTGTAGTGATTGAGGATGTGGTAGAGGTTGTAGAGGGTTTTGCGCCGATCGTAGCCGGGAGCCAGGGGAAACACCGCTTCGTAGCCGCGATAAAAATCCGGTGAGAAGCCGCCAAACAGCTCCGTCATGGCAAGGTCCACTTCCCGATCGCCCCAGTAAGCCGCCGGGTCGAAAATCACGGGTTCGCCGCTGCTGGTCGCGGCGGCATTGCCGCCCCAGAGGTCGCCATGGACGAAGGCGGGCTGGGGATGGTGGTCTTGGAGAATCTGGGGAATCGCTTCTAGCAGGGCCGTTGCTTTGGGAAATTCCCCGCCCCGGCGATCGGCCAGCTCAAGCTGGTAGCCGATGCGTTGGGTTTGCCAAAAATTGACCCAATCGTTGCTCCAGGAGTTGATCTGGGGGGTGGAGCCGATCGTGTTGTCTTGGTTCCAGCCGAAGGCCGTGGAGCCGGAGGCTTGATGCAGTCGGGCGAGGTTTTGGCCGAGTTGGTAGTCGGTCTGGGCATTACTTGGGCTGAGATGGAGCCATTCCATGACGATGTAGCTGACATTGCGGGCGATGCCCCAGCAGATCGGCGTGGGGACGCGGATCGTGCGAGTGGCGGCGATTTGCTTCAGGGCGATCGCTTCGGCCCCAAACATTTCGACCCGATCGGCGCGGTTGAGCTTCACGAAGAAGTCGAGGCTGCCATCGGTGATGTGGTAGCCCTGGTTGATGCAGCCGCCGCTGACAGGACGGGGGGAACGGTAGGAGTAGGGCCGATCGATGCTGTGGCTGATGTTGTCGCTGATTTGGTTCCACATGCTGGTAGAAATGTCTCACAGAAAGTGGCTAGGCAGGCAGAAAGTGGTTAGGCAGAAGTAAAGTCGCTAGGCAGGGGTGACGGTGACGGCACCGTAGGCTTGACGATTCAGGTATTTTTGGGCGATGCGGCGAATGTCTGCGGGGGTGAGAGCGCGCAGCCGATCGGTGTAGGTGAAGGCGGGCTGAAGGTCGCCCATGAGCGCGTAGTAGTAGCCGTAGAGGTTGGCGCGGGCGCTGGGGGTTTCGTTGCTGAAGACGAATTGGTTCGCGACTTGGGTGGCAACTTTTTCGAGGTCAGCCTGGGGCACGAGGTCGGTTTGGAGCCGATCGAGATGTTCAAGCAGGGCGGTTTCGACGGTTTCGAGATTTTCGGCGGGCAGGTTGGCGGAAAGGCAGAACAAGCCCTGGTGTTGGTAGGTCATGTTACTGGCGCTGATACCTGTGACGAGCTGACGTTTTTCGCGCAGATCTTGCACCAATCGGGCGGTGCGACCATGGCTGAGCAGATTGGCTAAAACATCCAGCGCGTAGGTGTCATCGGATTCATCCAAGAGTCCGGGAACGCGCCACATTAGCATCAACCGCGATTGCTGGAGGGTCGGGTCGATATGGTGGCTGCGGGTGACTTGGGTGAAGGGGGTTTCGGCGCGGAGGGGCGGACGATCGTGGCGGGGGTCGGCGGTGAGCGTGCGATCGCCCAGGGCCTGCTGACAGCTGCGTTCAACCGTGGCAATCAGCTGCTCCACGGGGAGGTTGCCGACGGCGACGGCGGTGATCCGATCGGGGTGATACCAACCGCGATGGAAGTTGAGCATTTGCTCGGGCTGGAGCTGCTCGATCACGCTGGCCGGGCCGAGGACAGGGCGATTGTAGGGCAAGGCATCGAACCCGAGGTTGACCATGTGCTGGTAGCTACGCCGCCGGGGATTGTCGTCCGATCGGCGAATTTCTTCGAGGACAACCTGGCGTTCGCGCTGGAAGCTGTCATGGTCGATCGTGGGATTCATCAGCACGTCCAGCTGGAACGGTGCGAGGTCGGCAAAGTCCTGGGGGGCAGTGGTGATGTAGTAATGGGTGTAGTCCTGACTGGTGGCGGCGTTGGTATTTGCCCCCCGCGCTTCGATTTTGGCTTCAAATTCCCCACTGCCCAGCCGCTGAGTGCCTTTAAAGATCATGTGCTCCAGAAAGTGCGCCATGCCGTTGATCGCGTCCGATTCGAGGGCGGAGCCGACATTCAGCCAGAGATTGAGGTTGATCGCATTGACCGGAATCTGTTCAGCGATGATCGTCAGGCCGTTCGGGAGCCGATGGATGGTGGGATTATTCAGCGGTATCTCGTGGCGCGGCGTAGCAGTGGCAATCATGGATGTTCAGCTGGGCGTTCAGCTCACGGGAGGACAGACATGGCTGGTTGCCACTGCTTTAGTTTAACTAATAATGCACGACGACGGGGGTGCCGACGCTGGCGAAGTTGTAGAGCCAGCGGGCTTTGTTGGGAGCGAGGTTGACGCAGCCGTGGCTGACGGGGGTGCCAAAGCGTTTGTGCCAGTAAGCGCCGTGGAAGCCATAGCCCCGGTGGAAATACATGACGTGGGGCACATCCGGGATATCGTAGTCGTCCCCTTGCATCCGGGCCACGGGATATTTCACGTAGACATCAAAGACCCCAGTCACCGTGGGGGTTTCGGCTTTGCCAGTGGAGACGATCATGGCATCGACCCAGGTTTTGCCTTCCCAGGCGATGACGCGCTGGGTGGTGAGGTTGACTTCGAGCCAGCGTTGATCGGATTTTTTGAGGCGGGCGATCGCGGCTTGGGTGGGGGTAAGGGGTTTTGGGGCGGGTGGTTGGGGCGCAGATGCAGTGGGAATGTTCGATTCACCAGCGGTTTGGGCCAAGGCAGGGCGAACAGATAGCGTGATGATTGAACTGGCGACGATCGTCATGGGGAGGATCGTAAGGGGCGCAATTATCCGGCGAAGAATTGATTTGGAGATGAAGTGAGTCATGGAAAACTCCTAGCAATTTGCCATCAACAGGGGAATCGAGCGGATTGTGGTAAAGGCCAATACCGAATCAGCAAGGTGAAGCGATCAGCCCTGAAGGCGATGGTGATGACTTCAATCGGGGGATGCCAAATTCCGTAAATCCGCAGGGCAAACTGGCTGAATCTGATGGGATGCTCAAGCCGATCGAGGATGGCGCGGGATCCTTGGGATGTAGGAAGCCTGATGAGTTTGGGTATGATAGGTCACAATGATTGGGCAGCTGCGAGATGGCGACAAGTGACTAAGGTGTAGCGCGGAGTTTGGGGTGTGATCTCAAGCACCGAATCATCACTTTGGTACACCGTAAACTTTTTGCAGGAAACGGCCTGAGTAACTTATCAAATAGATAGACTGAAGAACTTGAGCCCGGACGATCTGAGGGATTGCTCTATGAATGCTGCTTTAGCGACTCACGTAAGCATGGATAACCAAACAATGACTGCAAATCCTCAACCGACGAATGCGCATTTGTGGCAGCGTTACCAGGATTGGTTGTTCTATCACCCAGGGCTGGATTTTTATCTGGACGTGAGCCGGATGCGGTTTGATGAGGCGTTTGTGAACCAAATTGCGCCGAAGTTTGATTTTGCCTTTTCGGAGATGGCGGCGCTGGAAGGTGGCAAGATTGCGAACCCGGATGAGAACCGCATGGTGGGGCATTACTGGCTGCGCGCGCCACATTTGGCTCCGACGGAAGCCTTGCGTCAGGAGATTGCGGAGACGCGGGCGTTGATGGATGGGTTTGTGCATAAGGTGCATAGCGGTGAAATTAAGCCGCCGCAGGCGACCCGGTTTACGGAAGTGCTGTCGATCGGGATTGGCGGATCGGCGCTGGGGCCGCAGTTTGTGGCGGAGGCGCTGGGTGAAATCGATGCACCGATGAATATCTACTTTATGGATAATACTGACCCAGCGGGCTTCGATCGGGTCTTGGCACAGCTGCAAGACAGGCTCGATCGGACGCTGGTGATCACGATTTCCAAATCCGGTGGCACGCCGGAAACCCGCAATGGGATGCTGGAAGCGCGTCATGCCTTTGAGCAGGCGGGGTTAGATTTTGCGAAACATGCGGTGGCGATTACGATCGCGGACAGCAAACTCTACAACCTCGCGAAGCAGGATAACTGGTTGGCAATTTTGCCGATGTATGACTGGGTGGGTGGCCGAACTTCGGAACTGTCGGCGGTGGGTCTATTGCCTGCCCGATTGCAGGGCATCGATGTGAAGGGCATGCTGGAAGGCGCGGAGATGATGGATATCGCAACGCGTAAGGCTTCGATTCGGGAAAACCCAGCGGCATTGCTGGCGATGTCTTGGTACTATGCGGGCAATGGTAAGGGCGATAAGGACATGGTGGTGCTGCCGTATAAGGATAGTTTGCTGCTGTTTAGCCGTTACTTGCAGCAGTTGGTAATGGAGTCGCTGGGTAAGCAGTTTGATCTTGATGGCAATCCGGTTTACCAAGGCATTGCGGTTTATGGTAATAAAGGGACAACTGACCAACATGCCTATGTGCAGCAGTTGCGCGAAGGGGTGCCGAATTTCTTCATTACGTTTATTGAGGTGCTGAAGGATCGGCGGTCAACTTCGATCGAGGTGGAGCCGGGGGTGACTTCGGGAGATTATCTCTCAGGGCTATTGCAAGGGACCCGGAGCGCAATTTATGAAAATAATCGTGATTCGATCACGCTGACGATTCCGGAAGTGACACCGCAGGCCGTCGGGGCACTAATCGCGCTATATGAACGGGCGGTGGGTCTGTATGGTTTCCTGGTTAACATCAATGCCTATCATCAACCGGGGGTAGAGGCTGGGAAGAAAGCGGCAGCGGATGTTTTAGCCTTGCAGCAGCGGGTGGTCGAGGTGCTACGGAATGCAGGGACTCCGTTACCGATCGCGGATTTGGCGATGCGGGCGGGGGAGCCAGAGTCAGTGGAAATGGTATACAAGATCCTGCGTCATCTCTCGGTGAATCACGATAATATCCATCTCCATGGCGACTTGGCAAAGCCTGCATTCTTAACGGCGAGCATGGCCTAGGGCACTGATTGTGCGACTCTGGGGTGAACAAAGGGTGAGCCAGCGATCGCTGTGGACGCAGCGATCGCTGGCTTTTGGGCGGCAACCTGCGGTGGGTGATGTAACGTTACAATCGCGGTTGTATGCGCGGGACTACCGCGATCGGTTGTTCGCATTGACGGAAATTTTTCCACTGGGGGAAGCGGGGGTGCCGTTGCTGCTGACGGCTTGTGGTGATCCGCATGGTGGGGTGCGGGCATTGGCGCTGAACTGTTTGTCGGCATTTGGCGATCAGGCAGCGGTGGCGCAATTGCTGGAGACAGTGGCGCAGTGGCGGGGAATGCGTTGTGTGCAGACGTTACGAGCGCATGATGCAGCAGTTACAGGATTGATGATGCGTCCCGATGATCAAGTAGTGGCGAGTACAGCGGCGGATGGCGGGGAAATGCAATTCTGGAATTTGGTCGATGGGAAGCACTTAAGCTGCGTTGAAGCAGCTGGGGTGCACCAGGGATGGAACTCGCAAGTGAGTTCTGTAAATTATCTGGTGAATATAACTGCAAAAAATATTAGCGCGATTGCGATAAATCAATCACATTCAACATCAGCAATTGCGACAAAAGATGGAACGCTAAAAGTTTTATGTCTGAAAACACAACGAAAGCGATGGATTAACCAATTGGATGATTGCTGCGAGATTATGTCCTTGGAGTTTGATCCGGAGGGTCGGGTGTTGTGGACTGGCGATCGGCGATCGCGGCTATCCAGTTGGAATATCGAGACTGGAGAATTAATTGATACCTGGGGCAGTTGGCACGATCGGGGAATACTGCAATTGATTACCATTCCGGAAAGTCCAGTGGTGCTGCACAGTTGCGGGATGACGGTAAAAATATGGCATCGGAAAATTGGTTTTCTGATCCATGAATTAATTGGGCATCGGGCAGCGGTGGGGGCGATCGCGGCGACTGAAAATGGACAGCGGGTGGTGACGGGAAGTGATGATGGTGTGATTAAAATTTGGCAGGTTGGCGGTTAGGCGACGGGCAATGATCACAGGTCAGGATCGACAGGTCATGCTCAGCAGACCCGTTAATTTACTTACGCCGATCGGCGGAGATTTCCCGCAGGCTGATTTAGGTGAGCTATGTTCGATTCAGCACCTGAATGACAAGCAAGGTTGAAGGCATGAAAGCGCAAGTTCTGAAGCAAATGACAGGCCCGATGGCTCGCAAATCGAGTGTTCTCGGTGGATTGGGGATGATGGGGATGAGTTTGCTGCTGGCATCGCCGAGTTTAGCGCAGAGCCAATTGGCGGAAGCACAGCCGGGAATGGCGATGGTGATGGCGGTACCTTTGCAGTTTGTCCTAGAGGATTTACAGAGTCAGGATGTGCGCGATCGTTTGCGGGCGGTGACGGCTTTGGAGAATGTAGGAGAGATCGGGCGGACGGCGGTGCCGCAGTTAATTCAGCTATTGGATGAGCAAGCTGGGCCGGAATTTGTGGCGGCTAATGTGCGCGGTGCAGCGGCGCAGGCGCTGGGAAATATGGGGCAAGCGGCTGAAGTATCGGTGCCAAATCTCGTGATGCGACTCAGCGATCGCCAACCAGAGGTGCGGAGTGCAGCAGTGGAGGCTTTATCGAAATTAGGACCACGGGTCGCACGATCGCTGCCGCAATTGATGGTGCTGTTGAAAGCAGACGACGTGGGGACGCAGGCCAGTGCGGCAGAGGCGGTGGGCAATCTGGGGATGGCGAGTCAGGGGGCAATTCCAGATTTGCTACAGCTGATGAAAAGCGGCAATTCAGAGGTGATTGCGAGTGCGACCCAGGCGATCGGAAAAATGGGGCCTGCGGCGAAGGATGCTGCTCCAGTTTTGGTGCAAGTGTTGCTGGATGAACGTTCTAAGCCTCTGACTAAGGGGTATGCTGCCGCTGCACTCGGGAATCTCGGTGAAGCGGGCAGGGTAGCAATTCCTTATTTGACGACGGCTTCGAAGAACTTGGATAGTGATTTGCGCGATCGGGCGACGCAGGCGTTGCGAAAATTGCGTTAGCAAATTGACTTTCCAGAGTTTAATGGAATGGGCGGACGCTGCGGTGCAATGTTCGCTCGCCTGATCTCGATCGTTGCACAATCCGGTTTCAATCTATGGCGGCTTTTTTCCCTGAATCGCAGTCCCCGTCGAATTCATCACCGAATTCGCTCCAGAAACGGCGTTTGCCGCGTTGGTTGACTTGGTTATTGGTGGCCTTAGTGATGCTGGGCGTGGGGTGGCGCTTTACGAATTTGCCGGGGCGTTATTACTGGAATGATGAAGCGGTTACAGGGCTGAGGACTTCAGGTTATTTTATTGATGATTTTAAGCGGCAGTTTGATAATCGGGTGATTGCTTTTGGTGATTTGCAGGTTTTTCAGCGCGCGAAGCCAGGAAGTAATTTAGCGAATACGGTGCAATCCTTGGCGATCGAGGATGCGAAACACCCACCACTATATTCAATTTTGATTTGGGCCTGGAAGCGGATTTTTGGTGAATCGCTGCTGGGTGTGCGCGCGTTTAGTGCGTTGATTAGTGTATTGATTTTGCCTGCGGTGTATTGGTTCGGGGTAGAGCTGTTTGGCAGTTCGCTGGTGGGTTGGCTGTCGATGACGTTGGTGGCTTTGTCACCTGTGCATTTGCTTTATGCTCAGGAGGCACGCGCTTATAGTTTGTGGACGTTGGCGATCGTGGTGTCGAGTGCAGCGCTGTTGTGGGCGATGCGGCGGTGGCAATTGGGGGAAAAAGCGATCGGGCCCTGGTTATTGTATATATTCGCTGGGGCGGTGGGTGTTTACAGTCAAACGTTATTTGGATTTACGTTATTGGCACATTTATTGTATGTGGGATTGCAGGGCTGGCAAGTACGTCGTCGTGGTCTGAAATTTGTAAGCCATTTATGGGGTTCGTTTGCTTTGGCATTGGTAACGATCGGGGGATTATTTGTCCCTTGGTTGGTGCAAATTCTGAATACGCAGACGATGCTGAAAGCCACAACGGGCTGGGTATTGTCGCCAATGCCGAAGCTGAAGATTGTGAAGCATTGGCTGGTGGGTTGGAGTGCGATGTTTTTAGATTGGGATGGGTTGGTTGCGGCGGCAATTCGGAATGGGACTGATCAATGGACGATGTATGGGCCGAGAATTATTATTGTGATTGGTGTATTGGCAGCGTTGGTGTATTTATGTCGGCGGGCGCAGCCTGCGGCTGCGTGGTTCCTGATGTTATTCATTGGGACGACGGTGGGCGGTTTGATGGTGCCGGATTTGGTGACGGGCGGGCAGCGATCGATTTCGGCGCGCTATTTTCTCGGGGTATATGTGGCGATGCAGATGGCAGTGGCCTATTGGTTTGCGATGAAATTAGAGTCCCGATCGCGATTGCGGCAGCAAATTGCATTAGGAATGCTGGGATTATTGTTTGGGTTACAGATTTTGTCTTGTAATACGATTTTGCAGTCGTCGGTTTGGTGGAATAAAAATGTGAATATTTTTGCGGCAATGCAGGTGATTAATCGATCGGCAAAGCCTTATGTGATTGCGGAGCCGGAGGGGATGAATCCGGGAACGTTGGTGGCGATGAGCTATGGGGTTAAGTCGGAGGTGCCATTGCAGTTAACGGATTTGAAAGCGATTCCAGCGATTCCGAATGGGTTTAGTGATGTGTTTATATTTTCGACTAATGGGAAGAGGAGTCGGTCGATTCATGATCTGTATGAGAAGCAGTATGGAGTGAGGTTGCAATCGGTGGCGGAGGGGATGTTGTGGCGGGTCGATCGATGATGCTGGGGGCGATCAGGATTAGTGATCGCCGGGTTGGTCGTATTCGAGTTGGCCGTATTCGAGTTTGATCAGTCGATCGGCGAGGTGGAAATAGTGGTCGTCGTGGGTAATGGCGATGATCGTTTTACCTTGGCGCTGGAGGTGGGGGAGAAATTCGGTGTAGAAGTATTGGCGGAAGCTGGGGTCTTGGTCGGCGGCCCATTCGTCGAATAGGTAAATGGGGCGATCTTCAAGCAGTGCGGTCAATAAGGCGAGGCGTTTGCGTTGGCCCGTGGAGAGGGCGGTGGTAGTGAGTCGATCGCCCTCTAATTGCACTTTGTGGTCGAGTTTGAGGGTTTGGAGATAGTGCTGGATTTTGTCCGGCGGAGCGGTGAGGCCGAGGAGCCGCTCGAAGAGATGGAATTCGGCGAAGATGACGCTGAAATATTGCCGATAGGATTCCCGGGTTTGGTCAGTGATCGGTTGGTGTTCCAATAAAATATCGCCATTTTCGGGAGGATAGAGGCCCGTGAGGATTTTGGCGAGGGTGGATTTGCCGCTGCCGTTGCCGCCGATCAGAAAGATCAATTCGCCGGGGTGAAATTCGAGACTGATGGGGCCGAGGGTGAAGCGGGTGTCACCTTCGCCGGGATAGGTGTGGTGGACATGCTGGAGCTGGAGGGTCTGCCAGTTGGGGTTAGGGGCAGATGGGGTAGTGAGGGTTTCGGCGCGATCGGTGAGGCTGAGATTGAGGCTGGCAATTTTGTCGAGGGCGATGCTGGCTTGGCTGAGGGTGGGCATCCGGGCGATCAGGTTTTCGAGGGGCTGGCGGATAAAGAGGAAGGTGAGAAGGTAGCCGGAGAGGGTGGCGGCGGGGATGTTCAGAAAGTTGGGGAGGAGAAAGAGGAGGGTGCCGAAGGCAAAGAAGAAGGCGAATTTGCCGAAGTTATCGATCAGCGCAAACCAACTGAGGCCAAGGGTTTGATGGTGGCGGAATTGGGCGGCGGTGGGGGCATAGTCTTCGGTGAGGAAGGCTTGGCGGCGATCGTAGTTCAGCTTAAGTTCTTTGGTGCCATTGATGAGGGCACGGAAGTGCTGGAAGAGGTAGTCTTGCTGGTCGCGGCCGAGTTTGAGTTGGTGTTTGGCGCGGCGGAGGATTTGGTTATACAGGCCGAGGAAGAGGAGGATCAGGGTGATGACGAGAAGCAGGACTTGCCAAGCCAAGATCAAAATGTAGCTGAGGCCGCCGATAACCATAGCGAGGTCGATGCAGAGGAAGGGAATGATCCAGACGGCGTTGGCGAGGGCTTGGATGTCGTCGGTGAGGGTGGCGAGGAGCTTGGCGGGGCCGGTTTGTTCAAGGTGGGCGAGGTCGGCGGCGAGGATGCTGCGGCCCAGTTGGAGGCGGAGGTTGTAGATTGCTTGCTGGGCCAGGCGGATCAGGAGGAGCTGGGAGGCAATGCCAGCGCTGAGGGCGATCGTGCTCAGGCCGATGAAGCCGAAGACCAGGGCCGAACTCGGCGAGGTGCCCCACTGGCGCAGGATGATGTTGATTAGGGCGACTAAGCCCGCGCTGCTGAGGCCGCTGAGCAGTCCGGCAGCGGTGGCAATCGTCAATAGTTTCCAGGAGGTTTGGAATAGGAAGCGAATTAAACTCATGGAGACGCAGTTGATGATGGGGCGCTGAGTGATGAACTCAAAAATACGGTAGCTTGAATAGGGTATGGCTGGGGAATTGGGGATGGAAATGCAGGCAGTGACGGTGGCGGCGAGAAGTTTCTCGATCGTTGTGGAAACTGAGAATTTAGCGCAGGCGAATGTGGCGGAGCTGTTGACGGCAATGGATTGTCTGGCAGGACAGGGAGCGGAGGTTGCCCAGGAAGTGCTGCTGATTGATAGCGGGGATGTGCCGGAGTCGGTCAAGCGGACGTTGCTCGACCGCTATGACTGGTTGACGATTTGCCAAGCGCCGCCGGGGATAAGCTATTACGGGGCGAAGATGCTAGGAGCGGAGCGATCGACGGGGGAGATTTTGGTGTTTTATGATTCGGACTGCCTTTATGAACCAGGGTGGCTGGATGTGATGCGGCGATCGTTTGATGATCCAGCAGTGCAGGTGGTGGCGGGGGAGACGAGAACCAGGGGAATTGGGGTGTATGGGACGGCAATGGCGTTGGCTTATATTTTCCCGCAGTATTCGGGCGATGACCTACGGTCGGTCGGAGACCATCGGGGTTTGCAACGGGGATCGCAGTATTATTTGAACAATGTGGCGTTTCGACGCGAGTTTTTGCTGACGCAGCCGATTCCGGTGGATTTGCCGCTGTATCGGGGGAATTGTGTGGTGCATGCGAAGCAGTTGGTACGCGATGGGGTAGTGATTTGGCGACAGCCGGCGGCGCGGGCGACCCATGCGCCGCCGAATGGCTGGCGGCATTTTTATCAGCGGTTTTTGTTGATTGGCTATGACTATTACTGGCAGGGCCGAGTGCTGCGGGAGTTCGGCTTGGATAGCGCGGCAGTGGGACAGGAGCGGGATGATCCGACGCGATCGGGGTGGGCATCTAAATTAAAGGTGCTGGACGATCGGGTGGGGAAGCTGATTCGAAGTAATCCCTGGCATTTATTGTTTATGCCGTTGGCAATTCCGGTGATTGCGGTGGCGGTGGGGCTGATTGTGGTGGGCTATCAGATTACGGTGCGGCGACCGAATTTTTTGTTGAAGCGGTTCGATCGGGGTTAGCACCAGTTGATCTAGCCCCCTCGCCCCCAATTCTGGGGGAACCGAAGGGAAATTAATTATTCGCCTAGGTAGAATTTGGTTTCGAGGTGGGCGCGTTGGGGGTGTTGGAGGAATTCGTCGGTGTAGGGGCGTTGCTTTTGGAGAAGGTAGAAGGTGGAGTGGGCGAGTTGGGGGAAGGTGCGGGCGAGGGGGCGGGCGATCGCGCGGGGGAAGGGGTAGAACTGGGCACCGGTAAGAACTTTGAGCTGGTAGCCTTGGGGAAAGCAGGTTTGGAAAAAGCGGGGAATTTCGCGAGGGGCGAAGCCACGAATGTGGGCGGAATAGCTTTTCATTTGGCTGGGCTGGTGGCCGAGGAGGAAGCGGAGACGGTTGTGGAAGGCACAGATGTTGGGCACGCCGATGATCAGGTGGCCGCCGATGCGGAGCTTTTGGGTGATTTGGTGGCTGACCCAGAAAATTTCTTTGAGGTGTTCGTAGACTTGGTTGGCGATGATGATGTCGAGGCTGTCATCGGCAAAAGGAAGTCGATCGTGTTCGAGGTCGAGGGTGCTGAGCTGGATGCGGTGGGCCTGAAGCGCCGCCGCGTTCGCATCGGTAAAGTCGAGGCCGTAATATTCGGCGCTGGGGAAGTAGGGTTGGAAGGTTTGGAGATCGTGACCTTGGCCGACACCGAGATCGCAGATGACGGGTGTTTCTGTTGGATTGGTCGAAGCAATTTGGGCGGCGAAGCGATCGATGATGTGCCGACCGTACTGTTCTTGCACGTCGATGAGTTTGAGCCAGGGCGATCGGCCCCCTGTGCTGCCTGGAATCATGATGCGATTTCCTGTTCGGTGATGATGCCGTCGCCTTGGATCTGAAGCGGACGACCGCGCCAATAAATCCTACGACCATAGCCGCCGATTAGCCAGAGCGCAAAACTCATGCAGTCCCGCAGCGGTAAGGCCCAAAACCAACGGCGGAGGCACGGGGCTTGCTGGTAGTGGGCGGCGATCATCGCTTGGAGGTAGCGGGTGAGGTAAGTGAGGCAGAGAAGCGTGATCGACCAAGGAGCCGCGTTGGTTAGAAAAATCAGCCAAGGCGCGAAGACAGTACCGAAGCAGAAGATCTGGGCGTAGTAGATCGGGCCTTTATTAAACCGAATGGTTCTCGCCCAGCGCAGTTCACGTTGCCAGACTTCGCGGAGGGTTTCGGTACCCGTGTCGGATTCGAGGATGTGGCGCGAAAGTTCGATGCGATATCCGGCTTGGGCGATGCGTTTGCCGAGGTTGTAGTCGGAGCCGATGCGGTTGCAGTGGATGCCCCCGGCGGCTTGGAGAGCGGCGGGGGTGACGGCCATGGTGACACCGATGCCGAGCTTAACGCCGCCATCGATTTTGCGGGCAATCAAGAGGCTGGGCGTAAAGTCGCAGCAGCGGGCAAGGGCAGCGAAGGCCGCACCGAGGTGGCGGGGATGACGGGCAAGATAGCTACAAGTGACCATGCCGATACGCGGATCGTTCAAAGCAGCAGTGACACGATCGATGTAGTCGGGTTCGGCGTAAATATCGCTGTCGGTGAAGATAATTCTCTCAGGAGGTTGGGATTGGGCTTGTTCGAGCAGGTAAGTGACGTTGCTGTCTTTGTGGTTGGGGCCACGGGGGGGGAGATTGATGATCAGGCTGGCCCGATCGGGGTAGGTGGCGACAATTTGCTCAACGATCGGAACGGCGGGATCTGCCGGATCCATAATACCGAAATAGACTTGGTAATTGCGGTAGTTCTGGGTGCAGAGGGAAGACCAATTTTCCCAAGCGCCTGCGTCGATGCCGCGAATGGGAACTAGGATGGCGACGGCGGGTTCTGGGAGGTTGGGTGTAGTCCTGGGTTCCTCTGGTTGGCGGAAAAACTGCCAGGTAAAGAAACTGCCTGCAAGGTAAAAGGCGATCGACCCAACGACGAGGATGACGATTAAGTATGCAAGTACTAACATTGTATCGTTGGTTACGGTGCTCCCTGATTGGCCCCCTAGACCCCAATACTGGGGGAACCAGATTTACAGCCTCTAGTAAAGCCTCCAGCATTGGGGGTTGGGGGCCGTTGGGGATGGCTATTGGTTGAAGTCTTGAAATGTCGTGATCGTGATTGTGCTGCGCTATGGTTGAACTCCAGTCTCGTACCCCGAATCCGAAGAACCCTACTCTACCGCAACTGAAGACTTGCTTTGATCTGTGTCAGCGGCTAACGTTGATGTATCGATCGTTGTCGCTGGTTTGCATGGATGATTCGTCCGGCAATATTTTTATTTTGGCGGGAGAGGAAACAGAAATCCTGATTTTCCCCGATGGTCGATGGATGTTTAAAGTGTGAGCATGTCATTACTCCAGTCTTGAGGAGCATTCGTCAAAGCGCTATGAGATCTAATGATTTTCAAGGGATGTCCCGGCAGGAACTGCGATCGTATTTGTTAAGTCATCGTAATGATTTGGCGGCGATCAGTGCCTATGTTCAAAAGATTAGCGCGGAGGGGGAATGGGTGACTTGTCCGGCGCTGAATTCACCAGCGGACTTGGATAATTACCCGGCATTTCTAGCCAAGGTGCAGCGTGAAGCAAGTTAGGTGCAGCGTGAAGCAAGTTAGGTGCAGCGTGAAGCAAGTTAGGTATTGAGGGATTGAGAGTGGGCGATCGCAGAATTCGACAAAATTTAATGGCTTGAGTCTACCCGGCGTTGCAACCCTCGCGATAAAATCATGGGTCAGGACTAGATTCGATGTCCTGCTTTTATTTGAGGATTGTGATGACTGCAAACTATGGACTAGAGACCCAATGTCTGCATGCGGGACAATCGCCTGACCCGACGACGATGTCGCGGGCGGTGCCAATCTACCGCACCAGTTCCTATACTTTCCGGGATACGGAACATGCCGCGAATTTGTTTGCCCTGAAGGAGTTGGGCAATATTTACACACGGTTGATGAACCCGACACAGGATGTGTTGGAGAAACGTGTGGCCGCGATGGAAGGTGGCGTTGCCGCATTGGCGCTGGCTTCGGGTACCAGTGCGATCTTCTATAGCGTGATCAATATTTGTCAGTCGGGGGATGAAATCGTTTCGTCGGCAAATTTGTACGGCGGTTCCTACACGATGTTTAAGGACATCTTGCCGCAATTCGGGATTAAGGCACATTTGGTTGATCCAGCCGATCCAGAAAACTTCCGTAAAGCAATTACGGACAAGACAAAACTGATCTATTGCGAAACGATCGGGAATCCGAGCTTAGATGTAACCGATATTGAGGCATTGGCGAAGATTGCCCATGACAACGGGTTGCCGTTGGTGGTGGACAGTACGTTCACGCCGCCTTATTTGCTGCGACCGATCGAGCATGGTGCGGATATTGTGATTCACTCGTTGACGAAGTGGCTGGGTGGTCATGGTAATGGGATCGGCGGGATTGTGGTCGATGCGGGGAAATTTGATTGGACTTCGGGCAAGTTCCCGCTGATGAGTGAGCCGGATTCAAGCTATCACGGGTTGCGGTATGCCCATGATTTGGGGGATTTGACCCCGTTGGCATATATTTTGCGGATGCGCTTGGTACCACTGCGGAATTTGGGGGCTTGTATTTCGCCGGATAATGCTTGGCAATTCTTGCAAGGGATTGAAACCTTGCATCTGCGGATGGAACGGCATTCGGAAAATGCGTTGGCGGTGGCCGAGTTTCTGGCGAAGCATCCACAGGTGGAGTGGGTGCGGCATCCGGCGATGAAGGGCGATAAGTCCTACGACATGGCCCAGAAGTACCTGAAGAAGGGTGCAGGCGCGATGGTAGTCTTTGGGATTAAAGGCGGCGCAGCGGCGGGTCAGAAGTTCATCGAGAAGCTGCAACTGTTCTCCCACTTGGCGAACGTCGGCGATGCGAAGAGCTTGGCGATTCATCCGGCAACGACAACGCATTCGCAGTTGTCCGAGGCGGATCAAGCGGCAGCGGGCGTTACGCCGGAGTTGGTGCGGATGTCGATCGGGATTGAGAGTATCGATGATATTCTCGCTGACCTGAAGCAAGCGCTGAGTTAATTCGTGTGAGATAGAAGTTACTGGGTCGCTGACTGACGGCGGCCCGGCAATTTGCACCAGTAATTTGCCGATGAGTCCGTTGCGGTTGTGATGTTATTTTGATGTGCCTGTTCCATGACGATCGGTTCGGTTGAGACGCAATTTTTTACGATTCCAGTGCCGTTTCCGTTTGAGTGCGGGGTGGTGTTGGACGAAGTGGTGTTGGCGTATGAGACCTATGGGACGTTAAATGCCGATCACAGCAATGCCATTTTGCTGTTTCATGCATTGACAGGAAGTCAACATGCGGCGGGACAGAATCCAGCGGTTGCGGGGGTGGCGCTCTGGACCAAGGATTGTGTGATGGGTTGGTGGGATGAGTTTATTGGACCGGGGAAGGCGATCGATACGGATGAGCATTTTGTCATTTGTGCAAATTATTTAGGCAGTTGCTATGGCTCGACGGGGCCACGATCGGTGAATCCGCAAACTGGGGAGCTTTATGGGGGCGATTTTCCGTCGGTGAGTGCGTTGGATGTGATTCAAAGCCAGTTGCATTTGTTGAAATATCTGGGGATTGATTGTTTGAAAGCGGTGATTGGGGGATCGTTGGGCGGAATGATGGCGATGCTATTGGCGCAGCGATTTCCGGCGATGGTGCGGACGGTGATGCTATTGGCAACGGGAAAGGAAACGACAGCGTTGCAACGGATTTTGAATTTTGAGCAGATTATGGCGATTCGCAATGATCCGCTTTATCAGGGGGGAAATTACCAGACGGATGCAGCCCCGAAGGAGGGGTTGGCGCTGGCGCGGATGGTGTCGCATAAGACGTTTGTGTCGCTGAAGGTGCTGGAGAATCGGGCGCGGCGGGAGATTGCGGGAGATACAAGAATGGGTGAGTTTTATGCGCTGTCGCACCCGATCGAGTCTTATATGCTGTATCAGGGTTATAAGTTTGCGGCGCGGTTTGATGCGAATAGTTATTTACGCATTATTGATATGTGGCAGCGCTATCAGCTTGAGCCGATGGATGCAAGGCAGATCAGGGCTTGTGGACATCAGAGATATTTGATTTTTAGTATTGATTCGGACGTGTGTTTTTATCCAGATGAGCAGATGACAATCGTTAAGGAGTTGGAAGCGGGAAAGATTGATGTGACGTATATTACTGTGCATTCGGATAAGGGGCATGATTCGTTTTTGTTGGAGCCGGAGTTGTATGCGCCTTATATGCGGTTTATGTTGGGTGCGATCGGGTAGGATGCGTTACTGCGAAGCATAGCGCATCGTCGCAATGGTGCAATGTGCTCGATCGGATTTTCATCTTGTCTAAAATTTTGAACAGTTACCACACTAAAGCCATTATGCAACGATACATTGACTTTGTCTTGACAAAAACCATAGGCGGTGCATGTATCGGACTACTTTTTATTGTGATATTTAATCAGTTTTTCAACTCTACTTTTACAGGCTGGATTCAAATTATTCTGTTATTTTACATCTTCGCTTTTCTAGGTACGAAGTTGTACATATTCAATCGCACATTGTCTGGCATCAGAAGTGGCAGAAATTTGCCGAAACCCTATGCTGACCACCCTGTTTATCAAACTAATATAGCGGAATATGAAATTGTTGCTGATAAAGTTAGAGATTTTACATGTGCAGTTCTTATACCAAATCAAATAATGGATGCGTCAGATAGGGCCTTCATAATAAAGGGAAACTGCGTCAGTGACGCAATCCATGCCGGTGTCATGTCAGCGAG
>JBJORF010000021.1:0-80572 GCA_046049545.1 Cyanobacteriota bacterium | reverse complement strand
CAATACCGAAACCGCAGAGTTCCAGATCGTCCTGACCGAACCCACGAAACGTACGATCCGGGTTCTACTCAATAGCGTTCTCGACAGTGCTCGCGCCACCGCGAAGGGCATTGCCCTGACGATTCAAGACATCACCCGCGAAGCCGAACTGAACGAAGCCAAGGGCCAATTCATCAGCAATGTTTCCCACGAACTGCGTACCCCCCTATTCAACATCAAGTCGTTTATCGAAACCCTCTATGAGTACGGCGATGCCCTTGAGCCCAGCCAACAGCGCGAATTCCTCGAAACCGCCAACCGTGAAACCGATCGGCTCACCCGCCTGGTCAACGATGTCCTCGATCTCTCCCGTCTCGAATCCGGCAAAACCTACGCCTTCGACGGCGTGGAACTGCAAACCGCGATCGAGCAAACCCTCCGCACCTACCAACTCAACGCCAAGGACAAAGGCATCGAACTGCGTCAGGAAGTTGCCCGCGATCTACCCTGCGTCTGGAGCAACTACGACTTAATTCTGCAAGTGTTTGCCAACTTGATCGGCAATGCCTTGAAATTCACCACCAGCGGCGGGGCCGTGATGATTCGGGCCTATGCGCTGGCGCAATGTGACTTAGACAGTCACGCCCAGCTGATTCGGATCGAGATCGCGGATACGGGCATTGGCATTGACCCGGAGGATCAAACGGGGGTGTTCGAGCGATTCTTCCGGGCAGAGAATCGGGTGCATACCTTGGAGGGCACGGGGCTGGGGCTGTCGATCGTGCGCAATATTTTGGAGAAGCATGGAGCCCAGATTCAACTCGTGAGCGAAGTCGGCATCGGCACCACCTTTTGGTTTGACCTGAAGGCAGCACCGAATGCAGCGGCGCAGTTGGCCGCCGTCAGTGACCCCGCGATCGCCGCCGCGACTGTTTAGGCGTTACTGATAAGCGTTACTGACGATGCCAGACCATTGGGCTTTCCGCAATGGCGCACGACGGTGGGAAAAGAAGTTGACCGAATCCGCGAAGGTGCAATGGGGCGCGATCGCAATTTGTTCCGGCGACAAGCCCAGTTGCTCCAACTGCAATCGATTCACCTGTCGCACATCCAATCGGACTTTGTCAGCGTTGTTGTCCGGCAATACGGGCGAATGTTCTAACCCCAATAAAGCCTGGATCGCCTCCGGCTCCGTCAGACCCTCGATACCCGGCGCGATCGTGCTAGCGGTCGTGATCGCCACTTCGGGATCAACTTGATAGACTTCCCCCGCGATCGCGGGCCCCATCGCCACACAGAGATCGGCCAGCTGACTGCCTTGAGCCTGTAACTGGGCGATCGCGACGGGTACGATTTTTTGGGCCGTGCCCCGCCAGCCCGCATGGATCGCGGCGACTTGCCCGGTGCGCCGATCGCCAATCAACACGGGCGTACAATCCGCTGTGCAAACCCACACCGCTTGATCCGGCCCTTCACAGACCACCCCATCGCCATCCACCAAATTGTCATTATTCACCGGAGCCGGAATCAACGCGGGCCGTAGGATGTGATTGCCATGCACTTGCTTGGCTCGGTAGGTCGCCGCCCCCGGAAAGGCCAATGCCGTAATTTCAAACGGATTCAGCGGTGCAAACTGCTGGGTAAAGAACCCATGCCGCCAAGCGGCTAGCAGCTCACAGGTCAAATAGGGACGGTCTTCAAGGGTTTCCCATTGCCAGCGATACATGAGGCATTGCTCCAAAAAATGAAAGGGAGTCAACCCAGTGTGTCACACCCCGGCATCCAACCACCCATCACCCGCCGCTCAGCCCATCGAAATAGTCCGGAGCTGCAACGATCGGCGGCGTATAAGGCAATTGTGGAGTTCTAGTAACAATTGCTGGGCCGACAAGTGATTTCCCGGAGCAATTCGCGGGAATCTTAGTCCTAGCCCCACAATTGATCCGTCTATCTAACGAAATTTTTATGCAATTGTCTATCGCTAGGCAGATACAATCCAGTGGCAGTATTGGTAATAATTGTGACATTGATCACGAACAATACCGAGGCGCTCATCCCTTGCCCCTGCGTTCTTCTATGGAATTTGATCCAATGTCTCGTTCGCACAATCCCGCTGTCACATCGGCGACCCATCTCCGCCGATCGGCCCAGCGCTTGGGCTGCTGTCTCAGCAGTCTCGGCTTGTTCGGCAGCGCTTTGGCCTACAGCCAAGCCATTGCTAACGCGGAAACCAGCGCTCCTAGCAATCGTGTTGCGAGCCGCGATAATGCCGCCGCGCTCGCGGGCACATCCCCCGCCCGGATCGATGTCACCCCGCCGGAGCGCTTCAGTGCGCCCGAGGCTAGCCAGCCGGAAGCCAGTCTTCCCCCGCTCGAAGTACCGAGCGCCGCCATCGCCCCAGAACCCGTGGCCAACTCCGACCCCGCCGCCAATGCCACCGCCAGTCCGGCCCCTAGCCCTACCGCTGTGCCACCCTTGGAAGTCGTGATCGAGCCGCTGCCCGCAACGAAACCCGCACCAAGGGCCAAGCTGCAACCCAGACCCCGTTCTGCCGCACCCGCGCCCGCGAAGTCCGCCGCGCCCACAAGCGACGGCCAGTCCCTCGCCAAAACCGCACTCAAGAAGAGCGCCCAGCAAACCAGCAAAGTCACGCCACCGATCAAAGGCGCAATCCAGCCCGAAACCGCCCCGATCGCCAAAATCGCCTTACCCAACGCCCCAACTACCAACGCCCCAGCGGCAGTTCAGATCGGCCCCGTCAACCTCAGCAATACCGGGATGCAATTTGGCTCCAGCACCGTGCAGCCCTCCTACTACCAGGCCCGCATGAGTCTGCCCCCCATGCCCGGCCTTGACCAGCTCAAAATGATGTTCCCGATCGCCGTGCCCGCCCCGATCACCTCGCTATTTGGCTGGCGGATTCACCCGATTAGCGGCAGTCAGCGATTGCATACTGGCACCGACATTGGGGCTGCCATGGGCACTCCCGTGGTCGCTGCCATGCCCGGACGGGTGATCTTAGCCGACAACATGGGCGGCTATGGCATCACCGTCGCCCTGGAGCATGACAATGGCATGCGCCAAACCCTCTACGCCCACCTGTCCGAACTCTATGTCCGTCCCGGTGATGTGGTGCAGCAGGGCACCGTCGTCGGGCGCGTCGGTAGCACCGGGGCATCCACGGGGCCGCACCTGCACTTTGAACTGCGGCAAATGCTGCCGGACGGCACTTGGGTGGCTCAGGATGCCAGCCAGCACTTGGAGCGATCGATGGCCCAGCTCGTCCAGTCGTTGCAAATCGCCCAGCAGCAACGCACGGCCCAGTTGCCGACGACGAATCGGATCAATCGGTAAATGGGTTAACGTCCGGAATCACCTTGGCAATTCCCAATTCCACTGATTGCCGCGATCGGATGGGATGATGGGGGGAGATCGTTGGGGGGCGTGGGCTGTGGGCGTGGGATGCACGCCCCTACGGATCACTGACCACGGCATGGATGGGATGGGGCAATGATGAGGCTGTTCAGAATTTTGTGTAAATCAAAAATCGAGTCATTCCTAGCAGGACTTTCAGCTTGACTTACACAAAAATGCGAACTCTCTCGCAATGATCGATCCCGCCCGTACGGGCGCGTTTTCCGCGCCCTCAACCGCGCAATGCCGCCCTTTAATCCCGATCGCCAATGGATAAATTTTGGAATTGGAATTGCTGGAATCCCCCCACGGCGATCACGATCGAATCGCTGTCGCGATAGAATAGCGGTGGGGTCGATACCCCGCAGTTGTGCAGTGGGATTGGCAATGTTGACGTTTGATGAATTTTTTGCGCGGTGTCATGGGCATTGGCTGATCGAGCGCACCTACCATTACCTGCCCAGTGGCGAAGTCGAGCGCTCCCATACGGAATATCAAGTCGCGGGATTGCCCGATCGTGAGAAGCGGCGGATTATCACCATGGCCCTGCCCACTGGGACAACCCTCGCCGAAGGCTATGAAGCCGACTGTCCCGCCTTTAGCATCGCTTTCGATACGGTGTCCGAAACGGGCGAGCGCCGCTCAATGAACCTCGCCGCACTCTTTATCCTCGATCATCTGGTGCCCAGCAGTCAGTGGCATTCGCCATTGCCCCTGCCGATCGCCGCCGAAATCTCCCCCCACGATCCCGACATCCTTACAGGCTATTACCTGCGCGATGAAGGCTATTCGGAATCCGGGGCGATCGCCGGGCGCTTTACCTACCAGCCCAGTCGCAATACCTTAGAAATGACCACGGTGTACCGCCGATCGGTGGCCGTCGATCAAATGCGCTTGATTAACGACAACACCCGGATTCGGACGATCGTCACCTACGATCGGCCAACGGACGGCAGTGCCCCAAGTGTGATTAACTTAGTGGGTTCTGGCTTGGAACAGAAACAGTAAGGCGGAGCCGCTAGATGGATCGACGGGACTTTTTACAGACAGCTTTAACTGCAAGTGGTCGGGCGGCGCTGGGGCTGGGCACATTGGGCCTAGGTGGTATGGGCTTGGCGGGCTGTCAGGGAATCGCTGCCGAAGTGCCGCGTGTGGTGGGCCTCAAGCAGTCAGTGCCGCCCCAATTGGTCAAGCGCTTTCGCCGATCGGCCGGCAACAGTCCCGCCGCCAAACTCGCCTACAGCCAAGTCGCTACCCTTCCCGAAGTCTTCGCCCAGCTCCAAACCTGGCAGCAGATCGCCCAAGGCAAACGCCCCCGCCCCAAACCTTGGTTTTCGCTGACCAATCCCGCTCCTACCCAGGATGAACTGCCGGACTTGGTGACGATCGGTGACTATTGGTTGGGTTTGGCAATCAAGCAGGGCTTAATTGAACCCCTCGATCCGGCCCAATTTCCTGCTTGGAAAGGCGTTGAGCCTCGCTGGCAGCAATCCGTCACCCGCGACGACCAAGGCCAGATCAGCCCCACGGGTCGGATGTGGGCCGCACCCTACCGTTGGGGGGCAACAGTGATCGCCTATCGCGCCGATCTCCTCGCGGCGCAGGGCATTGCACCGCCCCAGGACTGGTCGGACTTGCTCAATCCCCAGCTCAAGGGCCGCATTTCCCTACTGGACAGTTCCCGCGAGACGATCGGCATGGCACTCAAGTCCCTCGGCAAACGCTACTCCACCCCCGACGGCAAGCCCGCCGACCTCACCCAAATCCCGGAATTGCTGCCGCGCCTGCAAGCCTTCCACGACCAAGCCAAGTTCTACAGCAACACCAGCTACCTCCAGCCATTGCTCCTGGGCCACACCTGGATCGCCGTCGGTTGGTCAGCGGAACTGCTCCAACAGCGCCGCACCGAGTCGCGGCTCGCGATCGCCTTTCCCAGTTCCGGCACAACGGTTTGGGCCGATCTCTGGGTCAGGCCCAAACGCGCTGAACCGAAGCGCGATCGGCCTTATCAAAGCTGGATTAATCAGTTCTGGGAGCCGGAGTTTGCCGCCCAGATGGCCGGGCTGAGCGATGGCGGCTCGGTGATTGCCAACGGGGACTATCGCCCGTTCAACCTCACGCCCGCCCAATGGGCGGACTGCGAACCATTACTGCCCCTCGATCGCGCTAGCGAAAATCAATTCGATACTCTATGGCATCAAATCCGTCCGGCGCTACCCGCTTAAGACCCGACTTCCCGGACAGATCCGGTCGCAACCGACAGCGCCGATCCGTCGTCTCAAAGTCGCAGGTGTAATCGGCAATCAGCAGGCGATCGCTGCTAAAAATCACAATGTTGTAGCCACACTCGCTGGCTGCTGACCCAAACCGGGAAATCAACTCATAGCGGCTGAGATAGTCCAGCACCGTCCAGAGCTGACTATTTACCACCATTTCCACCCGCCCGGGTCGATCGGGTGCAATCGCACAGGCGCGAGCATCCCCTTCCTGCACCCCCGCCCCACAAACCAGCCAGCCTTCGATCAACTTGGGGTGGAATTGGGTTTTGCTGACCAGGAGATCGCGAGTCCACCAGAGACTGGGAATCGTCGCCCCCAGCGGACTAATGGCCCGATCGCTGCGCCCGAGGGTACCCGTAGCGCAAAGCCCCTGTTTGAAGTCTTCCAGATTGATCGTCGGGGTTTCAATGACCACCTGCGGCAAGGTGGGGTCAGACAATTGGTGTTCGGGTTCGGGGGATTCGGGGAGGAGACTCGACGGGCGTTGGTCAGCGGGGAGGTTTTGGGCGATCGCGCCGGGTTGGGGCAGGAACGGGCTGAGGAGTAGGGTGCTGACCAAGGCGAAAGTAGCCCCCAAACCCCCAATAATGGGGGCTTTAATTCGAGTTCCCCGAATGTGCTGGGAGATGACTCCGGTTCCCCCAGGATTGGGGGCAAGGGGGCCTTGTAATCGCTGAACCATAAGTGAATCGGTGCTGAGTAGCATTAGCGTAACCCAAATCAATCCTGCCAGAGCCGCCGCCGCGCCTTGCCTTTGAGCCGATCGTGGGCATCGCGGAGCAAATCGGGAATCGCCAACTGCGACGGACAACGCGGCAGACAGTCCCCGCAATCCGTGCAGCGATCGCCCCGCCGTCCCGGAAACCAATGGCCCGCCCGCTCGAACATACCATAACGATATTCACCAAAGGCTTGCATATCATAGGCGATCGCCAAGTTGCGGAGCCGCAGCACCGTCGGAATATTAATCTGCTCGGGACAAGGCAGACAGGCATGACATTGATGACATTCTGTGGCGCCTAATTGTTCCGTTTGGTGGCGCTGGAGACGGGTCAGAATCGCTTGTTCTGCCGGGCTGAGCGGGTTTACAGCAGTTACATCTTGCACCAAATCCAGGGGCGATCGTAGTTCCTCGGGCACCGCTGGCCCGACGCTCAGGGTGGTAATCCTCGGATCACTGAGCAAAAAGCGGTAGTTCAATTCCAGCGGTGATAGCGGCGCACAGAGTTGGACTAAAGTTTCCGGTGGCGTGTAGAGCAGTCCGGCCTTATCGGCGGTCGAAATGATGAAAATGCCCATGTCCTGGGCTGCTGCAAGGTCGATCGCCGTTTGATTGCGTTGAAAAAAAATGCCGTAATGCAGATTAACGAAAGCAAATTGCTCCGTCGCGATCGCCGCTTCGATCACTGCCCGATCACCATGGGTTGAAAATCCCACCTGCCGCACTTTTCCAACGGCAACTGCGGCCCGCACCGCTGCCATACAGCCATCGGGCCGACTGACCCAATCCAAATGCTCCGGTGTGTTGATCCCGTGAATCGCTAAACCATCGAGATAATCCACCTGTAATCGGGCGAGGGATTGCGCGATCGAAGCCATCGTCGCCGCCGCATCCAGAGAAGGCAAAACTTTACTGGTGATATACAACTGTGATCGGTCAATTGCCCCAGCGGCTAAGGCTTGGCCCAGATAGGTTTCACTTGCACCGTAGGCCGGGGCTGTTTCGATATGGTTAATCCCCGCCGCGATTGCCGATTGCAAGGTCGATCGGGCCTGGGCCGCACTTTCTAGGCAGCGCATCGTTCCCAGAGATAGCACCGAGATCTGCCAATCCGTTCGCCCAAATCGCCGATACTGCATGGCAGTCCCTAGTGGTTTATCATCACTGCATTGAGGAATCTGGGTGAATCCCGCGCCCCACCTTGAAATGAATTTCAAGGCTAACAGCGCAAGTCCGCTTCAGCGGACTGGAAATGCCACTGGCTCGCTCTTTTAACCCATTTCAATGGGTTTTGGCTATCAGCCTTGAAATCAATTTCAAGGCGGGATTTGTCCACAACCGATCACCGCCGCAACCCCGCAGTTCACCCATGATGCAACCCTAGCCACTAATCCAAAAACTTAGTCAAACCGTCGCTGGGACTGCTGGGCCTGCTCCACCAAATCCTTCGGATTGAGATTCGACACAAAATCCCGGAAAGCTCGTTGCTCGGCTTCATCCGCATCCCGATCGACGGGAATCGACGCATCCGCCACCACTTCCTCCACCACCAAAATCGGACAATTTGCCCGCACCGCCAGCGCCACCGCATCACTGGGCCGCGCATCAATCTCGCGGGTGCGCTCGCCCTGCTTTACCACCAGCGCCGCGTAGAACGTACTGTCCTGAAGCGTGTGGATAATCACCCGATCGAGCACCAACTCCCAAGCATCGAGCAGATTCGTAAAAATATCGTGGGTGCTTGGCCGCAGCGGCACCTTATTTTCCAGCACACTGCCGATCGCCGTGGCTTGCTCCGGCCCAATGTAAATCGGCAGCGCCCGACGGCCATTGCCATCTTTGAGCAACAATACCGAACTCCGCGTCGCCGGGTCCAAACCAATGCCCGCCACTTTCATTTCAATCATACGATTCGCCTCAAGAACACCGATCGGGCCAATGCCACGATCGTCAGTACGCAATTCGGGTCGGGAAAATCAGTCCAACGCGGGTCACAATTCAGCAATAATCAACAAGTTTAAAAATCAGAATAACAAAACGACTTGAAAAAAATTATTTTGCAACTTTTCGCGCTTCTAAATCCTACGGGATCAGGGACGCAATTGACTAGACTGATGTTGCGATAGCGCTAAACTGAAGTACCACCCCCTACCGCAGCCTCATGTTCACCGGATTAGTCCAAACCACTGGCCACCTCCGCCTGCTCGATCCGGAGCATGTCCAAATCACTTGCCACCCAGCGGGCCAAGCCGCCATTCTAGGCGATCTCGAAATCGGCGATAGCGTGGCCGTTGATGGGGTTTGTCTCACCGCCACGGCCATTCTCAGCGATGGCTTCGTGGCGGTCGTCTCCCCCGAAACCCTGCGCCGATCGACCCTCGGCCAAGCGGCCCAAGGCAACACCCCCGTCAACCTCGAAACCTCCCTGCGCGTCGGCAGCAAACTCGGTGGTCACTTCGTCACGGGCCATGTGGACGGCCAGGGCCACCTGCAATCGGCAACCCAAACGGCGACTTCTTGGGAAATGACCTTCACCACCGACACCGATAGCGTCGCCCGCTATATTCTCGGCAAAGGCAGCATTGCGATCAACGGCATCAGCCTCACCGTCGCCCACTGCACCGATCGGGGCGATTGCTTCACCGTCGCCGTCATTCCCCACACCTACGCGGAAACCAATCTGTCACATTTACAACCCGGCAGCCCCGTCAATCTCGAAGGTGACATCCTCGGCAAATATGTCGAAAAGTTTTTACGATCGCCCAATTCTGCTTCTAGTCCCCTCGCCGACATTAGCCCCGATTTTCTTGCAGAGCACGGCTACCTCTAGTTTGTAGCCTCGATTACACTAAGCCGGATAATGTATCAGTTTGTAAAAATCGCTGGACAACTCTTAAATCAATCATAAGTAACCCCGGCTTTCCGATCGCCCTGCCTATGATGGGGGGGTGAAAACCACATTAGGGGGTTGAGGGTTATGGAGGGTTTACAAACTCAGATCAATCAATTACAGCAACAGATTAATACCCTCAATCAATCTATTGAGCAACTCAGCCAATACATTGTGGGGTTACTCGGCGATCGCCAACCCAGTCATTCAGTGCCCAGCCCGGATCTCGTCGGTCATCACAATGGCCCGCAGAACCGCAGCTACCACGAAATGATGATGCAGAGCAAAGACGTATTGATCGAAGATGGGGATGCCGAATACGGACGGCCCCGATCGGAAAAAAATATGTCCCCAGAATTGCAAATCCAACGCCTCACCGCCCAGCTCACTGCGGCCTACAACCGGATTGCGGCTTTGGAAGAACAACTACTGGCTCAACGCATCGCCTAAGACTGCTGCGATCGCCCCAACCGCAACGCCAATTCCTCGATCGCGCCGACCAAATCCTCGGCGCGTTCTGGTGTTTGGAGACTGGCGGCGATCGCGAGACCACCTGCCCCGACACCTTCTTTGACGAATCCCTGTTCATAAACTTGGAGCTGGGGCAAGCGGGAATCCCTGAAGTTGAGTTGGGTGGCTAACAAGGGCACTGTGCCGATCGACTCCGCCAGCGCGATCGTCCCGCCCGTCGGATCTTCCGCCACCCAGCGCGTCGTCCCGACCACTACATTTTCCGGTCGCCAATCAATCAACGGCGGGGCCTGCGCTAACGCCTGGGCCAAGGCATAGACCGCTAACATCTGCGTTCCCCCAGCCAATAGCACGCCACATTCCCGACTGGCTCGCAGCAGCATTCCGGCCACCACAGGCTGCATCGGATCGCCGATCGCCGCGACTAATTCCAGGATTTCGCCCAATCCTACGGGCGGCAATACCAGGCCCGATCGCTGCAATCCCGTTGCCACAATTTGCGATTTCTGGTCGTGGTTACAGACCGGATGACTGCTATTCACCCGATCCGCAGCGGCAATCCCCAGTCCGGTGAGCAACGCCTGGGCCGTCGTCGTCCCGCCCACCACGCATTCCCCGATTACCAAATAACCGCCATTCCGGGCCGCCTGTTGCCCCAACTGTTCGCCCCAACGCACGCCTTCGAGGAACAGGTGCTGCACCCGATCGCGCGACATCGCCGCCCCGGTGCTGACACAAGCCGCCACCGTTCCCCCGAGGTCGTGATGGGGGACAGGCAAAGGTTCCGGCAATCCGGCATCGAGTAAGCCGATCGGGATTTGCCACTGCTCGACGATCGCCCGCGAAATCACCGTCGGCGAGAGTCCAGCTTGCAGCGGTGGCAGGGGATATTGCGGCGGCGCATCCGTCACGCCATTAAATAAAAATTCCGCATCCGCCAGGGCGGTATAGCGCCGATCGTCGGGAGTCGCCCCCGCCGCCGAAATCCCCGGAATCAGCGCCGTCTCCGTAAAGCCCAACACACAGGCAAACAGCGGTTTACGCCCCCGCTGCTGGGCCAGCCAGCGATCGGCCTGGGCGAACTGAGTATAGGCACGCACCATCATGAACGGATCATTCCAGTTCAAACAGCACCCGCACCCAACGCGGCGGACGAGGAATCGGGTTGCCCAGGCGATCGCACAGGAAACTCGCCACCAAATGCACCGTGAACAGGTAAACCAGATTCCGCACCGCAATCAACAGAATGGCAAAGACTTGCACCAGGGAGAGCGAAGGCTGTTGGAGAATATTGAACCGATCGAACAGCCAATCGAGCAGGCCCGTCACCTGCACCGTCGAATAGCGCCACAGATCTTCACCCAACAGCGCCGACAAAATCCACAACCGGAAAAATTCCCCCAGCGTCGTCAAAATCATCCCCAGAAAAATGCTCATCCCCCAGGCCGATCGGCGATACCACAGCACCCCCAGCATCACCCCCAGCAAGCCAAAGGGAATCAAAAACTGAATGCTCCGCACCGGCCCCATCAGAATCGTCAGCAGCAACGTCGCAATCAACGTCGTCATCCAAGCCGGACGACGGCCCCAGCGTAGATAAATCAACGCGATCGGAATCGGGAAAAACAGCTTCAGCAATGGCCCGATCGGAAAGTAGGAATTGATTAACCAAACCAACGCCGAAGCACTGGCCAAAAACGCCGTCTCCACCATCACGATCGGGCTATTGGGATCGACTTGCCGTCGGGGTTTAGCCGGATCGATGCGATCGTCTGGCCGATCGGGCACAATGTCGTCGATCCAACCGGGTTCATCGGCTGGGGTAGGGTTTGGGCGGGCGGCTTGTGGGGAAACGATCGTGGGGTCGATCGTCCAGTCATCGGCGCCGGACGCGGGGGAAGCAGGCACGTCACTCATGCGAAAACACTAATTGAACATAGCCTACACACTATAGCGCCCTCATCGACAACAATGCCGTGGGTTTCGGCTGACGCTCAACCCACTGGGTGATCGGCGATCGTACCCTCTAGTCGGCTGGCAACTCTTTCCCCAGCAACCGAGGGCTGAGCGGCAGCCGAAGCCCGACGCGATCACACCATATTCGCAACGCGGGCTGAGCCACGCCGAAGCCCCTCCCCCACAACCGAGGGCTGAGCTACGCCGAAGCCCGCAACCGATGTAACGCTGCCGCCAATTCCAACGCCCGCACTTCGACGAGTTCACCCGATGACCTCTGGTCGGTCGAAGACCATCGCTCCCCATTCACCGCATCCAAGTCATCTACGCTCTGCATCTGATCGGTAAATTCTGCCAAAATCGCTGCCAAGCTACCGTTAGCGGCTTGATAATCCCCCGCATCCAACGCCACGATCGTTGCCGCCAAAGTTTTGAGCTGACCGGGTTCGATTAATTGTGAAACTGCACCCAAATCCACTTCCTGCTCATAAAACTGAATCACTGACCCACGCACTTTGCCGCGATGGGGTTTGCGCGGCTGGGTGGGGGTCAGCAGCGGACGGGTAATGCGTTGATCCGCGATCGCGCCAAAGGTGGCATCTCCCTCAACTTGCCGCACTTCGGGCATGGCCGCGACGATTTCCCTGGCTTTTTCGGTCACATCCGAAGGCTGAAAATCCTGCATTGCAATCACCCGATCGGCCACCGTCAGATAATCCCCGCAACCGCCCATCACCAAAATCGTCGAAACCCCACGCTGCTCGTATAAGGGCCGCACCTTATCAATCAACGGCGTAATCGGCTCCTGCGCCGCCGCAATCAACTGCTGCATCCGCCCATCCCGAATCATCAAGTTCGTCGCACAGGTGTCTTCATCCATCAGCAACACCTGCGCCCCCGCTGCTACGGCTTCGACCAGATTCGCCGCCTGGGATGTGCTGCCACTCGCATTTTCGGTACTAAACGATTGGCTCGATCGCCCCTGGGGTAAATGATTGATCAACGCCGATAGATCCGCATTGCGCACTGATCGCCCATCCTCCGCCCGAATCTTGATCGCCTGCGGGTTAGTCACGACATTTTCCCGCCCATCCCCCGGAATATGGTTATAAATTCCCCGCTCGATCGCTTGCAGCAGCGTCGATTTGCCATGGTAGCCCCCGCCCACAATCAGCGTCACGCCGGGTTCGATGCCCAGCCCCGTAATCGGGCCAGCATTGGGGCGTTCTAAAGTCACGCGACCCTCGGGCGGGGATTGAAACGCGATCGCTTCGGTATCCGGCCGATCGTCAATGCCGCTACGTCTGGCCAACATCGCTCCATCCGCAATAAACGCGATTAACTGGCGATCGGCTAACTGCGATCGCAGCGCCGCCGTATCCTCAGCGGTTTCGACATGACGCACGATCGCCGCCGCATCCAAAGCGTGGTAATCCAGCGATCGGGCCACCACCTTCGGCAAATCCTGGGTCAATAGCTGCACTGCCTGCCGCCCCGCAATCCGCCGACCGATCGCAGGCAAATTCACCCGAAACCGCACCTCAATTTCCTGCTCCGAAACCCAAACACAACTACGGGCCAAAATCGCCTGCCCCGGCACCAGAATCTCTAAATCGCGCCCCAAACGCATGTCGCGAATTGCCCGTCCGAATTGGCGGGTAAGGTAATCGCGAAGGGCGATCGCGCGCACCGGATTCGCCCACAGATGCTTGGGCATCGTCTGCGGCACCTGCACCCAGCACACACTCGGCGGCGCAAAAGGATCAGCTTGCGCGCGAATCAACGACCAGCGCGCACCGATCGTCCCAGCCCCATCCAATTCATACCATTCCCCCACCAAATCACGATAACGGCCATAACTCTGACCATCGAGGGCGGACAGGATTTGGGATAATGATTCAGCCGATAATGATGCGGCGGCCATAGCGCTCTCCACAGAAGACCGAGGTGAAACAACATGCGTAGCGAAGCGAATCCCAACGAAGCCGTCACCGAAGCGTACATCAAACTCGACCAGTTCCTCAAACTCGCAGGCATCGCCGACACTGGCGGCCAAGCCAAAATCTTGATCCAAACCGGGGAAGTCGATGTCAACGGCACCATGGAACAACGGCGGGGCCGGAAACTCGTCCAGGGCGATCGGGTCATCGTCTTTGATCAAAGCTACACCGTCGATTTCGCTGATTAGCGCGCGACAATTTTGATTGAAACATCAAGCTATCCGCCCCCAAACCCCCAATCCTGGGGGCTTTGACTCTTGCTCCCCCAGGATTGGGGGCTGGGGGGCGATTTAAGGCTGACAGCACCGCCACCGATCGGGGATAATAGAGTGACTTTACATTTCGTTACTCGCCCTTCAGGTTTGCCATGCCCAGAGATTTACGCGGTTTCCTCCAGATGCTCGAAGAACGGGGCCAACTGCGCCGGATCAAGACCGAAGTTGACCCACACCTCGAAATCTCCGAAATCGCCACCCGCATGTTGCAATCCGGTGGCCCGGCGCTGCTGTTTGAAAACGTCAAAGGGTCAAAATACCCCGTCGCCGTCAATGTAATGGGCACCGTCCAGCGCGTCACCTGGGCCATGAACATGGAGAAACCCGAAGATCTCGAAGACCTCGGCCGCAAACTTGCGATCCTCTACCAGCCCCGCCCGCCTAAGAAAATCAAGCAAGCGATCGATCTGGGCAAAGTCCTCTTCGACGTGCTGCGCGCCAAACCCGATCGCGACCTCTTCCCGGCCTGTCAGCAGATCGTGATCGAAGGCGATGACGTGGACCTGACCCAAATCCCGATGCTCCACGTCTACCCCGGCGACGCAGGCAAAGTCCTCACCCTGGGCCTGATGATCACCAAAGACCCCGAAACCAAAATCCCCAACGTCGGAGTCTATCGCCTGCAACTGCAATCGAAAAACACGATGACCGTGCAGTGGCTCTCCGTGCGCGGCTCCACCCGTCACCTGCGCAAAGCCGCTGAACGCGGTGAAAAGCTCGAAGTCGCCGTTGCCGTAGGCGTTGATCCCCTGGTAATCATGGCTGCTGCGACCCCCCTGCCGATCGACATGTCCGAGTGGCTCTTCGCCGGACTCTACAGCGGCTCCGGCATCCACCTCGCCAAATGCAAAACCGTCGATCTCGAAGTCCCCGCCAGCGCGGAATTTGTCCTTGAAGGGACGATTACCCCCGGCGAAGTGGGCACCGACGGCCCGGCGGGGGATCACATGGGCTACTACGGCCCCGCCAATCCCAAAGGCCCACTGATTCGGTTCAACTGCATCACCCACCGCAAAGATCCGATCTACATGACTACCTTCAGCGGTCGTCCGCCCAAGGAAGACGCAATGATGGCGATCGCCCTGAACCGGATCTACACCCCGATTCTGCGGCAGCAAGTCCCGGAAATCATCGACTTCTTCCTGCCGATGGAAGCCCTGTCCTACAAAGCCGCCGTAATTTCGATCGACAAATCCTATCCCGGCCATGCAAGGCGAGCAGCCTTGGCATTTTGGAGTGCCTTACCGCAGTTTAGCTATACCAAGTTTGTGATTATCGTCGATAAGGCAATTAACATTCGCGATCCACGGGCGGTGGTGTGGGCGATCACCTCAAAAGTTGATCCAGCCCGTGACGTATTTATCCTGCCGGACAATCCCTTTGACAGTCTAGATTTCGCCACCGAAAAAGCCGGATTAGGCAGCAAAATGGGGATTGATGCGACGACCAAGGTTTATCCCGAGACCGATCGCACCTGGAACGACGAGCTGAAGGCCGATCCAGCTACCGCCGAATTGGTCGATCAACGCTGGGCGGAATACGGATTAGCCGACCTGCAATTGGGCGAAGTCGATCCCAACTTATTTGGGTACAACATGAAATAACACCCAAATCATTCCCCAGCGGGCGGTTTCTGCTTTGCATATCGCTCTTTGAACCGCCGCTGTTGTACGGCGTGATCGACGATCGGTTTCACATACCCATACCGCTTCCGATCGCTGCGACTAATTTCGCCACTAATTAAATCCGCTGTCGCCACGGATTTTAATTCCGGTACCCAATGGCGAATATATTCCGCTTTGAGATCAAACTTTTTCGCTTGACTGGTAGGGTTGAAAATCCTTAGGGGCTTGGGATCCATGCCACTCGAAGCGCTCCACTGCCAACCGCCATTATTTGCCGACAAGTCACCATCGACTAAATGCTGCATGAAATACTTTTCACCTAACCGCCAATCAAGAATTAAATCTTTTGTCAAAAAACTCGCCACAATCATCCGACAACGGTTGTGCATCCAGCCCGTTGCGTTCATCTGTCGCATTGCCGCATCGACGATCGGATATCCGGTTTTACCCGCACACCAAGCCTCGAAATGCGCCGCATTGTCTTCCCAAGGAAACTGCTTGAAATGTTCGCGGTACGGCCCGTCGGCGAGTTCTGGGAAATGGAACATTACATGCTGATAAAATTCCCGCCAAGCCAATTCCTGTTGCCAAGTTTTAATGCCTGCCAGCGCTTCCTCGCTGTTAGCCCGTTGCATTGCCGTTTGCGTTGCTGCCCACAATGTCCGAATCCCGATCGTGCCGAATTTCAATGCGGGACTTAAGGTTGAAGTTCCGGGTTGCGACGGAAAATTTCGAGCTTCATCGTAGGCAAATATCGCCCGATCGACAAACTGCTCTAACCGTTTCTGTGCTGGGATTTCACCCGGTTCTAGCACCTGCTCATTATCCCAACTAAAGCCTAAATCTTTGAGTGTTGGCATATTCGCGATCGCGCCATTTTCCTCGGCAATTTGCTGTTGCTGTACGTCTAAACCCTTTGCACCGTTCAACTCAGGATAGGGTGGCGCTTTATCCTTCACGCTCCAGTTTTTCCAATAAGGCCCATAAACCGTGTAGGGTTCGCTTTTCGCTTTCGATACAATTTCGTAGGGTGTGTGCAAAAGCTGATCCCACTGCGTTTGCGCTTCGATTCCCACAGCTTTTAACCCATGAATCATCGCATCATCCCGCTTCTGGGAATAAGGCTCTACGTCCCAGTTCCAATAAACTGCGGCAGCTTTCAAGGCAGCAGCTAATTTAGGTAATGCTGGAATTGGATTCGCTTGCAACAGGATTAAATCGCTGCCCGCTTGGCGATACCGATCGCGCAACGATCGCAAACTCCCCAGCAGATAATCCACCCGCACCGGGGCAATATCATCCCCCTGCAAAATCTGCGGATCAAGGCAAAACACCCCGACCACCTGCGCCGATCGCTGCCTTGCCATCGCCAGCCCAATATTGTCCGCAATCCGCAGATCCCGCCGATGCCAAAACAAAATCAAGTCCGCCATGGAAAACCCCAGAAATCAATGCGTTAGCCAATCTAACACACTTGCGATTTTCCGTCAGTTCTAGACGAGATAGGGCTTCGCCAGCATAAACGCCGCGATCGATTTCCCGTCAGTCATATCACCTTGATGAATTGCGGTTTCGACCTCTGCGGGGGTCATCAGCACCACTTCAATATCCTCATCCTCATCCTGGGCCAACGGCACTTCTAGCTTGCTCAAATCCGTTGCCAGAAATGCGTAGATAATTTCATCCGAATATCCCGGTGCCAGGAAAAACTCCCCCAGTTTGCGCCAAGTCTGCGCCGCATAGCCCACTTCTTCCTGAATTTCCCGTTCGATCGTCACTTCTGGACTTTCACCCTTCTCCACCGTACCCGCCGGAAACTCCAGCAATCGTCCCTGGGCCGCAAACCGATATTGCCGCACGATCGCCAACTTGCCATCATTCGTATAAGGCACCGCCAACGCCCCGCCGGGATGCCTGATACATTCCCAGTCCCCGACCGACTGATTTGGCAGGCGCAACTGATTGACTTCAAAACTAAACTTACGCCCGTGATAGGTCAGCTTTTGCTTCAATCGTTGGGGCGGTTCCGCACCGTAGGGCATAGTTGCCTCACCAATAATTCGGATAATTAATTCCAGTCACAGCATTTGTCGAACCCCCGATCGGTCGATCGCCTTAGCTAGAGCCTGGATCGTCTGGCCCGAAACAGGATCACACCAATGCGGCGCAATTTCTGCCAACGGCACCAATACGAAAGCTCGATCGTACATCCGAGGATGGGGAATGGTCAAATCCGGTGTCGCCAAAATCACATCGCCAAACAGCAGTAAATCCAGATCCAACGTCCTTGCCCCCCAGCGTTCCCGCCGCACCCGCCCAAACTGATTTTCAATTTCCAACAGTTGCGCCATTAATGCCGATGGACTCAATTGCGTGGTCACAACTGCCACCCCATTCACATAGTCCGGCTGCGGCGGCCCGATCGCCGCTGTCAAATACCAACTTGAACTGGCTTCTAGACTAATCTGCGGATGCTGCTCAAGCACAACCAATGCTGCTTCGAGGGTCGCTTGGGGTTCACCGAGATTCGCACCCAGCGCGATCGCACAACTGACTCGATTCATACCCAATTCCCCCAGCGCTTCCCAAAACCTAACCTGCCAAAACCTAGCCAGTTCCCTAACCATCGTCCATCATAGGAGATGCCACTCCCCCTGAACATCTCTGCTTTGTTGATGAGTAAGTCCGTTAATGAGTAAGCCGATCTATCTCGATGCCCACAGCACTACCCCCGTTGATGATCGGGTTTTGGCCGCGATGTTGCCGTTCTTCACCGAACAATTTGGCAATCCCGGCAGTGTGGGCCATGTCTACGGCTGGAATGCGGAATCGGCGGTCAAACAAGCGCGGGAAAGCATTGCGAGCGCGATCGGGGCCGACCCGACCGAAATTATCTTCACCAGTGGCGCGACCGAAGCGAATAATCTCGCGATTAAAGGCATCGCCGAAGCCCACCACCACCGGGGCAAGCACATCATCACCCTCGCCACCGAACACCACGCCGTCCTCGATCCCTGCAATTATTTAGCGAGTTTGGGCTTTGCGATCACCGTTTTGCCCGTCCAGCCCGATGGCCTCGTCGATTTAACCCAATTCACAGCGGCGCTCCGATCGGACACCATCCTCGTCTCGGTTATGGCGGCAAACAACGAAATTGGGGTGCTGCAACCGATCGCCGCAATCGGCCAACTCTGCCACGATCGCGGCATCTTTTTCCACAGTGATGCGGCCCAAGCGATCGGCAAAATTCCCTTGGACATGGCCACCATGCCGATCGATCTGATGTCCCTCACCGCCCACAAAATCTATGGCCCCAAGGGCATCGGTGCCCTCTACGTCCGCCGCAAAGATCCGCGCGTGACGATCGCCCCGCAGCTCCATGGCGGCGGCCAAGAACGCGATCGCCGATCGGGCACCCTGAATCCGCCGCTGATTGTCGGCATGGCCCAAGCGATCAGCCTTGCCACTGAGCAAATGACGATCGAACAAGCCAGGATTTTGACCCTACGCGATCGGCTCTGGCAAAAGCTGCAAGCCGTCGAGGGCATCCTGCTCAACGGCCACCCCACTCAACGCCTCGCAGGCAACCTTAATGTCAGCGTCCCCGGCGTTGATGGCAATGCGCTGCTATTGGGATTGCGATCGGTGATGGCCGTATCCTCTGGCTCCGCCTGTAGCACTGCTAAAATCGCGCCTTCCCATGTTTTGCAGGCGTTGGGCCGCAGTGAAGACTTAGCCTACGCTTCGGTGCGATTTGGACTCGGTCGATCGACCACCAGCATCGAAGTCGATCGGGCCGCCGCTGCTTTTTGCACAACCGTTACCGAACTACGCCAAGCTCGCGACATTTAAGATTGGGGCTTTTGAGTTAGCAAAGGTTTGAGCGTTGCCATTTGCTGTTCCCATTCTTGGAGGTTTTGCGGGGCAGTAAACCAAGTTGCTTCAGCATCAGGGCTGCGCCGCGCGTACATCGCATCTAATGCTTCCACATCGTCCCGATGCTCGAGAATGTACGCCCTCAATTCTGACCAAGACATCGCATCATAGTTCGGTTTCATCTAAGAATCTCCAATTTCCATCTGGGGCTATGACAATCTGCAACTCATCGTTCGCAAAAATGTAAAGAATCTGACTCGTAGGACTGTAGCGAAAGATCTGGATATCTCGATAACAGTTGGATAACATCTGACAGACAAAAACACTGGCAGCACTTTGTTCGGGCGTAGGTAGCAAAATGAGATCTCCATTCTGGCATATCTCTATATTGGCTTGCAGGAATCAGGTTAGTCATCTACCCAGTGAAACAAACTTAATAGATCAGGCGAATTACGCTGATGCCTTACTGAAATTTGGTATTGCATAACTGGCCTCAACGGACGGAAATACGAGCGCGCCTTCTCCCTAAAGATAGCAAATGAGGCTGGTCAGAGAGTTAACCTACTTCGGCTGGCTATCCACTGATCAGCCCGTAACTTCTACTGCCTAAGCGGTTATCCAAGGTCAAGCGGAGTAACTAGATCATGCATTGCCGCTTTTGCATCCTCATTGGTAATCTTGACATTTTGATTCGTTTCCGATTTGTAAGTCTGCGTCAGTTCCAACCGCATGGCATCAAGGACGCGCTCTGAAAATAAAGCGTCATAGATCTTAGGTGCAGAGGTAGAACGCACATTATGATACTCACTCTCTGTATCGCCTGAAGTTAAAGCCCGACTGGATAGTAGATAGAGGTTTTCAGCGTCGCTTTCACTGATCCCGTCTTCATCTAACAGTGCAATATCAAATACCAAATCCATTCGGGGCGTTTTCCCAGGTTGTGGCGTGACGCGGTAGAGCTTCCAGATGTCACCATTCGTCACGACGGCCCAAGGTGCCGACAAGGTTGTGGCATAACTTCCTGCCTGATCACGCACACTATTCTTCAACTTTGACCGGACATTCTTACATTCAATAATCATTTGAACCGTGTCACCCAGCTTAATTGCAATATCGACTCGGCCATTCAACGCCTTTAGCTCTGTGTCAATTTGAGCATGATTGAATCCGAGTGCGGTTTTCAGTGCGTCAACACACCAAATCCGCACCTGCTCCTCCGAACTACTTGAAGCCTGGGCGATTTCCTTCAATCGACCATGTAGCGCGCGAAATCCCTCTAACGCTGTTGTGATGTGTGATGCGCGAATTTCATCCTTGGAACGTTTCTTCTTACGCTGCTTCTCTTCTTCTTGCTCCGCTTCCACAGCGATTATGTCACTATTGGTTGGGGTTTCCAATGTGAGTGTAAAGTTAGTGTGACATTTGGGACAACGGACAGTTTTCCCAATTAGCGATTCATGGCGTTTGAAAACGCGAATGCGAGAATTGCACTCATCACAAACTGCCATTCCCAGAAGATCATTCATACTAAAACTCTCATAACTTTGAAGCTAATTTCTTGATTTCACCAACTTGTGGGCAAAATCGGACAGTTTTAATATTCTAAAAGGATGAATCTAGTTTGGCTTAAGCAAGTTTCACGCTGCTGATCGAAAATGGGACAGGCCCAACGACCCATCCCATTCACCGATTAACTCACTGGTCTGATCCGATAACTCTAGGGTGCCAAAGCATTCCCACGAATCAAACTACCGATCGTCTTCGCGGTAATCTTCATCTGCGTCAGCGGATTCGCCGGAGTTACCGTCTTATACAGATAGCTGTCAAAGGTCAGCTTCTGCACATCGATATCCGAACACATCTCGACAAACGCTTCACGGGTCGCGTCGGTGCGATAGAACACGCGCTGCAAGATGTCCAGCACCAAGTAGGTTGTCCCATACATCTTGTCCCAGCGCTTCAGGTAGACCTTCAGATCGGCCTCCGTCGGCACCCGCGCACCCTTTTCAGAGAACTCAACGATCGCCTCGGCACACATCCGCGCCGACTTCGCCGCGAAGTAAATCCCCTCACCGGAAGACTTGGTTACGGTACCTGCCGCATCACCCACCAAGGCGACCCGACCGACGACCCGACGCGGACGCGGATGCTCCGGAATCGGATGCGCTTCGACGCGGATGATCTTCCCGCCGCGAATCTTCGAGGCCGCACGGGCCCGAATCCCCGCCTGTAACTGCTTGATCTTCGCCTGGTTTGGTTTCATCGTCCCCGTACCCACCGCAACGTGGTCATACTTCGGGAATACCCAAGCGTAGAAGTCCGGCGACACGTCATCCCCGACGTACATTTCCGCCAGGTCTTGGTAATACTCCATCTTGTCCGGCGGAATCATGATCCGCTCTTGGAACGCGATCGCGTAGTTGTAGTCGCCCGCATCGATCGCTTTGGCCACCCGCGAGTTCGCGCCGTCCGCGCCGATCACCAAGTCCACTTCCAGACGCTTATCTTCACCTTCAATCCCGTTGGAGTGGTCGGCATAGTTCAGCACATACTTGCCATTGCTGGTTGTAGGGATTTCCAGCTTGTACATGGTGCCATTGATCAGTTGTGCGCCGAGGCTCGCCGCCCGCTGGCGCAGGAAGTCATCAAACACCTCCCGACGCACCATGCCGATGTACTCATCGTCCTTAAGCGTCTGACCGATGTCCACTTCGATGTTCGACGGCGAAATCATCTTCATCTTGCGGACTTTGCGATCGATGATCGACTCCGGTAGGTCAAATTCCTGCACCATGCAGAGGGGAATCGCACCACCACAGGGCTTCACGTTATCTAATTTGCGTTCGATTAAAAATGTTTCAATACCCGCCTTTGCGAGTACCTCCGCCGCACAAGCTCCGGCGGGACCTCCACCTACAACAGCTACCCGTAGTGCCAAAGCCTTTTCTCCAAACGTTTCAAAAAAAGATACCCATGCATCCTATCACGGGCGTTTTGACGGCCTGAAGCAGATTGCAACAGAGCTTAATAATTGATTCAGGATTCGTGACGATCCCTTGACCTAGATGCGGGTCGCGATCGCCGCAATCAGGCATCAATCATTATTGCGGATCCGGCAAAAGTCAAGTCGTTCGACCGTACTGGAATGATCCGCCACATCTAGCGTCGTAGAAATACGGGGATCCCGAACTCGAAGGGTCATGAATTGGCACATTTTCCCCGCGCATGATTCAGCGGCATCGATCGTGCATTTGTCCGCGTAAGCTGCTTATAGTCTTGCGATCTGCTCCATTAAAGCCAGTCAACAAAGGCTACACGACGATTTGCTAATACTTGTCAACCCGTGGCATTCCGCAACATCGACTCATCGATCTGAAGCTGTGACAGCTCGAAAACTGTCATACCCACTCATCAAAAATTTTTTTCATTCGCGACACTAGACACAACCTAGTCGTGTGATCTCTGTCACTCTGATACGTAAGGCTTTGTAGAAAATCCTGCGTGCCCATGTGCCTAAAATTTTGGCTAATTTGAGCTTTGTCAGTGTTTTTACTTAGGTGCCCTGTTCTCTGTTGGGATGTGATTCCTGGTTTCCCCGGATTAACTTTTCCGAGGTGCAAGCGTAAATTACATCAGCCTTGAAAACAACCTGTTGATTTTCAAAATTTGCTGTTCTTTGTGATACAATCACACGCCCGCGCGAGTGAATTTCTGTGACTTCCTGTTGTTTGAAGTGTGATGTTGGCTGAAGGGTGAAATCAGAGCTTGAGGTAATTGCGAATTCTCCTCTGCCTCTGAGCCTAGTCGTTTGTGTTTTGTTCCTGTGTGTTTGCCAAAGTCGATGTTGGGTTTCCATAAGGCATCAATAAGCCATCAGCAAGCCTGTAGAAGATAGCGAAACTTGTGTAACGCGGAATCTACTCGATGTTGAAGAAAGTCTAAAGCCTCCGTAGAAATACCTGCATCCAACCTAGTATCAATTGTTAAGTGAAGCGCTTGGGTTACTGAAATGATGAGTTCCGCTCTGAAAATTGTCTGTTGTGCTGTGACAGGTGTTGCGATTTCGGGATTGGTTGCGACACCAGTGCAATCGACTGCGACTAGCAACAATGCTTCGAGGGTTTTGGTGGCCGCTTTTGTGCCGCAACCGACTACGCCACCCCCAGTCACTCAAGGTCTGGGTACTCGGTAGATGGCTGATCGAGGTGATATTGAGTTCGAGTGTCTGTTCGGAAGCGATTGATTTCTGGGATTTTGAAATTTGACTGATTTGATTGCAACAAGCATTTGTTGTGATTGGCCGGTGCAAGGTGACTTGGCTTTGGGGGGATACGGATCAGGGTTTCAAGCGACCACGGTTGAGGGAGGTACAGTTTGTGCCTCCCTTCGTTATGCTGGTGGGGACTGAATTCACCAAGTACTGAACTCCTCGCCCCATGCCGCAAAGCATTGCTGAAATTGACCTGGCACCGCTGATTGACCATTCCCTACTGAGTCCCTGGGCGACGCTTGAGCAGGTGGATGAATGGTGTGACCAAGCCGATCGGTTTGGCTTTGCCTCAGTGTGCATTGCCCCCTGCTACGTTCAGCGAGCCGTGTCACAATTACATCGCAAAGCCCCCCAGGTTTGTACTGTGATTGGCTTCCCGACTGGGTTCAATACGGCGGCGACTAAGCTCTACGAAGCCCAGGAAGCCGCAGAGCATGGCGCAACCGAATTGGATGTGGTGATTAATCTGGGGGCCTTGAGATCCGGAGCCAGCGATCGCGTACATCGCGAAATCGCCGATATTGTGCAAGCGACAGGGCTGGTGGTGAAAGTGATTTTGGAAACTGCCGTGCTGACCGAGGCCGAAAAGCAACTCGCCGCTGAAATTGCCATGGATGCCGGAGCGAAGTTTCTCAAAACCAGCACGGGCTGGCAGGGCGGCGCGACGGTAGCGGATGTGCGATTGCTCAGTCAGATTGCCCGCGATCGGGTCGGTGTGAAGGCTTCTGGCGGCATTCGCACCCTGGATCAAGCCTATGAACTGGTGCTGGCAGGGGCAACGCGATTGGGCACCTCCTACGGAGTGGCCTGGCTGAGTGCTGCGAAGCAGCAGGGTTAGGGCAATGCCGAGAAGTACAGCGGCAAAAGGCGGTACAGGTCGGACCTTTCGGCTCACTGGGATTAACCTCAAGGCGACCCCCATGGGCGAGAGCGATCGGTTGCTCACGCTCCTCAGCCCGGAAATGGGGCTATTACGACTCATCGCCCCTGGTGCCCGGAAACCCAATGCCAAACTCGGGGGTCGGAGCGGCCTCTTCGTCGTCAATGATTTGCTCGTGGCCCAAGGCAAATCCCTACATCGGATCAGCCAAGCCGAAACCCTCGAATCCTACCCCGGTCTCGCCCGTGACTTGGCCAAGCTCACAGCGGGTCAGTATTTGGCGGAAATCGTCTTGCATCAGGCGTTGACCGAACAGCCCCAAGCGGATCTATATTATTTATTCACTGAACATTTGAGCCGCATTGCCACCGCCGAACCCGAACAGATTTTGCCAGCCCTGAGCCAAGCGGTCTATCAGTTACTGGCCCTCGGCGGTCTCGCCCCCCAGGTACAGCAATGCAGCATCAGTAATGCCGTGCTGGAACCCAACCTGGAGGCAATGGAAGACGCGCAAGTCGGCTTCAGCATTGAAGGCGGCGGGGTGATTAGCTTGCCAGCTTTGCATGAGCAACTCAAGGCCCTCGAAACCAGTCGCGCGGAATTTCAGGCCGGGAAGCTGGAAGCCGAGGACTTTGCCTTGGTGCGCGAGGCGATCGGAGAATACCGGGTGATGACGATCGCACAACTGCCGCGCTATCGCCGTCAACGTCATAGCGAGAAATCCGCACCCCAAACGATGCTGCTAATCGATGCCATTGAGCTTTATTTAATGCAACAATTAGCACAGGAAACTTTGCCCCAGGTTTCCGATAATGCTGGTTATTCTGGGGAAGCATTGCATACCGCTTGGCGCAGAATTGAACGAATTTTGCGCCAGTATGCTCAATACCATTGCGATCGGCCAATCCGATCGGCCAGTTTGATTGACAGTTTGTTTTACTGTTTGTTTCCATATTTAATGTGGGTTATTGACTGTGTTTGGGGCGCGCGGCCGCGCGCCCCAACCGGAGCTATCGGTATCAATCGACGAGCGCGTCCTATTCGGTTATTTGAATGAATCTTCCAACTCCCACACCGAATCGTGACGCAGACGATACTGCCCTTGAATCTGCCCCGGAAGCTTCGACGGGCGGATTTTTGCCAGTTTTGAAGAATCGGAAGTTTTTAACCCTGTGGTCGGGGCAGGTGTTTTCGCAGATTGCGGACAAGGTTTATCTGGTGCTGATGATTGCGCTGATCGATGGGCGCTTCCAGCAGGAAAACCAGGCGATTAGCGGTTGGGTATCCTCGATTATGGTGGCCTTTACGATTCCGGCGATGCTGTTTGGCTCGATCGCGGGAGTTTATGTCGATCGTTGGTCGAAAAAAGCCGTTCTCGTGCTGACAAATTTGCTCCGGGGTGCATTGGTCTTGGCGATTCTGCCGCTGCTGAGCTTGGTCAGCAATTGGCAGCCCTGGGGCGATACCCCCGTGGGCTTCGCCTTGATGCTGGGCATTACGTTCCTGATTTCCACCCTGACTCAGTTCTTTGCCCCGGCGGAGCAGTCGGCGATTCCCTTAGTCGTCGATAAACGCGACCTGCTCCCGGCAAATTCGCTCTACACCACGACGATGATGATTTCAGTGATTCTGGGCTTTGCGCTCGGGGAACCGCTGTTGGCGATCGCGGATCATCTGTTCTCCGGTTTCAAAATTGCTGACTTTGGTAAGGATGTCCTGGTCGGCGGCGGCTATGCGATCGCCGGGTTGATCCTACTGTTGCTGAAAACTGGGGAGGCCAAAATCGATCCCAACCAAGTGCAGCCCCACGTCTTCGCGGATATCAAAGATGGGGTGCGCTACCTAGCGGAGCAAAAGCGGGTGCGGGCAGCGTTGATTCAGCTGGTGATCCTATTCTCGATTTTTGCAGCCCTTTCCGTTTTGGCGGTGCGCTTGGCGGAGGTGATGCCGGAGATTAAGTCCTCACAGTTCGGCTTCCTGCTCTCAGCGGGCGGCGTGGGCATGGCGATCGGCGCAACGCTCCTGGGCAACTTCGGCCAACGGCTCTCGAACCAACGGCTCGGCACCTACGGCTCGATCGGCATGGCGGTCGGGCTCGCCCTATTGGCCTTTTTCCACATGAGCCTCTGGGCCAGCTTGAGTACGATCGCCTGGATTGGCATTTGTGCCGCCCTGATTGGGATACCGATGCAGACCACGATTCAGGAAGAAACGCCGGAAGACATGCGCGGCAAAGTCTTTGGCTTGCAAAATAATGCCGTGAACATTGCGCTTTCCTTGCCCTTAGTCCTGGCGGGGGTGGCAGAATCGGCGCTGGGGTTGAAGACCGTCTTTTTGATTTTGGCGGGCTTAGTGCTGGCGGGCTTGGCGTTGACCACTTACATCTCGCCGGATATGCCTCACATCTCGCCGGATATTCCGGATACAGCGACACCGATCGACTCACCTTAACGTCATCCAATCCAGGGGATCGCCCACAGATCGGGGATTACCACTCGCGTAAATCCCGAAAGTGCGTCATACTCTAGCCACGGCATAATCCGGTCGAGAGCGCTTAAACGCCGCTTGGCTGGAATCCTTCGTCGCTGAAATTACCCTTTGATGCAGTTTATTTGAGTCTCTCCATGCATATCGCTTGGCTCGGTAAGAAATCCCCCTTCTGCGGCAACGTCACCTACGGACGCGAAGTCACCAATGCCCTGCTCGATCGCGATCACCAGGTCAGCTTCTTTCACTTCGACCAAGAAGAAAATGCCCCGGAAACCGCCCCAAATTTTCAGGAAGTGACGATTCCTTATCTATTCAAGTCGCAGGTCTACACCATCCCGAAGTTTCGATCGAGCAAAGTCCTCACCCGCGCCCTAACCAAGAAACGGCCCGATTTAGTTCACGCTTCCTTGACCCTTTCCCCCCTCGATTTCCGCCTGCCGGAACTCTGCGATGAAATGGGTTTGCCCTTAGTCGCGACGTTCCACCCCGCCTTTGACCATCAAATGCGGAGCTGGGCCTCGGGGACGCAATATCTGATGTATCAGCTCTACGCACCCGCTTTGGCAAACTACGATCGGACGATCGTGTTCTCCTACCTACAGAAGGACCTTCTCGTCAAACTCGGGGTGCCCGCTGAGCGTGTCGCTGTGATTCCCAACGGCGTGGACATTGAAAAATATTCCCCGGCCCCAGTCGCATTGCGGACTCAACTGCGCCAGCGCTGGAACGCCAAGCGAGTCTTTGTCTACATGGGGCGGATGGCTCCGGAAAAGAACGTCGAACCGATGCTAAAGGCTTGGAAGGCTTCAGGGTTGGGTAAAGACTGCCGCTTGCTGATGCTGGGCAGTGGGCCATTGCTCACCACGCTGAAAGCACAGTACGGCGAAGAACTGGGGATTCAGTGGATGGGCTTTGTCGCCGCAGAAGCGAAGCGGATCGAAATCCTGCGCAGCGCCGATGTCTTCATGCTGCCGTCCTTGGTGGAAGGCTTGTCCCTCTCGCTACTGGAGGCCATGGCTTGCGGGCTGGCGATCGTCGCCACCGATGCGGGAGCCGATGGTGAAGTCCTGGAAGATGGCGCAGGCATCATCATGCGCACCACCCAGCCCGTTTCGACCCAACTGCAAACCCTGCTGCCCTTGCTGCGTGACCATGATGAATTGAGTCTGATCTTGGGCCAAAAAGCACGGCAGCGCGTCCTCGATCGCTACACCCTGAGTAACAACATCACCCACGTCGAAGCCCTCTATGAATCGGTGCTCCAGCAGCCCCGTCTACCCGTGAGCTTACTGGGACGCTTCTCCACGTCGCGCTTTTCCTCGGCCCGCTAAACAAGATCACGCTAAGCACGATATAGTGACCGACAGTTATTGTCGTGCGATTTTCCCCTATGGCCTCCCGATCGAGTTCGCTGTGGACCTACGCCCTGACGCGGATCATGCTGGCACCGCTGATGGTGTGGTTTGCGGTAACGTTGGTGTTTATCCTTGTGCGGGCCTTGCCCGGTGACCCGATCGATGCGGAATTGGGGCCGAAAGCACCACCCGAACTCAAAGCCGAATTACGGGCCAGTAAGGGCTACGACAAACCGATGCTGGTGCAGTATCTGGCTTATTTGGGTTCTTTTCTCAAATTCAACGTCACCGATGCGGAAGGCAAATGGCATTGGCTCCAGTTCAATCTGGGCGATACGAGTAAAGGCGAAGCGATTACCAAAGTGATCGGCGAATATTTTCCGGCAACGGTGGAGCTGGCGCTGTTTAGCCTGTTGATTGCGCTGCTGATTGGGATTCCGATCGGGGCATTTGCCGCTTCGCGATCGGGCACGAAATACGATGCGGCCAGTCGTTTTTTTGGCATCATTACCTACTCGATTCCGCTGTTCTGGTTTGGGATGATTTTGCAGCTAATCTTCTCCGTGGGGCTGAACTGGTTTCCCCTCGGCACCCGCTTTCCCTCGACCATGCTGGCTCCCGAGGGGCCGACGGGACTATACACGATCGACAGTCTGCTCAAGGGCGATGGGACGCAATTTTTCACTAGCCTGCATTACCTAGCGTTGCCCTGTTTATCGCTGGGAGTCCTGATCAGCGGCGTGTTCGAGCGGATTGTGCGGGTGAATTTGAAGCAAACGCTGCAAGCGGATTATGTCGAAGCGGGTCGCGCACGGGGCATTGGTGAACGGCGGCTGCTCTGGAACCATGCCTTTCGCAATACGCTGATTCCGGTGGTGACGATTCTCGGCCTGACGATCGCGGCGATGTTCGGCGGCGCAATTCTGACCGAAGTGACCTTCTCCTGGCCGGGACTGGCCCAGCGGCTCTACGCGGCGATCGGTCAGCGCGACTACGCTACGGTGCAGGGGATTATGGTGTTCTTCGCGGTGATTGTGACGATCGCGAGTTTGGCGATCGATTTGATTAACGCCTGCATCGATCCCAGAATTCGCTATTAGGAGCGGTATTCATCGAAACTCTAGTTGGGATACAAGAGCCAGCCGGCCCCCAAACCCCCCAATGCTAGGGGCTTTGATGACCGTTCCCCCCGTATTGGGGGCCAGGGGGCGCTTTGGTAAGGCGATTAGGTGCGGTATCCAACACCTAGGGCCAAACCGCGCGATCGGGCAAATAAGGTTACATTGGGCTGGAACCCGACTGACGCAATTGGAGCCTCAGACCAAATGTTGGAACTACATCAATTTGAAGCATCGCACTATGCCGAAAAAGTGCGGCTGATCCTCGACTATAAAGGACTCGCCTACCAAAAAGTTGAAGTGGTTCCCGGTATCGGCCAGCTCGAACTGTTCCAAAAAACGGGCCAGCGCCAAGTCCCCGTGCTCAAAGATGGTGACACCTACATTGCCGACTCCACCGCGATCGCGGAATACCTCGATCGACGCTACCCCGAAAAGCCGATCATCCCCACCGATCCCGTCCAAAAAGCCCAATGCCTGATCCTGGAACAGTGGGCCGATGAAGTCCTCGGCATGGATGCGCGCAAGGGATTGATCGCCTGCCTCAGCCAAAATCCGAATTTCCGCACCGCTTTCCTGCCCGAAATCACGCCGATGCCCGTGAAATCCCTCCTGAGCGGTCTGCCTGTCAACCTGCTCGGCAACCTCGGTGCGCCCGTTGGTCTCGGTGTAGACAATGTGCGTGAAGCGCTGAAGCAAGACCTGCGCCATCTCAGTGCGATTTTGGCTAACCAACCCTATCTCCTAGGCAGCACCCCGACTCTCGCTGACTTCGCCGTCGCCGGTTTAACCTTGTATGTCAAAGTGCCCACGGGCGGCTACCTCAACCTGCCCCACAGCATCAAAGGCGAAGGTGTTCCCGGTGTAGCCGATAGCCCCGAGTTTGATGCATTTTGGGCATGGCGCGATCGCTTGTATGCTGACTTCCGCCAAAGCACTGTACCAACCCCGCCGCCCAGCGCTGACAGTGGCCGTCCGACTAGCATCAGCATCGACTAGAAAATGAGCACTCACTGCGCTAACTGTTACCGAGTCTAACGACTTGTAAACCACCTTAAAGCAGTCCCGTGAACTTTTTTGAAGCCAGGGGCCGATCCTTGAGCGGGGGTTAAATCTTCCGCTTATGATTGTGCAGAACGGGTAGGAATTATAAGCATTATGTCTGAACAACTCGTAAAGCCCTATGGTGGCGATCCCTTTGTCGGCCACCTTTCCACACCGATTAGCGACTCCGGGTTCACTCGGGCGTTCATCGGCAACTTGCCAGCCTATCGCCCTGGTCTGTCTCCCTTGCTTCGCGGCTTGGAAGTCGGCATGGCGCACGGTTATTTCTTGGTTGGGCCTTGGACTTTGCTCGGCCCCCTGCGCGACTCAGATACCCCGGAACTGGGCGGTCTGATTGGCGCGATCGGGCTAATCATCGTGCTCACTGTCGGGCTGTCGTCCCACGGTTTAGCGCGCTTCCAAGGCGACCAATCGGGTAACTCCTCCGACCTGCAAACCGCAGGGGGCTGGAGCAAATTCTCCGCTGGTTTCTTGATCGGGGCAATGGGTGGTGCGTTCTTCGCCTACATCCTGCTCTCCAATTTCAGCGTGCTCGATTCGATTATGAAAGGCGCGATCAACTAGTCCGACTGAGTCCAACTCAAGTCAGTCTAGGATTTTTGCCATCGACACAAAACAGGTCTGGGCCGATTGGTCCGGGCCTGTTTTGCATTCGCACTAGACTGCGTGCATTGCCAGCAATTCCAAATTCAACGGATTGCATCGATCGGGTGATGGGGGTGATCGTGGGTTGGCGTGGGCTGTGGGCGTGGGAGGCCTGCATGGATGGGATGGGGCGATGATCGATCCCGCCCGTACGGGCGCGTTTTCCGCGCCCCCAATCGCGCAACACCAATTTTCAACCCCGATCGCCAATAGATAAACTTTGAATTTGGAATTGCTGGGGCATTGCCACACCCGTGGAATTAAAGTCTGACAGATGGATAAGCGTGCGGTAGACTGAGACCAAATTCTATTCAAACGCCGAAGCAGGCGGCGATCAGGCATGGTGACTCAAGCGCAGTGGGTGTTTCTGGTTCAACAAGCAAATAATCAACAAGGCGAGAGTCAGCCTTGGCGACCCTTAGCAGCGATCGGCGGACAACTTACCGAAGGCCGCTATCGCATCATCGCACGCATCCAGCAGCCCCACCTGGAAACCACCATCCAGATCGCCCACACCGACCCCAGCACCAAACGCCGCAGCAAACAAAAAACCGCCACCAGCAACGACAAAGGCACCTTACTTTTAATGCCCTTTACCACGCTGAAACCGGGGAAATGGGAATTTTCGATTTCCGCGAGCGATCGAACCGCGTCGCCGCAGAAACTTGATTTTTTAATTCAGCCCGCCGACCTGATCGCCGCCGACCCAATTGCTACCGAACTCGAAGCCATCTTCGCCCCACCCCTTGATCCCACCCTCCAACCCACAAAAGCCGTCGTCGATCAAGCCACGATCGCCGAGGAAGATGCCCTTAGCCTTGAAGCCCTATTCGGTAGCACCACCCCCAACCGCGATCGTAACCAAACTGATCTCGCTGAAGATCTCGCCACGATCGGCCAAGGCATCGCGGCGATCGAGCCAGAACCCGACCCCTGGACGGCTCAAAGCGACGACCCTTCAACCTTGCCTGCTTCAATGACGCAATTAGAAGTGGTCAGCGATGACGATGAAACCCTACTCGACTGGGAAGGCCACAAGTTCCTCGGCAACACCCCGCAGGCCGCCGAACCCACAGCAGAATTAACCCCCGCTCCAGGGGAAACAGATGAGTTTGCGATCTTTGATGACTTATTTTCTGTCCTCGAAGCCGAGGACTTCGAGGACGCAGCGCGGATTGATGCCAACCTAGAACTGTTGCTTCAGGACGACATACCGGACAGCAGCGATGTCATGACCTTCACCGATCGCGATGCCCAGTTGATTGATGCTGCTAATGACCATCCGATCGATCTTGCCAATGATCCGAATGTCTGGGGAATGCGCGTCCGCAGTGGGGCCAGCGAGCATTTCGGTAATTCTGCCCCAACGGTTGAGCCGCCGCTGGAGCCAACGTCAGAACTCACCGCCCTGCCCGAAACTATCGCCTCGCCGGAACCCCGAATCGCTTCTCCGGCGGAAGTGGATGCCCTATTAGACGCGTCGGATATTCTGCCAACCGCACAGCCGGCCATCAGTGCTGCACCCATGCTCACGATCGCCCTCGATCCGAGCTTCTACAACTTTCGAGGCGGTGAAGCACTCATGGTCTATGGCCAGGTGATCAGCGCAACCCAACCCGCCACGATCGATCAAGGCGAAATCGTCGTCAAACTGATCGATCCCCAAACCGCGACCCTGATCGCCGAATACCGTCAACCCTTGGAGCGAGCCAACTTCCCCATCGCGATCGCCGCCCCGCTAGCGGTCAAAGCCGATGTCCAAGCTCAGTTATTGGTCGGTGAAGTGGCGGTTTGGGATGATGGGGTGGAAGAATTAGCGCAGGTGACATTTACCGCAATGGCAGCGGTCGAATCGCTGCTCGCGACGATCGACCCCGAGGCCGTAGCCGCCGAAATGGCCGCCCTCGAAGCCGCCAGTCAGCCGCCGAAAACGGGCGGGGATGGCCCACTGCCCCCGGTGGATTTTGGCTTTTTTACGTTGATTGGGGATGCGCCGGAGAATGCGCCGGAACCCGCGCCGCGCAAAAAACGGGAATCGATGCAGGAAGTCGCGTTACCGGGCGAGGCCGAACCGGAAATTGAGCAATTCGATCCGATCGCGGGTCTGACTGAACTCGATGATGCACTGTTCAACATCGACGACCTCGAACTGGAAAACCCCCTCGCCCCGGAGCCGGAACCCGTCATTGAACCCGCAGCCGGGTTACTCCTCTCCACCACCACTGGTAAGCCCTTGCCAGACGACTGGTTAGAGCTGTCGCTGGAGCCGGCGGCGGCGGATGCGATCGATGATGGAGGTACGTCCATCGCTGAAGATTTAGCCGCTGAAGATTTAGCCGCTGAAGATTTGACCACTGAAAATTTAGCCGCTGAAGATTTAGCCACTGAAGATTTAGCCGCTGAAGATTTAACCGTTGATCATGAACCGCTCGCCGCTGGATCGGCCAATGGGATAGCTGCCGCAATTGCCCCCGAGCCCGAGATCATCGAAGTCCCCCAGGACAATCTCGACCCCGCCGCCGGTGAAGTCGTCGTTGATGATTTGCCCGAAGCGCTACCGAGCCCAACGAAAGTCGCCGATCGCGGCAACAATCCCTTGTTAGTGCCCCTGGAAGAGGCGATTCCCGAACCCACGATCGACATTCTCGAACCGGGCGAATTAGTTACGGGGCAGCCTGTCCGCATTCGGGTCAAACTGCCGAACATCCTGCCGAAGCTCTACGTCAAACTCTGGATCAACGATCGGCAGTCGCGCACCTTACTCGATGGGCCACGCTGGATGGTGGACTTCCTGCCCAATGGTCGCAATGAACTGGAAGCGACAACGCAGCTCACGGTGCCCTTCGGTAGCTTAGAAATCCAAGTGGCGGCAATTACCGTCGAAGCAACGACCAAACGAGAGAGCTATCGCACGGCGGTGAATCGTACGGTAGTTCCGCCGAATCTGGAGGATGACGAGGATTTGAGCGCATTAAATTTTGATGCGTTTTAAGTCCCGATCGGCCATTCCTACGGCCTAATGGAAGCAGCCGCACGCACTCAATGTTCAGCCAGCGGCAGCGGAGGTCGGTATGGGTTCCTGCCTGAGATTCACGTTGATTGCCCTGAGCAGCACCCTGCTGTTAGTCAGTTGCAGCAACCAGTTGCCATCTGCTCAACCGCTACCCAGTAGCCCACCGCAATCCCCCACGGCTCAAACGCCACAATCCCCTCAAATCCAGTCGCTTAATCCTTTGACAACGAGTGCGATCGCTTACAGCACCCAACCGATCGGCAAAGCGACGGCCCACATCATCAAAGTGTCGCCTGCGAAAGGCTCCGTCGTGCGCCCCGTGGTCGCCGAGAAATTGCAACCCCTGGCCGATTTCGTCAAACCCGCCAAGGCGGGCGTAGCGATTAACGCAGGCTTTTTTGACCCGAACAACCAGCAGACCACCTCCTACGTCATCATCAACCGCCAAACCGTCGCTGACCCGAACCAAAACCCGCAACTCACCCAAAACCCCAAACTCAAGCCCTATCTACGCCAAATCCTCGATCGGGCCGAATTTCAACGCTACGACTGCAACGGCCAACCCCAGTACCGCATCCAGAGCCACAGCAGCGACGGGCCCGAGGGCTGTCAGCTGCTCGACGCGATCGGCGGTGGGCCACAGCTCCTTCCTGAACTGAAGTCCCAGCGAGAAGGCTTCATTGACCCGGAATTGGGCCGCGACGCGATCGGCACCCAGGTGCCCAATGCCCGCAGCGCGATCGGCATCACCGCCGACCAAACCGTCATCCTGGTCATGGTCGCTCAAAGCGCCCCGAAAACCGGAGCCACCCTGCCAGAACTCGCCAAACTGCTCCAATCGCTGGGGGCCGAAACGGCAATGAACCTCGATGGCGGCAGCTCTTCCAGCCTGTTCCACAACGGCAAAACCATTCCGGGCAGCCTGAATGAAAACGCTCAACCCAACGCCCGCGCCGTAAAATCCGCGATCGTCGTCGCCCCAATCTCCTAGAATTTCCGCAAATTCACCTCCCCACGGATGGGTGGGAATGCCGATGATGCCACGGAGAAGCAGTCGTTATCTTGATAAAGACCTTACCCAAGCGACGGGGTTCATGTTCAAGATTTCACCGTTTAAAGTTTCTTCCCATTCCCTTATGGCCAGTATTGCGGCCCTATCTCTCGCTTCCGGCGCGATCGGCACGGTGCCCTACTTGATCAGCCAGCGACCCAACAATCCCAAAGCCCAGCAATGTCGCGTCCTGTTCCGCACCATCACCCAAAGCCAAAATCTGGGCCAAGGCTTCTATGCCAATAAGGCCAAAAGTTTACGCGCCCTTGCCATCAGCGACCCCGGTTTGCGATCGCTCCAGAGCCAGTTCAGCCAAGCCTTCACCCAACTGGAAACCGCCTACCAAACAGGGGACAGCCAGAGCAGTGACCGACTGAATCGCCAAACCACACAGCTCGTTAAAGCGCTGAATCAGAAGTGCTTCCCAAGCTGAGCAATCGCGCGATCATCTAGCGCGATCGCCAAGGTAAATCCTATTTTTCAATCCTAAACTCAAGTCGGATTGAAAAAATCTATTAATAACCCCGTCAACCGATTCCCGGACTGGCGGGGTTTCTTGTCAGCAAGGCGCTGGCATTAAAGGATTGCCGGGATTAGAAATGTAGGATCAAAGGATTAGAAAAGCCAATCTCTCGATCTGTTTCCATAGTCAACAAAGTGTGTTATCTATTATTTAGAATGAAAAACTAATCAACCATTGATTTTCTTCAATGAGTCGATCTCCCTTGGGCGTAATCCCGTGATATTTGGCTGGCCCTGGCAAACATCCGACCAACGCCACCCTGAAACGCTGACTCTGAACGATTCACCCTAAACTTAGCTCACCCTAACTTAACTGAGAACTTCAATGCCCCATCCTCTCGTGCAATCGATGTGGCTGATGCCGGTGTACACCATCTTCGGTGCGGCACTTTCAGTCTTCTGGTTTCCTGGTATTACCCGGCGCACTGGCCCCCGTCCGGCGGGCTATTTGAATGCGTTTATGACGTTACTGGCTTTTGTCCATGCATCAATCGCACTCTTTTATGCCTGGAACGAACCCGCTGTGGACTTCACCGTACCTTGGCTGTCGGTGGCCGGTCTGGATTTGAGTATTCCGTTCCACATCGATGCGGCCGCGATCGCGGCCTGTGCGGTAATTACGGGGCTGAACTTTACGTCTCAGGTGTTCGCGATCGGTTACATGGAGATGGACTGGGGCTGGGCGCGATTTTTCTCGCTAATGGCCTTTTTTGAGGCCGGGATGAATTTCCTGGTGCTAACTGATTCGCTGTTCTTTGGCTATATCGCCCTGGAATTACTTACCCTCGGGACGTACCTGCTGATTGGCTTGTGGTTTAACCAGTCCTTGGTGGTAACGGGGGCGCGCGACGCTTTCTTGACCAAGCGGGTGGGTGACTTGTTCCTGCTGATGGGTGTGGTTGCCTTGCTGCCGATCGCCGGGACTTGGAACTACACAGAGCTTGCGGAATGGGCGAAAACTGCCGATGTGAACCCGACGTTGATTACGTTGATTGGCCTGGCGCTGATTGCCGGGCCGATGGGTAAGTGCGCTCAGTTCCCGCTGCATTTGTGGCTCGACGAAGCGATGGAAGGCCCCGTGCCAGGGACGATTCTGCGGAACGCGATCGTCGTGCAGGTCGGCGCTTGGATCTTGGTGAAGTTGCAGCCAGTGCTCAGTTTGTCGCCCACGGTGAATACGGTAGCGGTGATCATTGGGGCAATTAGCGCGATCGGGGGGGCGCTGATCGCGATCGGCCAGATCGATATCAAACGCACATTGTCCTATCCGACCAGTGCATTTATGGGTTTAGTCTTTATTGCTGTGGGTACCGGACATACCCAGGCGGCTTTGCTGCTGAGCCTCACCCATGCGTTTGGGATGGCCTTGATGGTGATGAGTACGAGCGCCGTGGTGTGGAACGGGATTACCCAGGACGTTACCCAAATGGGTGGCCTGTGGAAGCGTCGTCCGATTTCCGGTTTGAGCTTGATTTTTGGGGCAGCGGGTTTGGTGGCACTGCCACCGTTAGGGGGTTTCTGGGCCCAGCTCAAGCTGGTGGATGACCTCTGGAAAAGTGGATCACCCCTAGTTGCGGTCGTGATTTTTGTGAATCTCGCGTTGGCCTTTGGCTTTACTCGCCTTTTCTGTCGTGTCTTCCTGGGGCAATCCCATCCGATGGCTGAGCGTTGTCCCGAAGTGCATTGGCCGATGGTACTGCCAATCATGATTACGATGGGTTTTCTGTTGCATTTGCCGTTGGTACTGAATTCGGTCGGTTTGCTTCCCGCTTGGGCTGAGCTCAATCAAGAAGTGGCACTGATTCTGATTTGGAGCACGATTACGGGGATTGCTACTGCTGCTGTAGTTTACCTCCGGATGAATGTCGCGAAGCCCGTGCAGTTGCCCGTGCCTTGGGTTCAAGATTTATTCGCCTACGACTTCTACACACCGCAGATTTATCGCAGCACAGTTATTGCCTTGGTGGCGATCGCGGCGGAATTAGCCAATCGGTTCGATCGTTACATCATCGATGGTTTGGCAAACTTCTTTGGTCTGGCGACCCTATTCAGCGGCCAGAGCTTGAAGTACAGCACCTCCGGTCAATCGCAGTTCTACATGCTGACGATCATGGTGGGTCTGGCCATTTTGGGCCTGTGGGTCAGCTTACCGTTCCTGTCCGCCGCACCTTAATGAGATCAAGCGCCTTAACGATCGACGCAAACGCTCACGCCATTCATCCAAACGCAAATTATGCTACTCACGCTTTTAATCCTGGTGCCCGTGATTGGGGCGGCCATTCTGGGGTTCTATCCCGGCACCCTCAGCCAAATCCAAGCCCGTAATGGCGCGATCGCTACGGCTAGTGGCATTTTGGTGATGACGATCGCACTGTTTTTCCAGTTCGATTTAAGCCAGCAGGGTTTCCAGCAAGCCTTGTCGTTGCCTTGGTTGCCGCCCTTGGGGTTGAACTTCAGCTTGGCCGTCGATGGTTTATCGCTGCCGTTGATTGGGTTAGTTAATTTGCTGACCTTCGTATTAGCATTTAACGGCAGCATTGGTCTCAAGCAGGGGCAGGAATTACCGCGTCCCCGGCTGTTTTACTGCTTGCTGCTATTGGCCAACGCTGGTGTTGTTGGGGCATTTCTGGCCCAGAATTTGCTGTTGTTTTTCCTGTTCTACGAAGTGGAGCTGATTCCGTTCTACTTACTGATCGTGATCTGGGGCAGCGAAAAGCGGGAATATGCGGCAACGAAGTTCTTGGTCTACACCGCGCTGTCCGGTGTGCTGATTCTGGCAGCTTTCCTGGCGATTAATTGGCTGAATCCCGGCAACAGCTTCGAGTATGGCGATATGAATACCCGCGACCTGCCGCGCAATGTTCAGCTCGTTTTGCTGGCAGTGATGTTGGTCGGCTTTGGCATCAAGATTCCGCTGGTGCCGTTGCATTCCTGGTTGCCCGATGCCTATGTCGAGTCTTCGGCTCCGGTTTCGATCATGCTCGGTGGGATTTTATCCAAGCTCGGTACCTACGGTTTGGTGCGGTTCGCGGTGGGGTTGTTCCCGGAAACTTGGGCCTCGGTGGCCCCGATTATGGCGGTAATTGCGGCGGCTTCGGTGCTGTACGGTTCGGTTTGCGCGATCGCCCAGCATGACATTAAACGCATGGTTGCCTACAGCTCGATCGGGCATATGGGCTACATCATGCTCGGGACGGCGGCGCTGACTAACCTTAGTATGGTCGGCGTGATTTCGCAGATGGTTTCCCACGGTTTGATTCTCGCGTTGCTGTTCTATCTGGTCGGCACCGTCGAATCGAAGGTCGGCACCCGCGAATTGGAATCACTGAATGGCTTGCTGAACCCGATTCGGGGTTTGCCGATGACCGCTGGTTTGATGATTTTGGCGGCGATGGCGAGTGCGGGGATTCCGGGGATGGTCGGCTTTATCACTGAATTTATGGTGTTCCAGGGCAGCTATCCGATTTATCCCGTGGCGACGATCGCGGCGATTTGCGGGACGGGGTTGACCGCTGTGTATTTTGTGATTTTGCTGAACCGAACTTGCTTTGGCAAACTCGATAACGCCAGCGCTTACTATCCCGTCGTGACCCGACGGGAATCCCTGCCCGCTTTGGGTTTGACCGCATTGATTATTTTCCTGGGGATTCAACCGAGCTACTTGGTGCGCTGGAGTGAAAAAACCGCGAATCTAATTTCCACCAGTGCTTATCCGCGCGGCGCGGAAGTCGCGGTTCAGGTTTCGGCTTTGCCTGCGCCATCGATCAAACCCTAATTTCAGTCAAAGCGCAATTCAGTCAACGATTTCATCCTTACTCTGAACTTTGGAGCGTGCTTTCCATGGCTACTGCCACTGAACCAAAAACCAAACCCGTTCTCCCCCCTTCGACTCACCCGCTAGCCGACATCATCCATCGGTTTGAAGCCGGGGAAGCGATGCTGCCGGACACGCCGGAAAATCTGATGCAAATCATCGGCATCTACAAGGCCTATGCGGTGCCGATGGATTTTTACTGGCGGGATTTGCTCTATATCGGTGAGCAGGTGTTTCTCAATCCCCTGCCCTTTTTCAAATATTTCATCTCCGACGAATACCTCGATCGGCAGAACCATTATGCGGGCGATCAAGCGGATCTGCGGATCTGGCGCGGCCCCGGCGATTGCCATCCCGAACTGCGCGAATTTATCGAACGCGGTGAACTGAAACGCAAACTCCCCCGCATCGCCCATCACCTCTGGCACGATCGGATCAATATGGAATTTGCCGAAGCCTGTATGCGATCGATGCTCTGGCACCGCAAGATGTACGATCCCTGGAACCAGTTCGACGCATATTTAGACTCCGACGAATATCGTCAAAACGCCGATCGGGCGATCCGCGCCTCGTTCAAGAAGAATCCGATCATGCTGGGATTGTATAAACTGTTCCCCGATATGTTCCTGGAACAATGTCGCCAAGCCTCCTACTATGCGAACCTCGGTTTATTCTGGGAAGTGATGGCCCCGGTGTTCTTTGAGATGTCGGATCTCTATGATGAAGGCAAACTCACCAGCGTCCCGGAAGCAATGCAGTTCCTCGTTAATGGCATTTTCGCCGTGGCGGGTCGGCCGATTTATCACCATGTCTATGTCGATGGCGAATGCTTTGAAGTGATTCCGAAATCCAAGGGCTTCACTTGGCTCTACGAGGCGGCGTTGCCCTACGTGGAAGCCGTCTTCTATCGCACCGCACCGTTCCGAGGAACCAAGTCCTATAATGCCCAAGCCAAGGAAGTTCCTGCGGAACAAAGCGAATTCCACTACGGCATTCTCTACGCGGACACCTTCCCGGTTGGTACTGCCGGAATCCCGCCGACATTGCTTTCCCAGGATATGCTGCGGTTCCTGCCGGACTATCTGGAGGACTATTACAAGCAGCACTGCCGGGGCGATGACGATAAGCTGATTCAGCTCACCGTGAGCTTCCAGCGATCGATGTATTGCGTCACTTCAGCGGTGATTCAAGCCCTGTGCGCCGCGTTGAACTATCCCCTGGATGACCCGAATCCGGAGCACCTGAAGGTGAATCGGGCGTTCTTCGAAGCGCAAATGGATCGCCTATTGCGCCCCGAAGCCCGGATTAATGAAGTCCAGAACCAGGAATATCGCTAAATTCCGCTTCCCCAATCATCCCCAACCCACTACCCCTAAACGCCAACCATGCCCAACATCGTCGAAATCGCGGTCAGCAATGACAACTTCAAAACCCTGGTCGCCGCCGTGCAAGCCGCTGACTTGGTCGAGGCACTGCAAACGCCGGGGCCGTTTACGGTATTTGCGCCGATCGATGCGGCCTTTGAAGCCTTGCCCCCGGGTACGGTACAAACGCTAGTGCAAAATCCACCGCAACTGGCGCGGATTCTCAAGTATCACGTCGTTTCGGGGAAGTACACCAAAGCTGACCTAGAAGCATTGAGCGAGGTCACTTCCCTGGAAGGCACGACGATTCGACTCAACATGAAACAAAACGAGGTGAAAAATGCGACGGCGATCATGACCGATATTGAGGCGGATAACGGGATTATCCATGTGCTCGATCGGGTCATCTTAATGGGGCCCTAGCTGGCCGGCTGAGGCCGATCGGCCACAAAAAAGCGCCACATCTGCACTTGGTTTCAGGCATTCATTGCCAGGAACGACCCCATGGCCGCAGCGCTGCAATGACCCACCTACACCGCCGCCAGTTGCAACGCTGATTGGAAGGGAGCATATGCTCTTAACCAAGTATGGTAGCGGGAATTTTCATAGGCGGCAGTCACTGTTATAAATAAGTTTTATTGAGTAAACTCTATCAATCGACGGTTCTCCCAGTTATTACGGAGCATTGAACGTGCAAAACGCGACATTACATCAACTGAAAGTGTTCGCTGCGGTGGCCTCCCACAACAGTTTTACCCGTGCGGCAGAGGAGCTATTTCTGACCCAGCCGACGGTCTCAATGCAGGTCAAGCAACTGGCAAAAACAGTGGGAATGCCGCTGTTTGAGCAAGTTGGGAAAAAATTATTTTTGACCGAAGCGGGTAAGCAACTGTACTCAACTTGTCAGGATGTTTTTACCCGACTCGACCAATTTGAGATCGCGATCGCGGACATTAAGGGCCTGAAGCAAGGCACGCTGAAGATTGCCGTGGTGACCACCGCGAAATATGTCATTCCTCGGATCCTCGGGCCGTTTTGTCAGCGTTATCCGGGCATCGACATTTCCCTCACGGTGACCAATCATCAGCAACTGCTGGACTCGCTTAGTGCGAATAAGCACGACCTCTACATTCTGAGTCAGCCCCCCGAGGATGTGGATGTTACCGTAACGCCATTTTTGGATAATCCACTGGTTGTCCTCGCGGCCCATAATCACCCGCTGGCCACTCAGAAACATATCTCGATCGCGCGGCTGGCCGAAGAAACCTTCATCATGCGTGAACCCGGCTCCGGCACCCGCAAAGCCTTGCAGCAATTGTTCGAAAAATACGACGTACCGCTGAAAACGAAACTTGATTTGGGCAGTAACGAAACCATCAAACAAGCAGTGGCCGGGGGCTTGGGCATTGCAGTGCTGTCAAAACACACCCTTGCATTGGAAGGGGCCAATAGTCAGCTCGTGATCTTGGATGTCGATGGCTTCCCGATTTCGCGCCAATGGTATGTCGTCCAAGGTGGTGGCAAGCAGCTCTCGGCGATCGCCCAGGCATTTTACGAATACCTGATGAATGAGGGCAAGCAAGTCGCCCAGCAGACAGCATTCCAGGGATTGCTCAGTTAAGGGCAGCGATACCATCCCGCCTTGAACTCCAGTTCAAGGCTAACAGCGAAAACCCATTTCAATGGGTTCGATGAATGAGCAACTGAACGCGATTAAGTCCGTTAAACGGACTTCCGCTATTAGCCTCGGAGTTTAGTCCGGGGCGGGTATTGCCATCATCCTAAAATTTACATCCTGCACATCCAACCGAATCCCTAATCCGGCAACTTGTACTGCGCGACGATTTTCTTCGCAAAGCTGGGAACGTGCTGTTCCAGCTTCTCGGGATAGTTGCGTTTGACGTGGAGATAGTTGCGAGTGAAATGTGAGTCGATCGAGAATCGCGCATATTCCAAGCCCTTCGGCCCAATCTTTTCAATCACCACGCCCATCATCCGCGCAAACCACATCGGCAGCGTCACCGCTTTATCGTAGGCCGGGATGCTTTGTTGGACGGCAGCTTTACGATCGCCCTTGGACATCACGGGTTGGGTTTCCAGCAGTTCATTGACCAAATCGAGCATTTCCTGGCCCGTCTCGTTCCGCACCACGATCCATTGCCAGCCAAACGGTGCACCCATATAACCCACAACTAAATCGGCTAAACCGTTCACGTAGTCAAAGCAGCTCAGGCAAGATGGCGCAAACACATCTTTCAATTCCTTCGTATTCAAGCCAAAGAACGGCACCAACTCCGTCGAACCATCTTCATGCTTGAAATGCACATTAAAGTCCTGCATGAATTCGTAGTAGACCACGGTTTCCGGCGATCGGCTGGTGGTTTCGAGGAATTTCTGCAAGCCAGCGCGGGAGACGTTGTCCGTGCAGGGCGTGCCGAGAACGTAGAGTTTTTCTAGCCCAATCTGATCCTGCACCGCCCGCAGTGCCTGGATTTGACAACCCACACCGATCACCAGTAGGCGCTTCATCCCGGACTGTTCAACTTGATCGAGAATGTTCAAATTCGGTGACAACGTCGGCTTATTCACCTTAGCTGCGAGGATTTCTTCCGGTGTTGTGGCGATAATCGGCATCGGCCCAAACCGATCGTCCGGCTGATTCTGGACGCAAACCACGCCTTCCACCAGACCCCGATTCAACATTGCGATCGCGATCGTGCTGACAATACCCGTCCACTGCGCCCCCGCGATCGGTTCGATTTTCCGCGCGGCGGTCATTGACTGATGCACGCCAAAATACAGCTCATGCTCATTGTCTAAATTGCGACTGCGCCCATGGAACTTGGCTTCTAGAGATTCAAATTGCTGATTCAGAAAGGCACAAGCCTGTTTCACGTAATGGATGTAGCTGGTATCGCATAGCCCACATTCACTGCACAATTCCTTCGCTGGACGGATGCTATTGGGTTTGAGTGCTTTTGCTTTTTTGTGGGGTTGGGCCAGGGTCATGGGAAGGGTTGAAAAACAGCATAATTAATCGAACTTTGACTCTAACCATACCGCATTGCTGCCGTCTACAGAAAGACTTAATGGTTTCTGCTCCATCGGCATGTCACCGTGGAAGTGAACCGAATCTATGCGATTAACCGCCCCCGATTTACGCATTACCCTCCATCGGCTGCCTTGGAGCACACTATCATGACGACCCATCTCCCCCTGGGACAAACCGCTCAGAATCACGCTGCTCAGAATCATACTGCTCAGAATCACGTCCAAGCTGTGACGCAATTTCTCAACCGCTATCTCAAGCCCCAAGGCACGATTGCCAAGGTGATTGAACGCGACCAACGACTCCAAATTTTGCTTGAAGCGATCGAAGTGCCCCAACGCGAACGGCTACTGCCTTGGATTAAACAGGCGATCGAAGCCATGCGTCTGCAACCGATGGACGTAGTGCAAATCTTCGCCCGTCGCGCGGGTGACGCAAACTGTGCCTGGACGGAGACCTATGTTGTGCGATCGCACAAACTGCTCGCAATGGACAGCTATTCGGTCGCGCAACAACAGCGCCAACAGTCATCCAGCACCATGGCAGAAATCATCCGGCGATCGCGGGATGGCGACGTAGCGGCGATCACGTTTTTCGTCGATCAGGCCCTGAACAATCCCAACCTCCGCACCCACATCGAACTCGATCGCGGCATTCTCAAAGTGACGATCGAAACCATTCAATACCTCGACGGCCAAAACTTCGCCGTTGAATTGGCCCAGAAATTGCGACCGATCGGTTCAGCCAAAGTCCATACCGTGGAAGTCTACAAACGCAAAACCGCCACCAGTAGTATCGCGCTGCTCAATCGCATCGAATTGCTAAGCGCTGTTCGGTAAGCGTTGTTCGGTAAGCGCTGTCCGCTAAGCGTCGCCACTTTGATCGTTGCCGTAACATAATTGGACAGTCCTTGGGCGATTCGCCTAGGATTGAAGCAGAATCATGTGGATATTTGAACAATGCCCTGGAATCTGCGACCCCAATGTTTAACGGCTGTGACCCTGCTGGCGATCGGCGGAACAGTCCCAATTCCGGCGATCGCCCAGGAGCCGCTCGAAGTAACTCAGGAGCGGTTTGAGATCACTTGGATTGACGATGCTGCGCCCATCAGCGCCACAACACTCAACCATCGTCAATGTCCTTTACGCTTCTCGGCCGGTCGCACGGACGTTCAGGAAATCGCCGAACTCCAAACGCAAATCACCAATGCCAGAAGGGCCAAAGACCTCGACCAAGTGGGCAATACGCTGAATGTTCTCGGCAATGTGTACCGGGATTTGGGGCTATATGGTCAAGCCTTAAAAGCCTACAATGAGTCGATCGCCATCAGTCGATCGAGCCAATCGCCAACATCACGCCAATCGGTCGGACTCGAAGCCGCCTCGCTGGCGGGTCGCGCTTATACGGAATTAGAATTAGGGCAATATGATTCAGCGATCGCCGGGTTTGAACAAGCGCTCAAACTGCGACGCACCATGAAGTTCCCTCCACTCGAAGCACTTACCTTAAATAATTTGGGCATTGCCTACGCGGCAACCAATAACTTACCGAAGGCTCAAGCTGCTTACGCGCGAGGGATTCAGATTGCTACCCAAGATCCGCAAAAACAAACTGTATTTGCCCAGTGGTTGCACTGGAACCAAGCGAATTTGAAATTTGCGACTGAGGGCGATGCGACTAATTTTGGCTTGAATCAAGCCGAATTTGTTCCACCCGATCAACGCGATCGGGCCAATTATGGCGCATTTCTGAATAATTTAGCGTTGGTTTATGAACGTTATGGTCGCTCGGAAGAGGCTCTAACCTACTACGGCTATGCACTTCAGGCATTTGTGCCGACAGGGAATTTCAGTTGCCAACGCATTGTCCGGCAAAATCAAGGTCGATTACTGGCCCAGCAAGGCCAAATTGAACAAGCGATCGCTGCCTACTATGAAGCGATCGGGGAAACATCACGGGTATTGCGCGATCGCGATTTAGCTAATCCTGAAAAAATCAGTTATCGATCGATGGTGACACCGATGTATCAAGAACTAGCGGCATTACTACGGCAGCAGGGGCGCGATCAAGATGCCGAAGCATTGTTGCAGCAATTAGCACTGACCAAGCAACCCTAGCCCTTGACATGCTCCACCCATTTACGCGGCGGCGCCGCCCGACGGGTATTGCGCCAAATCTGCGTTGCGGCCAAAGTCCCATCCGCAACGGCCACAGAAACCTGATTTAACCCCTGCTTCAGATCCCCCAACGCAAAGATGCGCGGATGACTGGTCTGACACATATTGTTGGTGATTAAATTCCCACCGTCATACTCCAATCCCTCAATCCCCTTGAGATACTGGCTGTGGTAAATCGACCCCATATTCACCAGCCCCGTCGTCGCCTCAACGATCGTGCCATCAGCCAACCGCACACCGCTCATTTTATGATTTTCGCCCAGGAACTCGGCGATCGGTTGTTCGTAGAGCGGATAGCCATGTTCCGCGAGTTTCTGGCGCATCTCATCGCCGACTTTCAGGCCATTGGTGAGCACCGAAATATAGGGTGTAAACCAGTTCAGTACAAATGCTGCGTTAATCTGGCCTTCGGTTTTCGCCAACAACACGGCCTTTTGATCCCACATATCAAAGCCATCACAAATCATGCAGACGTGCAGCGTATAGCCCGCATAGTCAAATACGTTCTGCATATTTTCCAATTCCGGCAATACGTCGATCACGCCGGAAGCCGCAATGATATTTTTCGCTTTAAAGGTCACGCCCGCTGCATCGCTTTTGCCGACCTTCACTTTTACTGCAAAGGTTTCGTCCCCGGCTTCAGTCACTTCTTCCACAAAGCCCCGCAGAAAATCCGCGCCCCAATCGATCGCTTGCTTCGTCGCATGCTGAATAATGTCACGGCCCGGTGTATCGGGATCCAAACCGACATAATTCCGCAAATCCTGCATCCAGAACGATCGACCCCGCCCCTTTTCCACCACCAAACAAGTCAGGCCGTAACGCGCCAAATAAATTGCGGCAGATAAACCACCCATTCCCCCACCCACCACGATCGCGTCGTAGACCGTATCAAGCCGTTGGTCGAGATTTTTGCTTGAAAGTTTCATGGTGAGGACAATGCTAAAAGCAATACAAATTAGCCAAGATTTTAACGCGATCGGGAGTAATAACATCATTGCTATTACCCTCCGATCGACCAATCACACACGCAAATGCGCGTCAATCACTAGCCCACAAATTCCAAACGCGGAGCCGAAACACCCGCCGGAGTCGAGCCCTTCAGGTAAGCCAGCATTGTGTCTGCGTCGGACACTTCAAACGGGTCAGTCGGGCAGTTATCGCCGAAGTCCGGCTCCGCAAACAGCTTCTCGATCTTGCAATCGTTCACCAACATCGAATAACGCCAAGAACGCATCCCAAAGCCGAGGTTGGACTTATCCACCAACATCCCCATTTTGCGGGTGAATTCGCCGCTACCATCAGGCAACAAGAACACCTTGTTCGCGCCGATTTCCTTACCCCACTTGAACATCACAAATGCGTCGTTCACTGATAAACAGATAATCGTGTCCACACCCTGTGCTTTGAACTCTTCATACAGTTCTTCGTAGCGTGGCAGGTGGTTGGAGGAGCAAGTCGGGGTGAAAGCGCCCGGCAGCGAGAAGAGTACGACTTTCTTCCCTTTGAAGATGTCATCGGTCGTCAGGTCTTGCCAGCGGTAAGGGTTCGGCCCAGCAACGGCTTCATCCCGTACTCGGGTTTTGAATACCACGTTCGGCACACGTTCGATTACAGCCATTGTTAAATCCTCTGCATACTTTGATCAGCCCAAGCTCGTCGATTCAACCACTGGGGCTAAATGTGGGGGCTTGATGCTGTGGCCTATGATAACACAAGTCGGAACGACTTCGAGTTGAGGATCATGTTTTTTTCGGAATCGCGGACAAACCAAGCAAATCGGCGGGCAGAGTTCTCAGTCTCCACCCGCCGATCGCTGATCAAACAAAACTTCAGTCGAAACCGAGGCTTCTGAACCCTCAGTTCCGCCGATTAACCTTCCTGGTTAATAAACGGCAGCAACGCCAAAATCCGGGCCCGCTTGATCGCAAGCGTCAAATCCCGCTGTTGCTTGGAAGTCAAACCCGTAATCCGGCGGGGCAAAATCTTACCGCGCTCAGTGATGAACTTACGGAGCAGATCGACATCTTTGTAGTCGATCGGGTCGCCCGGTTTAATCGGGGAAATTCGACGGCGAAAATAAGGCATGTTGTTTACTTCTCAGTAGTTTGGACAGAATGGGGAGAGTTTCCCCGCTCCGAGTTTCGTGGGCAAGCCAGAAACTACAAGTTACAAGTCAGCCAAAATCAATCAATCTAAGGCACGATCGCGCGACTTATTTGATCTCTTTATGCACTGTGTGCTTGTTGCAATGGGGGCAGAACTTTTTCAGTTCCATCCGGGCAGTGGTGTTACGACGGTTTTTCATCGTGGAGTAGCGAGATACGCCATTCGTCCGCTTATCGGGATTCGTGCGGCACTCGGTACATTCCAGCGTGATGACAATCCGTACGCCTTTGTTCTTAGCCATGAGTTTATTTCCTAGCTGTTGGGCGGGTCGAATCTATATAAGACACGGAGATCAATTATCTCACAGCTGTGCAGCAATCGGCAACTTTTCTGCCCACCTAGACCCCATTCACCTGCAATGCCGTCCAGGTCTGCACCCCAACCACCCCATCCGCCGTCAGCTTCAGCTTCGTCTGCGCCGCCATCACTGCCTTCTCCGTCATCGGGCCAAAATCCCCATCGATCGACCCGCTAAATGCCCCAAAATCGCGCAAGAGTTCCTGAAGTGCAATCACATCTTTCCCCTTCGCCCCCAACCGCAAGGTCGGACTGGTTTTAATCGTCGAAGGTAAGCGCGAAACCGTTGCGGCGACATCGCCACGGGCAAATAGCAACTTGCCTCCCGTCTCATCCAAGCTCTTCAGATTCGCATCCTTCAGCATCGCCTCCCGCCGTTGCAGCATGAGCTTGTACAGCCGAATTAATTCCTGCGATCGGTCTTTGGGTTTCGCATTGATCCCGAGGCGGGTGCGTTCACGATTGACGTACTGATCGACTTGGGTTTTGAGACTGGCAACGGCGGTCGTTGGACTCTTTAACCGCTGCAAAAATAGGGCTTCTGGGGTTCCGGCAGCAGGATTCAGCGCCTCTAAATTCTTCACCACCTGCGGAATTAAATCCCCATTGGCACCCGCTTTGAATTGGGCTGGGAGGATTTTGTCGCTCCATAATTTGGCGCGGCTAGCGGAGAAGACAGGATTTTCGAGATCGATCGCGACGGCAGCAGCGACAAACGCTGGGGGAACAATTTCCTGATCCAGCAATTGACTCACAAAATCACTATCAATGAACCCGGCCTCCGGCACAAACCAAGCAAAATTGTTATCTCCAGGCTGTTGCCCATTTAATGTGGTTTTCGTCTGTCGCACGAGCTGCTCGTAGTCTTTACCACTAATGCCATTAAATTCAAAGAATGGTACCGTGATGCTTAATCGATCGAGCAGTGATTGGTTAACAAAGAAAGTTGGCGGAATGTCAAATTCGCTCAGAGATGACCGTTTTGCCAAGGGGTGCAGTGATGACAACGCCGTACTGCTGATCAAATTCGCTTCCGTTGTGATGAATAACGGTTTCAATAACCGTCTAGCGTCAGTAACCATCTTGCCATCAGTACTTTTGAGTTGATTAATCCGGCGCGTATTGAATCGCGTTATCCCTGGCATGATCACACCCGTTTCCAGAGTTTCCGCCCCTTCCAGATTTTTTAAGGGGCTGTTGGCGGCATTGGCGATCGGCCAGCTTTTCCCACCGGGGGAAAGATAGCTAATCTTATCGCTAAAGGAATCCCAATTATTCCAAGGCAACACCAATTCCTTCATCACCGGGCCACCATTAATATGGCATTGCATGCAGGTGGCTTGGCGGGCAGTTGTCGAAAGGATGTCGGCATCTTTGGAATTGCCGCGAAACTTCCAGGTGGGGGCAGTTTCACCCTTGGTTTGATTGAATTTGTAATAGTTAAAACTGCCACTACTTTCGTCCCAGCCCATGACTTCAATGAAGTTTGCTGTGGGGAATTTCTCAGAATCAAACGAAACCGAAAACAGCACATTCTGATCGAGGGTTTGGCCATTGGTCGTGCCTTCAAGCGTGACGATCGCCCGGCGATTGGCCAGGTTATTCCCGACTTTCGGAGCACCATCGGCAATCTGCTCGTCCACCACGAAAACACTTTGTTTCGTTGGTTTCAGCAATTGATTGACGGCGGACAGCGTTTTGACATCGGCATTATTTTTCAGCACCAACTGAAACATGGGATCTTTCAACTTCGCCAATTCCGCTTCGGTCATCGGCTGTGGCGCACTGTTATCCGTGGCTTGTTGTAATAAAGCGGGTTTTGGTGGCGTTTGGGCAATCGCCACGATCGGTTGCTGTAGCCAGATTAATCCTAAACTCAAGCCTAATTTCAAAGCAAATGTCACCAGACTTTGCAAACGACGAAGCATCGGTTTCAGCATGATAGATGTCTCTAACAGTGTTGTGTTGGTCGTATCAGCACTATGCAATTCCGCAACTGAGTTAGCGCTTTAAATCCTGCTCAGCCGCAATCATCACTTTCAGGCCCACTTGTAATTTGCGGGCCACCTGTCCGCCAGAGGTAATGGGTAAACCGTCCAGCGTCAATCCCGGCAAGTTTTTCAGCACACCCCGGCGATCGCCCCTGGTCACCTGCCAAGCCCCTTGGTTTTTCTGGGGATCGTTAATATCAATTTGCGTATTATTAATCCGCCAGATTCCCTGCAATTTGAGAATTTGAATCCCCACGGGATCAACGGGGCTAAAGACATTATTTTTTAAGGCTTCGGTTTGCACCGCCATACAAACATTCGGATCCGAACTGCGACCCGGTACGCAATTTGTCCCGCCCACCAGCCGACATACTTCCTGCGGCGATACATCCCGGCGCGGCACCGCGCAGTGTGACAATAGGCCGAATAACAGCGGCAACGTATTATCAAAATTGGCCATACAGAGAATGCCCTTCTGTCCATTATTCCAGGGATTATTTGGCAAATTCTGCCGGAATAATTCACCTGCTCCCATAAAGCGCTTCTGGGCCGCTTTCACCGCGTTTTCCGTCGTTTGATCAAAGAGTCCGGTCAATTTGCCATCAAAGAGATTGAGCCAAGTCAAGCGCGTTTGCAGCCACTTCACCGCTTCGCCTTGGCTGCCGCGTCGCAGAATTGGCGCGTTCGCGGGTGGCCGATCGAGAATCCGCTCCAATAAACTCCAAGTCGTTGGCCCCACAATGCCATCCACCAGCAGGGGGGCAGGCTTTTGCGCTGTCCCAAATAGCTCCGTCACCGTCGGATTGGCATTCGGGATCACTTGTTTAATCCCCGCAACCAATGCTTCAAAACTATGGTCAGCGAGGGTTTGGAAATAAGCGGCAAATTCGGTGGTGAAGGTGATATTACTCAACTTTCCTGCATTGGATTGCACCGCCCACTCGACATACTCCTCTTGCGCGGGACGATTGGTATCTACTTGGGTATTGCTAACTGCTTGATTCCGACGGGGAAACGCGTTCCAGGGCACAGTTGCATTGCTGAAACTCGCACCGGGCGCAAAGGTAATTAACCGATCGACCCCTGTGACTGGGGGCAGCTGACTAAATGCTCGAATCGGCAGAAATTTTGTACCCGGCAGTTTCGAGGCTGTTTCGTACTGCGCATGTAGCCGACCCCGATAGGTGTCCAGCGCCCCTTGGGTTTGCAGAAAGTTGGTGCTTGTTGGATCTTGGTAGAGAAACATGCCTGTCTAGCGCGAGCGATAGAATAATCTTTTATGACGTATTAAAGCATCTCTCCCACAAATTAAGCTAGTCCTTCAAGTAGAAAAGTGTAAATGAGCCTAATTGGCACTGTTTATATCTTATCGACCCTTCAAGTTGAGCGATGCTTAAAATTACTTTAAGGTTGGCGATGCCGCAGTTTTGGTTTGCCGGAATATGATTGGGTATGGCTGTAGCTGTTAGCAACATTCGATCCGTAACTCATTGAATCTTCTCAAATGGGCACCAATGGTCTTGGCCCAGTTTTGGGCGGGATGACGACCGTGCAAAAGATTGGCGACAGTGAGGCTCGGATTAAGCCGCTTTATGGGTTGTGGCGACCTTGATGCGTCCATCAGATCGCATATCTGACGCAATCTGGCTGATGTGCTATGTTGCGCGAGCTTTTCCGATCGGGCAAATCTGCAACCCTACAGGCGTTTCCAATAGCACTGCCTCAATACCAAACACTTCGGCTAAATGCGATGGTGTCATCACTTCTGCAACGGAGCCGATCGCGCTCAAGTAGCCTTCTTTCAAAAGCGCCATGCGATCGCTGTAGCGGACAGCCAAATTCAATTCATGCAAAACAGTAATGATTGTCAGGTTTTGGGTTTGATTTAAGGATCGCAATAATTCTAGAAGTTCCAACTGATAATGCACATCCAAATAAGTCGTCGGTTCATCTAGCAGTAATACCTTTGGTTCCTGCGCTAATGCCAATGCTAAAAATGCTCGTTGTCGTTCGCCGCCAGAAAGTTCCTCGATCGGGCGATCGCAGTAATTCTCCAGTTGCGTCTGCGCGATCGCGGTTTTGACTTTGGCCCGATCGGTTTCGCTCAATTCCCACTGCCACCAAGCCTGATGCGGCGTACGCCCAAGGGCTACTAATTGCTCAACGGTTAACCCATCGGGAACGGTTTGCTGTTGCGGTAGCAGGGCCAGTTGTTGGGCGACCTGTTTGGCAGGCTGTTGGTGAATGGCACGTCCGTCGAGTAGAACAGCGCCATGGGTGGGTGTCAAAATTCGACTGAGCAAACGTAGAAAAGTCGATTTACCAGAACCATTAGCCCCGACTAGGCTTAACCATTCCCCATGCTGAAGATCGAGAAAAATATCTTTGACGATCGGTGCTGCCCCATAGCCACCAGAAATCCGCTGCGCTGCTAAAATCGGTAACTCCATTATGACAAAGCCCCCTGCCGTCGGCGATACAGCAACCAAATAAATAAGGGGGATCCCAGGAGTGCCGTCACTGCCCCCACAGGCAATTCGATCGCGCCCAACCGACAAAGCAAATCCGCTAAGGTCAAGACGATTCCTCCCGCTAGGGCACTCATTGGCAATACCAATCGATAATCACTTCCGACTAATAATCGTACGCCGTGGGGCACAATCAAACCCACAAAACCAATTAATCCCGCCATACTGACCGCACTGGCGGCTAATAAACTCGCTGCGGCACCAATTAATAAACGCGATCGCACGAGAGAAACGCCCAGACTCACCGCCATTTCATTGCCGAGGTTCAGTAAATTAATGGTTTTACCGAGCAAACAACCCCCAATCAGCGCGATCGCCACATAGGGCGCAACTAGATTAATCTCATTCCACCCGCGACCATTCAAGCTGCCAATCAGCCAATTTAACGCTGTCTGTACCCGTCCCTCTTCGGCAAACAGGATCATCACGGTTTGGGCTGATCCCGCGAGGGAACTAATCGCCACACCGCCGAGAATTAACCGCTCATTCACAATCCGGCCACTGCGATAGCCAAGCGCATAGACCAGTCCCGCCGTCACCAACGCCCCACCCCAAGCCGCGATCGGGACTAAACTGGGAACTTTCAAGACTGTGATTAATAAGATGGCCAGCAATCCGGCACCCGAAGCAATGCCCAATATCGAAGCATCCGCTAAACTATTGCGCAGCATTCCCTGGAGCATTGCGCCGGACATTCCTAGAGCCGAGCCGACCAATAACCCCGTCAAAATTCGTGGAACGCGCAAATCCCAAATAATCGTCTGATTCACTGGGTCGCCCTGCCGTAACAGCGCCTGCCATAACTCGAAACCACTGAGACGCACTGACCCTTGGGATAGCGCGATCGCGATCACGAAAAATAGCAGCAGTCCAATCAGCCCGAATAAACCAAATGGATGGATTGAGGCCAAGTCCGATCGCCGGGAGCGTGACAATCGGGAAGGAGGAGCGGACGAGGTTATAGGTGGCATGGGGATTTGGGTTGCATAGCGGCAATTTACGGCTGGGCCGCTTCACGCAGTTGTTTAGTCACGCTTCCCACTGTATCAACGCTAGTTGGACTAATCAAGCCATCGTGGGGAAAGACATAGATTTGATTGGTTTGTGCCGCTTTGAGATCGCGCCAAAAGGGAAGGGACTTAATTTCATCGGGTTTTTGGCGCACGCCGCCGCCTTCAATGATAAAAATTTTATCCGGGTTCATTTCCAAAATCTTTTCTTGGGAAAGTGTGAGATACCCCTGAAAACGCCCAGTTGAAGGCAAGTCAGCGACCATGTTGCGATAGCCAAATTTGCTAACTAAATCCCCCGCCCAGCTTTGCTTATTCGGCGAAGAAGTCGGTTGCAATCCAGCAATAACCAGCACGGATTTGTCATTCGCAGGTGGATTGGCGATGTAGCTTTGATATTTTTGCAGAATTGGGCTGGGATCAGCCTTCATCCGATCGGCGATTTCCTGTGTCGCGGTTTCCAAATCCTGCCAACTGCTCGTCCGAACGGGTAAGACTGCGATCCCCGTTTGCTTGAGTTTCTCCAGAACTTGCCCCTGCATCACATCCGACCCAATGACCAGATCTGGCTTTAACGCGATAATTTTTTCCAAATTCATCGCCGATCGTTCACCCACGCGCGGCAGATCCTTAAACCGCGCATCCTGATCCACATAGCTACCACCGGGAACGCCGACCAGTTTATTCGCATCGAGCCGATGCACCAAATCAGCCCCTAGGGGCAATAATGTGACAACGCGCTGCGCGGCGGGTTGGCGATCGTTGGCCACCGGAGCAGGCGCTTGGCTTGCTGGCGTTTGGGCATTGGGGCCAGAATTCATTGGCGGTTGGCTACAGCTAATTAAACTAATACTCAGCAGCAACCCGATCGTGCCAGAGATCACAGAGATTTTCATAATTTCCTCACTAAAATTGCCAGTTTAAGCCCACCGAAAAGTTCCGTCCGGCCTGTCCCGATCGCCCACGCTGCGCTTCAAATGTACGCGAAGCTGTATCAATCGATCGCACATCCGAATATTGGTAATACGCTGTGTCAAACAGGTTATACATGCCCAAAGTAATACCCAGGCTCGGCGTGATATTGTAGTAGCCACGCAAATCCACCAAGGTGTAGGCGGGGGGTTCGTAGGGATTGACAATTACCGGACGTGCATTCGCAAAGGTCTGACTCGCGCTACTGATAAAATCCGCCTGCTCGCGCGCCTTGGCGACTAACGTCGTGGTTAATTCCAACCCCCAGCGATCGTCCTTTTCTTGATAGCCGAGGCCAACGACTGCTTTGAGCGGCTCGATCGTCGGCAATGCGCGATCGCGACTCAAGTCATTCCCCACTTGCCAACCCAACGCCCCGCGCAGATAAAATCCACCAGGATTGGGATTAAGCCGATAGGAACCTTTAACTTCCAAACCGTAGATTTCCGCCTTGGGAATATTCGTCGCTTGCAGAATCTGAAATGGAATACCGAAGCCGATATCATTACGATCGAAACCGACAAACGTATTCGGCTCGATGAAATTTTTGTAGCGATTGTAGAAACCTGTAACGTCAAAGTCAAACTGCTTGGATTTCAACCTAGCGCCTAGCTCAAAGTTATTCCCGATTTCCGATTTCAAATCAGGATTGGGGATGCCTTTATGGGGACGGACGGGCGCATCAGCCCGAAATGACGTGTTGAGTTCACTGTATAAGGGCGGTCGAAACCCACGGGAATAGCGCGCAAACAGGGTCAGGTTTTCACTCGGTTGATAAAGCAATCCTAAACTGGGTGACAAAGCCGTTTCTGCAAATTCAGCGGGCTGTTCCCGTTTTTTGAGATATTCAGGATTAGCTTCAACATTCAAACTGTAGGAATCAAACCGCAGTCCTGGAATGAGCTTCAATTTACCTTGGTTAATTCCAATCTCATTCTGCGCAAACAAACTCACCCTCAGGGTATTGCTATCCGGATAGTCTTTCACTGGGTAAAAACTTTGAGGAGTTCGATTGCCGCGAATGATGTCAAATCGAGCATCATTGCGCTCGTTGTAATTATTTGAAACCTCCAACCCATAGGATAACTGATTCGTCAGTCCCCCTAACTTAAAATCACTGCGGAACTTCAAACTGCCCCCGATCGACCGTTCAATAAATTCCTTCTCCGCCTGATCGCGCGTCAGCCGACCTCGGGACAGGACATTGCGATCGCTCTCCTCACTCACCGCCACATCCTGGTAATAAAACTGCGCTCCGGCCGATCGCAGCGCACCGGGATCCTGGGCATTCTCAAAGCTATAACCTAAACTGACACGCTGACGACTGGTGCGACGCTCCTCAAACAAATTCTGCGTTGACCCCTCAAAGGACATCCCCGGCAAATTTGCTGTTGAAAACCGACTGTCCACTTCATCAACAAAGCTCTCCCCCGTCAGCTCCAATCGACTTTGGGGATTGAATTGGTAGCCAATCTTGCCCAGGAAATTATTCCGTTCCCGCGCTGCATTATCCCGAAATCGCGCATCCTTAATCCGAAAATCCCCCCCATCCCGCCGCGTATAAATCAGCAGTGCATCGATCGCCCCAAAGCGATTCGCCTGGGTAAAGGTTTCGCTAAATGTATTGTTACTTCCGGTATACAGGCCACGCACGCTGGTGAAATAGTCCCGCCCAATCCGATCGAGCAAATTTTTCGCCGTTGCTGTTTCAAAGGAAACCGTGCCACCCAAGGCCGCACTGTCAGTTTCTCCCGCCGCCGTTCCCCGAAAAATATTCAAGGCATTCAGCGTTTCGAGATCAACATAATCGCGCCCCAGCCGCGTCACCCCAAAACTAAACGCATCCGGCAACCGAATCCCATCCACCCGCAAATCCACCCGATTCGCATCGACCCCACGAATATTAATTCCCTGAAACCCACCCCGATTATCTGAAGGCACGGAAATTCCTGGCTCATAGCGCAACAAATCCCGAACCGTTCCCGACTGCTGCTTGCGAATCTCATCGGTGGTAATTACAGTTTTATTCCCTGCTACCGGTGCTTCTTCCGACTTCGTTCCAGTGATGACGATTTCTTCATCGTCATTTGCTGGCTCTACTTGAGTTGGCGCTGCGGGGACTGCTGGGGTTTGAGTCTGTGCGATCATTGCTGTAGGTAACAACGCTGGCACTGTCAACGCCGGGACTGCAAGAATTATTCCGTTCAACCAACGCTTTACCCGTCCCATAAACGCTTCACTCACAAAACACTTTGAGAATGATAATCATTCCCATAAATTATGTCAAGCTGTTGGCTGATTGGCGAATGAGCCGCGAGGGACTGGATAACGAAATTCAGTTTCTACGCAGCCATACCTTCTATTTTATTTCTGCGGCTTGACGCAGCTTTTTTAACCCGATCCTAAACTCCCCATAACCCACCGATTAAATGACCATATCCCGGATCGTTTATGCTGATCTTTGGTCATGCAATGGAAGTCAGGAGAATTGATATGTCTCAAGCTCAGCTGATTCGTGCCCAGCTTGTCGATCGGGGATTGAACCCCCAAGAATTAATTACTCGCGCCAAAACTTTTCGTCGAGGAGAAATGATTCCGCTATCGCCCGATCGCATTTGGTTTGTTGACCAAGGTATTGTCCAAATCAGTACGCTTTATCCCAGTGGTGATGAATCACTAATCGCCTTTGCGTTCGCGGGAATGCCCTTTGGGACAGCGATGACGCAGGTTGACCCCTATCATGCAATGGCATTAACCAATGCGGCGTTAGTGAGTTTGTCGATCGTGCAAATTCAACAGCATTTGCCCCTCCAGGACTGGATCGGCCAACAAGTTCAGCGCCGCCTCGGGCAGTCCGAAGCATTGATTGCGATGCTGGGCTATCGGCGCGTGGAGGATCGACTGCGCCAACTGTTAATTCTGCTGGCCGGCGAAATCGGCGAAACCACCACCGATGGCATCAAAATTGCGGTGCGATTAACGCATCAGTTAATTGCGAATACGATCGGTTCGACCCGGGTCACAACGACGCGGCTACTGGGTGAACTTCAGCGTGAAGGTTGGCTCACGATTAATCGCCAACATCACATCATTTTGCGCCGATCGCTGATGGAACCCCACCCGGCGTGTCGAACGATCCGCTCAGAGCATTTAAACTGCGGCTAGACTGAGATTGTACCGCTTGAGATGGCTCGCCATGATTACGCCGAAGCATCATCCGATTCAATTCCTACTGCAATTTGAGTGGGTGATGCTGGCGCTGACGGTGTTGATTGAGTTTTTGCGGTGGCCGATGGGGCCGCCCAGTTCGCCACTGCTGGCGGTGCTGTTAGTCGGGGCGTTTGCGCTGTTAGGGTTGGCGTTGCCCGATCGGGAGCTACGCTGGAAGGGGCTGCACTTATTGCTGTCATTTACGCTGTTGGTGATTGCGGGGGTGTGGGTGAAGCTGCGGTTGATGCCCTTGCTATATGTGGTGTTGGTGCTGCGGGCTTGTTTGATGTTTAGTCCGGGATCGCGGGTGCTGATTACGATCGCGACGTATTTTTTGGCGCTGTTTCATCAGATCGAGCGACTGCAAAACCGCGAAGTGGCGCGGCGGGTGGCGCGGGAATTTGCGCCGATGTGGCCGGGAATGCGGGAGCAGCTACGTGAGGAACGGGTGCTGCTGGGGGCAATCAGTACGACGTTGCTGCTCGCATTGGTGCTGGTGTTTTTGCAATTGATGGTGCAGGCGGTGCTGTCGGAACGCCAAAGTCGGCAGCAGCTTCAGCAGGCAAATGAACAATTGCGGCGCTATGCCCTGCGGGTGGAGGATACGGCGACGTTGCAGGAACGCAATCGGATCGCGCGGGAAATTCATGATTCCTTGGGGCATTCGTTGACGGCGTTTAATTTGCATGTAGAGGCGGCGCTGCGGTTGTTGAAAAGCGATCCTGAGGAAGCGCAGGATTTACTCGTAGAAGCGAAGCAGTTGGGTTCCAAGGCGCTGCAATCGGTGCGGGAATCGGTGGGGACGCTGCGATCGCACCCGCTGCAAGGAAAATCCTTGGAAGCGGCGATTCAGCAGTTGGCGGAGGAATTTTGCCGATCGACCGGAATTCAGCCGCAGTTGGCTTTGGACGGTATGACGGTGATTCCGGTCGATCAGACGGCGGCGCTCTATCGGATTGTCCAGGAGGCGCTCACGAATATTGCGAAATATGCCCAGGCAACGACGGTGAGCATTACGTTACAGGGTGCGCCGCTGGGGCTGACGATCGTCGATGATGGGCGGGGGTTTGATCCGGGGCAGATGACGAGCGGGTTTGGGTTACAGGGGATGCAGGAACGGGCAATCGCGATCGGGGGGCGGTTGCAGATTGAGAGTGCGGTGGGGATGGGATGTCGGATTGTGGTGACGGTCTAGGGGGTGAGGGTTTAGGCGGGTCGTCTGAGGATTGTCATGGGGCTGACAAGTGGGTGACAAGCGCGATCGGTATTGTGGAAGCGTTGATAGAAATCCGATGGGATGGCGAGATGACTCCGTTTTATGTCTTGTTGGGCCTGATCGTTTTAGTGAGTTTGGGGGCGCTGCGGACTTTACAATGGCTGTTTCCCCGAAGTAAGTCGTGATGAATTGCCGATGACTGCGTTGACCCTGGAACCGATCGCCCATATCCGTTCTTGCTATCCGGAACGGTTCGGAATTCCCCGGCAGCCGGGATTGGTGCCAGCGGCGATCGGGGCGATCGTCCTTCCCAATAATGCCGATAACCAGTTGGCGATGCGAGGAATTGAGGCGTTTTCGCATTTGTGGGTGATTTTTGGGTTTCATGATTTGGCCTATGGCGATCGGTTTAAGCCCCTAGTCAGTCCGCCGCGCCTGGGTGGGAAGCAGCAGGTCGGGGTCTATGCGAGTCGTAGTCCGAATCGTCCGAATCCGCTGGGTCTGAGTGCAGTGAAGCTCGATCGGGTGGAACTCACCCCCGCCGAAATCCAACTCCACATCAGCGGCCTTGACCTGCTGGATGGTACCCCGGTTTTTGACATCAAACCCTATGTGCCCTATTCCGACTCGATTCCGGGAGCCGAAGCCGCTTGGGCAACGCCGATCGGGGAAGCGATCGCAGTTGAGTGGGAACCAGCGCCGATCGCGCGGTTGGAAAATCTTTGGGCGACGGGGGCGATCGCCGATTGGCAGACGGCGCGGGATTTGATCGCGCAGACGATCGGGCAAGATCCGCGTCCGGCCCATGAGCGTGGCAAGGATGGGCAACCGGGGCAGCAGTGGAATTTGCGGGTGGCAGGCTGGAATGTTTGGTGGCGGGTGGCGGGCGGTATGGCTTGGGTGGTGCGGGTTGCGCCTTGGCCGGACAAATCCTTTGCCCATTAACTGCGATCGTGAGCGAGAATAGATCCCGTCTTTGGCTTCTGGGTCTGCACCATGGCATACGTTCCGCTGCATCACAAATACCGTCCCCAAACCTTTGCTCAGTTGGTGGGCCAGGGGGCGATCGCGACGACGTTAAGCCATGCCCTGGAGCAGCAGAGAATTGCGCCTGCCTATCTGTTCACGGGGGCGCGCGGGACGGGGAAAACCTCCAGTGCCCGGATTTTTGCGAAATCCTTGAATTGTATTGCCAGCGATCGGCCCACACCGGAACCCTGTGGTCAATGCGAAACCTGTCGCACGATCGCGATGGGGAACGCCCTGGATGTAATTGAAATTGATGCTGCGAGTAATACTGGTGTCGATAACATTCGGGAATTAATTGAAAGAGCGCAATTTGCCCCCGTGCAATGTCGCTACAAAGTATACATAATCGACGAATGTCATATGCTAACGTCAGCGGCATTTAATGCCCTACTGAAAACGCTGGAGGAGCCGCCGGAGCGAGTGATTTTTGTGTTGGCGACGACTGACCCGCAGCGGGTGTTGCCGACGATTATCTCGCGGTGTCAACGGTTCGATTTTCGGCGGATTCCGTTGGACGATATGACTCAGCATTTGCAGCATATTGCCCAGCAGGAAACGATCGCGATCGCCCCCGATGCAATTCAACTCATCGGCCAATTGTCCCAGGGCGGATTGCGGGATGCCGAAAGTTTGCTTGATCAATTGAGCTTGATGGCTGGCGAAGTCACTGTTGATCAAGTCTGGGATCTCGTGGGGGCTGTGCCGGAGCGGGATCTGCTTGCATTAGTACAGGCGATTTTCTCCGATAATGCCGAGGCCGCGATCGATTGCACCCGTCGCTTGATGGATCGGGGTCGTGAGCCGCTGATTGTGTTGCAAAATCTCGCTAGTTTTTACCGCGATCTGCTAATCGCGAAAACGGCATCGGAACGCAATGATTTAGTGGCTGTTACCGCCCCAACCTGGGAAGCGATGGTGAATTTTGGTCGATCCATCTCTGGTCGCGCCGTCCTCGCGGGTCAGCAGCACCTCCGCGCCGCCGAAGTACAATTAAAAAACTCGACCCAGCCGCGACTGTGGCTGGAAATTACGCTGATGGGATTGCTGCCTAGCGCGATCGCCCCCGGCGAACCCGTCACCCCGATCGCCGCCGTTGCGCCCCGACCCACCGCCGCCCCGATCACTGCACCGCCATTACCCATTGCCCAATCCGCCCCGATAGCTGCGACCGTGGTTCCCCCCGCTGCCGTTATGCCACCGATCGTTGAACCTGCACCGATCGTCGAACCCGCTGTCATTCAACCAACGCCCCCCACCCCACCAGAAGTTATCCAACCCCCAATCATCGCACCGATCGCCACACCGCCGCCCAGCGTTGATCTCGATGCGACTTGGCAAATGATTTTGAATAATCTGGGGTTGGCTTCGACCAAAGCGATCATTTCCCCCAACTGCTTTCTTATGGAAGTCAGCGGCACCACCGTCAAAATCGGCGTACGTGGCAAACAAGTCGTCCCCCTCGTCAAAGCCCAACTCGAAAAACTCAGCAAATCCTGCGCCAAAACCCTCGACATCAAAACCATCAAACTCAACCTCGTCGTCACCGAAAACGCGCCGCCCCAATCCACCGCCGCCCCGCCCAATCCCCAAGCCAAACTCCAACAGCCGCAAAACCCGGCCCCCTCACCCGCAGCGATCACGCCGCCACCGCCGCCGCCCAAGCCACTGCCGCCGCCGCCAATGGCTCAAGCGACCGAGACATCATCCCCGATTCCCTCGCCCGTTCCGCAACCACCAGCCTCCCGTGCGCTTCCCCCGCCTGCATCAATGCCACCCATGCGCGTAGAACCATTGACCCCACCGGACTGGACACCTGAAGATCCTGCCACCCGCGCCGCGAAAAGCCTTGCTGACGCCTTTAATGGCACGATCGTCGAGCTAGGTGATGATGCGGTTGATGGTTCGGGGCCGACGATTAATGCGCCGTTTTGAGATTGGACGGTTGGTTTGGAATATTGCCTGGTTTGGACTGTTGGTGATGTTGGGCGGTGCCCAACCTACAGTTCTTCGTCTTCTAATTGAATCGCAACGATCGCGCCAAAACCAAAGGCCATTAACAGCGGCATTGGCGATCCCAGCACATAGCTCATCGTTGCTCCAATGGCCACGGCACCCACACCGGATAATACCCAACTGCGCTCATCGGGGCTGATGCCTTTCTCAATCTTGATCGATCGTAAAACCTGTGCCGGAATTGGCGTGGGCATCACCGCATGGGGTGGAAATGCCCAATAGCGACGCTGCTGACTAAACCAGTCCGTCCATCCGTTCTCCTGACACCAATCCGCAATCCACTGCTCGCGATAATGATTCATGCTGAGTTGCCCTAAATTATCAAAAATCACCAACGAATCGAATTAACTTGCACCACGACAAGTTCGGCTTATTAAAAGGGAATGGGAAATCTCGGAGGAGAAATTAAAGTACTGACTTGCTTATATCTCTCTGAGGTTATCAAAGAACAAAGTTCTGCGGCCAGGATCGCCAACAAAGTTTACTTAAGCCCTTGTGAGCGCTTGATTCCTTTATCTATGATGACGAATTCTTTGCAATTTTTGGTGTTTTGTGACGAAACGATCGGGCTGATTTATTTTTGTAACGGAGAGAATTCCAACTTGTAACGATACAGCGCCACCGGATTCTCCCCAGCTTGAAAATACTGTGGATCGTTGGGGGATAGGTAGATTGCGGTGACTTGATCGGCGACGATCGGCTGTTCGGGCTGTTCGGGGCGATAAACGTAACTTGTTGTGGTTTCGACTTGATTGAGGTAGGGCTGTTCGGTGCCACGAAACACCTGCTGGAACAGTTCGGTAGTGATAAATTGGGTGGCATTGGGTTGTTCGGTGGCCCGATCGGAAATCGTCGATTCGAGTTGGCGATTGCCCTTGAGGATCGTGATTTGGCGGTTGGGATTGGCGGGATCAACTTTGACTGCTTGGACGAGATTATCGCCGAGGTAGGCTTTGGCAATCTGCTGCCCATTAAAGGCGCGATCGGCAATCACCCCGGTACGATTGTGCTGCGGTACCAGACGACGGGGTTGGGGCAGATTGGCGCTGTAGAACCGGACGGGAAAGCGCATCGGCTGGTTCAGATAGTCCCGATTGGACTCAAATCCTGGCGTGGTAATGGTCGGTGCTAGCGGCGCGACCATATCGATTAGGGTCGTCGCCAATTGCCAGTCCCCGGCCATCCAGTCCGGATAGGCCAAATCTCCCTGGGCGAGCTGCGTTGTGGGTTTGTGTTGCCAATTGGGATAGCTGGCCAGCCGATCGCTCAGGGTTTCCGCCGCGATCGCCCGACCCGTCCAGCATAGGCAACAGCCCAGCAGCAGCACCAACCCACCCCGCCACCATCGTCCCCAGTTTTCCATGCTCCATGCCTCAAAACCTCGCTGCCTCACCATTATCCAATGATCCACGGCGCGATTCAAATCGCATCCTGATTTGGCTGGCACGCTATATGTAGCGTGCATTTTCCTAGTTTGCCTGCTTTAATGGGGATATGTTGAATTCCCGTCCTCATGATGACCGTTTCGTGGTCGCAACGCCTTCCTTCCCTTCTGTCCAAACCCTGCGCCAAGTCTGGCGGCCACCGCTGGCGGTTTGGCAGCCTTGGCTGCTGAGTCGGTTGGTCATTTGGGTGGGGATGGGACTGGTTGCGCCAAGTTTGCCGATCGCGGGGGCGGCGATCGCCGATCGGCGCGGTTGGTGGCTGTTCCTCACGGGGGATGGCGAATGGTATTCCCAGATCGCGAATTTTGGCTATATTCCGGATGCGGGGCAGGCGATGCCGTCGCTGGCGTTTCTGCCGTTTTATCCGATGCTCTGCCGATTGGTGATGGAAATTGGCCAAGTGCCGTTTATTGGGGCGGGCTTGGTGGTGAATAATTTAGCATTTCTGTTGGCGTTGACGTTATTGCATCGCTGGATCGTGGCGCGGTGGAACGTGACGATCGCGAAATGGACGATTGCCGCGATCGCTTGGTTTCCGCTGTCGATATTTTGTGGTTTAGCCGATGTTGATGGCTTATTTTTATTGCTGAATGTGTTGACTTTGCAATGCTTTAGTCGGCGTTACTACGGTTTAGCGGCGGGGTTTGGGGCGTTGGCGACGGCGACGCGGACCATGGGGTTGAGCCTGATGCCGACGCTGATTAGTACGGCTTGGCAGCACCGGCGATCGCGGTTGGCCTATTGGGTGGGGCCGCTCGGTTTGATTGGGTTTGGGCTATACAGCTTGTACTGCGGCTGGCGAACGGGTGACTTGTTTGCCTTTGATAACGCATTAAATTTCCTGCCGCAAAAACCGCCGAATTTGTTGGACTGGAAAGCCTGGGGGGAAACCTTGCGCGGTGGCATTGTCGGCCCGATCGATCCGCGCAATGGCAATCTGAAAAGTATTTTTTACCCGCTTCAATTTTGCACGATCGAAGTTCTGGCCTTTCTCCTGTGGCGATTTCCTGATCGGCTAAGGCCCCAGTGGCGACCTTGGGGGGCGGTGGCGCTGGGGCTGTGGTTTTGGCTGTTGTGGCCTTGGGGATTTGTGCGGATGATGACGGTGGTGGGTGGGATTGCGTTGTTTTGGACGCAGCGCTTGCGGATGGGGGTGTTGCTGACAAATTATGGATTTTGGTCGTTGCTGTGGCTGGCGTTTTCCAGTCACCCGATTAGTCCCGAGCGGGGATTTTTTGGGATTGTGTCGTTGCCGATCGCGCTGGGATTTTGGCTGGCGCGGCGACCGAATTGGCGGGTGCCGCTGATTAGTGGGTTTGGGGTGATGTTGTTGGGCAGTGCGGTGCTGCTGGCGATCGGGCAATTGCCCCGCTGAGGTCGTTAGTGCAGTTCCCTTGCCGCGCCAAAATGCGACCGTCCCCACAAGAGGATGACTGCGCCGCTCACATGATGTGACATAGCAACACCAAGGAAACGCATCCCCACTTACTGGAAGCTCAGCGACACCCGATCGCCCCCGACATCGCGGAGGGCCTTGAGCGTTTGGAGTACTTGCTGGTAAGGCACTGCTTGGTCGGCGGCAATAATCACCCGGCTTTTAGGGTTGGCGGCCAGATGTTGCTGCGCGAATTGCATCATCTTGGCTTGATTAACGGGCCGTTGATCAAGAAATAATTGCCCCTTCGCGTCGATCGCAATGATTAACCGGGTGGAATCAGTTTTGCCATCACTGGGCGTAGTGGATTTGTTGCTGCCACTGCCTTTTTGGGGGAGGCGAATGTCCACGGAACTGACATCACTGAGCGTCATCGACACAATAATAAAAAACGTGAGAATGGTCATAATCACATCCATCATCGGCACCAGATTAATCTCTGGCATACTGTTCTGGCGCTGCTGTTGGGCACGAAACCGCATGATGATTTACTCCGGGGCAATGGGGGCGATCGGCGGGGAAATAATCGATTCGGTGGTTGGAGTTGGGCGTTGGGTTTGTAAGAGATCAACAATTTGTTGCATTAATCCCTGGGGCGACTGGTCGGCGGCGGCTTGGGCTTGGCGCGGTTCATACCATAATTGACGATAAATTAATTCCAGTTCGTTGCCGACATCGGCAAAGTAATCAATCTGAAAAGACTGTAAACTGGCGCAAATCCGAAAGACCGCCAAGGCCAAAATTGCGACAATCATGCCCCCAGCGGTGGTGATCAGCGCTTCGGCAATCCCGAGGGCCGCAGCGGAAGTGTCTACACCGCTCCCCCCACCCCCAATTTTTAAATTAAAAAATGTCGCAATCAATCCCGTCACCGTTCCTAACAAGCCCAACAGCGGCGCGATCGCGATAATTGTTTCGAGTAACTTGTCGCATTTGCGCATCTGCACAAATTCCCGATCGCCCGCTGCTTCCATCGCCAAACGCAGGGTTTCGGGAGTGGGCTGATTTAATTCCAACGCCGCCAGCAGAAACCGCCCGATCGGCATTGCTTGGGCCTGCTGGGCAATCAGTTTCGCCTGACCCAAATCCCCCTGGGCGGCCAACAAAATTTGCCGGACTAATTGTTTCTCACCCCGCATCGTCTGCCGCCAAAACCAAAACCGCTCGAAGCCACAGGCCATGGTCAGCACTGACAGCCCCAGCATCGGCACCATGACGGGGCCACCTTTGCGAATTAATTCGAGCCAATTAGACATAGGCTTATTTCCATCCACCCCGATCCATGACTTCAAGGGCTTGTTTGTTATTTTCCCCGATCGTGATGGCGTTGAGCGGATCTTCTTTGAATGTCCCATAGGCCGCCAAAATCGGGTCGAGCGTCACGCCCGATTGCAGCACGGGATATTCATTATTACTGCCCGCGAAGATCGATTGGGCTTCCGGGCTGGTGAGGTATTCGATGAACTGGGTGGCAGCGGTGGGATTGGGCGAATGCTTGGCGACACCGGCGCCACTGATGTTGATGTGGGTGCCCCGATCGGCTTGATTCGGGAAAATAATGCCGATTTTCTTGACGACCGCTTGGTCTTCGGGTTTGGGGGATTTGGCCAAACGCACGAGGTAGTAGGTATTAACCAATGACAGATCGCCTACCCCACTGGCCAGGGATTTAATCTGGGACACATCATTGCCTTCCGGAGGCCGTCCCATATTATTGACTAAGCCTTTTACCCAGGTTTCCGTCGCGGCTGCACCATCTGCCGCAATGATTGATCCAACGAGGGATTGGTTGTAGATATTATTCGACGATCGGACGATCACTTTGTAGCCCAAATCCGGCTTGGCGAGGTCTTCGTAGCGTTGGATTTTGTTCGGGGTAACGGTGTCTTTGTTATACATGATCACCCGCGCCCGTTTGGTCAGCCCAAACCAATAATTCTCCGGGTCGCGCAGGTTGGCGGGAATGGCCGTTTGCAACGCCGATGAGGCGATCGGTTGGAGCACCCCAGCTTGTTTTGCGGCATGTAAATTCCCCGCATCCACGGTGATCACCACATCAGCGGGGGAATTGCTGCCTTCACTTTTGAGCCGCTCGACTAATTCATTGGCCTTCGCTTCGACCAGGTTGATTTTAATTCCTGTCTTCTGCGTAAAACCCGCATAGACCTGGTTATCGGCATCGTAGTGCCGCGCCGAATAAACCGTAATACTATTATTACCGTTGGATGAAGCAGCGGGCGTTGTGCTATTGCTACCGGAATTGCTGCTCGTATTACAGCCACCGATGGCGATCGCGCTGATTGCGCCAGCGGTCAATTGCAGAATAAAGCGTCTTTTAATCATTTCCTACGGGTCACGCGCACTGATCGCGGGTCAAAAAGTTATTGCAATCTTGTCGCAACAAGTATAGAGGATTAGACTGCACCAAGCAAGAATCAGTCTTGTGCCAGGTTGAGTCTCATCCACGGGTTGCCTTTGGCTGCGCCGATCGTCGGCTACTGGCGCGTCTGCACGGTCAGCTTGTAGCTGTGACGTTTGCCGGATTGAACGGTTCCCACCCAGATCCGATATTTGCCGGGTTGCCAATCTTTGCCTTCAATTCCAGCATCCTTGCCATTGAAGTCATCGCCGCAGCGGAAGCGCTGATCGGGGGCTTGGACGATGAGGGTGGTGTCTTGGCCGCGACTGTTGACAATCAGGCTGATTTCGCGGGCGGGCTGGTTGAGTTCGAGGATGTGGTCGGGCTTAGGGTCGCCGTAGCCAAAGCATTGATTCTCGTCCTGGTCGAGGTTGGTTGTAACGGCAGCCAGGGATGTAGTGCCGCCTGTGGAACCATCGACGGTGGTGCTGCGGGTTTTGGGGTTGAGGCTGAGGGTGCCGAAATTTGACTCCTCGGCGGCGATCGGCGGCTGGGTGAAGCTCATGCCAAGGATGATGGCGATCACGGCGCTGAACATCGCGTTCGGAAAAGTATGACGTGCCATGGTGTAAGAGTCCGATCGAGTACTTTTATTGTGACAAATTCATTGGTCAGCGTGATCACGGCCCGATGTAGGGATTTCCCAATCGTGATATTGCGGTGATGCAGTGCGATCTTCAGGTGCGGTGCCACGGGGGGACATGGGTGAATTGCTGATGTGTCTTTGCCCACACAGGTGTCTTTACCTACACGGGTGTCTCTAGCTACACCTGATGCAACCGGGATTCCGGAGGGAACAATAGGGACTCAGGGGAAAGTTGGTGCGTTGTCGCTCGGTTTAGGCGATCGGTGCATTCGCTTTTTGGTTTCTACAATGGTTTATGGGGTGCTTATGCGTTCGATCGAAATGATGGATTACGCCACAAACAGGAATGCCGTGACCCAGCCCACCGACCCTAACATTGATGCGACGCCGCGCGAATCGCCGATTGACTGGCAGCAATTGCGACAGTTATCGGAGGGGAATGAAGAATTTGAATTAGAGCTGTTGCGGATTTTTACGCGGGAGACTTGGTTGCTGCTTCCCCAGGCACATCAGGCGATCGGCTTGCGTCATGCCCAGCCGCTGGCGCAGATTGCCCACAAAATTAAAGGCAGCAGCGGCAATATCGGGCTACGGGAAATTGTCCGCTGTTCGCGGGCACTAGAAGAGTCAGCGGCGATCGCGGACTGGGAGCAAGCGGCGAATCAGATCGAACAGATCGCCCGATCGCTCAATTACGTGCAGAACTTGTTGCAAGCCCCGTAAGCCTTTATTCGTCGAGAGCCTGGGCGCGTTTTCGGGGCATGGCTTTCGGCAGAATGGGATCGTAGAGCGGCGTGGATTCGAGCCATTCGATCGCTTCGGCTTCCGCTTGCGCGATCGACGGGGTAGCGAGGCGAGTTCGGGCTTGGAATTGTCGAGTTTGGGCGGGGGCGATGGCGCTGGTTTGTTGCTGAATGGTCTGTAAGCCATCCATTAGGGCTTCACGGATCAGCCGATCGGGTTCCCGCGTCAGCAGCACTTGATAAAATTCCGCGATGTCCGATCGTTGCTCAGGATGCTTGGGGAGCAGGTGATTGATCTGGCGAACGGCGATTAAGCGTTGCAGGGCATCCGGGTTCGTCAGGTTTTGGATATGTTGAATCAGTCCGGTTTGCTGGGGGGTGGGCTGCAATTTTTGCCACAGGAGTACGCCCAAAGCACCCAGGGTGACGGTGCCTTGGAGAATCATGCCCGTTGCCAGCCAGTGATTTTCTGTCGCCAGCCACATCGAGAGTGCGGTGTAGGTACCGAGACTAGCGCCAGCGCCAGCCAGCACCGACAGCGTAATCCGCCGATCGACTCCCTCAAACGCATTCACCAAATCTGTGATCGCCGCCCGCCAGCTTGCATCCCGCAGGCTGTAGCCCAGCCACATTGTCCCGAGTCCGGCCCCCGTCGCAAGCACCAATCGCCCATTCCAGGTCAGCAGCAGCGCTGAACCCGCCCCGATCGCGGCCCACCGTGCGACTTTCCGCCAAGGTTGGGGTACTTGTTGGAGCAGGCGATTGTCCGCTGGGACGAGTCCTTGCAGAAATTCGGTGAGTAGATCGGGTTTCGACGATCGAGTAGCCACGGTAGCGGAACCTATCAGGTAGTGAATCGATGATGCAGCTATTTTATCGCGCGATCGAGGGAGCGCTCGTGAAGCTTGCCAGTGAAACTATTGGCGAAACTATTTGCGAACCTGAATCACGGAACTATTGAAGTTATATTCCTTACTTTCGAGTTCTAGGGTGGTGCCAGTTTTCACCTTTTTATTCCCGAAAACCACGCCATCATCGACCACTTTCGCATTGCCTTTCAGCGTCAAAATGAAGGAATTGAAATACTTGGACTCCTTGCGGGGATCCGGCAGTGCTTTGACGCTGCCATCGGGCTGGGGCACGGCGATGTCACGGGGGAGTTCTTCCAGTTTGCTGATGTTGATCGAGCCTGCGGGTTCATTGCGAATAATCACGTCGAGCTTATCGCCGACTTTCACCAGTTCCTTGATGTCCTTGGTGGACTTCACGCCCAGCACCATCACATCAACTTCAACTTCCTTGCCTTGATCGCCGCCCACCGCTGAGCCGGTCTTCCCCGGTAGCAACAAAATCCCGCCGATCACCATAGCAATCACCGCGCCGGCCCCCACATCCAGGAGGCTGACTTTGCCAAATACCCGGCCCTGAGCGTCCACGATCGCCATAATGCCATCCCCCAAAAATCTAGTCTTGATGCGAATCTTTAAACCTTGCCGAAGACTGGACTCCGCAAGTCATGAGAAAGACTAACATAATCAGTAAAATTTGCCGCGTTAAATTCGCTCCACTGTTCAATTCTCCCAATTACGATTCTCCCATTCCTATGCTGTATCGCTGGCTCCGCAAACACCGTTGGTTCTATGGATTGATAACGCTGCTGACGATCGTCGGACTGAGCCTCAGTCCTGTGATTCGGGCGGAGGCGATCGATTGGGGCGAGGTGATCCGGCGGGGCGGTGAAGTGCTGCAAACCCTAACGATCAGCGAAACCCAGGAAACCGAAATCGGCAAAGAGCTGAACGATCGGATCGCCAAGGAAATGAAGCTGGAAAAGCAGTCGGCCCTGGCCAAGTACGTCGATGAAATTGGCCAAAAGCTGGCGGCACAGAGCGATCGTCCGAAGCTGAAATACACGTTCCAAGTCGTGAATGACGACGGCATTAATGCTTTTGCCACCATGGGCGGCTTTGTCTATGTCAACAAAGGCACGATCATGGCGGCGGACAATGAAGCCCAGCTTGCGAGTGTAATCGGGCATGAAATCGGTCACATCACCGGGAAGCATTCCCTCAAGCGTCTCCAGACAGCAGCCAAGGTGCAACTCGGGCTGGGCGTGATCGGCGTGAAGACGAATGTGTTGGTCGATATTGCCTATGAATTGCTGCTGAATCGGCCCAACGGGCGGCAGGCGGAATTTGACGCGGATACGCGCGGGCTGAAGATGATCGCCAATGCCAGCTACGCCCAGCCCGAAATGGCGAACTTCATGCGGAAGCTGATCAAAGACGATGTGCGCGTGCCGACGCTTCTCAGCACCCACCCGGATACCCGCGATCGGGTGGCCGCCCTGGAAACCCAGATCAAGAAAGCCACCACCAGCGGGACGGCAGGCACCGATGCCGTCGCCTATGCTCAACGGGTGAAAAAGCCCGTCAGCAAGACTCCCGCCCCCGAAACAAAACCTAGTCCAACACCCAGTCCCAGTCCGACACCCAGTCCGGCACCTAGCCCGACACCTAGCCCGGTACCTAGCCCCAGCCCAACGCCCTTACCCAGTCCGGCTCCGGGTGGCGTTGTTGTGCCCACTACGAAATAAACCAGGGCTTCGGCGGGGCTCAGCCCGCGATGGGGATGGCCGATCGCGCCGGGCTTCGGCGTGGCTCAGCCCTCGGTTACAAGGTGGAATACCGATCGCCCCCAGTGGGTTGAGCGTCAGCCGAAACCCACACCGATCACCCCGTGGGTTGAGCGTCAGCCGAAACCCACACCGATCGCCCCCAGTGGGTTGAGCGTCAGCCGAAACCCACACCGATCACCCCGTGAGTTGAGCGTCAGCCGAAACCCACACCGATCACCCCGTGGGTTGAGCGTCAGCCGAAACCCAGCCGAAACCCAGCCGAAACCTACTGGAACATTCCCACTGCCACCCCCGTCGAGATGGTTAACTGGCTGTGCTGGTTAAGGCGCTCTGGTTTTGATCTTCAGTGAGTTCCACCCATGCGACACAATTCTTCTGCCCATCCCACGCGCTTTGGCTATGCCGCGCTGGCGATCGCCACCACTGCCGCTGTGACGCTCTGGCAGCCCTATACGGCCCAGGCATTGAATCTGCGGGATCTAATTCCGCGCGTGTTGCCGGGTCTGATCGAAACGGTGCAGTTGGCCAGTATCAGCGATCGTCAAGAAATGACCCTCGGGCAGCAAATTGACAAACAACTCACCAGTCGCCAGTTCAAGATTTCTCGGGATGCCGCGCTCAACGATCGGGTCAACCGCATCGGCCAACGCCTCACGCCCCATGTCAAACGCTCAAATCTCACCTATATGTTCCAAGTCGTTGATGATCCGAGTATCAATGCGGCGGCGACGATGGGGGGCTATGTCTACGTCAATAAAGGCTTGATCAATGCGGCGGCGAACGATGCGGAATTGGCCTCGGTGATTGCCCACGAACTCGGTCACATTGAAGCGCGGCACTCGATCGAGCAGGCGAAAAATTCGGCCCTCGCCCAGACCGGAGCGGCGGCGCTGAAGCTCGATCGCAATCAATTAGTGGATCTGGTGACGCAAATCGGGTTCAATATGCCGCGCAGTCGGCGGTTTGAATTTGATGCGGATGAGCGGGGACTGCGGATTTTGACGGCGGCGGGCTACGATCCGCAGGCGGCGGTCAGCTTTATGCAAAAACTCGATCAAGGCGGTGGTGCCAAAATGCCCCGTTGGTTGAGTTCGCATCCTGATACGCAAGATCGGGTCAAACGGTTGCAAACGGCGATCGGTAGCCGATTGAAAGGGATGATTCCAGGCGTTGGAAGCATTTCCGGCAGTTCATCGACTGGCAATTCCATCCCGACTCAGCCACTGCCGACGCAACCGATCACAGCCCCCCCGCTGCCGACCCAACCCGTCATTGTCCCCACCCAACCTGCAACCACCCAACCCGCAACCACAGATAACGGCAGCTTCGTGGTGCCAACCAGCCGCTAAAGCTGCTAACCCAATCCGCCGCAAGGCAGGTTATGCTGAGCGATGAAACTTTTACATTCATCAAAACCTAAAGCCCGTGCTTGATCTAAAGCTGATTCGCGAAAATCCCGACCTGGTGCAAGAAAAGCTCGATCGCCGCAGCGGCAGCTATTCTGTCGCCCCGATTATCGAGCGCGATCGCCAATGTCGGGAACTCGAACAGCAACGATCGGCCCTCCAAGCCCGCAGCAACGAAGTCGGCAAGCAAGTCGGCCAAAAGATGAAATCCGGCACTGCGCCGACTGATCCGGAAATCCTCGCCCTTAAGGAAGAAGGCAACTGCGTCAAAGCCGAACTCGCGGAACTCGAACCGCGCGAAAAAGCCCTGCGCGATGAAATCACGGCACTGGTCTTGGAACTGCCAAACCTGACCAGTGACAGCACCCCGATCGGGAAAAGTGAAGCCGACAACCCCGAAGTCAGCCAATGGGGCAGCGAGCACAAACCTACCCATGCAGTGCTGCCCCACTATGAGATCGCCGAAAAGCTGGGGATTTTGAACACCGATCGGGCGACGAAGGTGGCCCAGAGCCGTTTTGTGGTGCTGTTCGGGGCCGGGGCCGCGTTGGAGCGGGCCTTGATCCAGTACATGCTCGATACTCAAATCAAAGCGGGCTATGTCGAAGTGCTGCCGCCAGTTTTGATCAACTCCGAATCGATGACCGCGACGGGCCAGTTGCCGAAGTTTGGCGAAGATAGCTTTAAGTGCGTCGATGATGACCTCTGGCTAGCTCCGACGGCGGAAGTCCCGGTGACGAATCTCTACCGCGATGACGTGCTGGACGCAGCGGAATTGCCGATTCACCATTGTGCCTACACGCCCTGTTTCCGGCGGGAAGCGGGAAGCTATGGCCGGGATACGCGGGGCCTGATTCGTCTGCACCAATTCAATAAAGTCGAACTGGTCAAGCTCGTCCATCCCGACACCTCGGAGGAAGAGCACCAAAAGCTACTGAAAAACGCCGAAGCGATTCTTCAGGGTTTACAGCTCCCCTATCGGGTGGTGGAGCTTTGCACGGGGGACATCGGCTTTGGGGCACAGAAGTGCTATGACATCGAGGTGTGGTTGCCCTCGGCGGACACCTACCGGGAAATCTCCAGTTGTTCCAACTTCGGCGACTTCCAAGCCCGACGTGGCAACATCCGATTCAAGTCGGCGGGTCAGAAGGGCACGCAGTTTGTGCATACGCTCAATGGTTCTGGCCTCGCCGTCGGTCGGACGATGGCGGCGGTGTTGGAGAATTACCAAACTGCTGACGGGCAAGTGCGGGTGCCTGCGGTGTTGCAGCCATATATTGGGCGGGAAATCCTGTAATTTGTAACTACCCACAATCAGCCTCTACAATGGGGTGCTAATGTGTCCGATCGCTGCAAAGGTTTTTTATGTCGCAATTGAAGGTGATTCTCCTGCTGGCGCTGTTGATCTTCGTCCATGAGTTGGGGCATTTTATGGCGGCGCGGCTCCAGGGAATCTATGCCAATCGCTTTTCGATCGGGTTTGGCCCGGTGCTGTGGAAGCATCAAGGCCCGGAAACTGAGTATGCGCTGCGGGCGTTGCCGTTGGGCGGATTTGTGGGCTTCCCCGATGATGACCCGGATAGTGAGATTCCGCCGAATGACCCAAATTTGCTGCGGAATCGCCCAGTCATGGATCGGGCGATCGTGATTAGTGCGGGCGTAATTGCCAATTTCCTGTTTGCTTATTTTGTGTTGGTCGGGCAAGTGGGGTTGGTGGGGACACCCGCGTTGAACTACGAACCGGGGGTGAAGATTTCCCAGGTGATGGCCAATTCCCCGGCCTCGAAGGCGGGTTTGAGCAATGATGATTTGGTTTTGAAAATCAATCAAGTTGATCTGCCTGCCGATCGGGCATCCCTCGACCTATTCAAGGACGAAATCGGGCGCAATTCCGGCCAAGCAGTCACTTTACAGATTCAGCATAACGGTCAACCGCAGACGCTAACCGTCACTCCCGAAAGCCCGGACAACTCTGGCATCGGGCGCATTGGCGTGGGACTGGCCTCCAACGGTACGCCTTACTACAAGCGCGCCAGTGGCCTAAACGAAGTTTTGGGCGAAGCGTCTAATCGGTTTCAAACGATTACGATCCAGACCGTTAAAGGCTTTGGGCAGTTGATCACGAACTTTAGCAATACGGCAAACCAAGTCGCGGGGCCAGTCGCGATCGTCTCGGAAGGCGCGAAGCTCGCCAAGGCTGATCCGACGAACTTGTTTACCTTTGCCGCACTGATCAGCATTAACTTGGCAGTGATCAACATCCTGCCGCTGCCTGCTTTGGATGGCGGGCAGTTGCTGTTTTTGATGATCGAAGCGATTTTTCGGCGGCCTGTGTCGAAGCAGATTCAAGACAATTTCATGCAGACGGGCCTGGTGCTGATGCTGGGGCTAGGCGTGTTTTTAATCATTCGGGACACCGCGAATTTGTTACCGAAATAGGTGCAACTGAAGCCGGAAGGCAGCGCGAAGCCTGAAGGCAATGCGTGATACCCTGACGGGAGATGTGAAATTTCGCATCTCCCGTTTTTATTGATCGTTGATTCCCGATCGTTTATTCTCACCCAGTCCTATGCCGCGCGTTTCCCTTGCTGCCCAAAAAATCCGGGGTGCCGAAATCCTCAATCGCCTCAAGCAGCTCTATCCCAATGCCGAATGCTCCCTCGATTATGAAACGCCATTGCAGCTCATGATCGCGACGATGCTGGCCGCCCAATGCACCGACGAACGGGTGAATAAAGTCACCCCCGCCCTGTTCAAACGCTATCCCACCGTCGAGGACTTTGCGGGCGCGGATCTGCTCGAACTCGAATCCCTGGTGAAATCCACGGGCTTCTACCACAACAAAGCCAAAAACATCCGCCTCGCCGCCCAGCGCATTGTCACCGTCTTCGGCGGCGAAGTCCCACGCACCATGGAAGACCTCACCAGCCTCGCCGGAGTCGCCCGCAAAACCGCCAACGTCGTCTCCTCCAATGCCTTTGGCGTGAACCTCGGCTTTACCGTCGATACCCACGTCACCCGATTGATGAACCGCATGGGCTTCACCAAACACCAGGACGCGGTGAAAATCGAACGTGATTTGATGAAAATTTTCCCCCAGCCGGAATGGGAAAACATGTCAATTCACCTGATCTACCATGGCCGCGCCATTTGTGATGCGCGTAAGCCACTGTGCGAACAGTGCGAACTCGCTGACCTCTGCCCCTCAGTTGGCAAGGCTTATGTCAAACCCCGCAGCACCGCCAAGCCTGCTCCCAGCAAATCCACCACCCGCAAAACCGCCAAAAAAACCGCCACCCGCAAGAAATCCTCGTAGGTTGCGGTGCAGCGAAGCGAAACCCAACCCCCGATCGCCGCCAACCGATCGCCGCGATAATTAACCTTTGCTGGCATCGATGTACGGGCGAGAGGCCCCTCGCCCCGACGGGATTATTCAAAAAATCAAGAATCCCGCCGATCGCCGCCCCCCAACCGATAAAATCAGAATCTATTCATTCCGACATCGGATTACAACACCCGATCGCTATGAAACAGTCATCCGCTCGATCGGTCAACCCCCGCGATCGCCAAGCCACCATTCAGCGCGTCTTGGTACTCACCCTGCTGCTGAACCTCACCGTCATGGGCATCAAAATCGTTGTGGGCATGGCGACGGGTTCCCTGAGCCTGATTGCCGACGCACTGCATAGCCTCACCGACAGCGCCAACAACATTCTCGGATTGCTCACCACCCGCTACTCCACCCCCGAACCCGATCGTGAACATCCCTACGGCCACCAAAAGTTTGAAGCCGTCGGCGCATTGGGCATCGCAGCCTTCCTCGGTGTGGCCTGCTTCGAGATTCTTCAAGGTGCGATTGAGCGACTGATGAAAGGCGGCAAAACCACCGTGGCCGGTACAGAGTTGTGGTTTTTGGTGATTGTGCTGGTGATTAACATCGGCGTGGCGGTGTATGAGCGACGGGAAGGCAAGCGGGTGCAAAGCCCGCTGCTGATTGCCGATGCCTATCATACGATGAGCGACATCTGGGTGACGATCGCGGTGATTCTCGGCTTACTCGGTGTGTGGCTGCTGCAATGGCAATGGCTGGATGTGGCGCTGGCATTGCCCGTAGCCGCGCTCGTGATGTTCAGCGGTTGGCAAGTGCTGAAGCAGAATTTGCCTTGGCTCGTGGATGAAATGGCGATCGCCCCAGAGGCGATTCGGCAGGTGGCGATGAGTGTGCCGGGGGTGCTCGATGCCCATGATATTAGTTCGCGTGGTGTGGTCGGTCGGCAGAGCTTTATCGAGATGCACTTGGTGGTGAATGTGAAAGATCTGGAAACTGCCCACCAGATTACCGAAGCGATCGAAGGTCTGCTCGAAGATCGCTACAACCCCGTACGCATCATGATCCACATGGAGCCACCGCGCTACGCCGAACCGCCCGCAGAGGCATTGAACTCAGCCGAATTAAACTGATTGACGCGCACGGGTGAGGTAAGGGAGATCGGTTAGAGTCGCGGTTTGCTCACCGATCGTCACGTTCAATCCCGCACCGCCCGCTTTGGTTTTGACATAGCCGAGGCCGATGTAGCGATCATTCACCTGAGCCAAACTGGTCACTTGCCCGACTTTGGTGCCATCCAGCGCGATCGGGCTGCCCACTTCAACTGCATTTCCCAGCGTAAAGCCCCAAAGTTGCTGCTTCACGCCATTGTAGGTATCGAGGCGGGCGATTGTTTCTTGGCCGATGTAGCAACCCTTATTAAACGAAATCGTATGCCACAGCCCCGCTTCCAAGGGATTAAATTCATCGGTTAATTCATGCCCCGGCATCGGTCGCCCGCGTTGAATTCGTAAAATTTCCCATTCCGGCTCGGATAGCGTTGTCGAAACTAATTCAACCAATGCTGATTTTACCGTTGCCGAATCTTTCGAGTCACAAATAATCGTGCAACCGTCTTCCCCAAGGCGATGCCCAACCGCAATATGCACTGGACAATCCGCGATCGTTGCTGCTTGGTGCGTACCATAGGCTTTTCCGTCTAAATCAACCCCGAACTTGGCCACGATCGTTTGGGTTTCCGCACCGATTAACTCAAACTGTGCCAGTTCTGCACTACGATCGGCAAGCTGAACCTTGTCCGCAAAAAAGATATAGCGATCGAGCATTTTAATTAAACTGGAAGCAATGTCCGGCGCAACGCTGAGCCATACCCGATCAGCGAAAATATAAGCCGTCGCCAAATCGATTGTCCGTGCCGTTGAATTGACAAACACCGTATCGCAGCCTTCTCCGGGTTTACGGAGATTCAGCATATTTGTGCTTTGGTTATGCAAAAATGCCAAACGATCGGCATCCGTCACCTCGATCCGGCCCCAATGGCAGGCATCATATAGAACAGCCCCAGACAGCGATGACATAGACATAATTGCCAATTAATTGCTCAACATGATCCAGATTAACAGACGTAGGATGCGTTACTGCGAAGCATAACGCATTGCCGCAACCCGTCAATTACCCACCGATCGTGACCATCCAATTGATTGGCTGGGATGGTGGGGGATGCTTGTTTGTTGATGTGGCCTGTGGGCGTGGGATGCACGCCCCTACGGATCACTGCATGGATGGCATCAATCCCGTATGGGCGCATTTTCCACGCCCCAATCGCGCGATCGGCGGCGATGCGTTGCCTTTCAGGACAACGGCATCCTACCCCAATTCGGCAAATAACTGCTCCACCACCGATCGCGTCTTCTGATCCAAACTCGACCAATCAACCTCCGCTGTATCCGCTTCTAGCAACGTCTGATCAACCTGCGCGGGCGCAGTTCCCGCGATCACCTCGGCCGCATTCACAAAGCAGACCTGATAGCAAAGCGCCATCAAATTCCGCACGATCGGCTCGGCCCGGCCCGTTCGCTTGAGCACCAATTCATACCCTGGTGTCGGCTGAGGCATCTGGGCGAGGGCATCTTCGATCGCGTCTACTTGCTCGGGTGTCGCACTTTTTAATTCCTGCTGCAACAATGCAATTTGCGCTTGGGTTTCCTCTGGTACGTTATCGGGCCAGATCGCAAACTCGCGATAGTCCCCCTGCCAAGGCGTTTCACCCTCGAAATATTTGCGCAAATTATCGATCGTCCGAATCAATGCGGGTTGCATTAACTGATCGGCTTGTTGCCAGGAGACGGTATCGGCAAATTGGGGCTTGTGCGGAACGGGGTGCGGAACGCTCATGGGACGTAAAAGGCAACAATACCCAGTAGCATAGCACTTCCAGAATTCTTCCATTGCCGAGGGTAACCGACCCAAGAAACCACGCTACGATGAGAGCAGCTACGATGAAAGAATTTAAGTTGTGTTTGCCTGGGACTTTTGAATGCGAGTTGTGTTTTTTGGAACGCCGCAGTTTGCGGTGCCCACTTTAGAAGCGTTAATTCAACACCCCGACTTTGATGTTGCCCTCGTCGTCACCCAGCCGGATAAGCGCCGGGGCCGGGGCAATCAGCTGTCGCCTTCCCCCGTCAAAGCGATCGCCCAAACGCACAATCTCCCGGTCATCCAACCGCCGAATATCAAGAAATCGGAAGCGGATCTTGCCCTGCTCCGCGAAGCGAACGCTGATTGCTTTGTTGTCGTCGCCTACGGCCAAATCCTTTCCCAAGTGATCCTGGATATGCCCCGCTACGGTTGCATTAACGGCCACGGTTCGCTTCTGCCCCAATATCGCGGTGCCGCGCCAATTCAATGGTGCCTGCACCAAGGCGAAACCGTCACGGGCATGACCACCATGTTGATGGACATCGGCATGCGGGACACCAACGGGCTAGAGCTGACCGGCCGCCTCCAGGGTCGGAGCCGGGAGGAAGAGCCCCTCCATCTCCGCGAACATCTTCTGGATCGTCGGGCCTTCAGGCATCTGGCGGCATTCTGCGGGGCGCTTCGACCGACCACAACCGTCCGGATGCGAGGAGCCAAAACGCTGCGGGCCGCGTCCCGTCTCCGGAACGCGGCCCGCGCCGGTCGACACCGGCAAGGCCGATGCGACATCCGCTTCGTCGACTCACTGCCGCCGGAGTTTCACTGCCGCCGGAGTTTCACTGCCGCCGGAGTTTCACTGCCGTCGGAGTTTCACTGCCGTCGGAGTTTCACTGCCGTCGGAGCTTCACTGCCGCCAGTA
>JBJORF010000020.1:0-53796 GCA_046049545.1 Cyanobacteriota bacterium | reverse complement strand
GCTGATCGGCGAAGACGACGTGGATTGGAACGGCATCGTTCACCAATTCGTCGGATGGAAACAACATCACATTCAGTATGAATTCTGTGGGGATTGGATATGCGTAGGCAATCAATCATGCTGTCAGCGGGTGCGATCGCACTGTTCGCTGTGGGCTGTACAACTGGTTCGGAAGAAGGGGCAGACGTTTCCAGTAGTCCTTCACCGCAAGCTGAGGGTAGCCCAGTTGCCGCGCAGCCGTTTGACAATCCCATGGAACAGCAGAAAGCTGGCGACCCAAAAGACGGCAAAAAAGACGCGAAAGCCAATGCCAAGAAGACCAACAAAATTGCTGGTCTGCTGGAATCGACTGACCCAGAAGAACGAGCAAAACAGGTGCAATCCGGGATTCGGAGCCGATCGGGGCTCGATCCCTTTGCCACCCTATCGACCATCACCGAATTCAAACTGCCGGAAGATCCAACTTTGGTCGCCTTGCGTAATGGCAGTTATAACGGTGGTGGCAGCAGCTATTCCTACGGCGGACGCTCACCGATCGGGGGGCTCAATTCTGGGGGGCGCGGGGGGCGTAGTCCCCTAGTCAGTGGCGGCGGGAGCACCATCGCTGCCCTACCGTCAATTCCAGGATTCCAGGCTGTTCCCGAGATTCGCTATCCCAAGCCGCCCGCTGTGGCGACAACCGGGAGCACCCCCATGAATGCAGGCGAAGGCTTGAAGCCACTGCCCGCATTACCTGAGCCAAAGCTGGCCCAGGCCGTGGAAGTTACCGGAGTCGTCACGATCGGCAACATCACCAAGGCGATCATCAAAGCACCGAACGAGCCGACGGGTCGCCACGTAGAAGTGGGCCAACGCCTATCGAACGGCCAAGTCTTGGTCAAGCGGATTGAATCCAACGCTGGCACCGACCCGATCGTGATTTTTGAAGAAAACGGTCAGGAAGTTGCCCGAGGTGTTGGCGAAAAAGCAACACCCGCCGACGGCAGCACGCCAACCGTGTAGATTGCTACTTTAGTCACATCAACTTAAAGCGGGGTCAGTGATGGATCACTGACCCCGCTTTAAGTTTTATTTCCCTTAATTCAAGGATCGCAGACTGAGTTCTATTGCCGTTTTCAGACAGGCTGATGGCACAAACAATTATGTGATGTTTTTAACTTTTTGGTTGATCTACTAAGTGGTATATTTACTAATACATTAAACATTAAATCTAAACTCTGCTCCGTTCATATCCTAACTTGGCTATTAATTCACTCTCCTGGGATGGCATCGCCAGGCCGGTTTCTGGCTTTTCACCGGGTTTTCTAGTCCCTGATCTCCTACAAATTCTGGTTCACGCTCTATGACTATCTACGTTGGCAACCTTTCCTACAAAGCAAATGAAAATGACCTCCGCGATGTGTTCGGGGAGTATGGCGAAGTGAAGCGCGTCGTGGTTCCGACCGATCGGGAAACGGGGCGGATGCGCGGCTTTGCGTTTGTCGAGCTTGATGGCAACAATAGCGAAGACAGCGCGATCGACAATCTCAACGGTGCGGAATGGATGGGCCGCGAGCTGCGCCTGAACAAAGCCAAACCGAAGCCTGCTTGATCTCGACAACGGTACGGTGATGGGTTAGCCTTTCCGGCTGTGGTTCATCGGGGCACAGGCAATAGTCTCGCGCACCCGATAGATCGGACGGCCCTGGGACTCATGGTAGGTGCGCATGGCAATCTCAGCCAGGATCCCCACGCAGAATAGATTCAAGCCGCCCAGCAGTAGCACGACGGCCAGGATGAGCAGCGGGCGTTGGCCCACATCTTCACCGATGACTAGGCGCACGTAGGCCAGATGGCCCCCGATCGCCAGTCCCGCTGCCAGAAACAGCAGCCCAAACAGCCCAAATACATGCATCGGGCGGGTCAAAAAGGTACGCATAAACGAAATGGTGAGCAAATCCATAACCACTCGGAACGTGCGATCGAGGCCATATTTACTCTGGCCAAACTGACGTGCGTGATGCTTTACGGGCATTTCGGTGATTTTTGCCCCTTCGATAAACGCCAATGCGGGTAGGAAGCGGTGCAATTCGCCGTACAAATTCATATCAGCAACGAGCTCCGATCGATAGGCTTTGAGCGAACAGCCGTAGTCGTGGAGCTTCACCCCCGTCACCCAACCGATTAAGCGATTCGCAATCTTCGACGGAATCACGCGGGTGAGCGACTTGTCCTGGCGATTTTTGCGCCAGCCGCTGACCATATCGTAGCCCTCTTCCAGACGGGACATCAGCATCGGAATATCGGAGGGATCGTTTTGCAGGTCGCCATCGATCGTTACGATCACCCGCCCGGACGCATAGGAAAAGCCCGCTGCCATCGCAGCGGTCTGACCGTAGTTGCGGCGCAACAAAACCACCCGCAGATCATTGCGTTCTAGCGCAATCTGCTTCAGCAACTGGTCACTGCTATCCCGTGACCCATCATCGACACAGAGAATTTCGTAGGACAGCGCCGCTCCCTGCAAAGCGGTCGAGATCGCACTCAATAAATGCGGGATGCTTTCGACTTCGTTATAAATCGGGACGACAACTGATACGGCTGGCCGATCGGTCACTGTCTGATTATCCGCCGCGACAAGATTCATAAACTGCTTCACCACACCGGAAACAGGGGCGATCTAGTTTATCAAAAGATCATCCCCCAGAACCGCCCTCCAGCCAGAACCCCCGGTAACTGACGGTTACCGGGGGTTCCTTGGAATCAAGATGAAACGCCGGATCTAGCGCTTAAACGGTTTAACCCAATCGCGCAGTTGCTCAGCGGCCACATCGCGCCCACCCAGACCAAAGGCGATCGCCAGGGCCACCGCCAAGGCACCCAACAGCAAGCCAAAGGTCAAGTTGACGATATCGGTCGCCGCACCGATCTGCCGCAGCGCCATCGCCCCGGAGAAAATCCAGATCGCGATCTTTGCACTGGTCGCCAGCAGGTTCGATTCGCGCATCCCGCTGCTGCGAATCAGCTCCGCCGCCCAGTTGGCAATGAACAGACCCGCACCGAAGATCGCTACACCCACGGCCACTTGACCCGCCATTTGCAGCAGACTTAGCACCAGTGTTTCGAGTCCTTCCAGTTTGAGTAACCCCACCGCTGGAATCAATGCCACCAATACGGTTGAGACAAACACGATCGTGCCGACAATTTGGGACGGCTTTTTCGCCCCTTCAGCAACGGTCAGGCCCATTTTGCCAACGACATTATCAAACCCGAGACCAGCCAATAGTGTTGCTGCTAGGTCAGCCAACAGCTTCCCGATAAAGTAAGCCACAGTGAGAATCACTGCCGCCCCCAAAATCAGCGGAATGGTGGTAATAAACTGGCTGAGCATCAAAGTCGCAGGGTCGGAAATCGCAGAAATATCCAACTCTTTCAGCGCCGCGATAATCGCCCAAACCAGGGCAAAAATGTAAGTGATTAAACCACCTAAATCAGACAAAGACTGCCCCGTAGCCGCTCGACTAATCCCGACTTGCTGCCCCAAGCGATCGATGCCAGAAGCCGCCAACAGGTTCGTGACGATATTACGCAGAATCTGGGCAATAAACCAACCGACTGCGCCCACGAACATCGCCGTGAGGATTTGGGGAATCGCGGAGAGCAGTCCCGTCAGCAGGTTTTGTACCGGAGCCAACGGGCCTTCACCCAGACCCAAAGTCCCTAAAATGAGCGGTAGGAAGAACAGAAAAACAAACCAGTACAGCGCATTACCGAGGGTTTCGGTGAGAGCGACCGGCGAATCACCGGAGGCGCTATTGATGCGGGCATCCAGTTCAAAGGAATCCGCCACCTGCATCGCCGCGCCTTTGAGCAAGGTTGCCGCCAGCCAGGCCAAACCGACCAAACCGACTGCCAACGCAATCCGAGGCAAGAACTCAAACACCGAAGTCAGCAATGCATTCAGCGGCGTGGAAACCACTTGTAACTGCAAGACATCAAGGGCGGCGACGATCGCCAGAATTTTCACCAACCAACGGGTCAACATCACAACGATGTTATCGACGCGGAATTGGCTGCGGCTGCCACTGCGGGACATGAACCGTCCAATTTGTTCATCGATCGTGGTGCGATCGAGGAGCTTACCAACAATGGCGGAAATCAGGCCGGACAAAATCCAGCCGAGAATCAAAATCAAGATCGCCCCGAGAATCCGCAGTGCGATCGGCAGACCATCCTTGACGATCGCATTGGTATCCAACGCAAGCAACAGGTACCCTGGGGATAGGGCTTCCGGCAACGCCGCGAGACGACTCGCGACGGTCTCCGGCAACGGCGACAGGCTATACATGGTAGTGATCAACCTTTATGTTATTCGGGGGGTTTGAAGGGGCAAACAATTCCACCGCGATCACTGAAATCGAACCAGGTCAATTAGCTAACCCAATTTCAGGATGCCTGGAATTCATCAAAGCCAGATTGACGATTGCTTTTCCTCACAGTCTAATGGCATTTTTTTACATGCGAAGCTACAGAGTAATATTCAGCAACATTTGTAAAATTCTGCGGATTTGACGCGATTAGGCAACCTTTACTTCCTACTCGTACAAAATACCGATATTTCTCTGGTTTTGCAATCGTCAACCCGAATCAGGCCCGACCCAGTCAAGCTGTCATCGACTTTTAATTAAGGTTAAACCTCTACATTTTTACGACACTTATCTCATGACAACACCACAGATCTTCGAGAATTCCATTCAAATTGTGGCTAATTCCACCACCGTTGAACGCTGTTTTACAGAACTCAAATTGATGGAGGCTTGGTTAAATCCAGCACTTCGGTGTGAGGCATTAACCGGTGCAGCCTGGTCAACTGAGGTTGGCGCAAAAAGCCGTTTTGTGATTCAAATTCCGATCATTCAACCTGTGCTAATCAGCACAGTAATTGAGCGATCGCCGGGTCTGATCGTCTGGGAATTTGCCGGCTTTTTTCAGGGGCGCGATCGCTGGGAGGTCCTGCCGGAAGAACGGGGCAGTCGATTAATCAATCGCTTTGAGTTCACAATTCCGAATCCGTTGATCGCGTTTGGGTTTAATACCTTCGCGGCCAAGTGGACGCAAGCGGACATGCAGGCGCAGTTGGTGCGGTTGAAGCAAGTGGCGGAACGGATGTGAGCCGCAACAAGGCAGCGCGGAACGGATGTGAGGCGTTACAGATCGGCCCGAATCACGAACGAATAATCACCGCCGGGTTCTAATTGATAATCTTTGGCTTCCAAAAACCGCCCTAACGGCTCACGGATCAGGGCCCGTCCAAGGGAGGGTTCGACCACCAGATCACCTTGACGGAATTTCCAGGAGAATTGCCATTCATATTGATTGGCACGGACTTCGCCTTCAATCTGCCCCGTTGTCCAGGAATGACGGGTGATCCGCACGTGGGCGGTGGTTTTGGGTAGACGCTTTGCCATTACTCTGCCCCGACGACCCGATTGTTATACTGGTTCATTGATTTCTCAACGCCTTGCTGAATGGCAACACCGATCGCCCCCACGGACAAATCCAAAACTTCGCTCATCAGGCTGCGCTCGCCGGGGGTAAAGCCGCCTAAAACGTGCGACACCGCATCCCGACCCGGCGCTTTACTACCAATGCCCAAGCGTAAACGCGGAAATTTGTCGGTGCCTAAATGGGCGATCGCCGATTTCATCCCGTTTTGTCCACCAGCGGATCCCGATAGTCGTAATCGCAATCGCCCCACGGCTAAGTCCATATCGTCGTAGACCACCAGCACCGACTGCGGTGGGATTTTGTACCAGTCGATCGCGGCTCGGATCGCCTGACCAGAGTTATTCATATAGGTGGTGGGTTTGAGCAAGCGAATTTTGGTGCTCCCTGGCCCCAGCCCCTCGCCAAAGTAACCCTGAAACTTTTTTTGCTCCGTGAGTGAAATTTGCCAAGCCCGCGCCAAAGCATCCACCACTTCAAACCCAATGTTATGGCGGGTACCGTCATATTTCGGGCCGGGATTGCCCAGCCCGACGATGAGCTGAGGACAAATCAAGGCCGGAGCGGGTTTCGAGTCAGGCATAGGGTCAGGCTAGTTAGGGTCAGATCGATCGCGCGTCGTCAAATTCTGAGCAATTCTAACGGAATCTGACCTCGAATCCCAACCTACACGATCGATTCCCGTCTAGGCCTGGGGCGTTTCCTCCGCCGGCACCGTTTCCGATACCACCGTTGCTTCGGGGATATCGGACGCAGGCCCAATCTGGGCCGGGGGTTCCAGGGTCGCCTGCATCGGCGGTTCCTTCACCGCTTCCTCGATCGTTTCCGCCGCCTTCTTAAATTCCTGCTCAAACTCCTTGGAGGCATCCTGGAAGCCGCGCACGGTCTTACCGAGGGTTTTGCCAATCTCCGGCAGCTTCTTCGGCCCAAACACCAACAGCGCCAACACAAAAATCAGCGCCATTTCCGGCAAGCCAATCCCAAAAATATTCATCGCATTTCCTCCGCCGAGTCAAACATTCTAGCCGATCTAATAAAAAACCCGACCGGAGCCGGGTTTCGTATCACAAAATACATTTGAGCAAAGTTGAATCGACGCATCCGCCGCCTCAACTTACCCAACCATTCAATTCAGTCAGCTCCAAGTTGAGTTAACCTTCAAACCTAGTTCCCCATCCAATTGACGGTAAACCCATCAAGGATCAAGGACGAGTTGTAAATTTGCAGGATGACCAGCAAAAACACCAAAAACAGTGCCATGAAAATCCCCATCAGGACGGTGGTACCCCAACCAGGAGTGACCTTTCCGTACTCAGAATTCAAGGGGCGCAAAATATCTCCCAACCGCGTGCGCTGTGCCATAAGTCGATCGCCTACCTTAATAGTCTCAACAGAACTTGTTAATTCTGCGTTACATTATAAGGTAATCCCACTCATAAATAGATCAGTAATATGGAAGCTGCAATGGCTCTTAACATTTCGCTTTGCGTGGCAGTCGTCGGACTGACAGGCTATGCGATCTACACGGCATTTGGCCCGCCTTCAAGCGAATTGAATGATCCGTTCGAAGACCACGAAGATTAAGTCGTTCCCGCAACCCGGCGGCGACGCAGAAAAGGGCTGATCGCGAACGCGATCAGCCCTTTTTGGTGTGATGGAGTTGGCAATGTGAGGCAGCGTAAACCCAGCTAACGCTTAGGGTTTAGGCATTTCAGGCTTCGGCGCAACTTTCGGCAGCACCGCTTTCGGGGGCGCAGCTTTCGGTGTAGCCGTTGGGGCTGAACCCGATTGGCGGAGCTTTTGCATCAGGTCGGGTGGCAGAATCACCTGATCGATCGCGTGGATCACCCCGTTGCTCGCAGTCACATCCGCCAACTGCACCTGGGCTTGGTTAATCAACACCGTGGTGCTCGGTGCAGCGACTGGATTGGCCACAGTGGGCATCGCCGGAACCTTGGGAATCACCGCGTTACCCGTTGCTTTTGGCTCAGTTGCTTTTGGCTCAGTTGCTTTTGGTTCAGTTGCTTTTGGTTCAGTTGCTTTTGGTTCAGTTGCTTTTGGTTCAGTTGCTTTTGGCTCAGTTGCTTTGGCCGTAGCGGTTTTGATCTGCACCGCGATCGGGCTACCTTGCAGACTCATCAGCTCACCCGACTTCAGATCCGCCGCCAGCAGCTTTCCGGAAACCACATGGTAGGACAGGATTTTGGTCAGGAGTGGCTTGTTCTCCGGCAAGAGCAGTTGCTCCACAACCCCGGCAGGCAGCGCCGCAAACGCCTTATCCGTCGGCGCAAACACGGTGAACGGCCCTTCCGAAGCTAGCGCGGTCGTTAAACCAGCGGCTTTAACTGCGGCTGTTAGGGTTTTGAAGGATTCGTTACCCGCTGCGAGATCGACGATCGTCTTAGGTTTAGCGGCTTCTGGCTGAGTGCCAGGAATTGTTGCCGCTGGGGCGATCGTCGGTGGCGTTTTCAAGGAATCCAGCCCCGCCGCCCCAACCGGCGGCTGAATGCTGGGGTTTTCCGCTGGAACGGTCATCCCAGTCGGTGGATTGACCGCTGGTGCGGGCTTGGCAGGTTTTGCCGTCGAAGGAGAAGAATTAGCGTTCAACGCAGCCGATTGGGCATTCACCAAACTGGACTGCGTCAGGAGAACACCTGCGCTCAAAAGTCCCAATAAGTTCAGCATCCGCGAAGTGATATTCGATACCATCTTGCGTACCTCCTAAATATTGTGCAGGGTTCGATATTTGATTATTTGGGCAAAATCACAGAACTAACACAGGACTAACTGCGTCATTCCACAAATTAACTTCACCCGAACGCTGCCCATCGTAACCAGACGATCGCGCTTTTGGCAAATCTATTTTTCGCCAGAACGCTTATCCCGCAGGGATTTCAAGGATTGATCAACCACTCCACGACGGGCTGCAATGACCGAATGTTTCTGGGGGTGTGACACTTTGGCAACTGACCGTCCCAGCGGATTAGAGAATTTGCGCTAGGAATTGCTTCGTGCGATCGGACTGCGGATTGTTGAAGAATTCCTCCGGGGTCGCGGTTTCGATCACCATGCCGCCGTCCATAAAGACAATCCGATCGGCCACTTCCCGCGCGAATCCGACTTCATGGGTCACCGTCACCATCGTCATCCCCGATCGGGCCAAGGTTTTCATTGCATCGAGGACTTCTCGTACCATTTCTGGATCCAGCGCCGAAGTCGGTTCATCGAACAGCATGATTTTTGGTTGCATGGCGAGAGCCCGGGCGATCGCGACGCGCTGCTGCTGGCCCCCAGACAATTGCCCTGGAAATTTCTGGGCTTGTTCTGTAATTCCGACCCGATCGAGCAGTTCCATCGCCACCTCATTGGCCCGATCGGTCGTCCACTTCCGCACATGGATCGGCGCGAGGGTAATATTTTCCAGCACGGTCAGGTGCGGAAACAAATTGAACTGCTGAAACACCATACCGACTTCGCGGCGAATCGTTTCAATATTGCTCAAATCTTCCGTCAGCGCTACGCCATCGATCGTGATTTGGCCTTGCTGATAGGGTTCGAGCGCATTAAAGGTGCGGATAAACGTGGATTTCCCGGAACCCGACGGCCCCATGATCACCACCACTTCGCCGGGTTCCACCGTAAGATTAGCGCCCTTTAAGACGTGAAACTTACCCCCGTCTTGTTTCGGGATGTCGTACCACTTATGAACGTCTTGGGCAATGATGGCAGACATAATAATCGTAGGGCGAGGATTAAAATCCGGTCTATGCCCATCCTATCAGGCAAAGCCCCAGCTCGGGTAGTTGCCGTGGGTTTCGGCGGTTGCTCAACCCACTGGGTGATCGGGGATTGCGACATTGGCCGTGGGTTTCGACTGACGCTCAACCCACTGGGCGATCGGTGGGGCCAGGATGAAGGCCAAATACACCCTACAACCGAGGGCTGAGCCACGCCGAAGCCCGATTACCCCCCCTACAACCGAGGGCTGAGCCACGCCGAAGCCCGACTACACAACCCACCACAACCGAGGGCTGAGCCTCGCCGAAGCCCGACTACACAACCCCCACCACAACCGAGGGCTGAGCCCCGCCGAAGCCTACTCTAACCGCCGACTGACCGCCGACATCCCCGCGCAGAAAACCCAATAAACTAGACCAATCACTAAAAACACTTCCGCATTCCGGCCCAGAAAATCCGGTTGAGCCAAAATCGATCGGGCAATTCCCGTTAGTTCAAACAGCGAAAACAATGCCAATAAAGATGTATCTTTAAACATCGAAATAAACTGCCCAACGATCGCAGGCAATACAAACCGCAACGCCTGGGGCAATACGATGAATTTCAGGGTTTGAATGGTTCCCAGCCCCAAAGCCTGGGCCGCTTCAATCTGTCCCTGGGGCACTGCCTGCAACCCCCCACGCACATTTTCCGCCAAGTAAGCCGCATTGAATAACACCAATCCCGCGATCGCTCGCAGCAATCGATCGATCCGCACTTGTCCCGGCAAGACCAACGGCAACATCACCTGCGCCATAAACAAAATCCCAATCAGCGGCAACCCCCGCACAATTTCGATATAGCCCGTACAAATTCCCCGGACGATCGGCAACTTTCCCTGCCGTCCCAATGCCAACAAAATCGCCAATGGAAACGCCAACGCGACACTACTCAGTGCCGCCAGCAACGTCACGGTCAAACCACCCCAGAGGCTCGTCCGCACCGATTTCAATCCCGCACCACCGCCGAGCAACCATAATGTCGCCATCAGCGCGATCGGCAAAATCACCCAGCTCAACCGTTGAATGCCATTGCGCCATTTCCCCGCAGGTGCGATCGCTGCTGCGGCCAATAATAACGGCTGCAATAAGACCAAACCTAAACCCACCCAAACGCGCCACAACTGCTGCACCGGATAACGCCCCACGAGCAGCAAGCGAATATTTTCCGTCACCGCCGCCCACTTTGCGCCGTATAGCACCCAGTTGCCCAAACTCCAACCGATCCAGCTCAGCAATAGCGCACAAACGATCGTCAAAACCGAATTGTACCAAGTGTTAAATAAATTTTTCTTGAGCCACTGAGCATTCATGATATGACCTGATGATTGTGTAAAACTTATCGCATCACAAACTGCATTCGCTGGTTGTACCAATTCAGCAACAGCGAAATAAATAAACTCACCATCAAGTAAGTCAACGAAATCAAAATCATGACTTCCACCGCCCGTCCCGTTTGATTAAAGGTCGTCGAAGCCGTGGCATAAAGGTCAGGATAGCCAATGGCGATCGCCAAACTGGAATTTTTCGATAGGTTCAAATATTGGTTCGCCAACGACGGAATCATCGATCGCAATGCCTGCGGCAAAATGATTTTGCGTAAAATAATCGGCGCAGATAACCCCAGCGATCGGGCCGCTTCCCACTGTCCACGCGGCACTGACTGAATCCCACCGCGCACAATCTCCGCAATAAATGTTCCGGTATACAGCGTCAACCCCAGCAATAGCGCACTAAATTCCGATGACAGCGACAGTCCAAACAGCACCACCCCCGCCTTACTCAACTGCACCAGCCCCCCCAACAACACCAACGGCTGCCCCGGCACGGGCAACGCCAAAAACACCGCCCCATACCAAAACAGCAATTGCAGCAACAGTGGCGTATTCCGCAGCACCTCGATGTAGATTTTCGCCAACTGCCGCACCAACCAGTTATCCGAGAGTCGCGCCAGCCCCGCCAGCAGCCCGACGATCGTCGACCCAACAATGCCCAATCCCACCACCCGCAGGGAGTTTGTCAACCCCACCAGCAACGCCAGCCAGTAAGGGGCCGATGGCTCGTAGGGGATCACCGCTTCACCAATGCCAAAGCCAGCGGGCGATCGTAGGAAGTTAAACCCAAATTGCAACCCTAGTCGCCGCAGGTTCACCAGTAGGTTATGTCCCAGCCAACCAAAGGCCGACAGCAACAGCACGATCGCCAACGCCTGACCCAAAAACGGCCAAAAATTCGTTCGTCGCCAAAATCGATTCATCGGCTTCACCACTGACTGTACCGCTTATTGCTATGGGGTTTTGGCATTTTCCCTAGATTTCTCGGAGGAACGCACGTTAATGGATATTGTATGATGGCGGAGTATCCGAGCAAAGTTCCGAGCAAAGTGCGTCCCATGGGTTCGAATTCGATCAAGCTCAGTCTCTGCATGATCGTCAAAAATGAAGCAGAGCGCCTCCCCATCTGTCTGGAAAGCGTCCGGGAACTCGTCGATGAAATGATCATTCTCGATACGGGTTCGACTGACGACACGATCGCGGTGGCCGAAATGTTTGGGGCAAGGGTGGAACGACTGGATTGGCCCAATGACTTTGCGATCGCCCGCAACCATGCCATGGCGTTTGTCACGGGAGACTGGGTACTTGTCCTCGACGCGGATGAAACACTACGGGCTGAAGCAATACCCGCCATCCGCCAAGCGATCGCCGATGAACATCATCTAGTCGTCAATCTTCTGCGCCAGGAAATCGGTGCGGCCCAAGCCCCCTATTCCCTCGTATCGCGCTTATTCCGTCGCCACGGGGCGATCCGGTTCGCCCGCCCCTACCACGCGATGATCGACGACAGTGTCGAAATCTTACTCCAAGCCGAACCCCATTGGCGCGTGGTGCATCTCGACGGCATCGCGATCGATCATACGGGCTACCAGTCCGCCGTCATCGAACAGCAGGACAAGTACACCAAGGCCCGCACCATGATGGAGTCATTTCTGGCCCAGCAGCCGAATGATCCCTACGTCTGTAGCAAACTTGGGGCGCTGTATGTGCAAATCGGGGAAGCCGATCGGGGCCTAGAGCTGCTCCATCGCGGCCTGCAAGCCACCAACCTCGACCCCAATACCGCCTACGAACTGAACTATCATCTCGGTTCCGCCTACGCCGCCCAGCCAGAAGTGAATCTTGCCGCCCATCATTACCAGCAAGCCATGCGGCAGCCATTACCTGCGAAATTAAAACTCGGCGCAATTCACAATCTCGCGACATTGATGCAGACATCGGGGGAGCTCGTGATGGCCGAAGGACTATATCGGGACAGCTTGACGATCGACCCGAATTTGGTCGTGGCCCACTACAACCTCGGCATGACCTTGAAGCAGCAAGGTCGATTCACCGAAGCGATCACCGCCTATGAAACGGCGATCACCCTACAACCCGACTACGCCCCCGCCCACCAAAACCTCGGGGTAGCACTGTTCAAAATTGGCAAAGTCGCCGATGCTGTGGTTGCTTTCCAGCAAGCGATCGCCCTCTATGAGACCCAGGGCTCCCCCGATGGCGCAAATCTCAAATCGGGTCTCAGCAACCTCGGTCTCCCCATTTAACAATTTATGAGCACCACATCCCAAATTCTCGATTCTGCTGTCCAGGGTGAACGTCCGGCAATTACGGCAGTCACCCAGGCACTCCTGGAAAGCGAACAGCAAACCCGCCACGATCGGCAGCAGTTTGCTGAAGCCCATCTGATGGGCGATTGGCGGTTGTGTTTTTCGACCATGGGAAAAGTGAAATTGGGCGATCAGCGGCTCCGGGGATTTTATTTACCCGGCTGGCTTCCGGCCCAAATCGGTTTTGCGGCAACGGAACATGGCGACACGCCGATCACCATCACGAATCAAATTACCGTGGGGCTGGTCACACTCAAACTCTCTGGCCCTGCGAAGTACAGCGATAAAAAGAATTTATTAGCGTTTGATTTTACCCAAATTGAAGTTTGTATTTTGGGTAAATCGATTTATAACGGCAGTTTTCCGAGTCCCCGATCGGGCAAGGAATTTATGGCAATTCCGATCGGTAAGTTACCGTTTTTCGCATTTTTTGCCGTTACCGATCGGTATATTGCGGCGCGGGGACGGGGTGGCGGACTGGCGATCTGGGTGAAGTAAATCAATCACGTGGATTTAGTTATACTGATGATGTCGTTGATCGGGGCGGTTTTGGCTATGGTTGCTACTCTCAACGCTTATGTGGAAATAACACCGGGGGTCTGTGGTGGCAAGCCAAGGATCGCGGGGCGGAGAATTCAGGTGGCCGATGTGGTGGTAATGCATTTACGCATGGGTGAGCCGTTAGCGATAGTCGCGCAGGAGTATGACCTATCCCTAGCGGAGGCCCATGGGGCGATGGCTTATTACTACGATCATCAGGGGGAAATCGATCGGCTGATGATTGAATCGGAGGCTTTGGTAGAGAAAATGCAGAAAGGTGCGAGTTCGCCATTACAGGAGAAGTTGGTACGGTTGAAGGCGCAGGGTCAGGACGTGCAATGACTGAGCGGATTCGATTTCATTTGGATGAGAATGTGAATTCGGCGATCACTGCTGCACTCAGGCGGATCGGAGCCGATGTTTCAACAACTGCGAGTGCGGGATTGATTGGGAGTAGCGATTTGGCACAGTTGGCATTCATCCAGAGTGAGGGGCGGGTGTTGGTAACCCATGATGATGACTTTTTGACGATCGCCAGTACCCGCGATGACCATCCGGGGATTGCGTTCTGCCAGAAGGATCGACGTTCGATTGGGGCGATCGTGGAGCAGTTGGTGCTGGTATATGAGGTTTTGGAGCCGTCGGAGATGGTGGGTCGCGTTCAGTATTTGTAGCGGGCGATTAATGGCAAGGAATTTATGGCAGTCTCGATCGGCAAGTTGCCGTTTTCACATTTTTTGCCGTGACCGATCGGTATATTGCGGCGCGGGGACGGGGTGGCGGACTGGCAATCTGGGTGAAATGACCTTACCTCCGAGGCTTTCACGATGTAGCCGGGCGAAATCCCGACGTTTGAGCGTGAGTGCTTGGAGGATGCCCCAAATGGGGATGCGGGTGTTGGCAATGCGGGCATCACCGCCACAGATGCCGGGTATTTTTTCGATGCCTGTCCAGGTGTTGCTGAGGCTTTGGACGAGGATTTGGATGGCTTGGGCTTTTTCGGTGCGGGAGAGGGAGAGGAGTTGGGTTTGGCGGTCTTGGAGTGGCCTGGCGGTGGCTAACGCAGGAGTTGCTTCCAGTGTAGCGTGCATTGTTGGGTGGGCGATGGGATGGCCGATCGCCGTTACGATAAGTTTGAGAGCAGTCGATCGTATTGATCATGGCCGCCAATCCAGAACCAAATCACGGTATCACCGTCGAGTTGTCCAACGGCCCGGTATTCTCGATTGATTCGGGCGGAGTAAATTGGCAATTTTGGATGAACTTTTTTGAACCGCAAACTCGGATGTGCGGGATCTTGTTGAAACTGACGATAGGCGGAACGCGCTGCTTCACGGATTGGTGCTGGTAGATCGATCAGAGCTTGCCGAAATGCCAGTGTGGTTCTTGATTTCACAGTGTTTCTTGATCGAGGGGCTGAGTTTGGCCAGCGTGGTATTCAGCCATGGCGGTGGCGGCGAGTTGGGCTAGTAGGTCGGGCGATCGGTCGAATGTTTGCTCCCAGCGTTGTTCGGCTTGAAGCTCTTCAAGGATCAACGTGGCGATCGCGTCTTGCCGATCGGGGGAGAGGGTTTTGATGTGGGAGATGGCTTGTTCAAGCAGTTGTGTCATGGGGCTTGAAGGGGTGAAGGTGGTGAGGATAATCTGATTGTAAACGATCGGGCATCGGGTCGTCGATCGCACGACTGCCGATTGGGGCAAATTTGCGGATATTATTCTCTCTGGAGTGTAGAACCTTTAGAATGGGAAAAATGATTATGGGTATTTGTGATGATTGAGTCGCTGACGGCAGTTGCTTGGGCGTTTTCGACGGTGGGTGCGATCGCGCAGTCGGAACCGGGAAAGAAGTTTATTGAAGCGACGATCGGTAAGGTTGCCGAGAAAATGACTGAGGCCGGGATTAAGAAGATTGGGGAATTGCGGGCCGCGATCGTGGCGAAGCTCCAAGGGAATCCGGCGGCGGTGGAGGCATTGGCGAAGGCGGAGGCGTTTGGGTCGGAGGATGACCTGAAGGATGTGGCGAATTATCTGGATATGGCGGCACGGAAGGATACGGCGTTTGCTCAGCAGGTGCAGAGTATGGTGCAGGAGATCAAGACGCTGGTGCAGTTTGATGATGTGAATGCCAAAAACGTTCAGCAGATTCTTGGTAGTGGGACGGGTCACCAATATAACAACGAACAGATCGACGCCCCTGTTCAGCAGGGCACGATTACAAACCACAATTACTATGGTGTAAAGCCTCAGGATTGACTGGAGTCGTCGGGAGAGGTTCCGCCAAAGTTAAGTCCTGTACAACTAAATCCGATCCGGGATAAAACTTCGCAGCAGTTGTTGGATGCGATCGCCGATGAGGTGGAGCAGCGATTGGCGCAGTCGTTGCATTTTGCGATCGATGCGTTGCTGAATTTGCCAAAGGCGGATAGACCGGGGCAGGTGGAGCCATCGACCCATGTGGTGAAGCCTTGGGCGATCGCGGTGGAGGACGATCGGCGATCGGGGTTTGTGCTGTTGCCGGAGGATGAGACGATCGTGCAGGTGTTTGGGCGATCGCGGCGGCAGTTGTTGATTTTGGGGGAGCCGGGTTCGGGGAAGACGACTTCGATGCTGGAGATTGGCCGGGAGTTGCTCACGATGGCGCAGCGGGATAATCAGCAGCCGATTCCGGTGTTGTTGAATTTGTCGTCTTGGAAGAAGGAGCAGCCGATTCTGGATTGGGCGGTGGCGGATCTGAATGCGAAGTATGGGGTTTCGACTAATTTGGGGCGGGAGTGGTTGGTGGCGGGGCGGTTGTTCCCGTTGTTGGATGGTTTGGATGAGGTGCGGACGGATTGGCAGTTGGATTGTGCGGGGCAGTTGAATGGCTGGATGATGGGAGATTTGGCGCAGCGTCCGGTGGGGCTGGTGGTGTGCTGTCGGGTGGAGGAATATGAGCGGGTGGTGCGGCAGAAGTTGGCGCTGTGGTGGGCGGTGTGCTTGCAGCCGTTGGAATTGGTGCAGATTGAGGCGTATTTGATGCGGTTTGGCTTGGGGGCGGTGGCGAGTTCGGTGGTGCAAGATGAGTCGCTGCGAGAATTGCTAGAACAGCCATTATTTTTATCGATGTTTGGATTGGTGGCACAGCAGGGGTTGTTTGATTTGGCAGATTGGCAGGCGCGGAAAACACCAGTGGCGATGCAGGAATATTTATTTGACCAATATTGGGTGGCGGTGATGGAGCGGGATTTGGTGAGTGTGGCGGAATTGGCGCAGGGAAAGCGGAGTAAAACCTATGGGAAGCGGAAGATGCCGAGCGAGGAGACAGTGCGGCGATCGTTGATGTTTGTGGCGAAGGGAATGGGGAATGAGACGGAGTTATTGATTGAGAGCATTCAGCCTGATTGGCTGTTATTGGACTCCCAGAAATTTTATTACTATCTAGTTTCTGTTTTAGGTATCAGTTTGATTTCCGTTGCCCTTATTACCCCAATCAATATCCTATTCCACGGGGTAATCGGCGAAGATATAATTCGTATGGGATTTTTTTCTGGCCTGCTAGGGATTTTTAGAGGGGTAGAAACTTTAATTTCATTTTCTGAATTAAATCGAGTTAAGCCAGTTGAAAAACTTTCATTTACGATGCCAGCATTGAAATCCATGAGGCACCTCCTAATCCCTAGCTTGATTATCGGACTCTTTGTCGGGTTTCTTTTCAATGAGTACTATGGAAGTAGTGTTAGTTTTTTGTATGCTTTCATAGCTGTCCTTATAGTCAACCTCACTACCATCATAACTGTTGGTACAAGGATCGGACAGAACACCAATATTCAGCCTCGAATTCGAGCTAATCAGGGGATTAAAAACGCTGCATTTAACATGTTGATTTCAGCGGCACCGCCATTGATACTTATGGCTGCTTCTAGATTCTCAATGGAATATTTTTCAAGTTATTCTAGTTTTTCTGCCGCAGATATTAAGATGATTTCACTTTTGATTTCAGTGATAACTGGTGCTTGTTTAACCGTTCTTATTGGAGCCTGTATTAGGTATGTGGGTGGAAAGGAGTTACTTCAACACTTTGCCCTCCGCCTTATCCTCTGGCTCAACGGCTACGCCCCACCCCGCTACGACAAACTGCTCAACTACTGTACCGAGCGGATGTTGCTCCAACGGGTTGGCGGTCGTTATCGGTTTATGCACCGGACGTTGCAGGAGTATTTTGCCAAGATGGATTTGGATTAGGAGGACTACTGCGGCACCCGATCGACTGCGCCAAAAACCGCGCGCGAATGAATTGCGCGCTATGGAATCAAGTCCCTTCAGGACTGCTAAATCTTAGTCCTGAAGGGACTTTCACGACTAGCCCGCAGTTCACTCGCGGGTGAACTAACAGCACAGTGATCAAACAACATTACCCGCCGATCGCCCCCGGTGCCACCCGAAAAAACGTCGCCAACTGCTGTACCTGAGTCGGCGTCAGCTTGGTGCGATCGTTCAATATATCCATCACAATCGTCTCATCACCTAAAATCGGCACCAAATCCTGCGGTGTCAACCCCATATCCTTAATCATCGATTTCAAAAAATCAATGCCCTTGAGCGAGGGAAACACCTCATGCTGTGACTCGTACTCATACACCAGCATCCCCAAAACCTTCAGATAATCCCGATCGTCGGTTGTGAGGTTGGGCCGATCGAGCATGAGGCCATCATCGAGACGAATTTACATCCCGCATCACCCAACCGCCGCGATCATCTCCCCAATCTCTTGCACCGTCGCCCCCATTGCCAACAACGATCGAATCAACAATTCCAACGACACCGAACTATCCCCCTTCTCCACCATCGCCACCCGCGACTGACTCGACCCAATCTTCTCCGCCAATTCCGCCTGCGTCATCACCCCCTGCCGCCTCGCCTTCAAGCCCCGACTCAACGCCGTTCTAATCTCAACCATCAACACCTCTTCCGGAGTCAATTCCAGAAAATCAGCCGCATCCCCAACCTGCCACCCCTGAGCCGCCAATCGTTCCCGTTTTGCTGTATCCATAATTTCCTCTAAGACTAGATTTCATCATATCGAGACAAGCGCTTCTGACAGATTTCAATCACCGATTTAGGCGTTGTTCTGGTTGTTTTCTGAAATACTTCCGCAATGACGATCGCGTCATGGTCAATGCGATAAATAATCCGCCAAATTTTATCGTCATCGCGAATTCGCAATTCATGACAATGGACACCAATACTGGGCATCGGTCGAGAATGTGGCAATCCCAGACTTTCGCCTTCTTGCAATTAACGCAATAAAAAACCTGCCTCAATTCTGGCATCCAGACTAAAGGGAGGCGTTTTCACCTCACCATGTAGCCATACCAATGGTTTACCAACTGTAGCCATACTTTACTTATACCACATTTGATATAAATCTAACTCAACCTGGCAGTAGATTAGGCGCGGCCCCAAACAAAAAACGCCCCAGAATCAATCCAGGGCGCACACAAAACACAATCAGCAAGTCGCTACTTCGCCTTACTACAAGTCGTCTTCGCCTCACTCCAATCCTTCGTCACCCCCGCCGTTCCCGTCGTCAGCTCCTCGATCGCCCGCTTATAAAATACATCGACTGGATTCTTCTTCTGAAATCCATCAACCAAACAAACGCAATCCTGCAACTTTTTAATTTCCTTACTCTGCTCCTGACGCAACTTGCCCAGCAATTTATCGCGATTTTCCTTGACTTTTTGCTGCACCGCCGCCGGGTTCGATTGCACATCGGTTAAATCTTTGAGTAACTGCTGCACCTCGGCCAGTTGCGCACCCGCAATTTGCTTGGCCGCGATCGCGTCTTTCAATCGCTGAATCTGCGCCGCTAACTGCTGCTTATCTTTCGCCAACTCATTTAACTGCGCTTGGCGTTCCCGCACCTGCTGCTCAATTTCCGCTTCCGCCGCTTTCCCCTGCTGGTTCACCTCCGCCACCAACGGTTGAATCAGCGTTTGGGGCGTTGCGGTTTTGGCCCGATCGATCGGCAATCCCAGCGGAATCGTATCCGCCCCACCGTAACAAGCACTGAGCAACTGTTTCGTCGTGGCCTCGGGATAATTTGCCATAGCCGGAGTCGCCAGCCCAGCTCCGATCGCCGTCGCCACCAAAACCCTTGCCATCGCTCCGAATCGCATCACCATAGCTACCTAAATCCTTCCAATAATGAACAAAATCTCAAGATTCACCGCGCCCTCCAGTATGCCAGGGATTTTTCCGATCGGGCCAGAATCTTCATTGCTCAATCCATACGATAGAGCGTGATCAGGATTTTGTGTAAGTGAAAAACTGAGGCGCTCCTAGCAGGGGTTTCAATTTCGCTTACACAAAAACGAGAACCCTCTCTCCATATGAGCGATGAGCCTTTCTTCCCCAGATGCCGTCTAACTAAAAGACATTGAACCAACAACTTAGCCCGCCGATCGCTCAATCAGAATTTGCAGCATTGCCCTAGTATCTCGCTGCACATCTTCCATCATCTTGATGCGCCGATCGTGCTCAGCCAAATCACGCTCCTGCCGTTCATGAGCCTGCTCCACCACATAAGTGAGTTGGGTAATCGCCTGAGTCATCACATCCATACGCTCACTATGGGCAACCAAGATTTCCTCGACCCGATCGAGACGATTATTGGCCTGCTTATTGTTCTCAGCCATAGAACTCACGATCAGAAACGCTCCCTCTATTCTAATTCAATCTCGAAGCGACCCACAGCCCGATTGAATTCCAGTAAAATCAGAATTCAGAACCCGTACTTTTCCAGGAGCACCCTCCCTTGCTGACCCTAGGCGTAAACATCGACCATGTGGCCACCATCCGCCAAGCCCGCCGCACCGTCGAACCCGATCCCGTCGCCGCCGCCGCGATCGTTGAACTGGCCGGGGCCGATGGCATCACCGTGCATCTGCGCGAAGACCGTCGCCACATTTGCGATCGCGATGTCCGCATCTTGCGCCAAACCGTCCGCAGCCACCTGAATCTCGAAATGGCCGCCACCGATGAAATGGTCGGCATTGCACTGGAGATCCAGCCCGACTACGTCACCCTCGTCCCCGAAAAGCGCGAAGAAGTCACCACCGAAGGCGGCCTCGACATTGCGGGTCAAGCCACACGGATGAAACAAGTGGTACAACAGCTTCAGGATGCCGGGATTCCCGTGAGCCTGTTCATCGACGCGACCCCTGACCAGATCAAGGCATCCGCCGACAGCGGCGCAAAGTTTATTGAACTGCACACGGGCACCTATGCTGAGGCGCACAAACCCGATGATCAAGCCCGTGAGCTGGCGGTTTTGGCCAAGGGTTGCGAACTCGCGATCGACCTGGGATTGCGGGTGAATGCAGGTCATGGTTTGACCTATTGGAACGTTTTGCCCGTCGCACAGCTCCCAGGTATGGAAGAATTGAACATAGGCCACAGCATCATTAGCCGCGCCGTCTTGGTCGGCCTCGATCGGGCCGTTCGGGAGATGAAACTCGCCATGCGCGGCCAGTAGCCCCAACCTCTTTTAGAACTTAGCACTCGTTTGGAGCTTGTTTAACATGACCACATACCATTACGTTGTCGCCAGCAAGAAGTTCATGCTCGACGAAGAGCCGACCCATGAAGTGATCAAAGAGCGGATTCGCGACTATCACTCGAAGGAAAAGGCAATCGATTTTTGGTTGATTGAACAGCCTGCCTTTTTGAATGCCCCAGAACTCGCGGAACTCAAGGCAAAAGTGCCCCAGCCCGCCGCCGCGATCGTCTCGACGGACAAATCTTTTATCACTTGGCTCAAGCTGCGCCTCGAAAACGTCGCAACGGGTGAAGTTCCCGCCAGCGTCAGCGATCCGATCGCCAGTCTCGTTACCGCTTAGCACAAATCATGGGATAACTTGCCTAATCCGTTTTGCCAAAATTCCGTTTTGCCAAAATCATGTAAGTTTGCCGAAATCGTGTAGGGTGTGGTATCTAAATACCGCGCCCGTTTTATTTTGGAATAGACCCATGCGTTGCTTGTCTTCGGTTCGGCTTGGTTATGCCATGATTGGTGGCGCGATCGCCATCACACTCCTCAACCCATCGGTGGCGACAGCCCAATTGCCCGCCTGTCTGCCCCCCAGCGCCACCGAATATCTACTGCTGGCCGTCATCCCCAATGCCGATGCTCAAGCACGGGTCATAGCGATCGTTCCCGCCAGTTCACCCAGCACCACTTGCAACTACCTCGGGGAAACCGTCGTCCGGGTCGGCGGTTTCGCGAGTCAAGACTCAGCCAACGCCTGGGCCAACTACCTGGCGCAACAAGCACAGGTTTCCGCCTTTGTCGCTACCCCCAGCACCAGCGGTCAACCCACAGGCTTAACACCATTACCCCCCAGCACCGCACCCAGCACTTTGCCGCCCAACACTTTGCCGCCCAGCACTTTGCCCAATCCGACCGTACCCAATTCGACCGTACCCAGTAGCCCGATCGGAGCAGCAGCACCTTCGATCATTCCGGGAACAGTCGGCAATGCAATCATGCCTCAAGCCTACGACCCAAAGCCCTTGGGCAATGGGTATGCGGTGTTAGTGAATTACTACGATCGGCCCGAATTAGCGACTCAAGTGCGGCAGACTTCGGGACAACCGGTGAATCTGGTGGCCTATGCTCAGAAGCCTTATCTGCTAGCGACTTTCACCAGTGACCAATCAGCGGCCAACGTCTTGCTCCAGACTTTGACCGATAAAGGCATGTGGGCGATGGTTGTCGATGGTCGCCGGGTCATCTTGCTTAAATCAAACGTGGGGCAATAGCCGCGCCGCATTACCACCCCAAAAACAGCTTGGCCCACCCCAAATTTTCCGGGGAAAGCCAAGCTATTTTCGGTATTGCATTAATGGGAAAGTCGTAGGTTGGGAGTAGCAACGCGAAACCCAACACCCACAACCCTCGCAACCTACCCGCGCAACTTCTGCGACCAAACCCGCGTCGGCAGACCCCACACATAAATAAACCCTTCCGCCGCCCGATGGTCGAACTGATCACCGCTGCCATAGGTTGCCAGATCTTCGTCATAGAGCGAGTTCTCGGACTTCCGCCCAACGATCGTCGCCTGCCCTTTAAACAGCTTCACCCGCACAACCCCGTTCACTTGCGCTTGAGTATTCTGAATAAACGCATCTAGGGCCGATCGCAACGGACTATACCACAGCCCGTCATAGACCAGATTCGCGTAGGTCTCCTCAATGCCACGCTTGTAATGGGTCACATCCTTCGCCAACGTCAGACTTTCCAAATCCCGGTGCGCCTGAATCAGCATCGAAATCGCCGGAGCCTCATAGATCTCCCGTGACTTAATCCCCACCAAACGGTTCTCCAGCATGTCCAGACGGCCAATCCCATGCCCCCCCACGATCGGATTCAAATGCTGAAACAGCTCAACCGGGCCATAGCTCTGCCCATTCACCGCCACCGGAATGCCCCGTTCGAAGGTGATTTCCAGATATTCCGGAGTATCGGGGGTATTTTCGATCGCTTTGGTCATCGCGTAGATTTCTTCCAGCGGCTCGTTCCAGGGATCTTCGAGCGGGCCAGCTTCAATACTGCGGCCCAGCAGGTTCAAGTCCACACTGTAGGGCGAGGATTTCTTCACTGGCGACGGAATACCAAAGTTTTCCCCATAGGCGATCGTTTCTTCGCGGCTCATGCCCCATTCGCGGGCCGGAGCGAGGACTTTGAGCTGGGGATTTAGGGCCGCGATCGACACATCGAAGCGAACTTGGTCATTACCTTTCCCAGTACAACCGTGGGCGACGGCATCCGCACCATACTTCGCCGCTGCTTCCACCAACGCCTTCGCGATCAACGGGCGGGCCAGGGAAGTCGAAAGCGGATAGCGATTTTCGTAGAGTGCATTCGCCTGAATCGCCGGAAACGCATAATCCCGAATAAACGCTTCCTGCAAATCTTCCACCAATGACACCGATGCACCGGAGTTCAGCGCCTTTTGCCGAATCGGTTCCAGTTCATCGCCTTGGCCCAAATCCGCCGCCAAGGTGATCACTTCCTCTACGCCCCATTCCTGCTTCAGGTAGGGAATACAAACAGAAGTATCTACCCCACCGGAATAGGCCAGTACCACTTTCTTGGCGCGCCCCATAACTCAAAGTCCTCTAACTGATGTCCGGTTTCCCATATTAAGGTAGTCGGGACGGTTTCGATAGGCAGGGGGAGGAAATATCAGCGAAATTGGCAGCGGCGATCGCCGGGTCTCAATCCGCGCCTAAATCAACATCGCCTGCCGCCGCGCCAGGGTCTTCTGATCCAACGGAATCGCGACTTCTTCCAGGGGCAACACCCGCACTGTGCCGTCAAACACATGGGCTTGATAAACCTGCCGATTCAAGGCATCATAGGCGGTCAACCAACCACTGCGCGGGTGATAGGCGCCGGTGTCAATGCCCATCCAACCCGGCCCTTGAACGATCCCACCGGGGACAACACCGGGGAAGGTAAAGGTGATTGTATGACCGGTAATAATCAGCTTGTCCGAGAAAATGGCACGCGGATGACTATGAAACGCCTCGCGCACCCAGCAAAATTGTTCACTGTTCTGCTCACTCACAGGCAACAGCGGATGCACGCCCGCATGGACTAACCAAAGATCGCCCAAATCCAAGTAGGTCGGCAATTGTTTGAACCATTCCAAATGATCCATGATCAGCACTGGATCTTCATAGCTCGCTAGGGTCGCGCGGCCCCCACTATGGAGCCAGGCTTGCAGGGCCGGGGGCGAAATTTCGTCATCTTGAAACGCCTCGATCGCCATCTGTTCATGGTTACCCAACACACAGGCATAACCGCCATCCCGCACAAAGTCCACGACCTGAGCACTCTTCGGCCCCCGATCGATCAAATCCCCCAAAAAGTAAACCTTGTCATCCTGCCCCGGCGCGATTGCATCCAGCAACGCGATTAGGCCATCATAATGACCATGCACGTCCCCTACAATAATGCGGCGATGCGTAAGGGCAGCGATGGGATAAACAGCAAACTCAGACATAGCAAATCTCGAACACCGGAAAGACAATCAACCGTCAACTATCGAATCGCGACGCATCCCAGTTCACGCTTCTATGATGTACCTAGCTTGCCCGAGGTGCCTAGTGAAATCGCGACCACAGTCGAAAAGATTACGAACCCCCCCCGATCGCTTCATCAAACCCTGAAAAATGCGCCCAGTGAATTGCCGCGCGATCACCCCTAACGGCTTAAGGCCCGCAGAAAGGAACTGACCTCGGCGAAGAACCCAGCGGATTTCGGTTTCTGAACCCCTGTGGCCTGGGTGACGATCGCTTCGAGCCGCTCCGAATCCGGCCGATCGCGCTCTTCTCCAATCACTTTCCATTCCCCATCTCCCTCCAGAAAGACATTCCACGGATTGGGATAGGCCCGCAGGAGGGCCAGGGTATCATCCACGGGACGAAGGTAGTAAGCAGGCTCGATCGTCACCAGGAAGCGCTCCCGCAGTTGCCGTCCGGCGTAACCGATGCCGATCGTCGCCACATCTTCTAATCGGGGATTGAGCAAAATGATTTTGCGATCGCCCGCAGCCGCGCAGATTTGCTCAACCGGGCCAACTTCCACCGCTGTCGGCGCAACAAACAAATAAATCTGGTCATCGTCCTCGACTTGCTCATCGGCTTCGGTCGTGATGCGATTACCCGCAACATCAAGGCTGCCAAATTTCACGCCCGTTTCTTCCCAATTTTGCTTCGCCCAGGCAGCGGTGCCCGCATCGGTGAAGAAGACTTTTAAGCCGGAGCCATAGTGGGTAAAGGCTTGGGCAAATTGTTGAGCCAGGGGCATTGCCTTTAATTCGGGAAACAAGAGCTCGATCGACATGCGCGAATAGCCTGCTTCAATGGCCGCTTGGGCCGCCGCTTGGGCTTGTACGATCGCGTCTTCGAGGGTATTCGGCAATGCAGTCATGGTTAAAAAGAATGCTTGTTATAGCGTGGTTTTAATCGGTGAGATGCCAGCGAGGCACTTCTCAGAGGCACTTCTCAGAGGCACTTCTCAGAGGCAATTCTACCATCTTGGCGATCCCCTCCAGAAGGGCTTAATCCGAATCTCGATGGGTCACATTCCCCAATTGGGCGTAGAGTTCCAACACCGCAATAAAGTCCAAATTCCCCTTTCCCTGAGCAATCAGCGCATCCATTAGCGGTGCAATTTGATGACTGCCCATCAACGGCAAGCCCAGATCCCGCGCGGTTTGCAGCACTAGATTAATATCCTTGCGAAATAAATCGAGCTTAAATCCCGGCTGAAAATTGCGATCGAGCATTTTTGCGCCATGGACTTCCAGGACTTTACTTTGGGCGAACCCACCCAGCAGCGCCGATCGCACCTTCGCCGGATCAACGCCCGATCGCGCCGCCAGCGTCAACGCCTCTGCAACGGCTTGCACCGTCAGGGCCACAACAATTTGATTACAAGCCTTGGTGACTTGGCCCGCGCCCGCAGCGCCGATATGCACAATGTTTTTGCCCAGCACTTGAAAAATCGGCAGGGCCCGATCGAAGGCCGCTTGATCCCCGCCGACCATAATTGAGAGCGTCCCTTGCTGCGCCCCAATGTCACCGCCGGAAACTGGCGCATCCAAGGCCGCCACGCCGATCGCTTGGAGCTGGGCATAAATGTCGCGGGAAACCGCCGCCGCGATCGTCGACATATCGATGTAGAGCATCCCCGATCGGGCCCCGTGGATAATCCCCTGCGGCCCCAGGACAACTTCCTGCACATCCGGCGAATCCGACACACAGGAAATCACCACATCCACCTGCGCGGCTAAATCCCGGGGCGAAGGCGCAACAGTCGCTCCGGCTTCTGCCAACACCGCCGCTGGCCCCGGACTGCGATTAAATACCGTCACGGCATAACCCGCCTGGAGCAAGTTCTGCGCCATCGGTCGCCCGATCAAGCCCAAACCAATTAAGCCAATACGTTCCATCTGCGGTGACCGAATTAATTGCGTGATTGAGAGAATTATTTCATATCACTAACAAAGCCCGATCGGGATCACAGTCATGCGCGATGATCATCACTAGCGGCTTTTGCATAAGCTGCAACAATTTAGTCGTATAGACAGTCATCGCAAACATCACCTTCCCTAACTGGCCCGCTGGAGTTCCTGAATCGCACTTCACCTCGTGTATCCCCTGGAGGGCATCACCATGACTCAGAAAACAAACGCCTCAGAAAAATCCAATGAGCTTTCCTTCTTCACAGAATCAGGGCTGACTTTAATCGCGTTTCTGCTGCTGTTGTTGGTGCTTTAGGCCCACAATATTTCAGCCCCTAGACCTGACTCAACCGCTGATAGGCCGTCGCCAATGCCGTCTCATCCCCGACATTCCCTGGGAATAAAACCACGGGCAAGTTGGGGAATTGGGCATGATCCGGTTCTGTGGTGACCATCGAAACGCCGGGGATCACTTGCCCCAGCAACCGCGCCGATCGCAGTGCCAAACCCTGACTTAAGGTGTCATTCGACGTGATGCCGCCTTTGCTGATCAAAAAGCCGATCGTCTCCGGCAAATGCCGCAGCACATCCATCAGCAATCGCGACACCGCCACCCCAAAATCCAGTCGCTGCTGAATATCGTCAAAGCTCAATTCTTCGCGACTGGTATAGATCACCACGGTCTGCCCCACTGCATGGGCTTGGGTCACTTGTTGCCAGACTTGTTCTAATAGTTCAGCGGGGGCTTGGGCGGGCCGATCGCGCAGTTGCACCACATCGATTTCGATCCCCAGGATGCCGGGAGCCTTCAGCAGTTCCGCCAATTGCGCCGTGGTTTTTTGCACGTGGGAACCGACGATCACGGCCCCCGGTCGGCCTTGCCGCACATATTCCGCCATCGCCGCCGGAGCAATCGGCTGGGGCGGTAACTGGGCCAACGCGGTCAACAAACTTGCCGCACTGCGGAATAAAAAGCGTTTTCCGGTTGAGGCCACCGCTAGGACTGCGGCGGCAAACTGATCGAGATCCGCTTGGGTGACCGCATCGACCACGCCGCAGACATTACCTTGCAAGGTCATTAAGCGATCGGCTAGTTCCGGCGATCGTACATCCGCCAGCACCAATCGTTCCACCGCCGCCGCTGGAATTCGACCTTGGGTTTTCTCGGCGACGTAATCGGGCAAATAGCTATGTCGGTAACCAAACACTGAATCCCGTGCAAATTCCGTCTCATGCACGGGCGTATCGACCCCATTCACGTTGAGATAATGCACCGAATTCCGGGTCGTCCGGCCCCCCTCAAAAAATGCGGGCACTAGAAAATGAGCATCAAAGCCGCCCAAAACTTCGGCAATCACATCCGTTTCGAGCGGGTAATGGCCGCGCAGGGTGGAGTCCGATCGGCTGACCACCAAAAAATCTTGAATACCCTCAAGGGCGATCGCTTGCTGAAGATTTTGGCAGGCTTCACGGGTGACTTGGGCGGCTTGGTCAGGGCTGAGCGATCGCGTATTGGTCAAGATGAAAACGATCGGCGCTTGATCCCGCAATCCCAGCCGCAGCGTCTCTACATCCCATTGCAGCAGCAGCAGACAGCTATGCACCGTCTGTGAGCCCGTGGGATCATCATCCAGCACGATGATTTTGGGCCGCAGGGGATGGGGAGAATGGGCAATCACAGTCGGTGCAAGGCTCATAACAGTCACATCCTCTTCAAAAGAGCAAACACAAGAAAAGGGGGCACAACGACCCCCTTTCCAATTCGCCAGCCAACTTATCCGCTCGCTTTACCCGCTAACTAGCGACCAATCTTCTTCGCCATGTTGCGGAACATATCCATGCTGGAATCCACATTTGTCGATCGGCTGGGCTGAAATTCCGGTTCCGGTGCCGCTGCTGGTTCTGCCTCCGCCGCAGGGGCTGGTTCTCCTGCTCCGCTACCGCCAAAGCTCGAACTGCTAAAGCTGGCGTTACCGAAGCTCGAATTGCCAAAGTTGGAACTCCCAAAGTTGGAACTCCCAAAACTGGATCCCCCAAAGCTGGAACTGCTGGAAGTTGCCGCACGCGGAGCCGGGGCAGCACCACCCTTACGCGAATCAAACGTCGCCCGATCTATTGCCGAGACCTGCTGGGTCACCTCAAACTCTTCTTCGCCAGCCACGCCGGGGAACGTCCGACGGACAGCCTTCGATTGCTTCATGTACTCGGTGTCACCCAAGCCCTTTGCCGCCTCATCATCGAGGAAGTAGGAACCGCCCTTACCAAAAATCTTGTTCCAGAAACCCATTACGTTTCTCCTAAACCGTGCTGTGATTGGTCTGTGATGAATTGAATTAAATTTTATCAAAATTCTGAGAGCAACGGGAATCTCCAAGGGCAGATTTCTTAGCGCGATCGTGGACTAATCCCGGAAACCCCGATGGCATCGGGCGGGTTACTGAATTACTAATTGTTAAGAGAACTAAACATATGTATTCCCGCCAGCCAGAGAACAAAATTTATGCGCCACAATGGAAACTAGGGAAAAAGCCGTCTACTTCCGCCCCATCAACGCTTTTCCGTCTGTCCGGAAAATTTGCATCCCATCCGCTCAAAAATATTTCAGTTTTTGCATCCCTGCCACCGGAATTTGTTCCCAATGATGTGTAGTTCACCGTAAATTCGGTTTGAGGAGGCCCAGCTATGAAATTCCAACTTCAGGGTCAGCGCGTGCAATCTGGTAAAACCCTCGCCCTTAGCTTCACCGGGGCAATTATGAGTACGGCAATGTTGGTGATGCCCAGTCTGGCCGCACCAAGCCGCAGTGACCGCATTTTGCCCTCCGTCTCTAGCAATGTGCAACAACTTCTGCAAACCGGAGCCTGCGCAGGCTGTAACTTGGCCGGGGCCGATTTGAGTCATGCCCATCTAATTGGGGCTGACTTACGGGAGGCGAACCTCCGTGGGGCCAACCTCGAAGGAGCCAACCTCGAAGGGGCGGATTTGACGGGTGCTGATCTCAGCCAAGCTCGCTTGCAAAAGACCTATCTAACCAACGCCTCGCTAAACCGATCGAACTTGGCCAATGCCAACATGAATCAGGCGATCGCAATGTTCGCCGATACGCGCGGCGCGAATCTGTACAACCTGTCGATCGCGGGCACGCAGATCTATGGCAGTGGAATCAGCGTCGGAGGCGATGAGCCGCTTGAATCGACCACGGGCATTCCCGCCGCGATCTTCAATCAGCGCGTCATTGTCATCCCAGTCCCCCAGCCGGAACGGCAGTAAATCCGCCATTTCCCCAAACTCGCAAATTTAAACTAGTTATTCCAAACTCGCTCCAGCACTGTCGCTGGAGCGATGTCAGCCAGCTTACCCGTGGGCGACCGTAGGGCAAGATAACTATCGCCCGTCGGCATCACTTGAGCCGGATCAGAAGCTCCAAACAGTCCCAGGGTAAAGGTTTTGGCCGCGATCGCCGATTGCAGAATTTCGCCTTCCGCAGCCAAGACTAGGTTGGCCCCAGCAATCATCGCGATCGCCTGCGCCAAATCCTTCGGGCGGGTCAACTTCAGGCTCGGCACCCGATCAGCAATCTGCGCCGACAGCTCCGCATTTTGACGATTCTGGAGCCAGACCACGGGCAAGTCCGGCTGCTTTTTCTGAAAGTCCTGCAAAATCGAGTCCCAGCTGTTCACGGGATACCCTGCATCCGGGCTGTACATCAGCACATAGCCGCCACTGGCCAGCCCCAAGCGCTGACGTTCCCCATCCGCCCAATCAAGGGCAGGCTTCGGCAGATTAACCTTCAGCTCCGGGCAATCCCCACCAATGCCTAAGCCCTGCAAAATCCCATAGTCAGCCGTGGCAGTCATGGTCTTCGGTACGGGCACCTGTACCGTATAGAGCCCTGCACCGGGACTGTTCGCATAGGTCACCCGCGTTGGAATCCCCGATAGCCACAGCATTAAGCTCAAACTCAAAGTCGGACGCGGCGCAATTACGATTTCATATTCCCGATCGCGTACGATTCCGAGCAAATTGCCCCAGTCCGCCAAACTATTGCGGGCCGTCAGGTCAAAGGGAATTTTTTCCGCCACAGCTGAAGCGACCTGATAGGCCGCGATCGCGCTGGGTGCCGCTACCACATCGATTTTGCTACCGGGATAGGCCGTTGCTAAAGCCGATAGGGTGGGGAAGGCGCGCAGTTGATCCGCCATCTCACCCGGAATAAACGCCAAAATTCTCATAGGTCCCGCGAAACATTGAGCCGCCCCTATTCTATCGGACTTCCGGGCCAACTCAACCGATCACACCGAGAAACCTATCGAGCCGAGAACGCTTCATCAAACTTCTTCGTGATCGGCTCGAGGACAAAGCTGAGAATCGACTTCTTGCGCGTCACAATATCCGCTGTGCCTGTCATCCCCGGTGTCAGCGGCTTATCCTCGCCGCGCACTTTAACTGAACTGCGGTTCAACTTCACCTTTGCCAAGAAGACCGGGCCAAGTTCACGACCGTTCTCGTCACGCTCCACCACGGCATCCGGACTAATGCTCAGCACTTCGCCGTCGATCACCGTGAATTCTTGGTAGGGAAAGGCCGTCAGCTTTACCTTCGCCCGTTTCCCTGGCCCCACAAAGCCGATATCCTGGTTCAGCACCTTCACTTCCATCACCAGTTCCTGATCCTTCGGCAGAATCGAGAGCAGTTCTTCGCCCTGCTGTACCGGGCCTTGGGTGACTTTGAGGTTATAAATGGTGCCATCAAACGGCGCCTTAACGGTTTCGCGTTCGGACTTTTGCTTTTTGGCAACTTCCAGTTCCCCTTGCTTGGCGGTCAGTTCCGCTTGACGCTGGGTGAGCTGAGTGAGGACCTCGCTCTGGCGATTCGGTTGGACGTTTTGCACGTTGCTGACCGATGCCTGAAATGCTTCCTGGGCCTGGACAATGCGCGAATCTTGGCCCGCCAATTCATCCGCCATCGATCGAATCTCGCTATCCGCTTGATCGAGATCATTTTGGGCCGAAATTTTTTGCTGTTCCGCTTGCGCCACAGATTGCTTGGCTTGGGCTAACCGCTCCCGGGCATCGATCACGTTGACGTTAGCGATCGCCCCGGAATTTTCCAGCTTTGAGAAGCGATCGGCCCGTTCCTGGGTCTGCACCAAGCCCTCGCGCGCACTCGCTAGACCTTCTTCCGCCTTCGCTAAACGCTCCGCAGCATTGGCCTTACTGTTGCGGGCACTGGCCATGGCTTCTTGAATCCGATCGCGCCGGGTCTGTTGTTCCGCGATCGCCGCCTGCTGACGATTTGCCTCAGCGATCGCGCCCTGCTGCTTCGTCGCCAAATCCAACTGCCGCGCTTGCAGTAAGGCGCGCTGCTCTGGGGTCGAACCCGCTGTATTACCTTGATTTTCGAGCTGGAGACGGGAAATTTCGTCTTTGATTTTCGCGACTTCTTTTTCGAGGCTCGCAACGCTGGTTTCCACTGCACCGGGATCCATTTCGATCAGAGTTTGTTCTTTACTGACCTGATCCCCTTCTTTAACCAACGCCTTGGATACGCCCCCCACCGCCGTCGCCCGAATCGGTCGCACTTCCGTCGAGGGCAACAGTTTGCCCTGGGTCACCGCCACTTCTTCCACGGTGCTAAAGTTCGCCCAGCCGATCGTCCCCAAGGTCAATAGCCCGATCGTCCCCGACAGGATCCGCGTGTAGAGTGGCGGCAATTCCTGTACTGCCTTGCCCAATTCATAGGACAGCGATTCTTCCGGCGAGGCCAACTGCTGTTTAATCTGACGGGACTGGGCGGGGGAAGCCGACATCGAAACTTTCATAGGGGGAGATACGGGTAGTCGATTACACGAGACGCAAGAATTCCTTCCCTAGGGTAGTCCAGAACTACAGCGCGCGATCACTCTTTCCCCAATTCCCAAGCCGCACCCGGAAAACCCCACCGTTGCGGTTGGTGATCCGCGCCGATTTCGACGATCCAGTCGGCCCAGGCCGGATCGCACACCAGGGGCGCAATGAATAAGTCTGGGTGGAGTGCCTTCCAGAAATACGCCACAAATTGCTGAACAGTTTGGTCGTCCATGCCCGCCTGACCCCGATGGTCGACGACCGATCGGAGGTCATCGCGCCTCTCCCGCTCGGCCTGCTGTCGCCACTGTTGACTCCAGCGATAATCCGCCAAGGGCAACACCGCTAACCGATCAAGCATTGCCCACAGCGGTTGATAACGATGCAGCGCCAAGTTCATGTCCGCCGCAAATGCCCGATCGGCAGGCGTAACGATCGGCCAAGGCAACTGCTGCAACTGACTCAGTGCCACCGGACGTGTCCCCACCAGCCAGCCTTCCAGCAGAACCAAATCCACCGCCCCAACGGATTCAAACCCCTGCCGATCGCCCGCACCATTCTGCGCTGATTTATTAAATCGCGGCACTGAGACCGTCGATCGTCCGGCCTTCAACTGCTTCAGGACATCTTCTAACAAAGCCAAATCATGCGTCCCCGGTGGCCCCCGCCAAATCAATCGCGGATCGCGCCCCTGTAACACCTGCCGATCGACGTACGGTAAATAAAAATCATCGATCGACAAAGCCAAGACCCGCAGGCCACGCTGCGCCAACAGCAGTTTGAGCAAAGCCGTCAGCGTGGTCTTGCCGCTGCCTTGACTGCCGAGCAAGCCGAGCAACACCGGGGCGGAAGCGTTGCGCCAATCAATCATTTGTCCCGCGAGCGGCAACCATACCATCCACAATGGCACAATCCAGGCGTGCCCCAATCGCCGATCAGCATGGAACTGATGCAAGGCTTCCCAGCCGTCGTTCAGCCACTGCCATTGGGTTTCAAAGCAGGTCTCATCCCCCAAGGGAAAGACCCGTCCATGCTGCCACAGCGCCGATCGCAAAGCCGACCGATCGGGCCGATCGCGACAGTGCTCATAGGCTTGCTGAATCGCCTGGGCAGCCGCTCGATCAAGCGAAAAGATCATAATGAAGAACGCCGCAATCTACTCCTGAATTTTGGCGGTCATCCAGGGGTTTTGTCCAGGACAATTCGGCGATCGCGGGAATAATGAAGCGGCGCAGCCGGACGGCGATTGGCCTGGAACACACGCCAGAGGATGTGGAGATGGAAAAGACTGCTCGGCGGTGCAACCAGATTCATCGCCCGGAGAAAGGCGGTATACACCACGGGGTCAGTATGGGTCGCTTGCTGAACAAGGCGAGTGTAGGCATTGATTAAATCCGTGCCGAGGGGTTTCTTACCCTGAGTTGTGGGCAACCGAAAATCTTCGTTCACCGTCATTTGCCAAGGAATATCAATGATTTTGGCCGCTTGTTTGAAAAATTGACGCGCCAATTGCGGCGCATTGACCGACTGCTCCAACAACCGATCGAGCAATGCTGCTTGCATTAATGCAGAAGTCATCCCTTGGCCATAAATCGGGTCAAAGCTACAGAACGCATCACCCATCACCAAATAACCCGTCGGAAACCGCGACAGCTTTTCATAATGATGGCGCAACCCACAGCGATATTCGTAGCCCACAGCATCCGACAACGGTTCAGCCTGACGGATTAAGTTACCGATATCCGGGGCGGGCAGGGCCTGCGCGAAAGCCAAAAATCCGGCATCATCGCGGGGCGGCGGCTCTGTCCAGCCCACTAACGTGACCATCCAGCGATCACCTTCGATCGGCACCGCCACACCCGCCGTTTGATTATTCGGCAAATTGGGCGAAATCACCAGGCTTGGGGCTCCCGGCAGATCCTCCGGAGAACGGCGATAAATCCGGGTTGTATATTTCACCCCAACGGTGATTTTGCTTTCTGACAGTTTTTCATAGCCCAAATTTGTCAGCCAATGCGGCGAAGCCGAATTACGGCCACTGGCATCAACAACTAAGTCTGAGAGTGGTCAGAATTTTGTGTAAATGAAAAATCAAGTCCTTCCTAGCAGCACTTTCAGCTTCGCTTACACAAAAATACGAACGCCCTCACTAAGTCTGCCATGATCACATCAGCGGTCAACCTGGGCACCGCTAACGCATCAGCGGATTGCACCGTGCGGAGTTTAACGCCGATGACAATTGAACCCTTTGCAGCTGTTGGATCAGGGCGCGTCAGCAATCCTTCGACTAAACACTCATCGAGTACCGAGATGTTCGATCGGAGAATCACACGATTGCGAATTTGCTGTTCCAGAAAAGGGCGACTACAGGAAATACCAGTCATTCCACTCTCATACTGTAGTCGATATTTACCAGCGATATACCAGCGGCTTTTCCCAGCATCGGCCGCCACCGCACCGCCCTGTTCCAGCGATTCCAGTAAATCGGGGAAATAATGATGCAGAATTTCCTTGCCCTGGGTTAATAGGGCGTGGGAATGCTGCGCATGGGGCTGGCTCTTACGAGCTGCCGCCCGATCGCTAAAGCGATCACGTTCAATCAGCGTAACTTGGCTAAAATGATCGCTTAAAATGCGGGCCGTCAGGAGTCCAGCAATACTGCCACCAATCACGATTGCATGACGACGATCGGCATGGGAATTAATCCCGAGGCGATCGCACTGAGAGCGTTTCTCAAACTTGGCGCGTTTCATAGTCTGACTCAAGGAACTGGACACGACTATGAATACGACCCATTTGCTAGTTTGGATTTCACCTAATCCGCACTGAGCTGCTCAATTAATTTCCCCGTATCGAGGACAAACACGGTCATGTCGATTTCCTCTCGACTCAGCAAAGTAATGTGGCTCGCGATTTCAAGCATGAACAGATGGCGATAATCATCCGCGATCGGGGCAAAATCGGCCTTGGGCAAATCGACGATCGTCGGCACTTGCGTCGTCGGAATCGCGACAATCTGCGTCGGCGATAAATACAGCACCACAGCATGGGATGCAGGTTCTGGGCTAGGCTGATCGTAAATATGTTCGTAGAGCCGAAACACTTCGGCTGAGAAGTTATCAACCTGTAGGCGATCGCCCGCTTGCAGCTGTGATTGATCAGCATCCAGGCGAATAATTTTACGCGTCACGGCCATGGGCAGCGCCACCCACAAATCCTTAAAGGGCGCGACTAAAACCCGCAATGTCGATTCTGGATCGATCGTCTCAAATTTAATTCGCTTCGCCCCGGACATGGAAGCCCCTGGGGTTTTAGGCGATGATGCGGCAGACGATTGAGTCGAACGAGTGGCTTGCAACATGGCAGATTCTCAACAGGAAATTGGGCTGGAATTAAACATTAAATTCAAATCATTGAATTTAAATCGGGGTTTATACCAATGCGGGAGCAGTCGATCGGGTACTCGTCTCAATGAGCGCCGCCGCACGATCCAGTAGCAGCTGATTTAGCACCGCCAACAGCTCCGGTTCTAGGAAGGGCTTGGTTAAATATTCATTTGCACCCATGTAGCGAGCGACCTGACGATGTTTTTCATTACTGCGCGATGAGAGCATCGTCACGGGAAGTAGTGCCTTTGAATATTCCTGACGACAGGAATTAAGAAATTCGAAGCCATTCATCCGAGGCATTTCAATGTCACAGAATACGGCTTGAATTTCTGGATGCTGGGCCAACTGCTCCACCCCCTCTCGTCCATCCTTCGCTTGCAGCACACGATAGCCCGCTTTCTGCAAGACTGCCGACAGCGTTTGTCGCGTCGTCAATGAATCATCCACCACCAAAATTGTGGCATTCATAACGTCAACCACGGGCGCAGGCGGTTCGAGATCAATGCGGCGGGTGACAATTTCCGTTTGCTTCGCGGTGATCAAGATTTGGGCATCGAGTACGGGTACCAATGAACCATCTCCAAGTAGCGTACAACCATAGAGATAAGGCGGCGGCATGACCGTATTGCTAAACGGTTTAATCGCCAGTTCCCGCTCGTACAGGATTGTTTCAACGGGGAGGGCCACCGTTTGATTTTCCCCGGCCAACATCAGCAAGGGCACTTTACCTTTGGTCGGCAAGGTCAGGGCATGGGGTTGCTCTTGGGCCTGGTGATTCAGCGCATAATGCTGCGCGAAAATTGACTGCGGATAAATCGGAATAAATTCTTCCTGCCAATGGTAGAACTGGCCGTTTTTCAGGGTTTGAATCTGCTCGACGGGAGCCGCAACGATCGCCCGCAAGCTATCGACAGGTACCGACATCAAGCGATCGCCAATACTAAAGACCAGCAGTTTGGTAATCGTCAACGTCAACGGCAGACGCAAGGTAAAAGTTGTGCCCTTACCAGGCTCAGAGACAATGCTGAGATTACCTTTGAGCAATTTAATTTGCGATCGTACCGTATCAAGGCCAACCCCACGGCCCGACAGTTCACTGACGATATCCACCGTCGAAAAACCAGGGGAAAATAGCAGTTCATAAATTCCTTCGGTATCCAACTGTGCTGCTGCTTCCGCCGTAATTAAATTCTTGCCGATCGCTTTCTTTAACACACGCTCAGTGTCAATCCCACGCCCATCATCGGCAACTTCGATATAAATTTGACTGCCTCGGTGATAGGCCCGAATGTCGATCGTCGCCTCAGCCGGTTTGCCCAATTCAGTGCGCTGTTCAATGGTCTCAATCCCGTGATCAAAGGCATTCCGCACCAAATGCACCAAGGGATCGTAGAGTCGCTCCAGCATACTCTTGTCCACCAGCGTTGCCGTTCCCGATAATTTCACGGCGACGGATTTACTGTGCTTGCGGCACATATCACGAATCATCCGAGGGAAGCGCTGCAAAATATCGCCGATCGGCAACATCCGCGCCCAGAGTAAGTCATTTCGCACTTCGCGTAGGGTTTGTTGCTTGTGGCGCTGGGTTTGCTGGGCGTTGCGGGTGAGCAAGGTCATGTCCCGCATTCCTTCACCGATTTGGGCAATCTCATCGATCGTCTCTTGCATCAGCAATGATAGATCGCTGTAGTTATCCATCTGCAATGGATCAAATTCCGAAACCAACGTCGATTGCGCTTCTGCCGACATGATCGTTTGAGTCTGAGAGAGCTGGCTGCGTGCGGTTTGGCTCCCATCCACGTAGGTTCGCAATTCTCTTGTCAATTGGTCAAAGCGACCGACTCGCTGAAGGAGCGTGTTGAGAATTTCCGTGAGCTGCTGATTTTGTAGCAAGGCACTATTCTCTTGGCTGACCATTTCCCCAACCAAGTTATTCAACCGATCGAGGCGACTTAAATCCACCCGAATGGCATTAGATAGAACGGGGGCATCATCAGCAGTAGCCGCCGCTTTTTTCGCTGCCGCTTTGACGGGTGCGGCGGGCGCTTGGGTCAAATCGATCGAAACCGTGGCCACGAGTTGTTCCTTAACAACTGGCCGCACCGTTGGTTCAACTGCCAATTCGTCAACTGCTGGTTGCGCCGCAAGTTCAACATCAGATTCGACGATGGATGCAACAACAGATTCGATAACGGATTCGGCAATCGGCTCCATCTCCGACTCGACCGCAGGTTCAACCGCCAATTCCAGCAGCGGCACATCGATCGGTCCGACTTCCGAGGCTGCCAAACTCAAATCCAGCGGCCAAGCGTCATCCTCATCACTCGACCAGTCGGCCATCAGATCACTGAGACCCCCAAGATCAGCAGGTGCCGTTTCTGACTGGCTCCAGCTTTCGATGATGGTGTCCGACTGCTGGATCTGATGGATTTCGGTACTGCGCGATCGCGCTTCGATGATCGTCGCATCAACCGATGCTTCGATCGGTTCCGCTGAAAACGCTGGCGCTTCGCCCAAGTCATCGATCGTCAACGCCCCAAAGGTGTCAAGCATCGATACTTCAGGAATTGGATCATCCGCCGTAGAGAACCGATCGAAGAATGCCTCAGGCACAGCAATCGCCGCATCAGCAACTTCGTCTTCATCAGCAACTTCATCTTCATCAGCAACTTCGTCTTCAAACGCAACATCGCCCAAGGAAATGGTTGCCGCGAACACTGGCTCCGCCGCGACGGCGGGGGCATCTGGGGAACAGTTATCCGGTAGAAAATCTTGATCATTGGTCAGTTGCGGCTGATCCGCTGTCCCAATATCAAACACTAAACTATCAAACGCATCAAAGGGGAAACTGTCTTCATCAACGGCATCCGCACCGTCAGCAACAGCATTCCAAAAGTCTTGGCTAACCGCCGCATCACCTGCTTCATCCACAACGATCGCATCCGACGCTAAGGCTTCCGTCAAGCTAGAAGGTACCGCCAAGTCCACGACCGCATCAAATTCATCATCAAATGCCAACGCATCACCCAATGTCAACGCATCACCCAATGTCAACGCATTGCCAAACGCTAAAGCATCGCCAAACGCCAAAGCATCATCAAACGCTAAGGCCTCATCCAATTCATCCGGCACGTCCGCTGCCATCATGGCAAAGATATCTGCGCTATCGTCCGCTGCCACGATCGGCATAACCGCCGCCAGCACCGATGACATTGGCCCCGCATCGCCTTGACTCCAGGCTAACAGTTCCGCACTGGGTTGCCCACCTTGGGCCCGATCGCCCGCCAGCACCAACTGCTGACCCGCCTGAAAATCACGTAGGGCAATTTCCGTGATTACTCTTGCTTCCTCCGGATGGGCTTCGATCGCCGCTTCCGCCGCATGAGCGATCGCCACAAATCCCGGCAAATTGACCAATTCACCGACTCCGAGAAAGACTTGCGATTGAGCGCGCAATTCTCCAGCAATTTCAGGATGATCCGCGTCGGCAAGCACCGTTTCCAAACGCTGCAAACCCTCTTGCACGTCCCCACTAAAAATTACCATAACAATATCGATGCCCAGTTCCGCTGCGGTCGGCAGCTCACTTTCCCCAAACATCGCATCTCCGAGATGCTCCACCAACTGAGCAAAAATTGTTTCCGACTGTTCGAGCCAATGCTCCCCGTCATTGTTGCCCGTTTGAATTTCCTGCATCAACGGCGTGCGCAAACAGTCAAAGGCTTGCAGCAGCAGCTCTTCCAGCTCTGCGTCAATGACGACGGTGTCTTTATATAAGGCCCGCAGGACATCTTCCATCTGGTGCGCGATTTTTTTAATCGCTTCCAGTCCCACGCTCGCCGCCCCCCCTTTGATCGAGTGCGCCGCCCGCATGATCGCATGGATATGTGGCGTGTCATGATTTTGCTGCAAGTCCAGCAGACCATCTTCGAGCATTTGTAAAAACTCGATCGACTCTTCAATAAAAAATTGATAGGCTTGGTCGCGGATGTCCGAATCAATCATCATAGCGATTGGGGAGGATAGATGAGAGGTCTCACTGGCATTGCATTGCAGGAAATGCATCAATCAACAGGAATCAAAACACTGAAGACATTACTGAAAACATCGACGACGGAAGCGGGCGTTCGGCTAAGCCAATCGCCCGCTAGCACTTACTGCACCTTAAACTGCGACACACTCACTTGGAGATCCTGAGCAACTTGCAGCAAGCGGCTAAACGATTCTGCCACTTGTTCGGATTGCTCCGAAGTGGTGGTCACCGTATCAGCGACCTGACGCATGGTTGAGGTCACTTCCACCGAAGTTTCCGCCTGGCTGGCCGCCGCCACCGCAATCTCTTTCACCAGATCATTAATCTGTTGACTCACTTGGTTAATTTGGCCTAGCTTTTCGCGGGTTTCTTCCACCAATTGCGTCCCGACCACAACCTGCTCTGTCCCGGCTTCCATCGCGGCAGATACCGCACTGGTCTGGCCCTGGATTTCTTCCACCAGCTGTTCAATTTCCGCTGTTGCGGTTGCGGACTGCTGGGCGAGCGATCGGACTTCTTCGGCAACCACCGCGAAACCGCGTCCTTCTTCCCCCGCCCGGGATGCTTCAATGGCCGCATTCAGTGCAAGCAAGTTGGTCTGAGCGGCGAAGTCACCAATCAGACTGACCACCTTGGAAATCTTCTGCGATGCTTCACCGAGACGTTTAACTTTCTTCGAGGTTTCGGCCACCGTTTCACGAATCGCGGAAATACCCGATACCGTGCGGTTCATCGCATCATCACCTGCTTGCAGCGTTTCCGCTGCTAACCGGACATTTTGTTCCGCTTGAACGGCGCGGGCCGAGACCCCTTCGATCGATTCCATCATCGATTCAAGGCGAATGAGGGCCTGTTGCATCGAGGTCAACTGTCGCTTCGATTCTTCGGAGAGCGCGGAGACCGCCGATTCGTTGTCCGAGGCGGTTTCTGCCACCGAAGTGGAAGCAACTTGTACATCCGATACAATCTGTCTGAGGGAACCCACAATGGCATTATAAGAATCCGCGATCGTGCCTAATTCATCCGGAGTCACCGTCGCCCGAATCGTCAAGTCCCCGTTACTAATCGGATCTACCTCCATCAGCAGTTCCAACGCCCGCTTTTGCAGAAATTCCTTCTCGGCTTTCTGTTTCGCGGCCCGTTCATCGGCTTCCGATCGGGCTTCTTGACGGGCGGATTCGGTGTATTCCAGCAAATAAGCTTGTTCCAAAGCCAAACCCAATTGCAGCGACAATTGCTGAATTAAGTTCACTTCCTCCGCTTTCCAAGCGCGATCGGATTGCGATTGGTGCACACAAAGTAATCCAACCAGCTTATTACTCTGGAGAATCGGTGCGACAACGCTAGCACGAATCTTGAAAGACTCCAGCATCGATCGATGGCAGTCACTGATCGGTTCGGCGTAGATGTCATTCATCACCCGCGCTGTCCCGTTTTGGTAACGGGTTTCAATATCGGTGGTGCAGCCATCTTCGATTTCTTGGCCGAGGATGGACAGCGCTGGCAAGCTCACGGCTTCCGCCTCAATCACTCCTTGGCCGTAGCTGCTGGTGAAGAAGTAAGCGACAACTCGATCCGCCTTCAGCACATCCCGTAATTGATCAACTGTCGTTTGGAGCATCGGTTGGCGATCAACCGCTTGCCGCAGATCCCCGACAATCTCGTTCAAGGAGGATGCCATCTGAGTCCGCATCATCTGCCGTTCTGCTTGCTCCGCCTGTTCCAGGGCCAGACCAATTTGGTTCGCGAATTGCCCCATGGCTTCGATTTCGCCTTGCTCCCAACGATGCGGTGCAGCACAATGGTGCGCAACAAAGAGACCATACAGTTCACCCGCCTTGACGATCGGGGTAACTAAGTTCGACTTGATGCTCAAGCGATGCATCAGTTCCACATGCTCCGGATGGAACCCAGCGTTCAACACATCATCCGTCGGCACAATGCGCCCAGTCGTGTAAGCATCAATCAAACTTTGGGGAATACAAGCATCTTCAATTTGATCATTTAATGCCTTTGGGAAACCTGGCAGCACCGATTCTGCTTCAACAAACCCCGTCCAATTCGCATTAAACCGATAGATCACCACCCGATCGACATCGAGAATTTCCCGCGCCTGATTCACAGCTGAATCAAGAATCGCTTTGACATCTGTCTGCTGTCGCAGGATGGCAATTGCCCCGGCAAATTCCTGCGATCGGGCAGCAGCCCGTTCCTGCACACTCAGCAACCCTTGGAGCTGACCCGCCATTTGATTAATGTTCTGAGACAGCATTCCCAGCTCATCCTGACTCGTCACGGTCAAACGCGCATTCAACTGGCCTCGACCAATTTTTGCCACCGCATCCGCTGCGTCCGTAATTGGCTTGGTCGCCCGATTTGCCAAATAAATCGCCAAGGCTGTCACCAAAACGGCGGTGCCCGCCGTACCCAAGAGAATCGTGAACAGCAACTTCTGTCCAGCGGCAAGGGCCTTACTTTGGTCAACCGCCTGTACTGCCGCCCAAGGCAGGGCCGGAATCCCGTTCACCGATTGCAAGGGTGCATGGCCCGCAACCTGCGCTTGACCATCAATTTTGTCCGTGACCAAACCCGCGCCAACCTGTTTGGTCTGAATTTGACTTGCCAGTTCTGGGAAATCCGCAGCGGCTTCCCGACCCAGCTGCTCTTTTTCCTGCGCCAGGAAGAACTTACCCGATTGATCAAACAAATGATATTCACCTTTTTCCGCGTAGCTCGAAACCAAGGTTTCCAAGTGCTTCACGGGCATCCGCGATCGCATCACCCCGATCGCGCGCCCCGTGCCCACTTCCTTCACGACCATGAAACTATAGACCACAGACTCATTCGTGATTTTCGATTGCTGCGGTTCACTGATAACAGGCTGCTCACTTTGCAGGGCTTTTTGGAAATCCGCATCATCGCGAATGCTCACTTCTGTTTGAGCTTTCGAGAAATGCACCACTCGACCTTCTAAATCATAGAAGGCGATACTATCGTAAATCCCATAAATCTCGGAATAGTTGGTCAATACTTTGCGCTTCGTTTCTTCATCAACAACTTGCTTTACCGTCGGATTCGCCATAATCGGCAAGTTGGCCAACACCTGAATATCCCCATAGCGCTCGAACATGAAGCGGGCCACCTTATCCGCCAATTCCACGGACAGATTTCGCTGCTCCGCCACCGCCGATTCCGTCAAGCTGCGACTCGCGGACAAGTTCGCCAAGCCGCCAATCGCCAATACGGGCAGGGTACCAACGGCGATCGCGACGAGGGTGGCTTTGGTGCGGAGATTAAATTTCGAGAAGCCTTTGACTTTGGATGCTCGCGACAGGTCCGTCGAGTTTGTCGTCAAATTGGGGAGTTCAGAGTTTGTGAGCATGGTACTTACACCTTTACGTGACAGGATTCAGGAATATGTGTGAGCCGAGAATGAAATCGAAAGCAAACCAAAAAGTGAGTCAAACAAGTCAGCAAATCAAGCGAGTCAATTAAACGGGCGCAATCAAGCCCAAAATCTATTCCGAAAACAGATCTAAAATTGCTGATGCATCCATCACGAGCAACGCCTCCCCCGTCGTATCCTGCCAGCTTCCCGCCAAACAGCGCGTGGCCATGTTATCGAGGACTTGATCCGGGCGGGCCAACGGGACCGCCTGAATATCGCTGGGATGACACCAAATCATGTTCCCCACCCGTTCGACCACCAGCCCCAAAGCCCGATTTTGCTGTTTCAGCACGACCACATTGAACTTGGTTTGATAGTTGGTCTCGCGAAACGACGGGGTCGGTGTAAGCAAATGCCCTGCATCAACCAGCCACAGAACTTCCCCCCGCCAGTTACAAACGCCCATCACCTGAGCGGGCGTATCTGGAATCGGAATAATTTGGATCGGGGCAAAGGTGAGCACCTCGATCAAACTGTCCGTCGGCAACAGGGCCTGGTGATTCCCCGGCAAAAACACACTGAGGTAACGCCGTGACTGCTCATGCAATCGCTCTGCCGTCGAATGGGGAAACAAGGTAGTAGTCATAGAAAACGATCCCGTTAGGTAAATTAAGCGACTAACGCCTGCACCGCTTTCAGCAAGGCAGTTGCATCGATCGGCTTGGTAATATAGGAAGAAGCGCCTTGCTTCATGCCCCAGAATTTATCCATTTCGCTGTCTTTGGTCGAGCACAGCACCACCGGAATGTCTTTGGTTGAAGGGTTATCCTTCAATTCGCGACAAAGTTCGAAACCGCTCGCACCCGGCAATACCACATCCATCACGATCGCATCGGGCCGCTGCTTTTCGATCGTCGTGCGCGCTTCTTCACTGCTACCCGCCAAAATCGTCGTAAACCCTGCATTATTCAGCGTCCCCGTAATAATTTGGGCTTGGGAAGCGGTATCTTCTACCACCAGAATCGTTTTCATCTCAAGAGCTCCTTCAAGAACATGGAACGTAAACCAATCATCAGAACCGTTGTTCGCGGCTGTTCGCCTTACCGGGCTGTTCGCCTTACCGGGCTGTTCGCCTTACATTGCACACCTCACATCCGTCATCGCATCAATCTCACCTCACGCGATCGACAGACTGGGATTCGCACTGGCCGTCGGATCAGATGCCTCTGAACCCATGCCCAAATGCTTCTCGACCATCTGCAAGACCTTGATGCCTTCCGGTGGTTTCGACATAAAGTCAGAAGCCCCGGCCATCTTGGCCCGCATTCGGTCAATCACACCATCGTGCCCCGTGAGAATCACGATCGGCAGATTTTGGAATGCGGAGGTTTTGCGGAGGAAGGTGCAAAGCTCGTAGCCATTTGTATTCGGCATCACCAGATCCAAGAAAATCAAATCCGGCTTCTCCTGCAACAACGTAGCGATCCCTTGGAGTGGATTGGTGATGATTTTTACCTCGTAACCAAAGGGTTGGAGAATTTCCTTGATTTGTTCACCGATCATGGGACTGTCATCAATACAAGCCACCATGCCCTTGCGCCCCGAATCAGCCGCCGCTGCAACCGGCTTCGGCTCGGGTTTCGGAGCCGCCACCTTCGCTTTGAGGAAGGGATTATTCAAATCCGGCAGTTCTTTGAAGGTGATTAGCCCTTGATGAATCAACGGCAAAATCGACTTCAATACATCCGGCAAGGGCCGCTTCATCCGCACTGCCACATCCCAGAAGGTGCGCTGTCCTTGCATCAACTTAATCAGTTTTACCGCCGCCTCCGCAGGAACCACCATCGCCAAGCGTTTTGGCTCCGTAATCATCGGCACCATCTCCGGCGAGAAATTCGGCACCAGCGCTTGCAGTTGATCAAACCCCGATGTGCGCCATTGCTCCCGCAGCACCTGCGACTCATGAATCACCTGCGAAATCGACAAAAATGCCGCCTGTTGGGGCACCGCCTTATTCGGATTCCATTCGCTGTCGAGCCGCACCAAACCAATAAACCCAAACACCACTTCCTGAACGATGGTTTGAATCACCGCCTTGGCTTGGGTGGTTGTAATTTGGTTCTGCTGGACAGCCTGTTCCAAAATGTCCGCGCCCCAGAGTTCGCAATCGGTTGTCACCTTGGACAGCCAACCGGATTGAATACATTCAGGGCAATGGATTTGAAAGGCTCGCATCCATCGACGCACCGAATGCTTGTCACTTTCGGCATAGACCAGTCGGCCAAAATAAAAATAAAGCCGCCACTGGGGAAACGGCGCTTCTTTATGCGTTATCACCAACTCACCCGTCGATCGCCGCTGACTGAGGGTCAGCAGATCGTGGGTCATCTTGGTGAGAACGGTCATTTCTTGATCCATAACTTGCCTTAAGCTGGTCTCAGCTAAGTCTGAGGGGTCAATGCAATCCAACACTATCGAGGAGGCGCTTATCCAGGTGTCAAGTTTCTGCTAACTTTTTTGCGATTGCTCACAAAACTGTCCGGAGAACTGGGTAGACGACCTGTAAAACTGATGTAGACGAGCACAGATATATAGTTGACAGCGTTGTTCTAAAAATCTCAGGTAGAACCGAGTTTGCTACACCGATTTTTTACTGAGATTTGAATTTCACCATGCTTTTACAAAATTGCAGCTGAGTGAATTTACAGATTTTTTTCCAGTTCTGCCGCCGATCGGCTTTCCCTGCGTGATTTCCGCAGCGTCAGGCGGGCTGCGATCGGGCGTTTCGCTGGGGGGCCAGGATCAACGCGCTGGGGATCGGAGTTTGGGCAAAGCGCAGCACATCTGCCGCCTTTAAAGGCGGCGAGTAGAGATAGCCCTGTACCGATCGACAACCGAGCTGATGCAGGAAGAGCAGTTGCCCTTGGGTTTCTACCCCTTCAGCAACGATCGCGAGCCCCAACTGATGGGCCATACTGATGATCATGTTGGAGATCACCGCCGCATTTTGATCGAGGGTCAATTGACTGACAAAGGTATGGTCAATTTTCAACGTATCGATCGGCAACTTGGCCAAGTAGGTCAGCGACGAATAGCCCGTACCAAAGTCATCGATCGCGATTCCCAGCCCCATCTGCTTCAACTGTTGCAGGGTGTAGATCGTCGTATTCACCTGCTGCATCAGGCTCGTTTCGGTCAATTCCAGTTGCAACTGCTGGGGATTCATCGCCGTCTCGCGCAGAATTTGCGTCACGGTTTCCAGGAAATTACCTTGATGCAACTGCCGCATCGACAGATTCACCGAGAGCTTCACCGGATGGGGCAACTGCTGCTGCATCGTCATGAATTCCTGACAGGCACGGCGCAGCACCCACTCCCCGATCGACACAATCAACCCCAATTCCTCGGCGATCGGCACAAAGGTCGCCGGCGAAATCATCCCCCGCTGCCCATGCCGCCAGCGCACCAGCGCCTCCATCCCGATCATCTGGCCTGTCTGTACGTCAATCTGCGGCTGATAATGCACTTCCAGTTCCTGGCGGGCGATCGCTCGGCCCAGGTCGATCGCGATCAAATGTCGCTCGGCCTCCACCGTCGTCATCGTCGGATTGTAGAAGCGATACCCGTTTTGGCCTTGCTGCTGACACCAGCGCATCGCCGTGTTCGCCTGCATTAAAAGCTGCGGCCCAGTATTGCCATGCTGGGGATAAGAAGCAACGCCCAGGCTGACCTGAATCCGCACTTCATGACCATTCAGCTTATACGGCTCCGTCACCACGTCTACCAGTCGCTGGGCCAACTGCGCCACCTGCTGATGCTGCCACACCTCGGCAAACACCAGCCCAAATTCCGTGTCGCCCAGGCGGGCGATCGCCAGCGCCTCCACCTGCTTTAACCGCTGTCCCACAGCCTGTAGCACCGCCGCACCCATCTCTTGACCAAAGGTCACCGTAATCCCATGGAGCTGATCAACATTCAGCGCAAACATCGCCACACTCTGCTGCACCTGACGCGCGTGGGTCAACACCTGCTGCACCTGCTGGTCAAACAGTCGGCGATTCGGCAATCCGGTCACTTCATCCCAGTAGGCCAACCGCTCCAGCACCAACTTGCCCCGCTGCACCTGCTGCGTATAGGGCTGTAACATCCGCGCTTGCCGCTGCAAACAACCGGCGATCGCCTGCTCCACCGCCGTCGCGATCAAGGGTTTCGATAGGCAATCATCCAGCCCCAAGCTCAGCCAACTGCGCCGATCCTGACGACTCATCCTCGGCCCCAAACCAATCAACGCCACCGTTGCAAAACGCGGATCCTGTCGAATTTGTGCAATCACGGGCGCCAGTTCGGCGGGCGGCAACGCCAGTAGCATTACCTCCGGCAGCAGCTCCCGCGCCTGCCGCAGCATTGCGGCCACGTCCGCCACCACAACGGCCCGCCAACCCGCCGCCGCCAACACGCCTAAAACCAAATCTCGTGCGCCCCGATCGGGTTCGAGTAACAAAATCGTTTTCATCGCCTGCCCTGTGGGAGTGCCATGGTCAGCGCCCACCCAATCGGCGTAGCGCCGCGACCGCAGTGGACTACCGCGACCGATCGGATGCGTCGATCGCGACTGCTTCCCCTGATGGTTCCCCAAAATCAGCATTTCCACTCGCTCACCCATGAATAAATACACCCTGAAGTTCACCAATTATACTGATGAAAGAATTTTTGACACATTCAATCCCCAAATAGACAAAAGCCTTATTCCTTGCGATTTTCACCCCAAATCAAGGTGTCACCGGGCTGACCCCAGGCGATTTCAGCCCCAGTAAAAATACGCGACCGTCAAATATTTGCGTATAAAAAAATACTTAAGATTGACAATGAGTGATCGGAGTCGGGGGACTACGCATCGGATGATCCGATCGGCCGCCGCGCGATCATCCAAGAAGGTGCTTGGAATAGAGTGCCAGGGTGGGGTATTATCGTAATCCTGAACACTTGTAACTTTCCTATGGGTCTGCCCTGGTGCTTTAACCAGTTATGCAGCTCAGCGTGTCGGTCGCACATTATATAGATGTGCTTCGCCATTCACTAGGAGGAGAAAATCTTAAGGAGAAACCCAAACACAGCATGGTCAGTCAGAACACAAAAGCCGATATCGGTTTTACCCACGAGGATTTTGCCGCCCTTCTCGACAAGTACGATTACCACTTCAGCCCCGGAGACATCGTGGCTGGGACGGTTTTTAACCTTGAGCCGAAAGGCGCTCTGATCGACATTGGCGCGAAGACCGCCGCCTACATTCCGATCCAGGAAATGTCGATTAACCGGATTGATACGCCGGATGAAGTATTGCAGCCGAATGAAACGCGCGAGTTTTTCATCCTAGCCGATGAGAATGAAGACGGTCAGCTCACGCTGTCGATTCGCCGCATCGAGTACATGCGTGCCTGGGAGCGGGTGCGTCAGCTCCAGACCGAGGATGCAACAGTGCGATCGTTGGTGTTCGCCACCAATCGAGGCGGGGCTTTGGTGCGGATCGAAGGGCTGCGTGGATTTATCCCCGGTTCCCACATCAGCACGCGTAAGCCGAAGGAAGACTTAGTGGGCGAAGAGCTGCCGCTGAAGTTCCTGGAAGTGGACGAAGAGCGCAATCGCCTCGTGCTCAGCCACCGTCGGGCTTTGGTGGAGCGCAAGATGAACCGCCTGGAAGTGGGCGAAGTGGTGATCGGTACGGTGCGCGGTATCAAGCCCTACGGTGCGTTCATCGATATCGGTGGGGTCAGCGGCCTGCTGCACATTTCCGAAATCTCCCACGATCACATCGACACGCCGCATAGCGTGTTCAACGTGAATGATGAGCTGAAGGTGATGATCATTGACCTTGACGCAGAGCGCGGTCGGATCTCCCTGTCCACGAAGCAGCTTGAGCCGGAACCGGGCGACATGGTGAAGAACCGTGAGGCGGTATTCGAGCAAGCCGAAGCGATGGCGGCGAAGTACAAAGAGAAGCTGCAAGAGCAGGGCGCACCGATTCCTTCGATGGAAGTTGTGTCCACGGTTGAGCCAGACTAATCGGTTCGTTGATTTTGTATTCATTCTAGGCACGGTAGTCACCGTGCCTTTTTTGTGGCCGTACCTTTTTGATTGCGGGAGTTAGCTGAATGGTGAAGTTGCAGTGTGGCGATCGGGTTTACGAGGTTGATGCGGTCTTATTTGATAAAGATGGCACCTTGTCCAATTCCCACGAATATCTGCGGTTGGTCGGGCTGAAGCGGGCGATGGTGATTGACTCGATGGTGGCCGATCGTGCCCCTGGGAATTTTGCCGATCGGCTGCTTTCGGTCTGGGGATTGCGCGAAGACCACGTACATCCGGCGAGTTTACTCGCGGTGGGGTCACGGCAGGACAATACGATCGTCACGGCGGGGCTGATCGCGGAACTGGGCTATAGCTGGATGGAGGCGCTGAAATTAGTCGAGGAAATTTTCGCGATCGCGACATCGCAGATGCCGATCAAGCACGAAATTACCGTGCCCTATCCGGGAGTCGAACTCCTGCTGCAACAGTTGCAGGCAACCGGATTAAAGCTGGGAATTTTATCGGCGGATGTGTTGCCGAATATCGAGCAGTTTGCGGCACATTACGATCTGGGGCAATACTTTAACTTCTATCAAGGGGCAGAACCAGGATTGAGCAAACCCAATCCCCGGTTATTTGAGCTAGCCTGTAGAGGATTGGGTGTCGCACCGGAGCGGACATTGATGATTGGCGATTCCGGGGCGGATGTGGAACTCGGAATTCGCGCCGGGGCAGCAGGGTCGGTGGGCGTTTCCTGGGGCTGGCATCAGCCGTTCGATATTCCGAACGCGGATATAATGTTGCGGTCGATCGATGAAATTCAGTTAGGTGCGTGATGCGGTGGATTTTTTGGGGGGTTGGTGCAGTGGGTTTACTGGCGATCAGCGGCTGTGGCCGATCGCGCTATACCCTAGATACGGCGGCACTCACACCGTTAATTAATGCGCGCCATACGGCGGATAATGCCGTGCGATCGTTGAAGGATTTGTATTGCGATCAGCCGGGGGCAGTCGAAGCGGGAAAAATCTCCGAATCGGAACGGGTTTGTCGCGAAACGCGATTGCGCTATAACCGCACCGCGACTTCGGTGAATACAGTGTTGTCGCAATTAACGTTATCGATCGAGTCCAATTCCAATATTGCCAACGATCGCTATTTCAAACAGGAAGTTGAGCGATCGATTAATGCGGCATTCGAGCTTGACCGTTTTCTGCAAGACACATTATCGCGCCCGGCGGCGTTGAGTAAATTTCCCTTGCCCGTGGGCTGGAAAGGCTTAGTCGATGCCCTGATCGGAACCATTCCCAATTTTTCCGCCGCCGTGAGTAAAGCTGACGATCGGCAAAAAGCGTTTATGGTTTGTGAATTAAAAGCATTAAAGTTACAGCCCTTCGATAATCTGGAAAAACCAGCGGAAACGCCTAATTGTGGCGTATTACTCAATCGCTGATCGAGACAAACCCAACCCAACAAGCTCCGGCAAACAATCCCAGGGGCGTTCGACCACGGAACTAGAATTCAACGAAACACGATCGTTTTATTGCCATGGACAATCACACGATCTTCGATGTGATAGCGCAGTCCTCTAGCCAGCACGATTTTTTCAATGTCTTTGCCATAGCGAATAAAATCCTCGATCGCATCGGAATGATCAATCCGAATTACGTCTTGGTCAATAATTGGCCCCGCATCAAGTTCTTCGGTAACGTAATGGCAAGTGGCTCCAATCAGTTTCACGCCCCGATCGTAGGCTTGGTGGTAGGGTTTTGCCCCCACAAATGAGGGCAGGAAGGAATGGTGAATATTAATAATTTGCCCCGGATACCGCTTACACATTTCCGGCGAAAGCACCTGCATATAACGCGCTAAAACCATCGTATCTCCGCCTACATCTTCAAAGATCTGCGCCACTTGCGCGTAGGCTGCCTGCTTGGTTGCCGCAGTCACGGGCACGTAATGATAGGGAATGCCATGCCACTCAACTAATTGTCGGAAATGCTCATGATTGGAAATCACACAGGGAATCTCGATCGCGAGTTCGCCACTTTGCCAACGCGAGAGTAAATCATGAATGCAATGCTCCGGCTTGGAGATCAACAATACCACCCGCTTTTTCTGGGCAGTGTCGGTGAGTTTCCAAGTCATGTCAAATTGCTGCGCGATCGCGGTAAACTGCGATCGAAAGGCCGCTAAATCGATCGCCAGGGAATCTGCCAAAATCTCCTGCCGCATAAAGAAAAACTGCGCGATGTGATCGCTATGATGTTGCGCCTCCGTAATCCAGCCGCTATGCCCCGCAATAAACTGGCTCACTGCCGCGACAATTCCCACCCGATCGGGACAGGCCAAGGACAGCACAAATCGTCTTGCAGAAATCGTCATAATCGGGAATGGCAATGGCCCAACGCCAGATCCGCCGCCAAGTGGCTCAAATAGCAGGGCAGTAACGATCGATAAGCCCGCCGCGCGATCGACCACGCCACCCCCGCCGAAAACACCGCCATCGTCCCCATCAGAATCAATCCCAAATTATCCGAATAAGCCCGCATCAAAATCACATGATGCACCGTAAAGAATGCGCCGGACAGCACGATCGACCAGCGCGGCGACCACACCACCTGACCATGCCGATCGACAAAGCCCCGCCACACATATTCCTCAATAAACGAGTTCACCAACGTCTGAAATGACCCAAAGCCATACACCATCAGCGGTACATTCATCCCCAACTGTGCAACGCGCGATCGCGCATCCGCGACATCGATCCAGCGCCGCCCCACAAACCCATAGCTCGCGACAATCAGACCAAACATCACGAGTCCTAAAATGATTCCGGCAGTCCAGGTCGATCGGGGTGGCGATTTGAAGGTGACGATCGGCCCGAATGAATCATCCCAGCGCCGCCAAAGACTGGGAAAGATCACCATCCAAATTCCACCGAGAAGCGCAATCGTCTGCCCGATCGACCCCGGCATAATCCAAGTCGCCATCAATGCCCCAATGCTGGTCACAGGGACAACAAGTAGTAGGGCAATTAGCGATCGTTGCTTGGCTGTGAAGTTTCTCATACATTTCTATCAATCGGTGCGAAATACTTGAAGCGTAGAGAGATCGCAGCATCATTGCATAACCTCCCAGGGTGCAGTCATGAAAGAGGAATTAGCGTTATCTCATCTTGCAGTCTGCGCTAAGGTTAAGCAACACCTCCTCATTAACGAACTCATGGGTTTACCCGATCGCTGGTTACGCCTTCTATTGTTTGGTTTAAGTTGTGCCATTGTACTGTTATCGAGTTGGGCTGGCCCGATCGTGGCAGCCCCGGCGGAAATCCGTGGCGTTTGGTTAACTAACGTTGATAGCAATGTTTTGTTTAATCGCGATCGGATTAATAACGCGGTCACTGAACTGGCCCACTTAAAGTTTAACCAGATATACCCCGTGGTGTGGAATTGGGGGTATACGACTTACCCGAGCGCGATCGCTCAGCAAACCTTGGGCAGCGCCGTTGACCCCCGCCCAGATTCACTGCAAAACCGGGATGCCCTCGCCGAGATCATTCAAGCCAGCCATGCGAAGGGCATTAAAGTCATGCCCTGGTTTGAATTTGGGTTTATGGTGCCGGAGGATTCGGGGTTGGCGATGCGCCGATCGGACTGGTTGACGCTGAAACAAGATGGCAGCAAAATTTGGATGGAAGGCATTTATCCCAGAGTATGGCTGAATCCATTGCGGCCCGAGGTACAGCGATTTATTCGCGATTTGGTGTTGGAAGTGGTGACGAAATATGATGTGGATGGGATTCAATTTGACGATCATTTTGGCTTGCCGTTTGAGTTTGGCTATGATGCCTTTACGGTGAATTTGTACAAAAAGGAGAATCAAGGTAAACGCCCGCCGACCAATCCCAAAGATCCCGCCTGGATTAAGTGGCGCGCGGACAAAATCACCGAATTTACCCGACAGCTTTTCCGCGATGTCAAAGCCCAGAAAAGTAAGGTTGTCTTCGCCCTTTCGCCGAATAATTATGATTTTTCCATGGAGCATTCCTTACAGGATTGGCGACGCTGGGAGCGGGAAGGTTTGGTGGAAGAATTGGCGTTGCAGGTGTATCGCGACAGCCTGACGAGCTTCCAAAACGAACTCGATCGGCCCGAAGTAAAAGCCGCAAGACAGCATATTCCAGTTACAGTAGGCGTGCTATCGGGACTCCGTGCCAAGCCGATCCCCATGCAGCAAATTCAAACTCAGGTGCAAATGGTGCGCGATCGAAGGTTTGCGGGCATGTCTTTCTTTTTCTACGAAACCCTGTGGAATATGACGGCTGAGACGGCGGACCAACGCAAAATGGGCTTTCAAGCAATATTCCGATAGCCCAATTGCCCGATCAGCGCAGCGCTCCCAGCCGCCGCACCACCTAATCCTGATATTCGCTAAGAAACTCCTGGATCAGCACCACCGTATCCGGCTCCGGCGAATCGATTCGGAAGCATTCTCGATCCTCCCATTCAACGGGCAGTCCGATCGCTTCGGCTAACTGTTGATCAAAGTCATCAAAGCGCTCTGGCTCATCCTCTTCGGCCCAGGAAGGCGGCATGAA
>JBJORF010000019.1:0-52313 GCA_046049545.1 Cyanobacteriota bacterium | reverse complement strand
TGGGTGCGAAGATGTCCGCAGAGAACACATTCCATACTACTTGCCAGTAGGACTACCCGCCCATCTTATCGTACCCACCATATCTTGACGCACTACCGTCTATTGAGTATATTTAGAATGGTTAAGATCGATCGTGAAGCTTCGGTCTAGGCTGTGGGTTATGCGTCACGATCGCCGCCTACAACCGCAAATCGGCGAACGCTATCGGTTTATCCATCGGGAACTGCTGGATCACTTTGCGGGGATGGAAGAATGAAAAAGAAGACAGAATGGTGATACGGATTGCGAGTATCGCTGGGTTTGCTAGAATGACCCATAGCGACTGCCGAGTTGAATGTTTGTCAAGTCAATCAGCAAGAGAGAAATTATGGATATTGCCGCAACTTTAGCTGGAATTGCTGTGTTGACCGTGGAAGAGCGGCTTCAGATTGTCCAATCAATCTTGGAAAGCATTGATGCGACACAAGCCTATCCAGAATTGACCTCAGAGCTAAAGCAAGAACTCGATCGACGGGCTAGAGCCTATGATGCTAATCCTGATGACGTGATGACACGCGAGGCGGTTCGGGCTTCCATTCGGAGACGCTAGTGAATTACGTACTCACATTTCGAGCCGAAGCCCGAGATGAATTGGAAGATGCCTACAACTGGTATGAAGATCAGGAAGCAAAATTAGGTGAAGATTTTCTCGATCGTGTTGACCACACGCTTGATCGGATTGAACAACGCCCAGAATCCTATGTGGTCGTGTTCCAGGATTTTCGGCGAGCGGTAATCGATCGGTTTCCGTATGTGATTTACTATCGAATTGTTTCCAGCCGCGTGATTGTAATCGCTGTTGTCCATGGAAAGCGCAATCCCAAGACCTGGCAGGCAAGAAATTGATTCGCCGATCCCTCTAAAAGATTTCCGGTACCTTACCCGCTGCCTCGATCGGTGGGTTGCGATGATCTGGGGGTGGCCTGCGCCACTGGATCGGGGGTCTTCCCCCCGCGCCCCCGTTCGTCAGGGGACGGTTGCGTCCCCCGACACCCCCTCCAAAAGGGGCGATCGGGGATTGTGGGGTTTCGCTAGAATGAAGGTGCGGCAGAACCCGAACGATCGGCGGACGGTTTCTACGACCCACGGCCCGATCGGTTGCGCTAGCATAATGAAAGAAAAATGAAAACTGTTCCGGCGGCGGTCAATGCTGCCCGATTTAGGAAGGAGAAGTCATCATGAACCAAATGAAAACTGTGGCCCTGCTCGGCCTGCTCAGTGGATTACTCGTGCTGATTAGCTATGAGGTCTTTGGTGGTGTGGGCGGCGCGACGACGGGCCTGCTGCTGGCGGCGGTGATGAACCTCGGTTCCTGGTTCTTCTCGGACAAAATCGCGCTCTCCGCCTACCGCGCTCAGCCCCTTGCCCCGGATCAAGCGCCTGCCCTGCATCAAATGGTGCAACGCCTCAGTGCTAAAGCTGGCATCCCGACTCCCGCGCTTTACCTCGTGCCTGGTCAGGCGGCGAATGCCTTCGCAACGGGCCGTGACCCGGAACATGCGGCGGTGGCAGTGACGGAAGGGATTTTGACGATGCTGCCGGAGGATGAACTCGAAGGCGTGATTGCCCACGAATTGAGCCATGTGCTGAATCGGGACACCTTGACCCAAGCGGTGGCTGCCACAGTAGGCGGTGCGATTAGCTGGATGGGTGACATGATTTTCTGGTTTGGAGCCGGGTCGCGGGATGACAATGAAGGCGGCGGCAACCCGATCGGGCTACTGCTAACGATGTTCCTCGCACCGATTTCTGCGACTGTGATCCAAATGGGGATTTCGCGCACGCGGGAATTTGCGGCGGATGCGAATGCGGCGCGGTTGACAGGTAAGCCCCAAGCCCTAGCGAATGCCTTGATGCGGTTGGAGTCCAGCGCCCAGCGGATGCCGATGCAGGGGAATCCAGCATTCTCGCCGCTGTTGATTATTAACCCACCGACGGGCAAGCAATTGCTTAACCTGTTTTCGACGCACCCGACAACGGAAGCGCGGATTGAAAAGCTGAATGCAATTGCGGCGGAACTGAATGGCGCGAAGCTGCAAGGCGTGCTCGAAGGCTAATTGATTGTGCAATTTAACTTCAGATAGAAGGATGTGAGGCAGGCTGATCGGTCTGCCTATTTTGTTGTGACGGGTCAGTGCTTGGACAATTGTGCTGGGATTCAATCCGGGCGACCCGTTGATGGAGTCGTTCGGATGCGGCCAAATCCCCCCGTGATTGCTTCAGACGCGCGAGGTGGATCAGCGCATCCAGATCGTTGGGATCGAGATATAGCGCTTTGCTGAAACAGGTTTCGGCCATGCTTGGTTGATCTTGCGCTTGATGGATTTGACCCAGGAGGACGTAGATGCCGGGTTGGAGCGGCGATCGCTGGAGGGCTTCGGCACAGAGCTGTTTAGCGGTTGGAAAATCGGCCTGATTCGCGGCTTGTTGGGCAGAGGATAAATCACAGGATACAGCTTGCACATTCAATGCTCCGGGGATCGGTGGCGTGAGTTGTGGGCGATCGGTGGCGATTGTGGGGCGTGGTTGATTTGATAGCCGGTGGTTTGATGGCCGGTGGTTTGATGGCCGGTGGTTTGATAGCCGGTGGTTTGATGGTGGGTAGGCAGCGGTGGGGCGATGATACTGAGGTGGTACGGTTGGCTGGGGGGTGCGCGGTGCTTTTGGGTGAAATTGCGGCTGGGCCGAGGTTTTGCGGTAGGCGAAGGTAAAAGGCACACGGATGCCCTGCCAGCGATCGTTCATAAATAAACTGGTTTCGGCATGGCCGACAAATAGGGTGCCGCTGGGTTTGAGTAATTGGCTGAGACGATCGATGACGGTTTGGCGGGTGGATTGGTCAAAGTAAATCAATAAATTGCGACAGAAAATCACATCATAGCTGGAAGCTGGAATGCTGATCTGGAGGATGTTGCCGACTTGAAAGTGAACGCATTGTTTGACCCGATCGTGGATCTGATAGGATTCTCCAATGGGTTGAAAAAACTGTTGTTTAATCTCAATATCGCTAGCATTGCGAAAGGAGAAATTGTTGTATAACCCGGTGATTGCCTGTTGAATATGCTGTTGGCTAATATCCCAGGCATCGATTTGAAATGCGGTGGGTGAAATGCCAGCCTGCAATAGTGCCATGGCGATCGAATAAGGTTCTTCGCCCGTTGAGCAGGGCAAGCTGAGAATTCGGACTGGGTTGGGGGTCTGTACCTGTAGGTTGTTTGGCGGATGGGGACGCAGTTGATGAAATCGGTGGGCGATAAATTCGAACGGACCGCGATCACGGAAAAACCAGGTTTCCGGTACGACAATGGTTTCGATGAGCTGTTGCCGTACCTGGGGCTGTTGCTGAAGCAGTCGCCAATATTCTCCCAAATCCTTAAGGCCTTGTCCTTTCATACAGCGATTAATCGCGCTACGAATGAGATTTGACCCGATGATCGTTGGGTCAATGCCAGTTTCTTGTTGAATTAAGCGTTCAATCGAGGATTGTAGCATCGGCGCTTAAGGAGAGAGAATCGGGTCGGGGTGAGCCTGGGTCAGTTCGGGTTGGAGATAGTAAATGATTTCCTGTTGGTCGATGAGGGCGTGGCGCAGGGGCGCAATTTGCAGCAAATTTTGGGTGCCCATTGTATGGTCATGATGACTACTATCTAGCGGCGTGAGCATTGCGTCGCTAATTTTGCGGGTTTCGAGTACCCGATCGGCGAGGAGCCCGACATATTCTGGTGACTGTGATGCGTTCAGATAATTGCCGGGGAGGAGCATGATCCGTGAGCCAAAATTCGGTTTGCTCGGAATTTCTTGGAACAGTCGTCCCAAGTCAATCACGGTGGTCAGCTGGCAATGGTAATTCAGCAGGCCGACGATCGCTTTGTGGCTGGGCGGACTGGGATATAGCCCCACCCAGGGCACAATTTCCACCACTTGGCGACTGTCGATCGCGTAGCGCTGATTGCCTGCTTCGAATAAAAGTAAAAGCATTAATTTTTGAAATTGTCCGGAAAGTGTTGGCACTGTCAGAAAATCTGTTAAATAGGGGTAATTCCCTGGGTGGTGCAAAGCCTGAATCATTATTCCTGTAAGGTTCCCAGCGATTTAGAAAAATCTCACTGGGCTGTGCGTTTAGCAATTGAAGCGGGCATCATAGGGCCACAGACAGCAATCATGTCTCATGCCCCCTTTTTGATTTCCCCCTCTTTATTGTCCTATGGTAAGTTTTCTGGCTCATTTGAAGTTGCGCGATCGGGCTTTAATTGGCTACGCTATTCCCACGGGCCTGATGTTTGTTTTCAGTGGCCTCGTCTACGTCGTCGCCTCAAAATCATTTCAAACTTTTGAATCGTTGGCTCAGCAGCAACAAATCCTCGAAATTCGAGCGAAAGTTCTGGCGGTCAATTTGAATATGGATCGTCGTATTCGCCGCTATCTAATGGACAATGACCCCGAGGCAATTCAGCTATTTAAGCAAGATTATCAACGCCATAATGAACTCGTGGCCGAGCTCAGGCCATTAATGAAGGAAGCCCGTCATTTGGCGATCCTCGATCGGAAAAATGTGGTTACAGAGCAAATTAAGGCGCTGGGAGATCGGACGGTCGAGCAGATTCGGCGAGAAGGTAAAGTCACTAAGCGCCTCCAGCTGGAATATATTGCAGATTCTTTGGCCCTGACAAATAAACTAGAGGAGCTGCATGGTCAATTAGACGAGTTGCTGAAAACGCAATCGACGGCAAATATCGGTGATGCAAAGTCGAGTTTGATCACATTGGAGGTTTTGGCAGCATTGGCGGCATTGCTGACGCTTGCAGTGGCAGTACTGATGGGGCTGATGATTTCCCGGGCGTTGGGGCGGCGGGTGACGAATGTCGTTGATGTGGCGGAGCGGATTGCACTCGGTGATTTGAGCCAGTCGGTGGCCGATCAAAGTCTCAACCAAGATGAAATCGGGCAATTGATGGGCTCGTTCCAGAATATGTCATACCGCTTGAATGGCTTGATTAGTCAGGTGCAACGATCGAGCATTCAGTTGACTTCTTCCTGTACCCAGTTGTCCGCCTCCGGTCGGCAACTCGAAGGAACAATGACGGAACAAGTGGCTTCCACCAATCAAGTGACAACAACCGCGAAGCAAATTGCAGCGACTTCGGAAGAACTGGTGAAAACCATGGAAGACTTGGCCGATCTGTCCCAGACCACGAGCCAAACGGCAACTGGTCAGCAGGAAGATCTGATGCGGATGGGGATGACGATGCAGCAGTTGGCCGGGGCGACAGATCTGATTTCGATGCAACTCGGTGCGATTAATGAAAAAGCGAATAATATCACTACGATCGTCGGCACAATTACGAAAGTTGCGGACCAAACCAACCTGCTGTCCCTGAATGCGGCGATCGAAGCGGAAAAAGCGGGGGAATATGGTCTTGGTTTTTCTGTGGTGGCGAAGGAAATCCGGCGCTTGGCTGATCAAACGGCGATCGCAACGGTTGATATCGAGCAAATGATTAAGGAAATGCAGTCATCGGTGTCGGTGGGTGTGATGGAGATGGATAAATTTGCCCGCGATGTGCGCCAAGGCGTGGTTGAAGTGGCGACGATTACAACGCAAGTGACGGCGGTGATCGACCAAGTGCAGCAATTGACCCCCCGGTTTGAATCGGTGAATCAAGGCATGGAAATGCAATTCCAAGGGGCTCAACAAATCAGTGAGGCGATGATTCAGCTAAGTGATGCTTCCGGTCAGACAGCGGATTCACTGCAAGAAATTAATCGCGTAATTGAGCATCTTAGCCAAGCGGAACAGTCGCTGCGCCGTGAGGTGATGCAATTCAAAATCGATACTCAGAGTCCTGATCGGCCCTTGGCGATGGTGGGATAATGAGCGCAGTAATGGCGGAACAATGCTGGAAAAACGTCGGCGTGATGGGCGATCGCAGTTGTGGGGAATTACAACGGGTCGGGCATTGTCGGAATTGCAAGCTCTATGCAATGGCGGCCAAGAACTTTCTGAATCGGCCGATGGCTCAGGGCTATCAGGAAGAATTGGCGGTGCTGTTAGGGCAGCCTCGCGAAGTTGCGCAGACGACGGAAATGCAAGCTGTGGCAATCTTTCGGTTGCAGCAAGAATGGTTTGCGTTGGCGGCGGATTTATTTCAAGCGGTGACGACGATCGTGCCGATTCGCCGCATTCCTGAACGCAGTGATGCAGTGCTGTTAGGTTTGGCGAATGTGCAAGGGGAATTGCAATTGTGTTTTTCTTTGACGGCGTTGCTGGGATTAAATGCCTTGGATGCAGCAGCGGCTAATGGGACTGCTCAAGAATTAGCTTATCCTCGGTTGGCCGTGGTGCGGCTTACTTCCGGGGCTTGGGTCTTTCCGGTGGATGAAATTGCTGGGATTGAGCGATTTGCGTTAGATGCAATGCAATCGGCACCCGCAAATGTGGCCCAAGGGGAGCAGTATTTGACTCAGGCCGTGCTGACTTGGCGATCGCGATCAGTGAGCTATCTCAGCACCGATCGCTTAAATGAGCAACTTCAGGGGAGGATCGTGGCATGAGTTTAGATCCAAAGACCACGGCACCGCGCCCTGATGCGAGTTCGCTGTCGTTACTCGATTTGTTCTGTATGGAAGTCCAGACGCAAATTGTGGTGTTTAACCATGAATTGCTAAACCTGGAAACCAGTGAGCAACCCGCGCAATCGCTGCAAGCCCTGATGCGATCGGCCCATTCGATTAAGGGCGCGGCCCGCATTGTTCAGGTGGGAGCGGTCGAGGTAATCGCCCATGAACTGGAAGAATATTTTGTTGCCGCTCAAGCGGGCACGGTGACGGTGGGCAGTGAGCAGATCGATTGTTTACTGCAAGCGGTGGATTTATTTTCGGCGATCGTCACTGCGCTCGAAACTCAACAACCGCCCCCAGCCCTGGATAGTCCAGCCGTCCTCGCTTATCAGCAACGGCTCAGTGCTTTGTTGGTGCCTGCGTCGGAAGTGGAAAAATCGTCGGAATCATCGTTGCAGTTGCCACTGGCGGTTGACGCACCGCTGGTGATCGGGGATATTGCGCCCGAGCGAATGTCACTGGAAAGTATGGCATCGCCGGAAAGTGCGGGATTGTCGGAAATGACGGTGACAGAAACGGCTCCAGCAAAAAAGCATCAGCATGACCCGCCGTCACGCAACAATCAGCCAGCACATCATGGTCAGACACTACGTCATGATCAGCCACTACGTCATGATCAGACACTACGTCATGATCAGACAGTTCGCATTAGCGCGGATCATTTGCGTCGGTTAATGGATTTAGCTGGGGAGTCATTAGTTTCCGCCAATAGGCTGCAAAATTTTGCACAGGATCTCCTGCGGTTGAAAGCGCAGCAAACGGATCTCAATCGGTTGCTAGAGCAAATGCGGAGCGGTTTGGCCCAGCGTCAGTTGCACCAGCAACTCCAGCCGCAATTGTCCCAGCCACTCCAGCCTCAGTTGCACCAACCACTTCCGATCGCTTCGAATATGGTGCAGGATCAACTGCAGCGGGTTTGTCAAAAAGCGCAGCACTGCCAACAGGTGCTCCTGGAACGGCAAGCAGATTTTGAAATCTTTGCTCAAAAGTCAAATCAACTGGCCGATCGGCTTTATCGGCAGGTGATCGCGACGCAGATGCGGCCTTTTAGTGATGTGGGCCAAGGATTTCCCCGGATGGTGCGGGATGTGGGGCGGCAGTTGGGGAAGCAGGTGCGACTGCGAATTGCGGGTCAAATGACGTTGATCGATCGTGACATTCTCGATCGGCTGGAAGCGCCGCTGACCCATCTGCTGCGGAATGCGATTGACCATGGCATTGAAACGCCAGAATTGCGTCAAATGCGGGGAAAAGTGCCCCAGGGAACGATTTATTTAGAAGCAAATCATCGCGGTGGGGTGCTGTTGATCACGGTGCGCGATGATGGTCGGGGCATTAATCTGGAACAGTTGCGGCAGGCGATTGTCGAGAAGGGCTTGACGCAATTCGAAATGGCGCAGCAAATGAGTGACGCTGAGCTATTAGAGTTCCTGTATTTACCTGGATTTTCGACGGCAAAAGCGGTGACAGATATTTCGGGCCGGGGTGTGGGGTTGGATATTGTGCGGAATATGGTGCAGGCGGTGGAAGGGACGTTGCGGACGACGACGCAGTCAGGGCAGGGAACGACCTTTCATTTACAGTTGCCGTTAACGCTGTCAGTGCTGCGAACGCTGTTGGTCGAAATTGCCGAGGAACCCTATGCGATCGCGCTGTCGCGGGTCGACCAAATTGTGACGGTGGAGCGTCAGACGATTGTTTATGCCGAAAATCAACCTTACTTTCTTGATCAAGAACAGCCGATCGCGTTAATTGCGGCTTCTGAACTCTTAAATGCGGCGGGTGCAAACGAACTGCCACAAACATTAACTGTGATCATGATCCGCGATCGCGATCAGCAATATGGGTTAATTATCGATCGGGTGTTGGGGGAGCAAAGTTTGGTGGTGCGGCCCTTGGATAAGCGGCTTGGCAAAGTGCCGAATATTAGCGCCGCCGCATTGCTGCATGATGGTACGCCGTTATTCATAATTGATGTTGAGGATTTGCTGCGATCGCTGGAAAAACGCTTGCATGATGGGAGTTTCCAGATGCGACAAGCGATCGTGGGGCAGTCGCCGATTGTTCGCCAAAAGCGAATCTTAGTGGTGGATGACTCGATCACGGTACGGGAAATGGAGCGCAAACTCTTGGAGAACGCTGGTTATGTCGTGGATGTTGCCGTGGATGGCATGGACGGTTGGAATGCGGCGAATCAGTGCAACTACGATTTAATTGTGACGGATGTTGACATGCCCCGACTCAGCGGCATTGAGTTGGTGAAACGGCTGAAAACACAATCGCAATTGCAGTCGATTCCGACGATTGTGGTGTCCTATAAAGATCGTGAAGTCGATCGCATGGCCGGGCTGGAAGCCGGGGCGGACTACTATTTGACGAAGCGAAGTTTCCATGACGATATGCTGTTGCAGGCTGTGATGGATTTAATTGGTTAGTTCTTTATTGACAGGAATTTCTATGCGGCCTCTGCGAATTGCGATTGTCAATGATACCTTAATGAGCCTGGAAGTGCTGCGCCGCATGATCGCCGCTGTACCGCAATATCAGCTTGCTTGGACAGCCCAAAACGGTGTGGAAGCGGTGGAACGCTGTGCTGCCGATCGACCGGATTTGGTGCTGATGGATTTGCTCATGCCGATTATGGATGGGGTGGAAGCAACGAAGCGAATTATGGCGCAGTCGCCCTGTGCGATTTTACTCGTTACCGCCAGCGTGAATCGGTTTGCGGGGCAGGTGTTTGAAGCGATGGGGCATGGGGCTTTGGATGCGATTAATACACCGATTTTAGGATTGGACTTTGACTCGGCAAACGCGCAAGCCTTGAGCGAGAATCGGTTGCTGAAAAAAATCGCCACCGTTGCTAAGTTTCTTGGCAAATCGCCTGTGACCGGTTTTCCGTTGGCCGGGCCGCGATCATCCGAGCAATCGACGGTAGCGCTGCCACGGTTATTATTAATTGGGGCTTCGACGGGTGGCCCCCAAGCGATCGCGCAGATTTTGTCACAAATTCCAGCGGATCAAAACCTCGCAGTTATTGTGGTGCAGCATGTGGATGTGCAGTTTGTTGCGGGGCTGGTGGATTGGTTGAATCAGCAGTCGTTGATGCCAGTGCGACTGTCGCAGTCGGGGGCCAGGATTCTTCCAGGGGAAGTGATTGTGGCGGGTAGCGATCGGCATTTGGTGATCAGCCGCAACCAAACGCTATATCACCGAAGCAATACTACTGGCGGAATTTACTGTCCGTCGGTTGACATGCTGTTTCAAAGTGCGGCGGCGAATTGGCCGCAGCCTGGGGTGGGGGTATTGCTGACGGGAATGGGTCGCGATGGGGCAATTGGGATGCAGCAGCTGATCACAATGGGGTGGACCACGATCGCCCAGGATCAAGCAACATCTGTGGTCTACGGCATGCCCAAGGCCGCAGTTGATCTCCATGCAGCGGCGCAGGTGTTACCCATTAATGCGATCGCGGCAGCCGCTTTGGCCCGTTTGAGTAAAGTTTCGCTCTAGGATGATTAGTTCGCTGACAAGCTCAACTTAAGGAAAAATTGATCATGCTAATAGTTATATTGCTTGCGGTTTAGGGGCAACATAAGTCTATCTACCGCATTTCTTGGTTTGTGCTCTTCTCAACACTTTCTCAAATTTCAAGAATCATTCGGAGATCTTCCATAATGATAGCGTTGGATACGGCAATGAGTCAGCCAGAACTGTCGTCAGAACTGTCGCCGTGTGGTTCAGTAGAGCAATTAAATCAAACCATTACGGTTTTACTCGTCGACGATCAAGTGATCGTTGGTGAAGTAATCCGCCGATCATTGGAAACTCAACCCGATATTACCTTTCACTATTGTGCTGATCCGAATCGAGCGATTCAGATAGCGCTGCAAATTCAGCCGACGGTGATTTTGCAGGATTTGGTGATGCCGGATGTTGATGGCCTGATGTTGCTGCGCTGGTTTCGTCAACATCCCCAGACCGCCCATATTCCGATGATTGTGCTGTCGAACAAAGAAGATGCCAGCATGAAAGCAGCCGCATTTACCCATGGGGCGAATGATTATCTGACAAAGCTGCCTGACCCGATCGAGCTAATTGCCCGAATTCGTTACCATTCCCAAGCATTTAATAATTTTCAAGCGTTAGTAGTCAGCACTGCGGCGGCCCAAGAACAAGCCCTCCGCCTTACCAGTACCCTGAATCAACTGCAAGAAGCGCAAGCTCAACTGATTCAAACGGAAAAAATGTCCGGATTAGGTCAGATGGTTGCGGGAATTGCCCATGAAATTAATAATCCGGTGAATTTCATTTATGGCAATTTGAAGTATGTACAGCAGCATGCGAATGATCTGACTGAAATTGTCCAATTATGCCAGCAGCATCAAGCGGAATTGCCGCCGATGATTCAAGCCGCAATGGCAGAGATTGATTTGCAATTTGTGCAGGATGATTTTCACCAAGCGATCGGGTCAATGGGCAAGGGAGCCGATCGGATTTCCTCGATTGTCAAATCGCTCCGTAATTTTGCGCGCTTGGATGAGGCGGATCAAAAGGAAGTCGATTTGCATGAAGGCATTGATAGTACATTGATGCTGCTCGATTATCGCTTGGGTAACCAATTTAAGGTGAATCGGCAGTTTGGCGATTTGCCGAAAGTTCAGTGCTACCCGGCGCAGTTAAATCAGGTCTTTATGCATTTGATCAACAACGCGATCGATGCGATCCAGACCCAGCGCGAGCAAAATGCCCATTTGATTCCCCAAATCACAATCACGACAACGCAAATCTCCGAGCAGGAGGTTGAATTGCAGATTCACGATAATGGTGTCGGTATTCCAGCGGCGCTAAAGGATCAAATTTTCAATCCATTTTTTACGACCAAGTCAGTCGATACGGGGAAAGGTCTGGGACTGGCGATCTGTTATCGCGTGATCCACACGCATCATGGCGAGATTGAGATCGAGTCGGTACCGGGAAAATCGACGACCGCGATCGTCCGCCTACCGATCCACCAGCCCGATTTCACTTAGCTCTGGATTTCACTTAGCCCTGAAGTTGACTTAGCCCTGAAGCTGACTTAGCCCTGAAGCTGACTTAGCCCTGAAGCTGACTTAGCCCTGAAGCTGCTAATGCGTGGGCATGACCTCGAGCTCTCTCATAAAACACATAAAACTTAACAATAAAATTTTGGCGAAGGCTGAAACCCCCTAAATCCGATCGCGGTTGCGCCTGCGGCCCACAATTTATCCCCATAGTTTTTCTGGTTTTCCACAGGTGAAAATCACATTTTGCGTCTTTAAGGGGAATTTGTGGAGAGCGATCGGGGATGCCAATAACAGCATGTGAAATTAAAATTTTCGGGTCAGTCCCGTGACGCAAAAATGGCTGAAACCCCCATTCCATCGTGTTGGTTGATCCACGATGGGCGGCAATCGAGCGGCAAAAAATGTTGAATTTTTGGCGGCGATCGCACACAATAGGCCCACGAAATCCAACTTGATTTCAAGCCAATGGATTTTGCATGTGCAATTGAGGTTTGGGATGCCCTTCTACCACAGGTGTATCCGACAACGGGTTGCTGGTTGCTGCCACGCCAGCGCCGCGCCGCGACTGCGGCACTGTTGCTTCAATTGGACGCTATTGCTTGCGAGGTTTCCGTCATGGATATGCCGATTAGTTTGTTTGTTGAGATTCCTGAGACGTTGCACCAGTCCTTGGCGACGTTTTTGGATACTCGCCCTGAATGGGATCAAGACCGTGTGTTCTCGGCGGCGATTTCATTGTTCCTATTGCAGAATCGATTGCCGGAGCAAGTCAGCGATCGTAATGCGGCACGGATTTATCTTGATGCATTGTTTGGCGATTCGGTGTTTGGCCATGCCAATCCTGAATTTCCCAGTACGGTTCCTCAGTCCTTGGGAGCGAATCAGATTAGTTAGTCCGATTCGCTAGAGGCTGTCCGACTTATGCGGATGTGTGGTGTGATTTGCTCTGGGTTACGGGTCATTGTTTTAACCTTGTCATTTTCGGCTTGCCCGATGTTTTAGCTCCATTTTTGCGGTTATGGTCTATCCAATTTCGGCGAATAAGCTGCGGGTTTATCAGCGCTGCGCTTATTCTTATTATCTGCGTTATGAAAAGCGGGTGAACGCCCCGGAATACTATGGCAGTGCGGCGTTGGGTAATGCGCTGCATCATGCTTTGGCCCAATGTCATCGGGATTGGCATTATCGTGAGGCGGTGCCCGATCGGCGCTGGCTTTATCGCTGTTGGAATGAGCGATCGAAGGACTTAAGTTTGAATCAAGTGCGCGAAGGGCGGGCGATTTTGAATACTTATTACGATCGGTATATTAATTCTGAATCGCTTCTGCGCCGGCCGATTGCCGTGGAAGGGAAAATCCAGGCTGTGGTCGAAGTCAAGAATTTAGAGTTTCAGATTATGGGCCGCTACGATCGGATTGATCCGGTGGTTGATGGTTTGGAATGGATTGATTACAAATCGGCAAAGATGGTGCAGATGCCAAGCATGGCCGATCTGGATTTGCAAATGGGTTTGTATGGTTTGGCGGTGGAGCAACGCTATGAGCAGCGGTTGCGGTATGTGAGTTTGCTGTTTTTACGCACGGGGGAAAAGGTACGATACCGTGTGACCCAGCGGCATCGGAATTTGGCGAAGCAAACGATCGCCCAATTAGCCCAGCAGTTGCGTCAAGAAGAATCTTGGCAGCCAAATCCGGGGAGCCATTGCGGTCAATGTTCGTTCTCGCGCTATTGTTCGGCTGTGAGCTGTGAGCCGAATCCGCTGCCCGCGAATGCCGCAGCGGCTCCAAACTTACAGTTGACGTTTGGATTGGCGAGTTAAGCGGGCAGGTCTATTTGCGGCGGGGTTTGTTGGCGCGGGCGTTGTTCGATCGCTGATTGTTGCCGCGATCGCTCCCAGAGGTAATTCCCGCTGTCTCGTTGTAGCGTTTCTCGTTCGTCTGTGCCGATTGGAATAAATCAACGACGGGTGATGGATAATCAACGCCCAGTTGGATGCCGACCCTTTTCTGATCGCCTTGGTTGAGCTTCCAGGGTTCGTGAATTTGGCTGGAGCTGAGGGCGCTCAGTTCGGGGAGCCAATGTCTTAAATAATCACCTTGGGGATCGTAGTCTTTTGACTGCTTGGTGATATTGAAAAACCGGAAGCCACGCGCGTCGTTACCGACTCCGGCGGTGTAGCACCAGTTGCCCCAATTGCTGCAAACGTCATAATCCAGCAGCAATGATTCAAACCATTCCGCGCCCATACGCCAATCGATGTTGAGATTTTTGGTTAAAAAGCTGGCGACATTTTGGCGACCGCGATTGGACATCCAGCCCGTCGTAGCGAGTTCGCGCATCGCGGCATCAACCAATGGATAGCCCGTTTGACCTTCCCGCCATAAGTCAAACCGGGGCCAGTCTTGTTGCCAAGGGAGTTTGAGTTGCGGCATTCCTGTGGGTTTAAAGATCTTGTTGCCGTGTTTAGCACTAATAAACCGAAAATAATCCCGCCAGCGCAGTTCGAAAATTAGCCAGTAGGTTGAGTCATTTTTGACGCGCTCCGTTTCATATTTCTCTACCTCATCGAAAACATAACGCGGTGATAAACAGCCTAAAGATAACCAAGGCGAAATCTTGGAGGAATCATCTTTGAGCAACATCCCATTGCGGGTCTCTTTGTAAACGCGCAGCCGATCGCTATCCCAAATGTAAGATTTCAGCCGTTGAATTCCTGCCGTTTCGCCGCCAACGAAGGGCATCGTGGCGCGTGGGGTGTCTTCGGGTTCGACTAAACCCCAATCGCTGAGTGTGGGCAATTCACCGGGTTCGATCGTGGGCAGGGCAGGCAGTTGCTTTGGTGTAGGGAAACAGGGGGCGATCGTTTCGTCTTTTTCGACTAATTTACGGAATTGAGTAAACAGTTCCGGGGTTTGATTCAAGTCAAATGGCAAATCACCGGGATAGTGCAGCGTACTGCCCCAAAAGGTTTCGACCTTGACATTGAGGGATTTGAGGGCCGCTTTCAAGGCCTGTTCGACTTGGAGTTCTTCAGACGTGACTTCTTCAAACCAATAAACCGTGTCGATTTTGAGCTGTTTGACTAATTCTGGAATGATTTCTTCGGGTTTGCCCGATCGAATGATTAAGTCACCGCCCAGCGATCGCAGTGACTGCCGCAAATCTGCTACACTTTCGCACAAAAACTTCGCACGAAAAGCCCCCGTTTTCGCAAAGCCAAAGCGGGTTTCACCAAAGTGGCGTGGATCGAAGCAGTATAAGGGAATCGGTGTGGATTTCGCTTGCAGCGCTTCGTGCAGCGCTTCATGGTCGTGGATGCGAAGATCGTTGCGGTACCAGATGAGGGTTGAAGACATGGTGATTTGCTCGTTTGGATTGGGGAATTAGTGGTTTTGGTGCCAAGTTCGGGCAGCAGTGCGGATGGCTGCGAGTTCTTCAGGAGCCATTTTGTCGAGGTTTTTTAAGATAAAACTCATGCGACCTTGACTGGTGAGTTTTTCGCGGTGCCGATCGAGGAAGTCCCAATAAAAATAATTAAAGGGGCAGGCCTTTTCCCCGGTGCGTGATTTGGCATCATATTGGCAATCCTTGCAGTAATCGCTCATTTTATTGATGTAATTCGCCGAGGCGGAATAGGGCTTTGATGCCAGCATTCCGCCGTCGGCATATTGCCCCATGCCGATGACGTTGGTTTGCATGACCCAGTCGTAGGCATCGATATAGGCAGCGTGAAACCATTGCTCGATCGCGCTGGGTGAAATGCCCGCAATTAAGGCGAAATTATTCAAAACCATTAAACGCTGGATGTGATGGGCATAGCCCAGGCGTTCGGTTTGATCAAGGCACTGCTTGAGACAGTTCATTTTCGCTTGCTGCGCATCCCAGAAAAATTCTGGGAGTGGTTGCTGATGGTCAAACCAATTTGATTCACCATAATCATCGTCGCTCAGTTCATAAACCCCGCGCATATATTCGCGCCAGCCCATAACTTGCCGAATCATGCCCTCGATGTTGTTGATTGCGATATCCCGATCGGCTTCATAGGCCGCCTCCACCCGCCCCACAATCTCCCCCGGTGTGAGCAATCCAATATTCAGATAAGGTGACAATAGCGAATGCCACAGCGTATCCTGGCCTGTAACCATCGCATCTTCGTAGGGGCCAAACGTATCGAGACCTCGGGCAATGAAATGATCTAAAACCTGTAAAGCCTGAGTTCGATTCACCGCCCACCCAAAGCGATCGAGCTTGCCATAGGTCGGAATTTCCAGCGATTTAACTTTGGCGATGACGGTTTGGGTAATATCATCTGGCTCGAACCATTGCGGCTTCGGGGGCTTGAAATTGGGGTCAGATTTTTTTGGTGGTTTGCGATTTTCTTTATCAAAATTCCACGCGCCACCGCTGGGCTTACCATCGGCTTCCATCAGAATATTCAATCGCCGCCGACCCTCACGATAAAAGTCCTCCATGAGCAGGCGTTTGCGCGGCTTCGCCCAGGTGATAAATTCCTCAGCGCTCCAGAGAAATTGGTTATTGGGTATCAGCGTGATTTCGCAGGGCAAGTCGAGGTCGGCCACCAGCGCCCGAAAGGGTTTATCGATCGGGGTCATCAACCGCAGTTCGGTAATTTTGTGGCGTTTAATCCAAGGCAGGAGGGCCGATCGGAAATTCTCTACTTCCGCATATTCCACCTCCCAATCCGCTGCCCGCAACGCCTCGGCAAAATGACGCATCGCCGCCCAAACCAACACCAATTTCTGCTGGTGATAGCGTCGCACCCGAATGTGGTCGAGGGATTCGATTAAAATCACTGGCGTTTTCGCGGGCAAACCCTTTAGCGCCGCATTTCCCAACGACAGTTGATCGCCTAAAATCCACACCCCGATCGTCATAGCCACAATCTCACTGTTCTTTCTGAGCGATTTTTACATAACTTAATATAGACGCTCTGATGAATCTTGCATAGGTTGCTGGGCGTAGGTGGGATAGATAGGTAGTAAGTCCACTGCTGGTGATGCCCATGGCCGAAACTCAGTCCCAAGCCTTCGATCGGGCAATGCTGCTCTACGAACAAAAGCGCTTTGAACTTGCCGAAACGACGCTCCGAGAATCCTTGGCCCAAGCCCCAGATGCCGATGAATTGGCATTGCTGGGTTTAGTTTTGTCGGCGCAGAAACGCTATGAGGCGGCGATGGCGGAAGCGGAAGCGGCGATCGGTCTTGCCCCGGATTTGGCGTTTGCCCACTATGCTTTGGCGGCGATTGCGGACGATCGGAATGATTTGGTCACGGCCCAGGCGGCGATTCTGGAAGCATTGCGCCTGAATCCGTTGAGTGCCCCGCTGTATGGCTTGCAAGCATCGATCATGGCACAGCGCTACGAATGGTCGGAATCGCTGGCGACGGCAGATCTGGGACTGGCGCTTGACCCGGAACATTTGGGTTGTTTGGTGGCGCGATTGTTGGCCTTGCAGCAGTTGAATCGCTTGCCGGAGGCGGAAGCCAATTTGATGACGGGTCTGGCACGGCATCCGAATGATCCAACAATTCATGCCCTCAAAGGCTGGCTGGAATTGGAGAAAAGTCAGCCGCAACCCGCGATCGACGGTTTCCGCGAAGGGCTGCGGCTCGATCCGCTGAATGATTCCGCGCGGGAGGGGATGATTCTAGCGCTGAAGGCCCGCAATCCGTTGTATCGACTCTTTCTGAAATATCAGCTCTGGCTGGGAAAAATGCCGCCGCAGATGCGCTTGGCAGCGTTGGCGGTGCCGTTGATGGGGATGCGGTTTGTCAGGGTAATGGCGCGGATTCCGGCGATGCAGCCGATCGCTTACACCTTAGCTGGGCTGTACTTGCTGTTCTTATTTTCGAGTTGGTTTGCGGTGCCGATTACGAATTTGATTTTGCGGTTTGATGCCTATGGACGGTTGCTGTTGAGCCGTGATGAGCAGATGGGTGGTCTCTGGGTCTGTGGATTGCTGGGTGGGGGTGTGCTGACAGTATTGGTCGGGGCTGGGTTGGGGATTGGGCCGATCACGATGCTGGGTGGACTGGCGATCATGCTGGCATTTCCGGTATCGGGCATCTTTCGTTGTGCGCCGGGGTGGCCGCGCCGCTGGATGCGGCGGTTGACGATCGCGCTGGCGAGTCTTGTCGCTGTCACATTGCTGACCGCCTTGGGATTGCCGCAATTGGTCTGGGTACCCGCTGCGCTGACTTTGCTTGGCTTTGTGGGGTGCTGTTGGGCAGCGAATGGCTTGGCTTGGGTGACACCGAAGCAGGCTTAGGGGCTTTGATTCAGGTTCCCCCAGTATTGGAGGAACGCTGGAATTGACTGGAATTCATAACGGGAGAAAAAACATGGCGAAAATCATCGGTATCAATGACTTAGACGCAACTCAACTGGCCTACGAAGTACAGCGCGGCGCGAAATTTGTGATGTATGAGTATTGCATCTCGGTCATTTTCATGACGTTTAAGCGATCGAGCGAGATTTACTTCATCCGCCCGGAAGATAATGCCTTGGTCAAAGGTTTACAGTTTTCCCTAATTTCTTTTCTCTTTGGGTGGTGGGGATTTCCCTGGGGGCTGATCTATACACCCGGCGCATTGATCACCAACTTTCGCGGTGGTAAAGATGTGACGCAGGATGTGTTGGCTTATTTCGATCAAGCGCCTGGTTAAAGTGGTTTTGCAATCATCCCTAATTTATCGAGCAATTGGGCATCGTGTGATCGGCTGGGATTGGCAGCGGTAAGCAATACATCACCTGTAAAGATCGAATTCGCCCCCGCCAAGAAGCACATCGCTTGCAGCTCATCGCTCATTTCCGTTCGTCCAGCGGAGAGCCGCACCATGGCTTGCGGGAACAGAATCCTTGTCGTTGCAATCATCCGCACGATTTCCAGCGGGTCAACGGCGGGCGCATCGGCTAAAGGCGTGCCTTCCATGGGAATCAGACGGTTAATTGGAATCGATTCCGGTGTTGTTGCCAGTGTGGTCAGGACTTGCAGCATTTCTAACCGATCGACTTCGCTTTCCCCCAGCCCCAAAATCCCACCGCAGCACACCGAAATCCCGGCTTCACTGACGGCTTGGATCGTATTCAGCCGATCGGCATAGGTGCGGGTCGAAATCACCTTGTCGTAGTAGCTGGGGGACGTATCCAAGTTGTGGTTATAGGCCGTGAGTCCGGCTTCCTTGAGCTGCTGCGCTTGGTGGGGCTTGAGCATCCCGAGGGTGCAGCAGACTTCCATATCCAGGCTGGCGACTTCGCGCACCATGTCGAGTACCCGATCGAACTGCGCGCCATCCCGCACTTCGCGCCAAGCGGCTCCCATGCAGAACCGGGTCGCGCCAGCGGCCTTGGCGGCGCGGGCTTCAGCCATGACGGCATCGACTTGCATCAGGGGTTCAGGCTGGATTGCGGCTTCGTGGTGGGCGCTCTGGGAACAGTAGCCACAATCTTCGGCACAGCCGCCCATTTTGATATTGCCGAGGGTGCAGAGCTGGACGGCCTTCGGGTCGTGATGAGCGCGATGCACCGACTGGGCTTCAAACATCAGATCGGGCAGGGGCTGGGCATAGATCGATCGAATCTGCTCTAAGCTTACACCCGTTGGTGCGGTCTGCGGTGTAGTGGTGGGTGCAGCAGTGGTCGTTACAACAGTCGTCATGGCCTGCCTCAGCTAAATCGATGCGATCGTCAAAATCTATGGCTAGATTATCACGTTGCTGGGTGCGACCCGGTGGGGGGCGATCGGCGATGATAGAATGACCCTCGGCGAGAAGGATGATTCAATCCGGCAACATGGCTGTACCATGGCTCCCAATTCCTGGGTGCTGTGAGACTATCGTCATGCGTTTATTGTTAAGTGGGCTGACTCGATTCATTGTGGTGACGTTGACTGAGCTAGTGTGGGCGCTGACCGGATTGCTGCTGACGATCGGCGGTAATTTTGTGCAGGCGGCGATGCTGGGGATCAATTTTGGGTCGTTGCCGACGCATTTGCTGGGTGTGAGCTATCAGATTGGGGCGGTGCTGCTGACGGGCTGTTTGGCGGGGCGGAATGCGGCGGTGATGTCGCAGATTGCCTATCTGGCGCTGGGCTTAGCGGGGTTTCCGATTTTCTCCCAGGGCGGTGGGATTGGGTATGTGGCCCAGCCGACGTTTGGGTATCTGCTGGGGTTTGTGCCGGGGGCTTGGGTTTGTGGCTATCTAGCATTTCGGGCGTGGCCGAAGGTGGAGTGGCTGCTGGGCTGCTGTATGGCGGGGCTGCTGACGGTACATGCGACGGGGTTGCTGTATCTGGGGGTAATCTACGGCCTGCGGCTGAATCCGGCGACGGCTCCGGGGAACTGGCTGGGGGCGGTGGGGCTGTACTCGTTGCATCAGTTGCCGGGGCAGATCGGGGTGGTCTGTGCGGTGACGGTGGTGGCGTTTTTGGTGCGGCGGGGGTTGTTTTATTAGCCGCGCTAACGCTGACTGATATGCTGGAAGGGCTGAAGTAATTGTTCGATCGACGGGTAGCTATGCGGAATCGCCTATTTTGGATTGCAGCGGCGGCGGGGGTGGCCCTCGATCGGGTGACGAAGCTGTGGGTGTTGAATCATTTTCCGTTGCAGGATCCGCCGTTTACGGTGCCGGTGGTGAAGGATATTTTTCATTTTACCTATGTGGTGAATACGGGGGCGGCGTTTAGTTCGTTTCAGGGGCAGGGCGGCGGTTGGCTGCGCTGGTTGTCGCTGTTGGTGAGTTTTGGGTTGATGGCGTTGGCGATCGGGTATCCGCGTTTGCCGAAGTGGGAGAAGTTGGGGTATGGGTTGATTTTGAGTGGGGCGTTGGGGAATGGGATCGATCGATTTTTGTTTGGGCATGTGGTGGATTTTCTCGATGCCCGATTCATTAATTTTCCGATTTTTAATGTTGCGGATGTGCTGATTAATATTGGGTTGGTCTGCTTGTTTATTGGACTTTGGCGATCGCCGCAGACGAATCATTAGCGAGGTCTTGGCAATCTTAATATGGCTGATTGATGGGTAATCGACTAGACTGGGGAAATCATTGCTTGTGAAAGCTGGAGATTGTTGATGAATCTCACATTGCTGGTTAAACGGCTTGAATCCGGTCAAGTGTCGGCTTCGGTACTCGAACTGCCGGGCTATCGCGTTGAGGCGGAGTCGAAAGAAGTAGCAGTCGATCGGCTGAAAATGACTTTAATTGATCAGTTACAGGATGCGGAAGCCATGTCATGGCAGGTTCCAGTGGATTTATCGGCTGCTGCTGGGACGAATCCTTGGGTAAAAATGTTTGGGGCATTTAAGGATGATGTGTATTTTGATCAGGTGATGGATATTATCCAGGCAGAACGAGAGGCTTTGGGGGATGATGAGCTTGATCCGGCCTACTACGCATCGTAATGGTGATGACCAAATACATTCTGGATACTGATCATGTTTCGTTGATTTTACGGGGTGATTTGCGACTGCAAGCGCTTGTGGCGCAAGAGTCGGAAGTCTTTACGACCGTTGTGATGTTTCAGGAAGTTTTTAATGGGTGGATGGCGTTGATTAATCAAGCGAAGCCAGGGGCTGACTTTGTTGAGCTGTATTCGAGGCTTTATCGATCGATTGATTATTTCAAGCAGGTGGAAATTTTGAATTTTGATCAAGCGGCGGATTTGGCGTTTCGATCCCTGCTTCAGCAAAATCCCGTTTTGAGAAAAGTGCGTTTGGAGCGTGATTTGCGGATTGCGGCGATCGCGCTGTCTCAGGGTGCGCTGGTGGTTACAAGGAACGATCGGGATTTTAGCTTAGTTCCGGGATTGCAAGTGATCAATTGGGTGATTTAGTGCGTGTTCGATCGAACTAAACTACTTGATTTTAGGGGGTTCTGCTACGTGAATTAATCTGTCGCAGGATAGGGATTATCCAATATTTTTATCAGTCCGATTGCGCTTCTTCCAAATCAAGCAATGTGCGTAATGTCTTGACTGCTTTGTCGGAATCAGCGATCAAATCACGAAAGATCTGCTGTGACTCTGGGGGCTTAGAAAAGCCGCATTGGTTATATTCAAGTTGCCATTCATGTTGATTCTTAAACTTGATTGCAATTTTGTATTCACCATCTGTACGCATTGTCGTTATTCCAGTTTCGCTATCGGCATCTTCTTGGATAAAAAAATCTAATTCAATATTTGTTATCTCATTGAGATAAGTCTTGGATTTACCCTGATTGCTTGAAAAGCCTTCAATAATGCCAGTTGATTGATTAAAAGTGTAATTGTCACGGGGCTTTCGCTTTGCTGGCTTGGGCTTCATTTCCAGGGAAACAAAAAGTACACCAGAAAATAAGATTGCTCCAATTCCGATCATTTGAAAAAACGGGGTTGCTTCGATCATGCTCAGGCATACAAGAAGGAGAAATATGGCAAATGCGTCGAACAACTCAAACTTGCTGTAGCCAGCATGAAAATCCTCTACCTGGATAACAATTTGTTCGCTGCTTTGCTTGATGATACGCATTCTGAACACTCTCCATCGATTTCACCCCCTCAAACCTCATCTGGGTCAACCCCCAACTCCCGCAACTTCGCCGCCAACCGATCGGCCCGCTCCTCCCCCGTCAGCAGCAATTTCCCATCGCCATCCCACCAGCGCAACCAGGGTAATTCCTGATTCATATACCGTCCCCGCCAAATCCCCAACTCCACGCCTAAAGGCCCGATCGCATAGTGCCCTCGGTCGTTCGGCTGACAAAGCTGATAGCGCCCTGCCACCAGCTCATACACGGTCACCGCCGCCTTCTCCACCTCGTAAATCGCATAAAACGGCACATGCACCGCCTGTTCATACACCCAAAACTTCCCGGCCTTCACCCCATCTCCCATGAATGGCGAAGTTTGGTCACGCTCCTCACTGCCATCCCCGCTCGTAAACTCGATCACAATCAACGGTGCAATAATCTCCTTCCACATCACATACGATCGTCGCCGCTCACCATTTAGCAATGGCGATACATTGGGCACATAGAACCAATCTGGCGCTTCTGCGCCCCGCTCCGGCGGCTCCGTCAATCGCCAATAGATTCCACAATCTTGGCCGATCGCATAACGTCCGTCTGGGTGCAACCGATCAAGCACAGGCACGATCGAACTCGTCAACAATAAACTCTGCGGATGCTCCTGAAAATTTTTCACAAAACTACCATCGGATTCAGGTAACTGAGTGTGATCCGGGAGAGCCAACGGATTTCTGCTTTGAGCGATCGTCATAATAGGTCAAGTTACAGAACATCAATCCATTCCTATCATAACGTCCGTTCATAGATTAAGAAGCTGGTGCGTGGGTATCTTCCTGCTGGCCTTCGAGTTTGATGCCCAAAACCTGTGTGTAGGCCCCGCGTGCCTGTGTGACCCCGATCGTGCGCTGGGCTGATTCGATCATCGGACGACGCAAACTCACGACGATAAACTGCGCTAGGGTCGCCTGATGCTTAATCATCCGCGATAGCCGCTCGACGTTCGCGCCATCGAGGAACATGTCCACCTCGTCGAAGGCGTAGAACGGAGAAGGCCGATAGCGCTGGAGCGCGAAGATAAAGCTCAATGCCGTCAGGGACTTTTCCCCCCCGGACATCGAAGCCAAGCGCTGTACCTGCTTGCCCTTCGGGTGAGCGATCAAATTCAAGCCGCCATTAAACGGATCTTGCTGGTCTTCCAGTTGCAGACGACCATCGCCATCGGACAGCGTTGCAAAAATCTCCTGGAAGTTGGTATCCACGGCATCATAGGCTTCCTTGAAGGCCCGGACGCGCAGGGTAGTGAAGTTTTCGATGCGGAGCAGCAGTTCGGTGCGCTCTTCTTCCAGGGTTTGAAGTTTGTCGCTGAGCTCTTGGAGGCGTTCCTGGACTTTTTCGTGCTCTTCGAGGGCGAGCATGTTGACGGGTTCCATCGCTTGTAGGCGGCGCTGGAGCGATCGAATTTCATGCTGCAATTGGCTAACATCTTCGGTCATCCCTTCCGGTAATTCGTCGGGGATTTCCTCCGGTAGTTCGGCCTGTTGCTGGGCGATCGCGCTCTGTTGTTCTTCCCGTTCCTGTTTGCGTGTGGCTTGGGTTTCTGCGAGCTTTTGCTGCTGCCATTCGAGCTGTTGGCGGCTGGTTTGCAATTCGCGCACTTGGCGATCGAGGGTGTCACGCTGGTTACGGGTTTCGCCGAGGGTTTTGTCGAGTTCGACCAGGGCGATTTTGAGTTCGGTGATTTTGGTTTGGATTTCGGCTTGTTGTTCGCCGAAGCTGGTCTGCTGTTGCAGGAGCGCCGTTTGCTGATTGCGGACTTCCGTGAGGCGATTGTGGCCTTCAGCGATTTTCTCTTCGAGACGCTGGCGTTGATTGGTTAAATCCAAAACCTGTTGCTCGACCGATCGCAATGCCGTTTCGCGTTCCGTTACATCAGTTTCTAAACGGCGTAGGTTCGCTTGGATTGTTTGCCATTCGCTGTGGGTTTGCGATGCTTCTAGTTGCGCCAGGGTGCCGCGTAGGGAAACGAGTTGGCTTTCCAGTTGGGGCAGGTCGGTTTCCAGCAATTCCAGGCGCGATCGGGAAGTGGCCAATTCCTGGGCTTGCTGCTCGAAGTTGCCGCCGAGGCTGGCGAGTTGGGTTTCGAGTTGGGTGATTTCTTTGGTGAGTTGGTCGAGCTTGATCTGCATTTCGCGGTGGCTTTGCCGCGCTTCGATCATTTGTTTGGTTTTCTGTTGGTGGTCGAGGGTGGCGGTGGCCAGGGTCGCTTCGCAGCGAATCAAGATGGTGTCGATCGCGGCCAATCGTTCGCGCAGTTCCCGTACCTCTGTTGATTCCGAAGGCGTAGTTTTGCCAAAGTGCAGGCTCGATCGGCCCAGGTTCCCCCCGGTCATCGCCCCGCTGGGTTCGAGCAATTCCCCATCGAGCGTGACCATGCGGTAGTCGCCGATGTAGCGCCGCGCCGCATCCATCCGCTCAAACACCAGCGTCGAACCCAACACGTAGGCAAATACATCCCAATATTCGTCGTCAAAGTCGATCAAATTAATCGCCAAATCCACACAGCCAGACAAACCGCGAATCGCGTTGTCGTCCATGATGTGCGGGGCACGGATCTTATTCAGCGGCAGGAAGGTGGCCCGACCAGCTTTTTGCTTTTTGAGAATTTCGATCGCGGCGGCAGCGATCGCGTCATTTTCCACGACCATCTGGCCGAGACGACCGCCCGCTGCGACTTCGAGGGCAAGCTGAAAACGTGGCTGTACTTGGCCCAGATCCGCGACGATACCATGCACCCCATCGAGACCCATTTTCATGATCACCTGGGTCGCATGGGTGCCCTGGGCTTCCCGGACGGCCTGGGTTTGGGCTTCGAGTTTGTCGAGTTGGCGCTGCTTTTCGCGCTGTTCTTGGAGCAGACGAGTTTGGGTGTCTTTTTGGATTTGGATTTCGGAGTCGAAGCCGGAGAGTCCTTGGGCCAGGGCTTGGACGGAGGTTGTGGCTTCTTCGAGTTGTTCGCTGAGGGTGGCGTGCTCGGCTTTTTTCGTCGCTAATTCCGTTGTTAGGGTTTCGCGGGACTTGCCTTGATCTTCGAGTTGGCGTTCTAGTTGAGCGGTACGTTCGCGCAACTGGGCTTGCTCAGTGCGCTGGGGTTCCAGGGTGGTGAGGATTTCATCGACCTGGTGGCGCAGTTGGGTTTGTTCTTGCACCCAGGCTTCGGCGTTAGCGGCGGATTCGCTGGCAGTTTGGCGCGCGGCTTCGAGGGTGGCCTGGGCTTGGTTTCGAGCTTCCGTCCGGGCACTGAGTTCAGCGGTTTCGAGGCGTTGCTGCTCGGTGGTGAGTTCGGTTAGCAGTTGCGTGTTTGCTTGAATATCCGCTTGGGTCTTGGCGATTTCGGCTTCGATCGCTTGCTTGCTCTGCTGAAAATCCTGTTCCTGGCGTTGCAACTGTCGCAATTCCGCTTCACGGGTCGCGAGTTGGGACTGAAGTGCAATTTGCTCGGCTTCCCCCAAGGCCCGCACCTTTACGTTCAGTTCTTCCAAAGCGGCGCTGGCAGTCGTGATTTCCGTTGCGATCGCCGTAATCTTTTCGGTTAATCCAACTTGCTCCGCTTCACCGGATTTGAGCTGGGCCTCTAACTTCTCTAGGGCCTTCTGCGCCTGCCGATAGCGAATAATCCCCTCCCACTGTTCCTTGGTTTGGAGTTCGCCGCGCAGTTTTTGGTATTTTTCGGCTTTGATTTTGTCCTGGGAGAGCCGATCGCGCTGTTCAACGAGTTCTCGCTCCACGATCCGGTAGCGTTCTTCGTGATCCTTGACCGCATTGAGTTTGCCCTTGGCTTGGTCGATCCGCCGATCGAAGGACGACACCCCTGCCAGTTCGTCAATAATCTCCCGCCGTTCGCGCGGATTCATCGAAATAATCCGGGTAACGTCACCCTGAAGCACGACGTTGTAGCCCTCAGGATAGACTCGCAGTTGATTCAGCTTATCGTGGAGTTCCGTTAGGGTAGCGGGCAGGCCATTGATGTAATAGTTTGAGGTGTAGGTGCCCTGTTGCGTCACCCGCAGTTTTCGCGTCACCGACCATTCCCGCACTTCCCCGGTGCTGACGGCTTCGGCCCCCGCTGCGACGAAATCCGGCAGACGGCCATTGGTTTGAGGGGATTCGGTTTCGCTAAATTCTTCTGATAGCTCGATCGTCCGGGTGGCTTCGGCATCCGCGCCTTCAACTTCGACTGCGATCGGTTGAGCATTGGGGTCGCCATCGCTCCGCACCAGTTCCCACAAATCTGGGTCAGCGGTGAGATCCAGCGTCACCGTTACTGCCGCTTCCACCGTCCGGTGGCGGCTGGTTTGAGCCTGGTTGACCAAATCCGGCAAGCGCTCCGCCCGCATTCCTCGGGAACCCGCCAAGCCGAGGCAGAACAAAATTGCATCCAGCAGGTTCGATTTCCCGGAACCATTCGGCCCCGAAATCACCGTAAACCCTGGCAGAATCGGCACTGTGGTCGTTCCACCGAAGGACTTGAAATTAGTCAACTGAATGCGTTTAACGAACACAGGCGAGCCCCGGTAAGCACCAACTAAAGATGACTGATCACTGAATGACTGATCACTTAGGTCACGAAATCACCGTGACGAGATCAAAACTTGCGCCTTAGTTTAACGTCGATCGGTCGGATCAACACAACTTTCTTTCATTAGAACGCATGAACTGTTTTGTGTCAAATGATTGGCGCTGTGTCGGATTGCCTGAACCAGCATCTGGGATGGTAACTATTAGCCTTTGACCTGAGTTGATAAGTCGGCTCAAGTCAGTGGTTTAGGTTGTCCAATCCGCGATGTGTAAGCCCGCAATTTGTCCCTCAGCTTGTATCCGCACGCGTAATTTCAACCGCGATCGTGCCGTCTTATCCAGTGATAACAACCGCACGATCGCGCGATCGCCAATTTCCCTTACGATTCAGCTTCGCCAGGATTCAGCGCGGCGTGGGTTTTGGCCCGATCGAGCTTGAATAGCACAACCCCAAGCGGCGGCAGGCACAGATCGAGCGAGTAGGGCTGATTGTGGAAATTCCAGTCATCCGTCCACTTACCGCCGAGATTGCCAAGGTTGCTGCCGCCGAAATCGCGGGCATCGCTGTTGAAGATCTCACGGTAAAAGCCCTTTTCCGGAACGCCGACGCGATAGTGACTGTGGGGCTGCGGCGTGAAATTGCAGACCGCGATGATCAGGTCATCGCAATCCTTCGCCCGCCGCACAAAGGCAATCACGCTATGGCGATTGTCGTTGCAGTCGATCCAGTCAAACCCCGCCTCCTCAAAGTCTTGGCTGTAGAGTGCAGGTTCGGACTTGTACAGTTCGTTCAGCTTGCCCATGAACCGCTTGAGTTCTTGATGCGGCTTGTACTGGAGCAGTTGCCATTCCAGGTCGCTCCAGACATTCCACTCACTCCACTGGCCAAATTCCATGCTCATGAACAGGGTCTTCTTGCCGGGGTGAGCAAACATGTAGCTGTAAAGGCAGCGCATATTGGCGAATTTCTGCCATTCATCACCGGGCATTTTGCCGATCATGTTGCTCTTGCCATGCACCACTTCATCGTGGGACAGCGCCAGCATAAAGTTTTCGCTGTGGTGATACCAGATGCTGAAGGTGAGGTTGTTCTGGTGGAACTGGCGGAACCAGGGATCCATGCTGAAGTAGTCCAGCATGTCGTGCATCCAGCCCATGTTCCACTTCAGGTTAAAGCCCAACCCCCCGGTGTAGGTCGGCCAGGAGACCATCGGCCAGGAAGTCGATTCCTCGGCGATCGACAGCACTCCCGGAAAATAGCTGAAAATCACATGGTTCATCTGGCGCAGGAAGTCGGCGGCTTCGATGTTTTCGCGGCCACCGTACTTGTTCGCGACCCAAGCGCCATCCTCGCGCTGGTAGTCCAGGTACAGCATCGAAGCCACCGCATCGACGCGAATCCCGTCGATGTGGTACTTGTCGAACCAGAACAAGGCATTCGCCACGAGATAGTTCCGCACTTCCGGACGACCGTAGTTAAACACCAAGGTGCCCCATTCTTTGTGCTCGCCCTGGCGGGGATCCGCATGCTCATACAGGTGGGAGCCATCGAAAAAGGCTAGTCCATGGCCGTCCTTGGGGAAATGTCCCGGCACCCAATCGACCAAGACGCCAATGCCTGCGGCATGGCAGCGATCGACGAAGTACATGAAGTCCTGCGGCGTACCGTAGCGCGATGTGCAGGCATAGTGGCCGATGACTTGATAACCCCAGGAACCATCGAACGGATGCTCGGCGATCGGCAGCAGCTCGATGTGGGTGTAGCCCAGCTCCAGCACGTAGGGAATCAGCTTGTCGGCCAATTCGCGGTAGGTGAGGAAGCGCGCGCCCGGTTTGTATTCCGAGACTTCAACGATCGGTTCAACCGTGCCGTCTGGGAGAACGGGAGCCTCCTTTGCATCCGCATGGAGCCAGGAACCAATATGGACTTCGTAGACCGAAATCGGTTGACTGAGCGGATCGCGCTGGCGGCGCTGTTCCATCCAGGCGTTGTCGTTCCAGCTATAGCTGTCGAGATCGGTGACGATCGAGGCGGTCTTGGGTCGCACTTCCTGCTGGAAGCCGTAGGGGTCAGACTTCTCGTAGATATGCCCGTCGTGGTTTTTGATCTCGAACTTGTAGCTGTCGCCGTAGCCCAAACTCGGAATGAACAAATCCCAAATGCCGCTCTTGCCCTTGCGCATCTGGTGCTGACGACCATCCCAGTGGTTGAAGTCCCCGATTAGCGAGACATTGCGGGCTTCCGGTGCCCAAACGGCAAAGTAAACGCCGCTGATAGCATCGATCGCGGTAACGTGCGCCCCCATTTTCTCGTAGACCCGGTGGTGATTACCTTCGGCGAATAGATGTAGGTCGTAGTCGCTCAATACCGGAGTGCGGAAGGCGTAGGGGTCATAGATGACTTTCTCGGTGTCGCCCTGGTGAATTTTCAGTTGGTAGAGGTTCAGTTCGGGCCGATCGATGACACATTCGAAGAAATTCGGGTGGTGCACCGAAGTCATTGTGACTTCTAGGCGCTCCTCGGGAATCAGCAGGCTGACGGCATTGGCCTGGGGCTGGTAAGTGCGAATCGACCAGACGATTTTGCCTTCGACTTCAATTTGATGGGGGCCTAAGACTTCAAACGGATCATTGTGGTGATTCCAAATGATCCGATCGATTTGTTCCGAATGAATAGTCGCGCCCATGGATATCGCCTCAGAGGATGTCACTGGTTATTTGTGATTGGAAAATATGAAAATGAATTGATCAAAAAATCTCAACAGCGGGTGGCAGTAACAGCGAAGACACCTTACCAGATTTTGCCAAATCAAGGGGTGCTGCCAGGCGGATCGCGGTGAAATTTGATGCTCTTCTATTCTGAACGCAAATGATCCCTTTGAATGTTTATCCAGAACGATTGCCCCGTAAATTAAAAACCCCAACCCCGCCCTGCCGAAACTCGGCTACAGCGAAATTGGGACTTTTTAGGTCAGATTGCCCACGGGTGTGGAAGCAGCAAGCCTAGTTGCTGCCGGTAAACATAACTTCCGGAAACTTCGTTTGGGCCTCGGTCAAAGGCTTAGTCTTGCCTTCTTCCTGCCAATAGTTGATCACCTCAGTTGCTTTGTTAAGCAACTCAACACGATCAGTCTCCGAAATCCAGTGCTTCGCTTCAAGCTCAGCACGCAACTGTTCCCACGCATCATTACGGGGCCAGAAGAAATAATGGGTCAAAGGACTGGTGCCCTTGCCAACCACTTGGTCAACGGCCAGTGCAACGTTTTCCTCTAACCACAGCACTTTGAGAATAAACTTCGACAATCTACGCCTCCAGCGACATCCCAAGCCGATGTCAGAAATACGGTCTCACATTGTAGCGTACTCGGTGTCGTTTACCAAGAGCTGATTTTTGTGCTCATCGCGATCGTTCCGCGAATAGCGGCGCGAACTGCCTGTTATTCCAGTCGTTACTCGGGGCATAACTAAGCTAAGACGGTATTCGATGAAGTTGCGCGACCCGCGCGCAATGTTGAAATTTGGTCAGCGTTTGCATCCTCCCAACCCACAATAATTTCCCCACCCCATTGCAGTTTAAGGAGACAGAAGGGACGATGGAGTATACGGTTCCTGGACTGAATAATATCAGCCACAGCGCTTTGGCGCGTCCCAAAAAGCCCAAGATGCTGGTGGTGGATGATGAACCTGACAATCTGGATTTGCTCTATCGTACCTTCCGTCGCGACTTCAGCGTGCTGAAAGCGGAAAGCGGGATGCAAGCCCTAGAGATCCTCGAAGCCGAGGGCGAAGTGGCGGTGATCATCTCCGATCAACGGATGCCCGAGATGAAAGGGACAGAATTCCTGAGCCGCACCGTGCCGGAGTTTCCGGATACTGTGCGGATCATTCTTACCGGCTTCACAGATGTGGAAGATCTGGTCGAAGCAATCAATGCGGGCCAAGTCTACAAGTACATCACCAAGCCTTGGGATCCAGATGAGCTGAAAATCGTCGTCGATCGGGCCGCCGAAACCTACGAACTGCTCAAACAGCGTACCGAAGAACTCCAGCGCTCTCAAGCGCAAACGGCGCTCCTCGCGAAACTGTTGCACATTGCTCAAGGTGCAAACACCCTCGATCAGAATTTGCAACAGATGGTTCAGGCTTTTGCTGAAACCTTCAATGCGGATTATGGTATTTTCCGGTTGCCGACAGAAACAGTGGTGCAAACCATCACTACAGACGGTAATGCCGTAACTTGGCTTGATACGGATCCATTAATTCAAGTGGCATTGACGACGAACCAAATGCAGGGTTCTTTTGACGTGACGACCGACGGGAATCTGTCGGAATTGCCTCAATACCAGCTGTTTAAGTCCCATCTGGTGATTCCGATCGTCATGCGCTCCCAGGGCATCGCATTGCTCTCCTTGCAGTGGAAAGCGCCCTGCCAACTGCGTGAAGATGAATTGATTCTGTTGCATTTGGCGGCTCAGCAGGTGGGATTGGCAATCGTCAGCAGTCGCAATTTGGCATTGGTTGCTGCGTAGTGGGCCATTGACCGCTATCCCTACAGCAAATGGCCCCACAATCAACCCGAAGCCGGAGCAGTCGCCCCCGATCGCTCCGGCTTCGACATGCGAGAATTAAAGTAATACTCATTGCTGTTTAATATTCGCCATTATGTCCACGACGACTGCAACTACTGCCCAAGCTGTCCAGTCATTGTTTGATCGGATTGCCCCGGTCTATGATGATTTGAACCAAACCCTTAGCTTTGGCCAACATCGGGTCTGGAAACTGATGGCCGTAAAATGGTGTGCGGTTAAGTCAGGCGATCGGGCCTTGGACATTTGCTGTGGCAGTGGTGATGTGGCGATGATGCTGGCCGAACGGGTCGGGCCGAAGGGCCGAGTTATCGGATTAGATTTTGCATCAGCGCAGTTGGAAGTCGCGGCGGCACGGTTCTGCAAAACTTGGAATCCCCACCGGACAGGGGCGATCGATTGGATTCAAGGGGATGCGCTCGCTTTGCCCTTTGAGGCGGCGGAATTTGATGGATTGACGATGAGCTATGGTTTGCGGAACGTGGTCGATCGGCCTAAGGCGTTTGCCGAAATGTATCGCGTGCTCAAGCTGGGGGCCAAAGCGGTGGTGCTGGACATGCATCGCCCGGAAAATCCCCTAGTGCGTCAGTTTCAGCAATGGTATCTTGATCGGGTGGTGGTACCAGCAGCCCAGCGCCAGGGATTCGCGCCGGAATATGAATACATTGCCCCGAGTCTCGATCGATTTCCCATCGGATCAGAGCAAGTGGCGTTGGCGAAATCGGCGGGATTTTCCCAAGCGATCCACTATCCGATCGCAGCGGGTACGATGGGAGCGCTGGTTTTGACAAAGTAGGTCATCACCGAGTAGGCAACGCATGGTGAATCTAGGCAATTACTGGCTGTATCTCGCACCGCCGATCATGGGTGCGGCGATCGGTTACTTTACCAATGACATTGCGATTCGCATGTTGTTTCGGCCCTATCAGCCGAAGTATTTGGGGACTTGGCGGATTCCCTTTACGCCGGGAGTGATTCCGCGCAATCAATCAAGGTTGGCGCAGCGGGTTGCGGATTCGATTACAGGTTCGCTGCTCACGCCTGATGAAATCGAACTGATTGCGCGGCGACTGTTGCAGGTGGAGCGGGTGCAACAGGTGATTCAATGGCTCCTGCTGTTAGCGCTGGATCAAGTCAAAGCGGATCGGCAGCACAATACGATCAAGATTTTTAGCAATATTTTGCATGATTTATTTAGTGAATCATTGCCGAAATTAATTGTGACGATGGCGCAGCGGGAGGATTTTCTTGAGGCGCAGTTGAATCATATTTTTGATGAGGTGCTCCTGGAATTTCGCCTGGATAATGATCAAGCCAAAAGCCTTACGGATTGGTTGCTCGATCGGGCGCTAACGCCGGATGTTTTACGATTGTGGCTGGTGGATTTTTTGACCGATCGTAATATCGATATTATTGATGATCGGTTTCGGGCGCGATCGAGTGGAACTTATTGGGTGGTGGCAAATTTATTGGGGTTGCGCAATTCACTGCTGCGACTGCGGACATTTTGCCTAGATCAGCCCCAAGCCTGTGATGTGATTATTCAAGATTTAATTCAATCACTGAATGTAAGCCAGCGATTGCAACAGATATTCCACGATTTTTCCCTGCAAAATCTACCGATCGCCACCCTGCGTCCCCTTCGTAAAACCTTACGTGATACGGTGCGAGTTTATCTGCAAACGGAAGGTGCAGCGGTATTGCAAGGCTTGAGTCAATCGTTGGATTGGGAAAAGGTGGCGAAGTTGTTGATTGATCGCTTGCAGCAATCGACGGTGATGATTGAGTCTCTAGGTTCAGTGAGTTATGAACTAGCGATTGTGCTGGAGCGTTATTTAGAAAAAGATCTCGAAGCGATCGTCGCGCAGGCATTGCCCATTCTGCAAATTGATCAGGTGATCTACGATCGGGTGATGGCAACGGCACCAGCGGATCTCGAAGCGGGAATTAATGACTTAGTGCGGACAGAACTGCGGGCGATCGTCAATTTGGGAGGGATTTTGGGGTTGTTAGTTGGCTGCTTGCAAACGCTGACGATGTTGCATTAGCGATTTCTGTTGCGCTTGAATCGGTTACAGTTGCAAGGGGTAAAGTAATGACAAAACTGGTGCCGATATCGAGGGTTGATTCGACGGTGATGCTACCGCCATGCTTATCTTTGATGATTTCCTGCACGATCGATAGCCCTAATCCCGTGCCTTTACCGATTTCCTTAGTGGTAAATAACCGCTCGAAAATCTTGGCTTGGACGGATTCTGGCATACCAGGGCCATTGTCTTGAATTTTGATCACCATGACACTTTGGTCATCGCTGGGGTGAATTGTGATTGTAATTTCCGGCGGTGATTTTTGGTGGTTGAACTGGCCTTCGCGAACCCCTTCATCGATCGCATCGATCGCATTCGCCAGGATATTCATAAATACTTGGCTCAGTTGACCTGGAAAGCAAGGCACGGCGATCGGGTCATCATAGTGGCAGGTGACCGTAATCGCATGGCGCATTTCGGTGGCCTTCAACCGATGTTTCAGAATCAGCAAAGTCGTGTCCATGCAGTCATGCAGAATGATGGTAACTTTTTGTTCTTGATCGCTGCGGGAGAAAGTCCGCAAACTATCGCCTAAGCTCTGAACGCGGCGAATTCCTTCATGCATCGATTCGAGTAACTTGGGTAAGTCCGATCGGATAAATTCCAAGTCTAATGCGGCAAGATCGGCTTCGAGATGAGTGCTTGCTTCAGGGCAGCGGGTTTCGTAGAGGGTGAGACCGCTGAGAATGGCTTCGACGTAGCTCAATGCGTGGTCAATGTTGCCGGATAAAAAGCCGATGGGGTTATTAATTTCATGGGCGACCCCCGCGACAAGATTGCCGAGGGCCGACATTTTCTCGCCTTGCAGTAGTTGTGACTGGGCTTCTTGTAGTTGCGCAATCGTCATTTCGAGTTCTTGACTTTTGTAATCCAGTCGAAATTCAGCGGTTTGTAGTGCGAGTTCGAGTTCTTGCTGGTTATTGTAGTCGTGAATTTCTAGGCAGTAGCATTGATGGGGGGGGATTTTGATCGGCGTGAGGTGAATTGTGACCCATTGGATTGCCTGATCAGAGGTTATCCACTTGCGCTGTAAGGTAATCCGACCCGTTTGCGCCTGCTGGCAGTAGCTAAGCCAAGTCTCTGGTAGTAATTCTGGATCAAAATCAAACAGCCATTGTCCATTTAGATGCTCGACTGGGATGTTCAGGAGCTGCGCGATCGCGGGATTGGAATCAATAATTTGGCCATCGGGTGTTAGCCACAGCATTCCCGTTGCCAGTTGGGTAATCACCAGCTGGTGGAGCGTCGGAATAGGAAGTGACAGGTGATCCAGGCGATCACTGGTTTCAGCGCTCATGCTTGGGGTGAGGTAGGGGAAAATGACCTGATACGGATAATGCCTGACACAGCTCTAGATTTCCCAAAAGTCGCCTCAAGTGAACAGCGATCGCACAACTTTGCATTTAGCATGTCGTTTCACCTAGACCATGCGACCGGGGTTTAACCGCTGTGTGGGATCAAATTCGCGTTTCACGGCTTGCATGAGACTCACCCCATTGCCCCGGATGCCCCAGGGGTCGATCGTGGCTTTCATGGCGGCGGGTGCAACCAAGATGCTGAGAAAACCGCCTGCGGCCTCGCAATGCTGGCGTAATTCGGTAATGCGTTCTGGCGGGACATTGGTATTCACGACGAATCGCCCAAGACCGCTACCTGCATGGATGATCGCGATCGCGGTGGGAATCAGTTCGGCGATCGTTGGGAGGAGGGCCGCCGCCCGGTGACTGGGGATACCGAGTTGCCCAATGATGATGGGCTGGTCGCTGGATGATTCGCCGATCGTCTTTTCTCCGATCGTGTCAATGGCTTGCCAGAGGGCGGTCGGATCAGGGGCGGGGGTAACTTGGACCTGAAACTGGGCGGCAAGGGCGGTGAGGCGATCGCACTGGTCGCTAACGCTGGCCGCAACCGATTCAAATCGGACAATGACTCCCATGGGTGCGGGGATGCTGCTGCTTGTTATGGCGCTGGCTGAGAGCCAATCCACACTGAGGGGCGTGAGTAGCGATCGTTGCAGCGCGGCGATCGTGGTGGCTAGAGCGTCGGGTTCGCCTGTGAGGATTAGCGTTTGGCGGTGACTTTGGCAGGGATAGGTGCGGAACGTCGCTTGGGTGATCACCCCGAGGGTGCCGTAGCTTCCCGTCATCAGTTTCATTAGGTCATAGCCAGCGACGTTTTTCACCACGCGGCCTCCGGCTTTAACCAGTTCACCGTCCGATCGCACAAACTGCACCCCCAAGAGAATGTCGCGCACGCCGCCGTAACGATGGCGCAACGAGCCACTATCAGCGGTCGCAATCACACCGCCGACGGTGGCGCCAGCACTGACATAGCGCGGATCAAGACTGAGAAATTGCTGCTGCTGGGCGAGGTGGGCCTGGAGTTGGGCGATCGGCAGTCCGGCTTCGACGGTGATGGTCATGTCGTCAACCGCATGTTCGACGATCTGGTTAAGGAATTGTGTACTGAGGGCAACGATTGTTTGGCCTTGCCCGACCGCCCCGCCCCAATCAATTTTGGTGCAGCCGCCGCAGGGTAGAATCCCATGCCCAGCGCCGCGAATCGCCGCGATCGCGGCGGCGAGATCGGTTGGGTCTGGCGGTCGAATCAGGCCCAAGATCGTGGCTGCGGGTGCGGCGGATTGGAGGCGGGCTTGGTGGTGGGCCGCCAAATCGGCGAATGCAGTGAAGTGCGGTAATGCTGGCGGGGGCGATGGCAGTTGAGATAATGGCAGTTGAGACATGGAATCGGTTTTGGCGCTTTCTCAGCAATATTCGCAGGATGTGGGCGCGATCGCGTCAGAAATCCGGGTAATTAACGGGGTCACTAATCGGCCTGTGAGTATCATAGCTGGCTTAAACACCCGAACCCACGCCGCAGGGGGCGAAATTTTATGTCTGGCGGATCTCACCGTTCAATCCTCGAAGCGACTCAGCTCGAAGCGACTCAGCTCGAAGCGACTCCTATTCAGGCGATCGCCAAGCAGTGTGGTGCTGATGCGGAATCGCCCTTGACTAACTTAATGATCGTCCAGAATCGATCAGCGGTGGCACCGGCGGTACAGCATCGGCTGAATCAAGCAGGCTACTGGATCAGTGCTGTGGCAACTTCAGCAACGGAAGCGCTGCATCGAGCCAGTCAAACGCTACCCGATGTCGTGTTAGTGGATTTGCAGTTATGCAGTGATCTGGATGGGGTTGAGACGGCGACGGAGCTGTGGGAGAACTTTGGGGTACCGATCGTCTATTTGACCGATGAGTCTGATCCCGAGGCATGGCAACGGGCGTGGCATACGCAGCCCTACGGCATATTATTTAAGCCGCTGAATCCGGGGGACTTGCTCACGACGATTAGCAATGCTCTGCTGCATCACCAGCGGATACAGGACTGTCAGGCGGAGCTGGCCGATCGGCAGGCCCAAGTCGAAATTAAGTCGCAATTGGTGTCGATCGTGGCCCATGAATTTCGGAATCCGCTCAATACGATTTTATTTTCCACCGAACTGCTGCAACATTATCAAGACAAGGTCTCGGAGCCTCAACGCGAAACCTATTTCCAACGGATTAATCAGGCCGTGCAGCGAATGAATCAGCTGTTGGATGATGTGCTGCTGATCGGCGCGACGGAATCGGGGAAAATTCGCTTCCAGCCTTTGCCCATTAATCTCGTGGCTTTTTGCCATGAATTGGTGCAGGAGTTTCAACCTTATAAACAAGATGTGGTGGACTTCGCCTATGAGGCTTCCGTAGATCCGCTAGTTGTAGCGGATGAAAAGCTGATTCGACATATTATTACGAACTTAATTTCCAATGCAGTTAAGTATTCTCCCCAAGGTTCTTTAATTGAATTCCACTTAACCTTAGACCCACATAACGCGGTGTTCCAAATTCGCGATCAGGGAATTGGAATTCCGGCTGTAGACCAGGAAAAACTGTTCACGGCATTCCATCGTGGTAGCAACGTGCGACGCATTCCCGGTACGGGACTGGGCTTGTCGATCGTCAAGCAATGCGTGGAATTGCATCAGGGCAGTATCGCTTTTACCAGTGAACCGGGTCACGGCAGCAGCTTTACGGTGACGATTCCGTATCGTGTGGCGCGTTAATTTAATTAGGTGATGCAATCAGGCTATGACAACCATTCTGGTGATTGAAGACGAACAGGCAGTCCGAGACTCGCTGGTGGATCTGCTGATGGCAGCAGGTTTCACCACGATCGCGGCGGATGATGGTGAAATGGGATTGCATTTGGCGATTCAGCATTTGCCGGATTTGATCCTGTGTGATATCAAAATGCCGATTAAGAACGGCTATGAGGTGATTCAAGCGCTGAAGTTGCGCCGATCGACGGCGAGTATTCCGTTTATTTTCCTGAGTGCGAGTAATAACAATCAAGATTTTCGGCGCTGTATGCAATTGGGCGCAGATGACTATTTGCACAAGCCTTGCAATCCCGATGAATTAATTTGTGCGATTCAGGCAAGGCTGGCCAACCGATCGGCGGTAACGGCTACGGCAGCGGAACATTACCTTGCGGCAAATAGTTTAACTGTTGGGGGGTTGGCGACGGGGAGCCAGGATGGGCTGTTGAACTATTTTTATCAGGAGTTGCGTAATCCGTTGTCAGGGTTAAATAATGTCATTTATTTGTTGCAAAGTTTGAAGAGTATTTCACCGGGTCATCCGGCGGTAAAATATATCCAAAAAGACTATGTGCGAGAGCTTTCAGTTCTATTGGAAGTGGCCAAACTCCAAACGGTTTTGCCGCCGGAATGTCGGCAGCTGCTGCAAGCCTGCCATTTAGAATTGTTAATGACTTTGTCGTAAACTTCGTGATTTCAGTGCTTGGCCCAGCGGTGTTGTTATACTGCTGGGGCTACTGTTTGAGGAACCGTTGCCATGGATGTCAAAGCCGCGATCGCGCTGGGTGCAGGCCAACCCTTGGTGATTGATACTGTCCAGTTGGAAGGGCCAAAATCGGGGGAAGTGCTGGTTGAAATTAAGGCAACGGGGGTTTGTCATACCGATGCCTATACGTTATCTGGGGCTGATCCGGAAGGACTGTTCCCGGCGATTTTGGGCCATGAAGGAGCGGGCGTGGTGGTGGAAATTGGCCCGGATGTGAAGTCATTGAAACCAGGCGATCACGTGATTCCGCTCTATGTGCCGGAATGCCGTGAATGTGAATATTGCTTAAATCCTAAAACAAATCTCTGTCAATCGATTCGGGTCACGCAGGGGCAGGGCTTGATGCCGGATGGGACGAGTCGGTTTTCCCATAAAGGTGAGCGGTTGTTGCATTATATGGGGACTTCGACCTTTGCGAATTATACGGTGGTGCCGGAGATTGCGCTGGCGAAGATTCGATCGGATGCTCCGTTTGATAAGGTCTGCTATATCGGTTGCGGGGTGACGACGGGCATTGGGGCCGTGATTAATACGGCGAAAGTCGAACCGGGATCGAACGTGGTGGTGTTTGGCTTGGGGGGAATCGGACTAAACGTGATTCAAGGGGCGAAGCTCGTTGGCGCGAATATGATTATTGGGGTGGATATTAGTCCGGCCCGAAAAGCGATCGCGACAAAATTAGGCATGACGCATTTTGTGAATCCCCAGGAAATTGATCAAGATATTGTGGCGCATTTGGTGGAAATGACGAATGGCGGGGCGGACTACAGCTTTGAATGTATCGGCAATGTGAATGTGATGCGGCAAGCGCTGGAATGTTGCCACAAGGGTTGGGGGGTGAGTGTGATTATTGGCGTTGCGGCGGCAGGGCAAGAAATTAGCACGCGGCCATTTCAATTGGTGACGGGCCGCGTGTGGAAAGGCACCGCCTTTGGTGGGGCAAAGAGTCGGCGGGATGTGCCAAAGATTGTGGATTGGTATATGGACGGCAAAATCAACATTGATGACTTGATCACGAATGTGATGCCGATCGAGCGGATTAATGAAGCCTTTGACATTATGAAAAAAGGCGAGGGGATTCGATCGGTGGTGACGTTTTGATGCTGCTGCAATGGCTTAGGTCGCTGATTCGCAACAGTTATTCTTCGCCTTGAGGGGTTTGGAGAACCGCCCAGAGCAGCCAAATAGAAATCGCTAGACCAATTACACCCCCAATGATCAAATCCGATATATTGGCCAAGTGATTGGTGTAGGCAACTGCATAGACAATAATGCTGGCGGGCCAAAATAAAAAGAGTCCTGTCCAACTGCCCGGTCGGAGTTTTCGCGTTATCAAACTCAGGCCGAGATGGTCGAAAAGTGGATGTGTCAATCCTACCGCAGGCAAGATTCCGCTGACGATCGGCCATCGCCAACCGACTACCCCCACGCTGATCGCTGCCAAAAAAATTGGTAAATTATCCAGCCAAAGTAACCGATTAAATGCAATTGATCGCCAATCCGGTTTGACTCGCTCATATTCTGGTCGCCAAGCCTCTGCGACTGTATGTACGATGACAGCTGCCACTAATAGCCAAATTGATAGTTCCGGTAGTTGCATCATTTTTGATGGTTGAGAGAATTCGACGATAGGGCTGTCCGAGGTTTGCCCAATGAAAGTGAATCATGAACGGTTCAAAAATCGCCGTGCTGAACCTAGCGTCTCGATCGGTCGGTTTGATAACGCTTGAGCTGATTGAGGGCATTTTGTAATCGCTCGACGGGTTGGGCGTTGAATTTGGCATTGGGCTTTTGGGTGATTTCATTGACTTTGGTGTATTCCTCGATCGCGGTTTTTAATTCGCGATCGCTGAGTTGATCACTTCTGGCATCGGCGATAATGCTATCGGCAATGTTCGCGAGAATAGTGACGGTATAACCCCGAAGTATTGAGTCGCTGCCTTCGAGATAAGGTCGAATTTTGCGGACGGCTGCTAGGGAGGCTCCGCCTAAACGGTTATTGCCTAGCCAGAGGACTGTATTGACGCGGAGTTCTGGGTTGTCTAATCGTTTGAGATAGTGGCCCATCAAAATTTTTGCGCCTGGTTTGCCGATCGCCTCCAAAATATTCCGTGTAGTATTCTGAACCGATCCCTTGGAAGCGTTTAGGGTTTCTTCCAGAAACGGGAGATACGCTTTTTCGTCACTTCCCAGGACAATCGCGGCCCAGGTGGCTTTGAGTCGGACGATTTGATTTTGATCGGCTTGGGCGAGTTGGTTTAAGCCTGATTGGGTCTCAGGATTACTGATGCCGATGCGCCCGATTGCGTCGATCGCTTTACTGCGGGTGAGAATTTCGTTCTCGTTGGGAAAAAAGACTTGACTGTACGATTTGCGACTGGCCTCGCGCGCCCAAGGACTAACGGCGATCTGTGGCCCGATCACACTTGCCGACCCCCACCCCCAAGGCGTTTCAGGAATCGTATAACTGCTGACATCTTGGAGGAGGGCCGTCAGATTCGGGAGGGCACTGCTGGCGGGTTGACCGATATTGCTAAGGATATCGATCGCCGCATGTTTGGTGCGAATATCGGGTGAACGTAACAGCGGTATTAAATCGGGCACGATCGCTGCGCCGAAGGAACTGAGCAGTTGGCTGGCAATGCGTTGAGTCGTCGGATCTGGGTCGCTGATCAATTGGAGTAGGTTACGCCGATCGGTGGCGGTTAACCAATTATTGGGAATACGAATTGGGCCATTGACTAAAGTTGCGAAAAAGCCCTTGCTAGCTTCCCGTAATTCGGGTTGGGTAAGGGACTTGATATAGATCGCTGTACTGGCTTGATTGCTGCCACGGAGGCGTTCGAGTAACCAAGCGGCGGCTAATTGCGTCGCGGGATCGCGATCTTGGAGTAACTGAGTCGTGGCGGCAATGGGGCGATCGTCGGTTTCACGGGCATTGCCAAGAATCTGCGCGATCGCGATCATGGCATCAATGCGGACTAAATGATTGGCGTTCGGCGGCACTGGAAAATTACCATAGTCACCGTAGTAAGCGGGTGCGAGAGCAGGCTCGATTGCCCTGATACTGCTCGGCTCAAACGCGGGGACTGGCGCTAAGATCATCGACTGACTCGGATCATTGAGCAGCGGAATTAAAGCTGGGATGGCCGATCGCGCATCTTTGCCGATTTTCCCGAGGGCTTGGGCCGCATTGCTGCGCAGGGCTGGATTGGGCGACTTGAGCGCGGCGGTGAGGCTGGGAACGGCCTCGGCTCCGACGGTTCTGAGCAAATTCCAAAGGGTAGCATTGCTCCGATCGTCGTTGATTGCCAGTGCCTGCACTAATTGTTGAATGATCGCTGGCGAGGCTTCGGCCCCAATGACTTTGGTAATCAATGGATCATTGCCAATCGCGTCGTTTGCTGTGGTGCGCACCGCTTGATCGGGATGCTGGAGTAAAGCGAGGTACGTGGATAAAATGGGGGTTTCGGCCCCCATCTGGTTGAGTGCCCAAGCCGCATGAAGTTTGACCCAGGGATCTTCGGTTTTTAAGAGTTGGGTGAGTGGCTCCGTCGCTGTGCGTCGGGCAGCTGGCCCAATTTGACCGAGGGCTCCGAGGGCGGTGATGCTGACCAAGTTGCGGGGATTGTCGGGGGGTGTGGGCCGCGATCGCGCCGAGCTGGAATAGAACGGGATCGGCTCTGGTGGTGCAACGGTCAGGCTCGGATAATCGTCATATTCGCGTCGAGGAAAGAGGGCGCGGCGGTTGTCGGCGGTGAGTTTCACCAGGGCTGGGACAGCGGCGATCGCGGCTTCTTGGAATTTGCCTAGAGCGGTGGCGACGCCACGCCGGACTAGGGGATCGTTGATTTCTAGGGCTTTTGTTAGAGGCGGAATGGCTGATTTACCACGTTTCACCAATTCGTTCACGATACTTTCATGACGGCTACGATTGGCGGTGCGCAGCTCATCGATCAAGCTATCGATCGTGATGTTCGCCAGGGGATTGCGCGGATCGGCGGGTTCCCTTGGGGGCTGCAATCCTGGGGGTAACTGGAGATCGGGAATTGGGTCAAGCAGTAGGGGTGTTGTTTGAACGGCTGGGCTGGGAATCACCGCTGGCGTGATCGGCGGGGTTGTGGGGAATGGCGCTGGTTGCGCGATTGTGCGATGGGTCGAAATCAACGGTACTAAGCTAAGCAGTAAAGATGGCGTGACTAAAGTCAGGCGGAATGAGCGGCGGGAACGCGATGAAATCATGGTGATTCAGGCAATACGGCGTAGATTGAGCTTGTTGATCAGTATAAGACAGGCTGATGATGGCGGTGAAGGCATTAGCGGCAGTTCAGTTCACCAGTTCAGCTCACCAGTTCAGTTCATTACTGGTTGATCGGTCTAACGATCGGTTGTTTATGCAAAGGTTGATGAAATTTTGATTTTGGTTGTGAATCGCGGCTGAATATTTTGCGATGATTCTCGACATAATTTGACCGGTCGCGTCAGGATAAGGCTTGTGTTCTGCCGGGATGGATGTTGTGATGCTGAATCTAAGAGTGGCGCTGGGATTTTTCAGTTTAGGCATAGGGGCGATCGGGCTACTGGGATGGGGCGCGTTATCGACAACGGCGGCAATTATCTGCAAACCGGGACAGCCAATGCCGGAATGTGATGCCCGCGTTCCCTTAACGAAACGTGATTATCCATGGTCGGCGATCGGGCGTTTACAAATTGGCGTGAACAACTTCTGTACCGGAACATTGGTGCGTCAGGATTGGGTATTAACCAATGCCCATTGCGTGGTCAATCCCATCACGAATGAATTGAAACAGGATGTAACATTCTCGCCGAATTTAATCAACGGCGAATTGGCGGCAATAGACGATCGGGCGCAGGTGACGGAAATAATTGTGGGCACAGATTTTCGGGATGGTTTTGTGATTCCCCATGCACAGGATTGGGCCTTACTGAAGCTCGATCGAGATCTCGGTCAGAAATATGGTGTGCTGCCTTGGCGATCGATTCCGTTCCAGTTGTTGACCCAATATCGTCAACGCTTCGTCACGGTGGGCTACGCCCAAGATTTTCCTGACCCAGAACGCTATCCGCAGTTCACGGCGGGGATGAGCTACACCATGGGCTTGAATAGTCACTGTAGTGTGACGGGGGAAACGGAGAATCGCGCCCTTATTCATAACTGTGATAGCCGTCCCGGTTCCTCGGGTAGTCCGATTATCGGTTGGTTTAACGGGGTGCCGCATATCGTTGCGGTCAATAGTGCCGAATCCCGCATCAATGATCAGGGATTTGGCGATGAAAACTATGCGGTGAATGTGAGTGTGCTTGATACCTGGTACAGCGATCCCCAGAATCAGCAGCGGCTCGATCGGGCGATGACGGGACGATCACGTTAACGTGATTGTGCTCGCACCTGGCTGAATCAGAATCCTTGCGGCACAAAATTATCTTTGCCGAGCAAATAATCCGGGTGGGGGCTTGGGGGCAGTGGTTATGGGTAAGTTGGCTCATTGTGGTATCCAGCCGCGTCAAGTTTCTGCGCGAAGGTGCGTCATGCGTGACCGCTGAATGATACAAAGTTCTGAGGCAAATTCGTTTTTGACGTTGTTCGGTTAGGGCGGTACCACTGATGTCCTGGTTAAATTTGGTTTCATTTCTGGGGATTTTTGTCCTCTGTCTGATCGCCTGGGCAGGCTCAGAGGCGCGCCGCGAAGTGCCCTGGAAAGTCATACTGTGGGGCATCGGACTGCAATTGATCGTGGGACTGCTGGTGTTTCAGTTTCCCCTCAGCCGTCAGATCATTGAGCTGACTAGCAACAACGTCAATAGCATTATCAATGCCACCGAAGCGGGCGCACGCTTCCTGTTCGGCGACCTAATTGTGCCGAATCCCCAGGTTGCGCCGGGGCCCGTTGGGGCGGGCCGCTGGATTGCGCGGGCGATTACCCCCGGCTATATTCCTGTGGCGGGCGATCGGTTGGCTCCGGAGAACATTTCGCTGGGCTATATCCTGGCATTTCGGGCGTTGCCGTTGGTGATTTTCTTTTCGGCGTTGATGTCGCTGCTCTATCACTGGCGCGTGATTCAGCCGATGATCAATTTGTTTGGCAAAATTTTCCGCTGGACGATGGGCCTGAGCGGGGCGGAAGCGCTGAGTGGGGCGGCGAATATTTTTGTGGGGATTGAGTCGGGGTTGGTGATTCGACCGTTTCTGGAGAAGATGACCCGGAGTGAGCTTTGCGCGGTGCTGACGGCTTGCTATGGCAGTATTGCTTCGACGGTGCTGGCGATCTATGCGATGTTCCTTGCGCCGAGTTTTCCGACGATCGCGGGGCATCTCGTCTCCGCTTCGTTGATGGCGATTCCTGCTTGCTTTGTCACCTCGAAAATTTTGGTGCCGGAAACCGCTGTGCCCGAAACCTTAGGGGGCATTCCGCCGGAGCTGTTGGCGGAGGATACTGCTGGTAAGTCCGAAAATGCGATGGAGAGTTTGATTACGGGGGCAATGGATGGCGTGCGGTTGGCGGTGGCGATCGCGGCGCTGTTAATTGCGATTTTGGGCTTAGTGGCGCTGGTAGATTTGTTTTTTGGGAACTTGGCGGGATTGGCCCAGAGTCAGAATTTGGCGCTGAAGCAGATTGGCCAGTTTTTCCAGGTGGTGAATCTGCGGAATATTTTAGGGGCGCTGTTTATGCCGCTGGTGGTGCTGACCGGGATTTCGAGCAAGCCGCCGGAGATTTGGCAGGCGGCGGTGCTGGTTGGGTCGCGGTTGATCGAGACGGAGATTCCCGCCTATCTGAATCTGGCGACGTTGGCTCAGAAAGGTGCGATCAGCGATCGGGGTTTGGTGATCATCAGCTATATCCTGTGCGGGTTTGCCCATTTGCCGTCCTATGGCATCTTCGTCGGCGGCTTCAGCAGCTTGGTGCCGAGTCGGCGCAAGGATATTACCGAGCTGGGCTGGAAAGCACTGTGGGCGGCAACTCTGGCGACCATCATGATTGGTTGCGTGGCCGGGGTGTTTTATTCCGGGAGTGGGTCGATTTTGGGTCGGAGTTAATTGCTCAGAGTTAATTGCTCGGTTGGGTCGTTGCAGTTTTTTAGTGAAGAGGATATTGGTGATGCAGATGCGGTTGAAGGCGGGTTTGAAGGCGGTGAATTTGAAGATGGCGATGCTCAAGCCGATCGTGATTGGGCTATTGGGCTTATTTGCCTTTGTGGTGGTCTTGGTGAGCGGTGAGCGCTTAACGGCCCAAGAAGCGGTGCCGATCGCGCCTGCCACGCCCGTGCCAACGACAGAAGCGGTGCCCGTTCCCGCACTGCCGGGTTCGGCGACCACTTATCAGCAGCCCACGCCCCAGCCTTCACCCACGGTTCCGAGCATTAATCCGACGGCTAGTCCGACTGCTAGCCCGACTCCGGGAACCTTGCCCGGTCTGCCGACACCGAGTTTACCCGTAGCCCCGCCGCCCCTGCCTGCGGCTGATCCCCTACCGACGGCGGGAGAATTTAATGATCCCAAGGGCCGTTTCCGGGTGGCAATTTTGCAGGATTATCGCGTTAGCCCGATCGGGGATGCGGTCTTGATCGAAAACAAAGCGGGTTCCCTCGCCTACACGGCCCTCACCCAACCGAGCAGCGGCTTCCTCACCCCGGAGAACCTGGTCGAACTGGCCAAAGTCACCTTCCAACGGGGCGAAGCTTTCCAAGCAGGCACGATGCGGGCGATTCCCGGCGGGATTCAACTGGACTGGAGCGGCAGCCTGACGATCGGCGGTGTCGCCGAACCCGTCAATGGCGTAATCATCGCCAAACCCACAGGCACGCAAGTCCTCCTGCTCCTGATCGCCGCCACCGAATCCGGGGCTGAAAAAGTCCCCAATGCCGCCGCCGCGTTAATCGACGGATTTCAAGCGCTGTCGTAAATCGCTGATGCCCAACCCCGATCACGCCCAACCGCGCAACCGATACACCACCAGCCCCACCCATTCCTTCAACGATCGCGTCGTCAGCAGCAAATTCTCCGCATCCGGCAACAGCTTCAGCAACTGTCCCTGCGCCTGCACATTCTGCGGCACATTCGTACTCTGAAAATCCGTCGGTGCCGGACTCACATCCATCCCGAGTTTGCGGAAAATCGCCAGCGATCGGGGCATATGCGTCGCTGAAGTCACCAGCAGCATCGTGCGGATGTTTTCCCGCTCGATGATTTGTTTGACGTTTTTGGCATTTTCGATCGTGTTCAGCGAAGTCGGATCTTCCAGAATCACATCCTGAGGCACGCCGAGCAAATCTAATAGAATCGCCATATCTGAAGATTCCGAACCCGTATCACCGCCCCAGGGAATGCGGCCCCCGCTGAGGATGATTTTGGGGGCTTTGCCGTCTTTGTAGAGTTTGGCCCCATAGATTACCCGATCGCCGGGTTCACCGACCTCTGGCAGCACACGGGGCGAAATCGCCGCTTTTGTCGCACCGCCGAGAATGACGATCGCATCGGCTTGGGGAATGGTTTTGGGCAGATTTTGAAATTCTAGGGATTGGGTCAGACCCTGGGCGACCAAATCCGTGCTGCTCCAGTACAAAATCCAGACCGCAAAAATGATCAAGAGGCTCGCCAGCCGTCTTAGTCGCCGCTTCAGCAAAATTAGTCCAGTCAGCATCAGGACGATCGTCAGGCCGAGGGGATAGAACAGCAGGGGTAGGAGTTTAGACAAAAACAGAAACATGGCATTGGGCCGAAGGGACTGTTTGATTATTCATCAAGCGAGGCCGATCGACCGGATTTGATCAAGGGTTATTCGGCTTCGCCAATCAGGGTAAAAGCGGCCCAGTCGATCGGTTGGGGGTGCTGTTGCATGGTCTGGAGCATGGCTTGCCGGAGGGCGGTGGCTTTGTTGGGATTGGTCTGGAGCTGACGGTAAAATGCGCTCATCAATGTCGCCGTCGATCGGTCGTCCACGGCCCAAAGGGAAACGACAACGCTGGGCGCACCCGCTGCCACGAACGATCGGGACAAACCCACCACGCCATCGCCCGTGATTTTGCCGCGTCCGGTGTCACAGGCGCTCAGGACGACTAAGTTCGCCGACAACTTCAAATCAAAAATCTCGTTAGCACTCAGCAGTCCTTTCGCATCACGATCGCTGGGGGCGAGGGCGATCGCACCGGGGCTGCCATCGTTGGTGTCGAGCAGTCCATGGGTGGCGAGATGGACGATCGGGGCGGTTTTCATGCGTTCGATGACGGTGGCTTTGGTGGCTTGGGTGCCAGTGAGGGCGGGAGTCTTGAGCAGTTCGGCGATCGTTTTGGCTTCGGCTTCCGCGCCGGGGAGAGGGCTGAGTTGATAACCATTGATCGAGGGCATGGCGGGATTACCCACGATCAGAGGGCTGGCTTGGGCAGGGGGGCTTTGACGTTGATTCTGGCGCTGGAGTTGGGTGAGGGCGAGGGTTTGGATGGATGGAGCGGTGGAGATTGTGTGTTGCTCGATTAGGTGTTGCCCCTGCGGATTCTTTAGGGCCGGGAATGGCACTAAAAACAAAGTATCCTGAGGCAGGAAGACGACGCGCTGATTCGGATCTTTGGGGAGCGCGAAGGCGATCGGTGCAATCAACAATCGGTGCAATTCCTGGAGAGCGGGGGCGGGATTACCTTGGGGGGCTTTGCCACCTTGGAGTTCATCGTTGCGGAAGGCGGAGCGCACCCCCATCGATCGGCGACTCTGCTGAATCAGGTTGGGGATGGGTTGGCTGGTGGTTTTGAGGTCAACGGATTTGAAGGTGATGCTGCCAGTCGGTTGAATCGCCCAGATGTAGAGTAGGTTTTCATTGACTAAGGAGTATTGCACGAGGGTGGCATTTTGCTGGCGGGCGATCGTGCGAATTTGGTCAATGTTTGGGGCTGCGGAGAGCGCGGCATTTTTCAGGAGCGGCTGACCGCTGATGCGGGCGGCGAGCATTTCTGAGAAGACGCGGGCGCGACTTTTTTCAGCAATTTCCAGGGCTGCTTCAAAGCGTTGTTGCCCCACTAGAGCCTGCTGGAGATAACGATAATTTTCAATTAGAATTTCGGCTAATCGAATCCGACTGCTGTCGGTGCTGTCCTTGGAGTCAGCCACCGCTTGCCGAAAGTCATCTTCAAATTCATTCGCAAACCGCAGTTCCGCTTCCGCCTCGGCAAAGCGTCCGACTTTCAGTAGGCTGCGCCCAAGGCGGCTATGCAGGGTAAAACCGGGACTTCCCTTTGATCGTTCGCGCTTGCCTTGGGCTTCCTGGTAAGCATTAACGGCAGCGATGTGGTCGCCTTGATGGTGGTAGGTGTCGCCCATCCGAATCAGGGCATCCCAGAGGTCATTGGGAAAAAAGCGATCCTTGGAACCCTTGTAGAGGGGTTGATTAATCCGATCGCGATATTGCTTGTAGTAGATCGCGACGGCAGCTTGGTGCTGGGCGATCGCCTGCTCAAAATTGCCTAAGCCTTCGTGGGCTGTTGCTAAGGCAGTGAGAGTGGTTGCTTCATTGCGCCAATCTTGATATTCGCGGGTGATGAGCAGTCGTTCCTGGAGGGCGGTAATTGAGGCCTGATATTCGCCGAGGACAAGTTGGCTGCGGCCGATCGTTTCGAGGGCAATGGCTTGACCCCACCGATTTTTGACTTCGCGGGCAATTTTGAGACTTCGCTGGGCGTAGGATAGGGCTTGTTGCGCATTGTCTGTGGATTGGGGCGGTTCGGTTAACTTAACTGATAGAAAACCGCGCAGGATGCGTTGGTTATCACGCTCATCGAGGGCTTGGTGGGCTTGGGCGAGTTGGCTGAGCAAAACACCTTCATACCAGCGATCCTGCATGGCTCGCGTCACCACCAGGCTCGCTTGGCTGAATTGAATGGCTTGGTCATGGCGATCGGCTTGCCCATGGCATTTACCCATGCCACCGAGGGCCCGGCTTTCGCCATAGCGATCCTTGGCTTGCCGGAACAGCGGGAGGCTCGGCGCATAGCCTTCATCGATCGCCCGTGAACAGTTGCCCGACCAAAGGGCAAAAAAGTTGCCCCGTGCGAGGAGTGCATGGGCTTCACGCCGGGGTTGCTTGAGCTTGCGGAGGAGTTCAACACTGCGCTCAAAGGCTTTGTAGGCTTGACTAAAATCTTGGCGGCTGTGCAGTTCGCCGAGATTGAGCTGCGTGATTGCTTCGCCGAATTCATCGTTGATCGACTGCGCGATCGCAATACTCTGAGCGTAATGTTCGAGGGCGAGGTCGCGCTTTTTTTGATCGGCATAGACGATGCCGAGGTTGCCGAGGGCGCGGCCTTCGGTTTCGCGATCGCCAACTGCGCGGGCGATGTCGAGTGCTTGTTTGAGGCGAATGAGTGCGCTGTCGGGTTGGTTGTTGACAGAGTCGGTGCGGCCCAGTTGACGCAAAGTTTGGCCGACCATTTTACGATCGCCGAGTTGCTCATACAGCTTCAATGCCGCTTGCCAGTGGGTGATTGCCAAGTCGAATTCGTCCCGATCGTAGGCCGCAATACCTTGCTGGAATAACCGATCGGCTTCCGGTCGATCGGCGTGTGACTGTATGACGGCGGGTTTTGGATTGGCGATCGCCGATGGGGGCTGGACAACGATTGCCCCGATCGTGAGGATTACACTACTACCCAGGAGAAACGGAATCAAACGCGAAGGAGAAGCCATAGGAATCGATCGAAAAATCAGGAACGTAATCGGATTTAGGTAACCCGACTCTACTCAACCTTATGCAATCAACCGATTCACAGTCAGGAACGTTATGCAAAGTCAGGGGCCGATGCACACAATTTAGGACTCTGTCCCAGCGGCCACGGGTTCCTCTTCCAACTCCGCCGCCATGCTCTGGCCTAACTGAGTCAGGAATTGCAGCGCTTTCGCGACAAAAGCGGCACATTCGTAGGATGAACTGGTATAGAACGCCGACCAAGCCAGGGTTTTGTATTCGTCGTAGCGATCGGTATGCTCGGGATGATGATCCAACCAAGCCAGCCGCACCGCATGACCAATCAAAATATCCAGCACGATGTAGTCGCTAATCTGCATGTCGGGATTGTTCTGGACGATCGCCGACAGTTCCATCAGGGCTTCGATGTTCACATAGCGGTATTCCGGTGCGCTGATTTTGTTGAGCAAATGATCGACTTGCAGCGCGAAGTTCTTCTCCCCTGCGGTCATTTCAAAAACTAACGACTCGCTTTCCAAGCGATTGCGGCGCTCCAGCTTATCTCCGATCACCAAGCCTTTGCAGTGATGCAGTAGCTTCCAAACCGTCGGATAAAAGTTCTGGGGCACCGTCCCGCGACCGCCTTCCATTTGGCGATAGCGTAGCCAATCTTGGGTTTCGGTTTCCGCTTCACTGACAGGCACAATCCAGTCAATGTCGGCTTCCTGGATGCCGAGCTTCAGGGATTCGCGCTGGAACAGCGTGCGATTGCGCTGCTCATACCCCGACAAGATCTGCGCTAGCCGCATTTTGATTTCGTAGGGACTGAGCTGCATGAGCCGTTCGTAGGCTTCGTCCTGCGTCACTTCCAGCTCTTGGGCCAGGTCGTTGGTCATTAGCACGATGAAATAGCCCACCCGCAAAGTCAGCAAACCCTGCACCAAGGTTGGCTCAGCTTTCATCAGCGAACTGAGATAAATCAAAATCTCCTGGGTCAAAATCCGATCGCGAATGTCCTCCCGGCAAAATAGGCGCAGCTTTTCCAGCAGCTCGTTGTGCGGCAAGGGCTGGGTAATCAGGGCCGCTTCCGTGTAGGAGAGGCCCACGGCGATTTGCTTTTGGCGCACGAGGATTTCGGCGACGGCATCGGTGAGTTCGGCATCGACCTTATCGAGTAGACCCGCCGCCCGTCGGACGATGCCCCAGTAGGGACGGCCTTCCGCATCGCCTCGGCTGGCCTTCCGATAGACTTCATCGAGCAGGCGACCGACCCGCACAGATTCTTGGTCGCCGCCCAAGCCGGTGTCAAACATGAGGCCCTTCAGATGGGTCAGGGTCGCCAGCATTTCGGTGATTTCGTATAGGTTGCGGGAATGGCGCAGCTGATCGCTCAGCAAGGCGACATCCGTTTCCTGCTCCAGCATGAACTCTTGCAAGCTGCTCAACGGTCGTGTTTCGTCAAAGTCGGCCTGCAAGTAGGGCTTGTAGAAGGCGGCTTCAGTGTAGGCGGCCCGATCGAAGTCCGGCAAAAAGTCGAGCCGATCGCGACTGGCAGTGAGCATCAACTGCTTCAATGGCCCGAGCTTGACTGGGACTTCACCGCAGATCCCATCCTGAAATTCCTGCACCATTTGCAGCAGGGCATCGGTGCCCTTATCGAGCATGTCGTGGGTGATCATCAGCGTCACCAATGGTCGTCCCAGTTGCCGCCAATGGCGCTGGATGTAGGCCAGTTCGCTGCGGAAGTTGGAAATCAGGAAATGATAGTCGAGGGTAATGTAGAACCGATCGCGCTCTAGGAAAGTGGGCAAGAAAATAAAGGTATCGCCCTGAAATTTGAACACCTTGGAGGTGGACAGGCTGCGCATCAGCCGTTGGGGCCGACCCGTGAGATTGAGCTTGGCATTTTGGCCGAGCTGGGTGTAGGCCATGGCCAGTTCCTTGGCCTGCTGGACTTGAATCGGGGCGACATCTTGGAGGGTTTCGCTGGGGATGTTGTAGGCGGCGAGGCGATCTTTCAGTGATTCATCCTCGGCGAGTAGGGCGATCTGCACGGTGACGCGCCGGGTGGAGCCGAGGCGATGGTGCAGGTTGAGCGGATCGATGTCGTTCGGATTGATCAGCCCTTCCTGGAGCATTTGGCCTAGATAGTAGAGGCTCTGCGCCCAGACCAGCGGTAGGTTGTCGTTGGCTGCGCGGATTTGGCTACCCGGTGCCGATTTTTCGGCTTCGACCCGGTCTTCGG
>JBJORF010000018.1:0-53115 GCA_046049545.1 Cyanobacteriota bacterium | reverse complement strand
TATGCGAGTTTGAGTTTGTGGCAGGAGGCGGAGAGATGTAGGGCGCGATCGTTGGCGATCAGCGAAGCGCAGTTAGGCCCCGACCATCCAGACACCGGACCCAGTTTGAATAACTTGGCGGAGTTATATCGTGCGATCGGGCGCTATGGGGAAGCGGAACCGTTGTACAAGCGGGCTTTGGCGATCAGCGAAGCGCAGTTAGGCCCCGACCATCCATCCACCGCAGCCAGTTTGAATAACTTGGCGGCGTTATATCGTGCGATCGGGCGCTATGGGGAAGCGGAACCGTTGTACAAGCGGGATTTGGCGATCAGCGAAGCGCAGTTAGGCCCCGAACATCCAGACACCGCCACCAGTTTGAATAACTTGGCGCTTTTATACTATGCGACCGATCGCCTTCCAGAAGCCGCCCAAATGATGTCTGGCGTAGTCGCGATTTGGGAGAAAGTGTTGGGTGCAGAACATCCGAATACGATTACAGGGAAGGAGAATTTAGCAATTATTCAACAGGCGATGTTTACCCAGCAAGAAGCCGGGATTCTTCTAGCGATTCCCCTCCTCGAAAAAGCCCTCGGCCCCACCCATCCCATCACCCAAGCCAAACGGGATGAACTCGCGGCATTACGCGCCCAACAGAGAGATTGAGCCGCAATTCTCCATTCAAAGACAATGCCGCTCACCCGCCCCGGAATCAATTCCGAGGCTAATAGCAAAAGTCCTTTGAAAAGGACTCAAAGCAATCTAACTAATCATTCATCCAACCCATTTCAATGGGTTTTCGCTATTAGCCCTGAACTTAAGTTCAGGGTGGGATAGTAAGGCAGCCATTGGAATTTGGCATGGCGATCGGTCATGGGATAAGGCGCGATCGAGCTTGTGGATTCATTGCTGCAAGTCCTACAATGAAAACAGCAGAGGACTCAGCCATGACTTCTACAACCTACGACAGTGTCCTAGATAACTTAGATACGCTCTGTGAACAAGTCATCGATAATCGTGAAGCCGTCATCATTGAGCGTCCCGGCGGTAATGTTGCGCTGATTGCCGCCGATGATTTGAGCAGTTTGATCGAGACCGCTGATCTCCTCAAGTCACCTAGAAATGCTGAACGCTTGCTAGCTGCCTATGGTCGATCGGTCGATCACTTTGGAGAACCTCAAACAGTCGAATCATTGCGTCAAGCCAAAGACTTCTGAAGATACCACTCATAGCCCGATCGCAGCTTCGCTTTGCCGCCCGTCTCCACAATGCTCCCATGGGCCATAATCACTCGATCGAAATCCCAGCCCAAAATCGTCTGAATCGTCGCCAAAGCCCCCGCCCGATCGCATAGCGCTAACCGTTCCAACAACGACGGCTGCAACTTTTGATAAATCCCCAACGCCTTCGCTAGCGATTGAATCATCCAATGACTTTCCGGCCCAAAATGAAACGCTGCGTCGGTGATAATCAACGTCCGACTCGGAACATGCAGAAATAAGTATTCGTTAAACAACATATTGCCGCGCGGTTCCAACACCCGAAACGCATCAAACAGGTGATAGCGCAAATCCGGGCCGAATTCCCCATCTTTTTCGGTCATGTAGCGATCGACCTCTAAATCGGGCCGCTTTGACTGCATTCCCTGCACCGCTAGCAACTTCGCTGCCGGATATGCCGCCGCAAAATCCTTGGCAAATAAATGATGATATAAATTCGGCGCGATGATTGTTGAAATTTTCCCGATCGCCGCCAGTTCCCCCTGCAACTCCGGCGACACCGCGATCGGCGAAATCACCACGACCTCACCCGTCTGGAGTCGAATCACTGTCATCCGCGAATCGATCGGTAACCCATAAAACTTCAGCGGCCAATCCGCCACCCAGAGATTTTTGGCTAGGGGTTTCAGCAAAGTCATGATTCGCTCCTATTCGTACAGCTCCAACGTTGCCTCGATCAAACCCATCCACACCGCATTCGGCTGCCAGACCTGCTCCACATAACGCCAAGCCACCTCATGACTGAGCTTCGCGTTAAGTCGGTTATAGAGATAGATCATCGCTGACACCCGCATATTGTCCGTGCAATGGATCCAGAGTTTTCGATTGGGATTCATCTCCAGCAGATCACAGAGCCGATCGAAATCATCCAGAATTGGGTTCTCCCATAGCACCGGAATGTGGACATATTCCAACCCCAACCGATCGAGCAACTCCGCCTCTACCGCCAACCAATCACTTGAAGAGGGCATTGCCAGATTCACCACCAGCTCATAGCCCGCTGACTGAATCAGCTCAAACTGCTCCACCGTCGGCTGTCCCGAAGTGGCCAAATTTGGCGAAATTGGCACAAATGCTGCGATCGTCGAAAGCGCTTCAAACACCGTCACCACCCAAACTAGATACATCCCACGCGTTGGGGGTTTGCCCAACGTTCTGTAAGGTGAGCAACGCCCACTTCCATCAATCATCCCACACCCGATCGCCCGTGCCCTAAAAAACACCCCTTCCCAAACCCACCCTTATCCAGTACCATATGATGTTTGGCTAGCTCGTCTTCCGCTGGAACGCACGAGACGCAATCAGCCGGAAGGTCTACAGTCAATCTTTGGAATCGGAAATTTTTGGAATCATGGCAAAACGGGTTCAAGTCGTTCTTTCACAGGACGTTCGCAAACTAGGCAAACTCGGTGACTTAGTCGAAGTCGCTCCCGGTTATGCCCGCAATTATCTCATGCCTAAGGGCATTGGCCTCGAAGTCACTCCTGGTGTCCTCAAGCAAGTCGAGCGCCGCAAGGAGCTTGAGCGTCAGCGCCTCGAAGAACTGCGCCAGGAAGCCGTCAAGCAGCAAGCCGCGATCGAGAAAGCAGGCAAGCTGTCGATTAGCAAGAATGTCGGTGAAGACGAAGCGATCTTCGGTACCGTCACCAACCAGGAAGTTGCCGATGCGATCAAGGCAGCCGCCAACGTCGAAATCGACAAACGCGAAATCACGGTTCCGAACGTCAGCAAGCTGGGTAGCTACAAAGCGAAAGTCACCCTGCACCCTGAAATCACGATCGATGTCGAGTTTGAAGTGGTTGCGGCTTAAGTCGCAACATCCAAATTCATTTCACCCGAGGGATGCAACGATGCGTCCCTTTTTTTGCGATCCCAGCAATTCAAGCCATTGCAAAGTAAAATAGTACAAGTAAACTTTTTGCCGCAAAAGCAGCGATCGCCGGAAAGTTCGGTATAGTTATTCAGCATTGAAGCAAGGGTGTTCGGCTGTGCACGCTTGCTCCCGACTTGAGATAGGTTTCCCATGGTGAAAGTAGCAAGTCCTGCCGATGATTTTGACAGTAATGACGAATCGCGCCGCGATGCCCAGAGTAAGCGCGAATTCAAGTCGATCGCCGATCGGCTGCCACCCCAGAATATTGATGCCGAGGAAGCGATTCTCGGCGGGATCTTGATGGATCCAGAAGCGATCGGCCGGATTACGGATATTTTGCGGCCAGAAGCCTTTTATTTGACGGCGCATCGACAGATGTATGAGGCGGCGTTGACATTGCATGTCCAGGGGAAGCCGACGGATTTGATGAACATGGTGACTTATCTTCAGGATAAGGCACAGTTGGAGAGCGTTGGCGGTCAGAATAAACTGGCGGATTTGTTCGATCGTACGCCCAGTGCTGTGAATATCGATCAGTATGCCGTGTTAGTGATGGAGAAGTATCTGCGGCGGCGGTTGATTCGCACGGGCCAGGAGATTGCGGAGCTGGGGCATGATACGGGGCAGGAGTTTGAAGAGGTGCTGAACAGCGCGGAGCAGAAGGTGTTTAATATCACCCAAACTCGGCCTCAGGATGGGTTGGTTTCGACGGCGGATGTTTTGACGCAGACGTTCTCGGAAATTGAGAGTCGATCGGTGGGATTGTCCGTGCCGGGATTAGCCTGTGGCTTTTACGATCTCGACGCGATGACCCAAGGCTTTCAGCGTAGCGATTTAATTATCGTTGCGGGTCGTCCGGCAATGGGGAAATGTTTGGCGGCAAAATCGGAAATTGTGCTAGCCGATGGTTCGATTAAAACAATCGCTGAGATCTATGCTGGACAGTTTGATCCGGATTTGCTGACCTTGGGTGATGATTTTAAGCTACGCATCACTCGGCCCTCCGTTTATGTGGACGATGGGATTAAGCCGCTCTATCGAGTCAGAACCCGTTTGGGACGACAGATTGAAACCACACTGACCCATCCTTATTTAACGATTCGCGGTTGGCGATCGTTGGGGCTATTGCAGGTGGGCGATCGGATTGCCGTACCCCGCCGTTTGCCTGTGATGGGCGATCGGCAATTGCGCCGCTGTGAAGTAAAGCTGCTGGGTTATTTGATTGGTGATGGGTGTTTGACGCAGACCTCGCCAACTTTCACGAATGTTAATCCTACAATTCAGGCTGATTTCCTAGAAGCGGTCTCAGAATTTGGGGGGCTTCAAGTCGCGAAAATGGATTCCCAGGGTACGCGGGCAACGAGTTTCCGGGTTGCAGGCGATCTTGAATCATTGCAGCAACGGCGCAAAACCTTTGGGCACAACTTGTGCCAAGCGATCGCAGCGAGTCCCCATTCTGCCCGCCAAATTGCTCAGGCCCTCAATGTGAGTCCCGCACTCCTCTGTGTCTGGCAAAACGGTGAAAGTGCGCCAAACCGAGCGCGATTTGAGCAGTTGTGCACAATCTTAAATCAAGACCCAGAAGCCCTAATCACAGGTGGTTATGATGCTCTGAAGTCAGAAAATCCCCTCACAGAATGGCTCAAGCAACTCGGTCTTTGGGATAAAACGGCGCATGATAAAATGATTCCGGATGTGGTGTTTCAGTTGGAGCAATCGCAGCTAGCACTATTTCTAAATCGATTTTTTGCCACGGATGGTTGGGCCAGTGTCTTATCCAGCGGTCAATCGCAGTTAGGTTACGCGACGGTCAGCGAAAGGCTAGCACGTCAACTCCAGCACTTGCTTCTGCGGTTTGGTATTGTTGCTTCCTTAAAGCACCGATCGGTAAAATACCAAGACGCACGCCGCGACGCTTGGCAGCTTGATATTACCGATGCTTGTTCAATTCGCAACTTCATTGATGAAATTGGGATTTGCGGTAAAGAAGTTGCCGTCCAGGCGGTGTCAGCGGCGATTTCCTGGCGGCAGCCGCATAGTAATCATGATCTAGTTCCGGTGGGGATTTGGGACGATCTAGCCATTGCTAAAGGTGAGGAAAGCTGGAAATCCTTAGCGCAGCGGGCGGGTTTGAAAGGTACCAGCAATATTCATGTGGGGCAGCGGGCTTTGTCTCGCGATCGGTTGATGGCGTTGGCGACGGCACTTGACCATCTAGAATTTCAGCAGTTAGCAACAAGTGACGTCTATTGGGATGAGATTGTCGCGATCGAAGCGATCGGTGAAGGTCAAGTCTATGACCTGACCATTCCTGATACGCATAATTTCGTTGCCAATGATGTTTGCGTCCATAACACAAGTTTTGTCTTGAATATTGCTCGCAACATTGCTTCTTATCATAAACTTCCCGTTGCTGTTTTCAGTTTGGAAATGTCAAAGGAACAATTGGTGCAGCGTTTGCTCTCAGCGGAAGTGCGGATTGAAAGTAATCGATTGCGGGCGGGGCGAATTACCGCGCAGGAGTGGGAACCGTTGGGTCACTCGATCAGCACATTGTCGCAAATGCCGATTTTTATTGATGATATGCCGGGGATTGGGGTGCCGGAGATGCGATCGCGTCTGCGCCGACTTCAGGCGGAACAGGGCGGGGCACTGGGTTTAGTCCTGGTGGATTATTTGCAACTCATGGAAGGGAAAGGCAACGATAACCGAGTTCAGGCATTGTCAAATATCACCCGTGGCTTGAAAGCCCTAGCGCGGGAATTATCGGTGCCGGTGATTGCTCTTTCGCAGCTCAGTCGCGGGGTTGAATCGCGTACTGATAAGCGACCCATGATGTCGGATTTGAGGGAATGCGTTACGGGTGACACATTGGTCATGCTAGCGAATGGAAGACGTGTCCCAATCTCGTCATTAGTCGGGCAAACCCCGACTGTTTTGGCGATGACAGAAGATGAAAAAGTTGTCGCAGCTGAAAGTGATTTGGTTTGGAGTGTGGGGGTTAAGCCTATCTTTGAACTAAAGTTAGCAAGTGGCAGAACATTAAAATCAACGGCTCAACATCGCATTTATACAGGTCAAGGCTGGCAGGAACTCAAGAATATTCAAAGCGGCGATCGGGTGGCAATTTCGCGCCAGATTCCTGAGGCTACCCAAGCCTCTGTCGTTTGGACAGATGAGCAAATTGCTTTACTCGGGCATTTAGTCGGTGATGGTAGCTATCTTAAACATCAGCCACTACGCTACACCACCGCTTCTGAGGAAAATAGCGAAATCGTCACGCAAGCGGCGCTTACTTTTGGCGTGAAAGTTAACCGTCATCCTGGTAAGGGAAATTGGCATCAACTTGTTTTTAGTGGCAACGGTAATCGTTGGCATCCAGCCGGAATTAATAAGTGGCTGAGAGATCTGGGAATTTTCAATCAGCGCTCCCACGAAAAACATTTGCCAAGTGAAGTTTTTCAATTGAGCAATCCTCAAATCGCCAAACTGCTGGCTCATCTATGGGCTACTGATGGCACCTATTTCACGCCAAAAAGTGCTCATACAAGTAGTCGTATCCATTTTTCAACCAGCAGCTTGCAACTGGCGCGGGATGTCATGGCTCTGCTACTACGCTTCGGGATTGTTGCGAGACTACGCGTTGTGCCGCACGAAAAGTATCGCTCGGCAAATCTGGTCGAAGTTTCTGGAAAGTCGATGCAGATGGAGTTTTTGCGATCGATTGGGGCGGTGGGCTGCAAGATTAACGATGCGGAGCGGCTGCAAGACTATCTATCAAAGATTAAGGCCAATCCCAATCGCGACACCTTGCCGATCGAAATATTTAGCACTGTGAAGTCAATTATGCGAACTCAAGGCATTACACAGCGTCAGATGGCAACTCTACGCGGCACAGCCTATGGTGGCACCTCCCACTATCAATTCGCGCCCTCAAGAGACACCCTACTGGATTATGCAACGATCTTGAATGACTCTGCGCTCAGACAGAAGGCAACCTCTGATTTGTTCTGGGATGAAGTGGTTTCGATTACGCCGATCGGGGAGGCGGAAGTTTTTGATTTGACAGTTCCGGGACATGCATCTTGGTTAGCCGATGGCATTGTCAGTCATAATTCGGGCGCGATCGAGCAGGATGCGGATTTGATTATGATGTTGTATCGCGATGAATACTACAATCCCGATTCCCCCGATCGCGGCATTGCGGAAGTCATTATCAGTAAACATCGTAACGGCCCTGTCGGTTCGATTAAACTATTATTTGAACCGCAGTTTACGCAGTTCCGTAACCTTGCTGCTCCTAATCGCGACTACTAACTGTCACCATGCGACTCGACTCGATCGACTACACCGTGCGCGTCAGCCAACGCGCCAAGCATGTCAACCTCCGGCTCACCCGTCTCGGCGAACTGGAAGTCGTAATTCCTCCTGGCTTCGATCGGGCCGAAATTCCCAGCATCATTCTCAAGCATGAACGCTGGTATCATCAGGCCAACGCCCGCCTCGCCAAACGTCAGCCCAAGGAAGCGCATTTAGCGACCGAAGGCTTGCCCCAACGGATTGAACTCCGGGCGATCGGGCAGCCTTGGCTGGTGGAATATACGCCCGCCAAAGTCCAACGCATTCAAATGCGCGAACTTGACGATCCTGAAAACCCAATTCTGATTTTGTGGGGCAACACAGGTAATGAATCCCTCAGCCAAACCGCCTTAACGCGATGGCTGAGTTGCAAAGCGGATGAGCATTTTGCCCCTTGGATACGCCGTTTGAGTGAAGATACAAATCTGCCGTTTAATCAAGTCAGCTTTCGCGGTCAGAAAACCCGGTGGGGGAGTTGTTCTTCGGATAAAAATATTAGTTTGAATTACAAATTGCTATTTCTGCCTGCGCCGCTGGTGAATTATGTCTTTATTCACGAACTTGCGCATACCGTCCATATGAATCATTCTGCGAAATTTTGGGCCTTGGTGGAACGGCATGAAGCCGATTATCGACGGCTCGATCGGGATCTCAACGACGCATCGCAATATATTCCCCGCTGGCTCGAACGCTGGCTGGCCAAGACTTAGCGCTTATGGGCTGTGACGTAAAATGCTAGGTGTTCGTGCCAAACGCCCTGCGCTGTAGCGATCGCCGCGATTTGGCGATCAAATTTGGCTTTGATCCGATCGGTGGTTTCAGCGGGTAAATTCGGCAATGGGTCTTGGGGATGAAACCACATGCGTCCATTCCAGCGATTTTGGGCGATAGTGAGGCTCATCCATTCCCCGAGGTCAACGGTATTCACTTCAACTTGTGCAAATCCAGCCGCTTGGCATTGTGCGCGACAGCGATCGATCGTTCCTAGCGGAACATGCAGATTCGGCAAATCAATGCCTTGACTGAGACAGGCGGCGATCACCTGTGGCGTGAAAAAAGAAGTATCAGTTGAGCAGCTAAATGCCACGATGCCACCAGGTTTAAGCCATTTATGCCAACGCTTCAAGGTCGCCGGAATATCGGGAAACAAAACAATCGCACTGGAACAATAAATCCGATCGAAGGATTCCGGTGCGGCATCGAGTTCGGCTTCATCAATTTCGCGGAGTGTGAGGTTATGAATTCCCAGTAAATCGCACTTTACCTGCGCCTTTGCTAAATAATCCGGTGTGATATCAATTCCTAGAACGCTGCCCGTTTTGCCCACGTTTGCCGCCGCCGCGATCGCCACAAATCCCGTCCCCGTCGCCACATCCAAAACCGATTGCCCCAACTCTACGGGCGCATCAACCAGTAATCGCAATGCCCGATCGCGGGTGAAGTCATTGTCGTAATTCGTCCGCTGGGTATAGAAGGCAACAATGCGCTTTTGATAACTATTCAGCATGAGTCATGCTAAACCGCTTGCTTGGATGAATTTACAGCCGTCAAAAACGTCAACGGCTGACTCATATTTTCTGCAAAGCCGAGAATGCCCCGATCGCGGTGTTGATAAATCAGTTCACCCTGAGCATCAAACAAAAACGTCGCACCGCGTTGGGTAATGTAGCTTGCATCAGGAACATAGGTGCCCCAGCGACTAAGCGATTCCGACATATTTTTCAACCGCAATGTCGCTAGCTCAAAGGGACGTTGAAACCCTTTGCCCCCAGCGTAGCGGAAAAATTCGCCCTTTAATCCGGGTAGCGGTGTCGCCTGAATTGTCTCCTCATCGGCAATCAACTGCGGTGCCGTACGATCGCCCTTATACCCCCGAAACACTTCCTTCAACGTCCCCGGACTGCCAATCCCCGCACACATGAGCAGCAAATTCAGCCAAGCATTTTGCCCCGACTTAAATCCCGGTACCTTCAGCGCCAATCCCTCATACAAGCCTAATTCCCGATGCAATTCGGCTGTGGGATCAAGCCAGAGTTTGTCGGCAGGAAATCCCGTGTATTCACAAAAGCGTTTCCCCGCCTCCAAATTACCAATCCCGATCGCCCGCACATCCACGTCCTGCAACTGGGCCGCCTCACGCTTCAGCCACCAAGCATATTCCAAGCTGTCAAAGTCACCCAATTGCGGCAAGACGAGAATTAGCTGCCGGCGATCGTCGGCAGCTTCTAGAATCGAAGTTACTTGTCCATCGCTAGTTCGCTGGCGCTGAGCCTTGGCAAAAGTTGAAAGATTCATAGAATTGATCACGGCTAGGCTTAGTAGTCGTAGTCATAGCGGCTGGGTTCCGGCGTGCGCTGCTGAGGGGCACGGCCACTCTGCTGCTCAGATTTTGCCTTTTGTGCACTCTTCTTCAGAGCCGCCAGACGATTTTCATACTGACGGCGCAGATTTTTCTTCGGAGTTTGCTCGATCAAGGTTTTCAACGCACTGCCTAAGCTCTTGTAGGCATTCGGCAAGCTGTAGCCAAATCGGCTGGCTAGCTGGATCGCCCGCTCATCGGCCGCGATCGCTTCCTGGGTCACCTTATCGCCATTGTTTTTCTGGAACAGTCGCCAACCCGCAAAGCCCGACAGCCCCAAAGCTAAAAACAGCAGTAGCGCGTCTTGCACCCAGAGTTCGCCAACTGCACCGCCGAGGCCGATCGCCAAGGCCGCCATTTCCCAGCCATCGCGGGGAATCGTATCCGCCTGCACTTGCCCCACCGCATGCCAGAACAGTAGATTGCGCTGGTCGATCGCCAGTTGATCCCACTTGGGCATATCGATCTGGATTTCGACCTCATCGCGGCCAATCTCTTCACAGGTGATCAATGCCGGATTCACCGCCGTTGCCACCTCAACCAGCACCCAACTCTGCAACTCGGGCGGTAGCAAACTCTTCAAACGACGCAATTCGCTCATCTCGGCGCGGGCCGTGGATGCTCCGTAAGACATAGTGCTCGATCGCTCCCAAGTTGCATCAAAACCTTTCCCAACATCATAGCGACTGAAGCGTCGGTTTTGACATGGTTTTACCCGGCTTGGAGGATCGGGTGATGCGGCTTGGAGGTGGGGATTTCCGCCCAGTGGCAGGACTGGAGCCAGGCAGCTAGTTACGCTGGATCAACGCAGGCGCGATCGGGGCTGGGGCAGTGGTCTGAGAAAAATGCTTAACGATGGCCACGGGAGTCACCAATGTGAACAACGCAATAAACGTCCCAATCACGTTAGAAATTAGAGAGAGCGGCGGGGGTTCGGAAGCGGACGGTTGACTGCCAGATAGCATAGAGCTTGGGTAGAAGTTGGACAGAAACGACAGAGCAGTCGGCAGCTCGCAGGCCAGATTGGTAAAAATCTGCTGCAATTGTCGAAAATCTAATACAGACCATTGTACTGATATTTATCAGTGGGTTTGTATCGGGAAAATACGAAACTTTTTCAGGGAATATGCGCGATCGCCATATGCCGATCACCCTAAACAAGCATGATTAGCCTGCGCCATAAGGCTTTGAGCATAACGGTGCAAAATTGGCTCAAAATTCGGTGCGATCGTCGAGCAAAGTTCTGATGTGCTTGAGTTCGGCCAGGATATCCAGGAGAATCTGCTGGGTGCGATCGGGCGGCACATTTTCGATGTTAATCGTCACTTGCCGGATCCTCAGAATATCCTTGGCAAAACGGGCGACTTCATTCGGATGGAAGCGCAGGGGATCGGTTTCTGCCTGTCGCAGTTCGGGATTGAGCTTCTTGGGATCATAGGGGGGATTGACTTCCTTGGGATCGGTGTTGGCATAGCGGTAGACCGAGGCGCGCGATCGTTGTAATGACCGCTGTACCAGTTCAATGTCCATGAGGCCCGAGGGGTTGTCGGGGAGGGGATCCGAGAAGTTCATCGATCGAAAAGGTTCTTACAGATAGACTAGTGCTTCCCATTGTAAGACATTGGCTGTCCGTGTTTGCTGTGGGTTTCGACTGACGCTCAACCCACTGGGATACTGGTGGGGCAGTTTGATGGAGGGCTGAGCGCCGCCGAAGCCCGGCGCAATCCCCCCCATCCATCTCCCCGGTAGCTGAGCGCCGCCGAAGCTACCATTCCCGCGTGCGTGCTCCCGGTAGGCCATATCCTGGCTGGAGCCAGCGGACGATCGTCTGCTCCACCTGTGCCAATTCCTTGAAAAATTCTTGGCGGAACAGGTTGCCGACGGTGTCGATCGGGCTAAATGCGCCGCCGAGTCCTAGTTTGACATCTTGGCCGAGGGGGGTGAGGTGGTTGCCTCGGAGGCGCTGGGTGGTGATCATGCCGGGAGCGAGATCTTCGAGGATGCCTGCGAGGGGAAGGCTTTGGTCAAGGGTGTCGTTAGCGAATTTGATCAGTAGATTGCGTCGGACGACGTATTGCTGGGAAATGATTCGATTGGTTTCCTGTGGCGAGGGAATGAATTCAGTGGTGGGCATTGCGGCGGGGGCAAACTGGCTCGTGAATTGGTTCACTAAGGGCATCGAAGACATTTGTGCCATGAAGGGGATCGCTTCTTTGGCGGCAAAGTTGTTGAACGAAATCAGGATGTTGCCCGATCGCTCGACAGCTTCAAACAAGCTGCCGATCAGCAAATGCAGCTTGCAGCCCATGCTGTGGCCCAGACCATAAATCGGTAGGGCACGGGAGAGATTTTCGCGTTCTTGTAGGCGGTTCAGGGCGCGATTGAAGCTCCAGAGAACGGTTTCGGCGATGTCTTCGTGGTCGAAGGTATTCACAAAGGGCGTGGCGATGATGATGTAGCCTTCATTCGCGAGGCATTCCAGCAATCGGCGATAGGTGAGGTGCGGAGCCGCCGCCACAAAAGCGCCACCCAGGAAATGGACGATCCCGATCGGGTGACGGGGTACGAGTACCCAATTGCCGAAAATTTCTTGCCAGGGGGTCTGCATATCCGGGTTCCTGCTGAATTTGCGCGTTATAGTTCTACGCTTTAAGTCTCGCGCTTTATATTTTCACCGATCCTCGGGTCTACCGCCTAGGGCCAAGGCTATCGGTGATCGTCACCCCTAAAGTACGGTTCTAACGCTGTCTTGGCAGAGATAGAGGGGGTAACCTATGGGTAATTCACAGTTAAAATCCGCTGAATCAGATCCACCGTATTGAATTCGCCGAGTTGCAGTCGCCATGGGTGAGTGGACATTACCAACGTTATTTCAGGTTTTGGCGCAGGAAGCGGTGTTGCCGGAACTGCCGTCGCTGGGTCTGACTGTGGCACAGTTGCAACTGCGATCGGAGCGCCAATGGTGCGGGGCGATTGCCTCGCTGACGCAGCTTTTGAGCCAAGTGCCGACTGAACCGGGACAGGCTTCCGGGTTGATTCTATCGGGGCCAACGCCTGTATTGAGCCAAACCGACTTACTGAAGCAGTTTCGGACTTGGACATTCACGACGGATTCCTCGGTCAATACCCTCCAACTGCCATTTCAGTTACCCACCGCCCTCGATGCTATCTGGCAAACCGCCCAAACTAACTCCGCACTTCCCCTCTTCCCCAAGGATCCCCTGACCACAGAGCAGTTCTGTCTGGTGATGACCGAGAAGTTTGGGCTGGTATTGCTACTCAGTCAGGATGAGCAGGGACAGCCGCGCTTCACTTATTCCTTTAGCCCGGAGGCCGTCGATCGGGTGTGGCAGCTCCTCCGATTGCGGGTTGTGATGATGCGGCCCCAGCTTTCGGAACAGCTTGACGATCTGGTTGATCAATTTATGCCCCAGCCGCCGGACTATCGGTTAGTGACACAATTCAGTCAGTTATTACTGAGCCATTTGCCTGTGGCGCTAGAGCATCCGTTGATCCCAGCCCTGACAACGAAAGATCTGGCCACCGCCGTGACGCAAGCAGCGCAGGAGTCGCAATCCGTTCCGGCGGAATCGAGTTTGGATGTGGATCTGTTGCAGGCGATCGCCCATGAAATTCGCACACCGCTGACGACGATTCGGATGTTGACGCGGCTGTTGATGAAGCGTAAAGATATGGCCCCGGATGCCGTGAAGCGACTGGAGTCGATCGATCGGGAATGCAGCGAACAGATCGATCGCTTTGGCTTTATTTTCCGCGCGGTGGAACTGGAAACTTCTGAGAGCCAGGGCATGGCGCTGACGGCAACTTGTTTGGAGCAGGTGTTTAAGCAGAGCATTCCCCGTTGGCAGCAGCAGGCGAGTCAGCGGGGACTGGGGCTGGAAATTGCCTTGCCGCCGCAGATGCCCGCTGTGGTAACTGATCCGGCATTGCTTGATCAAGCCTTGAGCAGCTTGATTGACCGATCGGCGCGGAGTTTGCCGTCGGGGAGCACGATTCATGTGGAAGCGGCGATCGCGGGCCACCAGCTCAAGCTGCAAGTCCAGTCCAATCTTGCTGATCCGAGCCAGTCGCACAAGCCCCTGATCAAGTCCCTCGGTCAAATGCTGATGTTCCAGCCTGAGACCGGCAACTTGAGCCTGAATCTCGCCGTGACAAAAAATCTATTCCAAGCCATGGGCGGCAAAATGACCGTGCGCCAAAATGCCGAGCAGGATGAGGTGTTTACGATTTTCCTGCCGATCGAGGCCCCGAAACCGCGAAAATAACGGTTTGATAATTCCTATCCCCATCAGTCATTGGAGTCGTCAATGTTATCGCAAGATTTGAAGGCGCAAGTTATCAATCTTCCCCCCAGCGATCGCCTTGCACTGATCGCGACTCTTGTTGAGTCGCGGCAAGAAAGTCGGGTATCACAATCAGATCGCGCGGCGGCAATTCAACAAATGCGTGGCCTATTGAAAACCGATCGGTCTGCCCTCACTGATGATGAAGTGGCGATAATGTTGGAAGAACGACGATCAGAAAAATAATGCCTTTTCCAAATCTGTAACTGCTATTTCATGAGATCGAGTGGGCGAAAATCAGGATAATGCAAGTTACATTTAGCTCATTGCTCAAATTCCATGACCATAAATCAGACAGGCCAAAAAGCCATTGTACTTCTCTCCGGCGGACTCGATTCGGCAACGTCGGCGGCGCAGGCGATCGCTGATGGCTATGAAGTGATCGCGCTGTCATTGTTTTATGGCCAACGCCACGATCGGGAACTCGAAGCCGCGAAGCAAATCGTGCAGCATTTGGGCCTCAAGTCGCATTTTATTCTGGATGTGAATTTATCCCAGTGGGGCGGGTCGGCGTTGACCGATCGGGCGATTGCCGTGCCCACGACTGGCGTAGAAGCAAATGTCATTCCTTCGACCTACGTTCCGGGACGCAATACCGTATTTTTAGCGATCGCGCTGTCCCTGGCGGAAGCCCAAAATGCCTCGGCGATTTATCTGGGAATTAATGCCGTTGATTATTCCGGCTATCCCGATTGTCGCCCCGAATATCTTGCAGCGGTGCAACAACTGGCCATGCTGTCATCCAAAGCCGGACTCGAAGGTAATGCGCCGCAGTTAATTGCGCCGTTGGTAATGGATTCCAAGGTCGATATTGTGAAGCGGGCGTTGGCGCTGGGGGTACCGATCGCCGAGACCTATTCCTGCTATCAAGGCGACGAACAGCCCTGCGGGGTATGCGATTCCTGTCGGATTCGCGATCGGGCCTTAATCGAAGCGGGGCAGGCCGATCTGGCAACGCCTCAGGGTCGAGAATTTTATTCAGGACAGTGAATGAATCGCTGGGCTGCCGCTTGGCAAAAGTGTTGGCAATATTCGCGGTGACCGCCGGGAAAAAAGACGTCGAATTTTAAGGGATCATCCGGGTCAGTGGGGCTTTCGAGGAGCATATCCTGGTCGATTTTGAGCGGTTTACGATTGCTCAATTCGCCGCCGCTGCTATCGACGTAGACGGTGAGATTGGGACGATCGAAAGCAATGCCTAATTCCTGAATAAATTGGAGGAAATTCCGATCGCTCCCGCCGCGTTGAATTTGCACAATATCGGAATTGGAATTAGTTTGAATATTACTGGTTACGGTATCGCCAACACCAACGATTGTCGGCATTAGTTTGTGATCGAAATGCCGAAGGGTTAGATTAAGTAGCGCGGCGATTGACTGCGGTGCCTGCCGAACATTAAATTCGGCCCCAAGCGGATAATCACCATAATGCTGACCATAATAGCGATTGAGCAAAACCAAAACCCCTGCTTCCTTAACGCCGCCACGCAGCATGAATTGAAAGTCAGTGGTTCCGGAATTCGCACTGCTGCCCCACCAAGGAATTTCTTCGCCTTGATGATTAGCGCCAAGATTCGGCGCGCAATGGAGAAAGAATGATTGCGGAAATTCCGAGTTCTGAATCAATCCTTGGAGTAATTCGTAAATCATTTTCTGCAATGCTTGATAGCTGGTAACGTCCAGTTTGAGCAATTCGTAGAATCGGTTGAGATTGACGGTGGGAGAGGCGATATTCGCGAGGATACTCGTTTCGATCGCCGATTTATCCAAATCTCGATCGGTGCAGAATTGAATTAAAGCGGCGCAAATTTTAGTCGGAATCGTCGCGAGGAATTCGAGTTCGGCGGGTTGAACGCCAGGATGTTCAACGCACCCACTGCGGTCTTGCCATTGAATTCCCCCAGCGGCGAGGCCGGGGAGGTAGGGATTAGGCCAAGGATTCGGTTGGATCGCCCGATCGATGATTGAGTTCACGCCGATCGGGCCTGTGTGTTCGCCGTTGGTGAGGACGTAGAAGTGATGCGCAAAGGCTTGGGTAGCACGGAGGTAAGTGGGGTCGATTTGGCGATCGCGGGGGTCGTTGACGAGGTTCATGCAAACGCCGTCAAGGTCTTGGATCAACAGGAGATTTTGGGTTTGGGTGAGCCGATCGTGGAGGTGGGTTTGGCCTGCGGTGATATTGGTTGGGGGCATGGTGGGGTGGTTGGCGGCTTTACGTTTTGTGTTGGGTTTCGCTTTGCTGCACCCAATCTACGATGGATGGTTACGGGGTATGATAATTGAAGGTCTTGTGTACTATTTTGGTGCGGCGATGCTGGATCTCAATCAATTGGCGCGACAAATGCAGGGGATTAGCCAACATTTGGTAGCGGAGTCGGCGGCGCAACGCCTGCGCCTCGATCGGGCGGCGGAGTTGATGCAATCGGCGACAACAGCACAACAAGAATTGCTGGGGCAGCAGGAACGCTGGCGCGATCGCTTGATCTTTACAGCGGCGGTGCCGATCGAAGCGTTGGACTATTGGCCCGTGATTGGGGCAGCGCCGAAGGCGCATACGGTGCTAGCGACGGATGGATCGCAGATTTCACCGAGTCACCATGAGATTGCCTATTGTTATCTGCTGAATATTGGCCGGATTGCGTTGCATTACGGTCAGAGTCGATTGCCGCTGTTGGATAATCAGCCAGAGGTATTTTATCGGCCCGAGGATCTCTATGTGTCCCGGCAGTGGGGGATTAGCACCGAGGAGTGGATGGGGTATTGTCGGACAGCGGCGGAAGTGACGGTGCTGGGTGAGTTAGCGGAATTTTTAGAATTGCCGGAACCTAGCATTGCCATGACCGATGGCTCGTTGTTACATTGGTTTCTCGAACCGTTGCCGGGGGAAGCGCGCGATCGCATCTTACAGCCGATTCTGGCCGCTTGGCAAAGTTTGCACGATCGGCGGATTCCGATGGTGGGTTATATCAGTGCATCACGCAGTGGTGAAGCGACAAATTTTCTGCGGCTGCATTGTTGTCCCTACATCGCCCCAGACTGCATGACCCATTGCAGTGATTTGCCGAACAAAGCACCCTGTCAGGTCTTAGAGCCATTACGCGATGCGGGAATTTGGGGTCGACTATTAGCACCGGGGCAACGCAGTCCCCTTTGGCGCAGTGCCTCGAAAATCCAGGAGTTTTATGGCGAGGATTATGCCATTCACTTTTGCTATGTAAACGTCGGCGCTGAAGTTGCAAGGGTGGAAGTGCCTGCCTGGGTAGCGCGGGATGCGGCATTATTAGCCCAATCTTTGGGATTAGTCCTCGCCCAGGTGCAGAAGGGTTATGGCTATCCGGTGGCATTGGCAGAGGCCCATAATCAGGCGGTGGTACGCGGCGGCGATCGGGCTAGATTCTTCGCAATGTTAGAGCGCGAAATGGTGAAAGCGGGTTTGCGGAATGTCGGCACGTCTTATAAAGAAGCCCGAAAGCGGGGCAGCATTGCGTAATTGAAGTGCCCCCTAGTTCCCCTCAATGAAAAACCAAAAAACAGCGGCATCAGACCGATCGGCCCAATCCCGCTGCTGAAACACAACATTATTCTAGGGCAGGCATTCCCAACGCCGGAAACGCCCGCTCTAAACACCGCTCAACCTACTTGATAAACAGCATTTCCTGATAAGTCGGCAACGGCCAGAACTCATCACCGATTTCCGCTTCGATCGTGTCGGCGTAGCCACGAACTTCGTTCATCAGATCGCGTACAGTCCCAGCACAGTGCTGCATGTGCGCCTCAGTCGATTCGAAGTCATGGCGCTTTGAGGCTGCTTCCAGCTTCGTCACCGCTGCCATCAACCCATTCGTCAAGTCACCCACGGTTTTCGCGCCTTCCTTGTCCAAGGAAACGCCCAAAGCCACGAGGTTCTGCATCGTTGATGACAACTGGGACAGATAAGCGATCGCTGCCGGATAGATCTGCGTCTTCGCCATGTTGATCACCAACTTGGCTTCCACATCGATCGACTTGATGTACTGCTCAGAGTAAACTTCAAAGCGGCTTTCCAGTTCGACTGGAGTGAGCACGCCTGTGCTGTTGAACAATTGGCGCACGGCTTCGCTCTTCAGTGCAGGCAGCGCATCCGCCGTGGTTCGCAGGTTTGCCAACCCGCGCTGTTCAACGGCCATCTTGTGCCACTCATCGGAGTAACCGTTGCCGCCGAATACGACTGCGCCGTGCTGGTTCATCACTTCTTTCAAAACAGCGAGGATGGCTGCATTCCGATCGGCCCCACCGTTCAGCTGCGCTTCCAGTTGACCCGCGATCCAAGTCAAGGAGTCAGCCAACATGGTGTTCAATGCGATCAACGGCCCGGAAACCGACTGGCTCGAACCCACAGCGCGGAATTCGAAACGGTTACCCGTGAAGGCAAAGGGCGAAGTCCGGTTGCGATCGCCCGCATCCTTCGCCAACGGTGGCAGTACATCCACACCCAGATCCATGACGCCTTTTTCCTTGGCATCCCCGGTCGCGCCGTTCTTGATCTTGTCGAAGATCTCTTCCAGCTGGGTTCCGAGATAAACTGACATGATTGCCGGAGGGGCTTCGTTAGCACCTAAGCGATGGTCGTTGCTGGCGGAAGCAATCACCGCCCGCATCAATGGGCCATACTTATGCACACCCCGAATCACCGCACCGCAGAACACTAAGAACTGTGCATTCGTGTGGGGCGAATCACCCGGATCGAGCAAGTTACCCTGGGTCGCGTTACCGACTGACCAGTTGACATGTTTACCGGAACCGTTGATCCCCGCAAATGGCTTCTCATGCAACAAGCACATGAAGCCATGGCGCTTGGCCGTGGTCCGCAGGGTGGTCATGATCAACTGCTGGTGATCGCTGGCGACGTTGGCCGCTTCAAACACCGGAGCGATTTCAAACTGCCCCGGAGCCACTTCATTGTGGCGCGTCTTTGCCGGGATGCCGAGCTTGTAGAGCTTCTCTTCCACATCCTGCATGAAGACCTGTACCCGCTCCGGAATCGCACCGAAGTAGTGGTCATCAAATTCCTGACCCTTTGACGGTGATTTGCCGAACAATGTCCGACCCGCTAGCAGCAAGTCCGGGCGCAGCATGGCGAAATGCTCATCGACCAAGAAGTATTCCTGCTCGGGGCCGCAGCTTGAGTTCACCGGGGCAATATCCGTCTCGCCGAGCAGTTGCAGCACTTTGGTGGCCGCTTTGTTCATCGCCGCGATCGAGCGCAGCAGAGGCACTTTCTTATCGAGGGCTTCACCCGTCCAAGAAACAAATACGGTGGGAATGCAGAGGGTGGCACCGTTGTCAGTTTCCATGATGTAAGCCGGACTGGTCACATCCCAAGCGGTGTAGCCCCGCGCTTCGAAGGTGTCGCGGATACCACCGTTGGGGAAGGAGGAACCGTCGGGTTCACCCTGCACCAGCAGCTTGCCGGAGAATTCGGAAATTACCTTACCGTCACCCTGGGGCGAGATAAAGCCATCATGCTTTTCTGCTGTGAGGTTCGTCATCGGATAGAAGACGTGAGCGTAGTATTCCGCCCCTTTGCTCATCGCCCAGTCCCGCATGGCGGTGGCCACCGCATCAGCAACCGAGGGATCAAGACTCTTGCCCGCAGTAATGGTTTTCTTAATCGACTTAAAAACATCCTTCGGCAGGCTGGCCTGCATCTTGTTCAAGTCAAAGACATTTTCAGCCCAGATATCGGCAAGCCTTGCAGGTGTCTTCGACGGCTTTGGCTGGCGATTGAGAATCTGACGAATTGCTTCGGCACGAACTGCATTTCCACTCATAATTCTTGCTTCGTATGTAACTGATGGATAGGTCTAGGCCAAATCACGCCAACGGTTGTGCCGGGCTAGAACCCACTTAATTGGACACCCAAGTGGGTTTCAAATCAAGGGGCAAACGCAACGGCTCGGGCTGGATCTAGATTCACAATGGGATCGGTCAATCAGGAAGAATGATACGACTGACTTGGTCTGTGCATTGTCCCGAGGCATGACACCCGTAGTTGTATCAAGTGATACAAAATTCTGCTCCCCCTTGGGAATTATTCCTAAAGATTATGCTAAGCACTGTAGCTTGGGCTTTTCAGCGATCTGACGGAATCTTGTGGTGATAACTCCGGTGACGAAAAATTAGTGCTGAAGGATGCCCTAGAAGTTATTGAACGGTTGGCCGGAAATCGGCTTGGAGTGCACTGTGCGAAATTTGGGGCTGGATCTGATTCGCTGTTTGGCGATCGGCTTAATCTTGGTGGCACACATTGGGCAGTCGTTGCGCAGTCCGTGGGGTGGGGCGTTTGGGATTCCCCGGTTTTATCATGTGACGCTGGGGGGGGTGGCCGTAACGGTGTTTTTGGTGCTGTCGGGGTTGGTGTTGCAGTTGCAGTATCGGCGTAAAACCATTGATTACCCGCAGTTTTTGGCGAAGCGGGCGCTGCGAATTTATCCGATATATTACTTGAGTGTGCTATTTGGACTGGGGGTGTATGCCTTGAAGTCACAGCAGGAGTTGGGGTCGGTGGCGAAAGGATTTGCGCAGTTGGGGTGGTCGGATCTGTTGCTGAGTTTGACCGGGGCCTATGCGTTTGTCGGTGAGTGGGGTGGGCCGTTGGTTGGGACTTCCTGGTTTGTCGGGCTGATTATGGTGATGTATGCGGTGTTTCCTTGGCTGTCGCGGGCGATGACGAAAGCGCCTTACCGCGCGATCGGGATTTTGTTGGCGACCAGTTTAGTTTGGCGCATCATCATTGGGCAGACGGAATTTTTACCGATGCGGCCCCTCGATTGGTTTCCGCTCTGTCGGGTATTTGAGTTTGGGTTAGGGATATTTTGGGTAGAGCTGATGCAGGGCAAAGCCGAACGAACTTGGGCTGCCTTGGAACACTTGGGGCCCGCGATCACGCAATTGAGTGAATTGTCGTTTCCGCTGTTTTTGATTCACTACCCGTTCATGTTCACGATTCGGTTGCTGACGATGAAGGGTTTGCCTACGGTTGTGGCGATCGGGATGTTTTTGCTGATTTCGTTTAGTTTTAGCTGGGGGTTGATGTGGCTCGATCGGAAGGTGCCGCGTAAGCAACTGATGGGGCTGATGTTTGGTAGGGCATAGAGGCGTGGGTTTCGGCTGACGCTCAACCCACTAGGTTGTCGGTGGTGGCCCTCATTCGAGGGCTGAGCGCAGCCGAAGCCCGGCGCAACCACCGACTCCAAAAAAGCAGGCTGAGCGCAGCCGAAGCCGATGTTTGCTAGACCAAGCCCGATCGCGGATTGGTCTCAGCCTGTTTGAGTTTGCTGTAGAGTTCGGTTTCGGCAGCGCTCAAGTCCTTGGGCAACTGAATGACCAGTTCCACGATCTGGTCGCCGCGCTGATCGCTCGTGGGGCTAGGATAGCCTTTGTTACTTAAACGCAGTTTTTGGCCGGACTTTAAGCCCTTGGGTAGGTTCATTTTGACCAAACCATCCAGGGTTGGGACTTCGATCGGTTCACTCAAAACCGCTTCCGCTGGGGTGACGGGCACTTGGGTCATGACGTTCAAGCCGTTGAGTTGGTAGACCTTGTGGGGAGACACTTCGATTTGCAGATATAGGTCGCCGCCGTTGATCCCTTGACCGCGCAATCGGACTCGCTGACCGCTGACGATCGCTTTGGGTAGGTTTACTTCCAGCATTCGGCCATCTTCCAGACGAATGCGCTCTCGGCCACCGCTGTAGGCTTTTTCTAGCGGGATGGTGAGATTGGCTTCAATGTCTTTGGGCAAGGGTTGATCGCTTTGGCGATAGCGGGGGTCATTGCTGGGACTGGGACGCGGTTCGCGGGTTGCGTCGCGGGAGGGTTCGCGGCCTTGGCTGGATTGACGCTGCGTCGATTGACGTTGAGGTTCGGCTTCAGGCCGGGGTCGGGCGGTAAATTCTTGCCGACGGGGATCGCCGGATTCTTCTGAGCGATTGGCGGAGACGGGATCGCTGCCGCCCCAGTCATCGCGGCGCACCTTGGGGCGATCGCTTTCCCAGTCGTCCCGGCTGGGCGCTTGGTAGTCCGGTGCTTCGTAGACAAAAGATTCATCTTCGATCGGGGAGGAACCCATGCGACTCGGGGCTGGCGGCTGGCGACGGCCCGGCGGCGGATTGTCTAACCAGTCGGCCCCACTCGAACCGGCTGCCTGCCGACGACTCAGCAGTTCATCAACAAAGGAGTTGAAATCTCGGAATTGTCCAAAGTTGAGATCGTCAGGTTCGGTGGGCACAGCATCGGCATTATTATTCCAACCCCAGGGTTTCTTCTGACCAGACTGAAAGCCTTGCTGTTTCCAGAAGCTGCCGTACTTGTCGTACTGTGCCCGGCGCTCGGGATCGAACAGCACTTCGTAGGCTTCGTTGATCTCCTTAAACCGATTTTCCGCTTCCCGGTTTCCCTGGTTTACGTCAGGGTGATAACGCCGCGCCAACTGGCGATAGACCCGTTTGATCTCATCGCTGGGGGTATCGCGACTCACACCGAGGATTTCGTAGTAGTTACGAAAGTTTTGCATAGCGGAAAGTCAAGAGATTAAGGAGAAATTGAGGGCGACGATCGCTCACCGGGATTGAAATGTGAGATTGAGCAGACCCCCTAGCCCCCAATATTGGGGAAGAATCAAAGCCCCCAGTATTGGGGGTTTGGGGGCGGAGCATTCAATGTATTACCAAGTATCTTCATCATCCCAGTTGTCGCGGCTATAGTCCGGACGATCGGGGCGACGCTTAGTGTTGCGTGGATTGTCGAAGTTGTCACGGGGTGGGTTATTCGAACCCCGATCGTTATAACCCCGATCGCCATAAGGGGCGCGATTGCGATCATTCGGTGGTGGATTGTTGCCCCGATCGGTGTAGTTATCCCGATCGATGTAATTATCCCGATTCCCGTAGTTATCGCGACCGCCGGAATTCCCATAGTTATCGCGACCGTCGGGATTCCCATAGTTATCGCGATTCCCATAGTTATCACGATTCCCGTAGTTATCGCGGCCACCGCCATTGGCACCACGTCCGTAGTCAAAGGAACCCCGATTATAGTCATTACCGTAGCCACCGCCATAGCCGCTACCGCCACCGCTGTAGGGTAGGCGGGGCTGCATTCCGCCATAGCCGCCCGCACCGTAACCGCCGCCATAGCCACTCCCATAGCCATAGTCGTTGTAATAATCGTCGTCCTCATCCAAGAAGAAGTCTTTGACCGCCTTGAAAAAGCCACCATCTTCTTTTTCTTCCTGGTTCCGATCGTAAATCTCCCGCTGGAGATCGTAGAGTGCATCCCGCAAATCAGCTTCTGAAATATCGATATTGCGCTCGTCCTCGTCACTGAGCGCCCCCCGCAACCGCTTAATCAACGGTTCGATTCGCGATCGGTAGGGACTGACAAACTGAATCCCAAAGTCTAAGGTCGCCTCGCGCAATTGGCGCTCGGACTGGACGATCAGAGTTTCTGATCGATTGCGTTTGTCAATTTTTTCTTTGCGGAGACGATCGGTCTCCGCGAATTCCTGGGCCGATCGAATCATCATCTGCACTTCGTCCTCGCTCAGGGTCGAAGCGCCTTGGATCGTGATGCTCTGCTCCCGCCCCGTGGTGCGATCCATCGCCGTGACTTGCAGAATGCCATTCGCATCAATGTCAAAGGACACCTGCACCTGCGGAATCCCCCGAGGCGCAGGCGGAATCCCCAGCAGTTTGAAGCGCCCGAGCGATCGGTTGCCATTGGCGAGTTCCCGTTCACCTTGGACGACGTTGATTTCGACGGAAGTCTGATTGTCTTCAGAAGTGGAAAACACATCCGTGCGCCGCACCGGAATCGTAGTGTTGCGGGGGATGAGTTTCTTCATCAGGCCGCCGATCGTTTCCAAACCGATCGACACCGGAGTCACATCCAGCAGCAAAATATCCTTCAGTTCACCGCCCAGAATCCCCGCCTGCACCGCTGCCCCGATTGCCACGACTTCATCGGGATTGACATTCTGATTCGGTTCGACCCGCAGCATCGATCGCACCAAGTCCTGCACCATCGGCATCCTTGTCCCGCCGCCGACCAACACCACTTCATCGATGTCCATTGGCCCCAAGCCCGCATCCCGCACCGCCTGTTTTACGGGTTCGCGCAAGCGGCTGAGTAAATCCGTGCAAAGTTCTTCAAACTGCGATCGGGTCAACCTTGTCTCAATGTGCTTCGGCCCCGATTCCGTCGCAGTAATAAACGGTAGGTTAATGTCCGTCACCCCCACCCCCGAGAGTTCGATTTTGGCTTTCTCAGCGGCTTCGACTAAGCGCTGCAAGGACTGCCGATCGCGGCGCAAATCAATGTTCTCGACCTTCTGGAACTCAGTTGCCAACCAATCAACGATCGTCTGGTCAAAGTCACCGCCGCCCAACTGCGTATCCCCGCTCGTCGCCAGCACTTCAAACACGCCATTGCTCACATCCAGGATCGACACGTCAAATGTCCCACCCCCCAGATCGAATACCAGTACTGTTTGGTTTTCCCGCCGATCGAGGCCGTAGGCCAGCGCTGCCGCCGTCGGCTCGTTCAAAATCCGCTTGACTTCCAGCCCCGCAATCCGACCCGAATCCCGCGTTGCTTGGCGCTGGGCATCATTAAAGTAAGCCGGAACGGTAATCACCGCTGCCGTAACGGGTTCTCCCAAATAGCGGCTCGCTTCATCCGCCAACTTCCGCAAAATCATCGCCGACAGTTCTTCCGGCGCAAAGTCGCGCTCCATAGTCGGGCATTTGATTTTGACATTATCCCGATCGCCCCGCCGAATTGTGTAGGGTACCTGCTTTGATTCCGGGGTCAGTTCATCGTAACGATTGCCGATGAAGCGTTTAATCGCATAAAACGTATTTTGCGGATCCAGCACCGACTGTCGTCGTGCGAGTTGTCCCACCAGCCGTTCACGATCTTTGCTAAAGCCGACGACGGAGGGCGTTGTCCGCATCCCTTCCGCATTCGCAATGACAACAGGCTTGCCGCCTTCCATCACGGAGACGACTGAATTGGTTGTGCCCAGGTCGATTCCGACGACTCTGCCCATGGGTTACGTTGCTCCTCGATCGGCGATACGCACAAGGTTGAATGACCTGAATAATGATCGTTGCGCTAACTGGCGATCCCCCAGGCTGGACATTATTGTAACTGAACCTTGTCCGTTGTCATGGCGAGGATCATGTTGTCATGGCGAGGATCGTAAGGTTAGTCCCGGATTGGGCCCAAGGTGATTTCGGGCTGTAAACCCGGTTGGGCGCGGTAGCTGCCAGGAATCGAAAGCCGCAGTTGATGAACCTGATGCTGCTGGTTCAGGTATTGCAGCAAGGTGTAGATAAATAGCACGATCGCCAGCTTTTCCAGCCCTTCTTCACAGGTCATCAAGCTCTGATACACCGGATCGAACAGCACGCCTTTCTCCCCGAGGCGATCGACGACCTTCCCATCGAGCATCTCAAAGCCCAGGGCACCCAGGACATACAAGCCGCCCGCCAGCACAAACCGTCGCCGCAGCCATCCGGATAGCTGCTTGAGAAACCCGATTGACCATAGCCCCACGGCCAGCACCACGGCCATGCCCGGAATCACCCAAGCATAGTGAAAAAAGCCCCCCCAGCCCAAACGGCCAAAGGGCTGAATCAACAGCTCATGGAAGCCAATCCATTCATCGATCGCCAAGCCGCAAAAGATCCAACCCAGGATGCGCCAATATTTGCGCGTGGCAGATTGGCGCTGCGCTTCCAACGTCGCGATCAAATGCAACAAGCCCCCCGCAAACATCAATGCCAACACGGCGTACAGGGCCGGAATATTTGCTTCTTCATCGAGATAAACCTTGTGGGCAAAGGCATTCAGGCCAGGCACCTGGGGAAAGTGGAACAGCAATAGGCGGCCGAGGTTCGACAGCACGAGTAAGCCGATTGTCACAGCCAAGAGACCACGGGCAATCCGGCGGGCGGGCAAATTCAGAATAAGTTCCATAAAATACTTTAGGGGAAAAGTAATGGGGCGAATTAGCAGCGCTAACTCATTTAAGCTGCGCTAACTCATTTAAGCTGCGCTAACTTGATCAGATCGTTGGTTCAACAAAATTTTCCCTGTCAAAGTGAATGGTGCCCCAGTGGTATGTCCGCAAGCTGACAAGGCCGATCGACTTTACAAAATCTTCATACTCAGCCGTTGGATGAGCATTCGCCGCCAACGGCCATCGCCAACGACCATCGCCAACGATCATCCCGATTGTGCATCCCCCACAGAAAATTCGCGGACTGCGGTAGAATCCAGGGACTGTTTTCTGATGCGGGCCTGGCATGTTTTCCCCGGATTATCTGGTTTTCCTTACGACGATTGCGGCGATTTACGCCATTTTTAGTCTCGGCTTGAACCTACAGTGGGGCTTTACCGGACTGATGAATTTTGGTCATGCGGGATTCATGGCGATCGGGGCCTATGGGGCAATACTACTGAACTTAGCCGGGGTGCCGATGTTGGTTGCCGTGCTGATCGGCGGGGGCTTAGCGGCATTGCTGGGGTTGCTTATGGGGATTTCCACCCTGCGATTGCGGGAAGATTACCTGGCGATCGTGACGATCGGCTTTTCGGAAATCATTCGACTTGTGGCCAAAAATGAAGACTGGCTGACCCAGGGAGATTTGGGAATTCAAGGGTTAAAAATCCCGCTGGAAACTTTTAAGCCGAATGTCTTCACCCGTTACGGGATGGTTGCAATCATCACGGCGATCGTTGGTCTGGGCGCTTGGCGAACAGGGCGCTACTTTTGGACGCAGTTTCGCGCCGCTCAAGGTCTGGCTTTGATTTCGACGGGTATCGGGGCGGGGCTGATCGGGTTAGTGGGGCTGTCTGCTTACAGTGTGTGTGTGCAAGCATTGCTCAATTTCAAGCGGCAACCGGCTCAGACAGCGCTCATGTTGCTATCGGTGATGACCTTGGCCCTAGTCTATGTTGGTCTGGAACGGCTAGTCCATTCACCTTGGGGCCGGGTGCTGAAGGCAATTCGCGAAGATGAAGCAGTGCCCCGGGCGCTGGGTAAAAATATCTTTTCTTACAAACTTCAATCCTTGATGCTCGGTGGTTTTATCGCTGGGGTAGGAGCGGTTTTGTTAGCTTGGCAACTGACGAACCTGAATCCCGAGCAGTATAAAACGGACATTACGTTTACCACCTGGACGATCGTGGTGCTGGGCGGTGCGGGTAGCAATCCGGGGACGATCCTCGGTGCAGTTATTTTTTGTGCCTACAACTCAATTACGCGCGATCTTGATAAATTGCCGCTTCTATCCGCACTGAAATTACAGGCCGATCAGATTGGGGCCCTGCGGATTATGTTGATTGGGCTAATTCTGATGGGGCTGATGATTTGGCGGCCTCAGGGAATTTTGGGCAATAAGGATGAATTGAGCCTGAACCGCTAATTGAATTTTGGCTAATTGAATTTTGATTGTTCTCACCGCTTTGTGAACCGGCGATCTACTATGACACTTCTCACCGCAAAAAACCTACACAAGCGCTTCGGCGGCGTTGCCGCTGTGCAAAATGCCACGATCGAAGTGGCACCGGGCAGCATCACGGGTCTGATCGGCCCTAACGGCGCAGGCAAGACCACACTGTTTAACTTACTATCGAACTTTATCTCACCCGATGAAGGCGAAGTCTTATTCAATGGGCAGCCGATTCACGGTACGCCATCCCATCGGATCGCGCGTCAGGGCATGGTGCGCACCTTTCAAGTCGCAAAAGCCCTATCGCGTCTCTCGGTGTTGGAAAATCTGCTGCTCGCTACGCAGCAGCAAACGGGCGAAAACATTTTCAATGCACTGTTTCAGCCAGGGAAGATTCGGCAGGAAGAACGGCAGTCGCGCGATCGGGCGATGGCGATTCTTGATTCGATCGGGTTGGCCGCCAAGGCCCATGACCATGCCGGGGGCTTGTCCGGGGGGCAACGCAAGCTGTTAGAAATTGGGCGAGCGCTGATGACCGAGCCGCAGCTGATCCTGCTCGATGAACCCGCCGCTGGGGTCAACCCGACGCTGATCAACCAAATCTGCGACTACATTCAAGACTGGAACAAACAGGGCGTATCGTTTCTGGTGATTGAGCACAACATGGACGTGATTATGACGCTGTGCGATCGGGTTTGGGTACTAGCCGAAGGCACCAATCTGGCTGAAGGTACGCCCGCCGAGGTACAGCGCAATCCGCAGGTTTTGGAAGCATATTTAGGGCAATAGCGACGTGGGTTTCGGCTGACGCTCAACCCACTGGGCGATCAGTCCTCTGGCAATTCGGGGCGGGGCCGGTCGTTGAGCAGATTTTTTTTAGAAGCCTTCAGTTCCTTCCACATTTTTTTGATTTCTTTGTAAGTCTGTTCCGGGGGAATTTTCCCGGCGGTTTCGAGGCTGCACAACATGCCAACGCGCTGGGCAAATTCCTGGAGGTTGGCGTTGAAGGCAAGATGCTCAGGGGTGAATTTACCGCGATAGCGGGCGCGGGGATTGATGAACCGATCGGATTTCGGCGGCTTCGGGGTATCGGACGAGGGAGGTTGAACCACGGCAGAATCACCTGAGCAAGATTAACAGGGTTGAGTTCCTATTTTAGGGAATGGCGATGCGAATTTGGGGATTTTTTTGATGAAGCGCTGGAGCAGCCTGTTAGGAAATCAATTCTACAACCCACAATAGCGAGAGCTAGCGGTTTTTGAGAGTTCTTTTCCCCCATGCTTGAAAATTTTCTGCCCTTTGTATCGGTGATTATTCCGATTTATGACGGTGAAGCGGATTTACCAGATCTACTCACTTGCTTAGCAGCGCAGACCTATCCCGCCGATCGGGTGGAATATCTGTTGGTGGATAATGGCAGCCGCGATCGCACCTGGGAAATGCTCCAAGCGGCGGGGGCGATTACGCCGCTGAAGGAAGCGACGATTCAAGGATCCTATGCGGCGCGTAATGCCGGGATTTTGGCCGCAAAAGGCAGCATTTTGGCTTTTACCGATGCGGATTGTCGGCCCGAACCGCAGTGGCTGATGGATCTGGTCGCGGGATTTAATGACCCGACGGTGGGGTTGGTGATCGGTGAAATTCAAGCGCTACCGGGGAACTCGCTGCTGGAGCGCTATGCCGATCGCCAGGATACGCTGTCCCAAAAGCACACGATCGCCAATGCCTTTTGTCCCTACGGCCAAACGGCAAACCTGGGGATTCGGGCCTGCGTGTTGCAGGAAACCGATTTGTTCCGACCCCATCTGACGACCGGGGGCGATGCTGATCTGTGCTGGCGAATTTTGCGGGAGACAAACTGGCAATGGGCCTTCGCCGACTCGGCGATCGTTCGCCATCGCCATCGCCACAGTCTCGATGAGCTGCTCAGTCAGTGGCGACGCTATGGCCGATCGAATGAATATCTGCATCAGCTCCATGGCTACGATCGCATGGATCAGCCGCAGCCGCAGCTCTATGCCCAGCGTTTAGCCCGCTGGCTGTTGAAGGAACTGCCGATCGCCATGGTGAAAACGCCACTGGGCCGTGCCGAGCTAGTGGATTGGGTCAGTACACCGATCGGACTGATGTGCTTGAATGCCCGTTGGCAAGGACAACAGCAAGCGCAGATGCCGGAACAAGCAAGGACGATCGCGCCGCATCCGGGGTTAGCCGGGGAGTCAGTGGAAAGCGATCGCGCAGTCGCGGATTAGGGCACGACACTAAGTTCTACCGCCCTGGCTGAACGGGGACGGGCGGCGGACTCGATTGGTCGCGCAATTGCTCCAACTGCTTAATTCGATTGGCATTGCGCCGATTGGAGTAGGTGTTCATCTGCTGCATGAACGGTGTTTTTTCAACTTGTCGCATTAGATTCCCAATCCGCTCAAAAGTCTTCGTTGATTGAGCAATCATCTGCTCTGGAGAAGCATTGGGGGTCGAGGAACGGGCCAGATCACGGAAAACTTGACCCATGTCAGTCAGCGCTGCTTTTTGGTCAGCATTCAGGGGCGAACGATCAGCGAGTTCTTTGAATAACTGCGCCATCTGCTCAATCTTGGCCGGATTGGGACCACCTTGACCCGCCGCTTCCATCCGTGCAAAGAAGTCGTCCACATCATCCGGCACGCCGTCTTTATCCCGATCGGTTGTCATATCAAAGGGTCTCACCGCTTTTGTTTTGGGCTTACCGATTAGACAGGTCGCATCCAAGTTCTGCCGTCCTCCACCCAGACTATCCATGTAGCAGATCGATTCCTGTGGTGCATAGCCCTTTGCCCGCACCACTGGCGGAGCCGCCGCGATCGTGGGTAACGCCCCCCAGCCCATCGCGCCGATCGCAACAATGCCAAACCAGATTTTTGGGTATTTCATGGACGCAATTAACTCATCAATCAACAAGGAACTTCAACCACCGATCGTAGCGCAATCACCACTACGCTTAATTCAACTTACGCTTAATTCAACTTTGAGTAGACTTTACTCATCGCTTCTTGCACTTTCTGGTAGCTCGGATCGCGGTAGATTTTCTCCTGAAGTTCGCTGAGCTTGCGATAGGTCGCTTCGCTGGGATTGGGATTCTTTTGCACTTCGCGTTGGAGCTGACGCTGCTGCGCTTGCAGTTGCTTGACACTGGCCGAGTAGGGCATGCGGTCTTCCAGTTGCTCCGTCGCCCGCTGATACTCTTCCGGTGCTTGGGCCTTAGCAATGGCCGCGCGGAACTTCTTCATTTCGGCCAGCAGTTGATCGGGCACACCATCCCGATCGTTATCAACGCTCAAGTCAATCACATTACTCGTCGTCTTCCCCACACCACAGAGCCGATCGAGGTTCAACATGCTGCCTTTTCCGGGCATCACGCCGTAGCAGAAGGGTTTGTCACGCATTGACACGCGTGTTGGTGCAGGCTTGATGGTTGGGGCTGGGGTCGGGGACTTGGCTGCCTGCGCGACAGTGCTAAAGCTAAGGGCGAAGAGTAGACCAGTAAGTCCGGTCATGAAGCGCGATCGCTTCGCAGCAGTTGAGTGACGACGGTGCATCGATTGAGCAAGCAGCATAGGAACTTTGGTGGAGTAATCTAGAACATTACATATCTATCTTCTATTTACACCGTAGTTATGCGGATTACGGAAAGTTCTGGTGACAGAAAAAAAATTGGTTCTGATGGCTTAAGCCAGATGGCGTATGCCGCCGCGCCGATCGTCGGCATTGATTCCGAACCGAATTGGCATTCCGCAGGCTGAATTCGCCACTAAATTCGCTAAAGTGTTATGAGAAACGCCGACCCGATGTTGGGAATAAAAAGCTATGCCAGGTCAAATTGTGCTCGTTGATGATGAACCCGGTTTGCGGGACGCGATTCAAGCCTATCTCGAAGACAGTGAGTTCACCGTGCATACGGCGACCAATGGCGCGGAGGGCTGGGATCTCGTGCAGCGGGTGCTGCCAGACTTGGTGATTAGTGATGTGATGATGCCCCAGGTGGATGGCTATCAGTTTCTCGCCACGTTGCGCGGTGACGATCGGTTTCAGGGTTTGCCCGTGGTCTTCCTGACGGCGCGTGGCATGACTAGCGATCGGATTCAGGGCTATGAAGCAGGGGTCGATGCCTATTTGCCAAAACCCTTTGACCCCGATGAATTAGTTGCCGTGGTGAAAAATCTACTCGGCCGTCAAGCGAAGCTCCAAGCCGCTGCCGTTGATGATGAGACGATCAGCATCGCTGAGTTGGCCCGGCAAATGGCCGAAATCCGCGCCATGCTTCAGCAAAAAGGCAACCTCGCCATCACCCCGCCGCCCGTGCAGCATGACTTTACCCCGCGTGAGCAGAGCGTCTTGGAACTGGTGGTGGATGGCCTGATGAATAAAGAGATCGCCAAACGCCTCGAAACCAGTGTCCGGAACGTCGAGAAATATGTCAGCCGCCTATTTAGCAAAACGGGCACGAACAGCCGCACCGAGCTGGTGCGCTATTCTCTAGAACATGGTTTAATTCGGACGAATCAGGGCTAACATCGCTAGGGGCGATCGGGGGATCGGTAGCAATTAGGTTATTGCAGGTATAAAGCAGACTACTGTTGTCCTCTCCCCAATTGTTCAAGTTGTGGATTACAGTAGAATTGTCAACCCTTATGAACATGCTGTAACGTTTTGCCCTAGAAGCGCATTTGAGCTGCGCAATGAGGAATCTATGACGGCGCTTCATGCCCCTGACCGGTTACACACTTTTCCCACCTCCCAGGATCGCGTCTCCCTGCGCCGCGTCTTCGCTACGATCGATGCTGAAAGCTGTCCTCTGACCTACAATTTCCACATGCACACGAGCCATTCCGATGGCCAGTTGCGACCGGATATTTTAATCCAGCAGGCGATCGACATTGGCCTCAAAGGACTCGCCATTACTGACCACCACCAAATCACCGGATTCTATGCGGCCCAAGATTATCTGGTGGAATGCCAGCGATCGGCGACCGAGGCTAACGCTGAAATCAATGCTGAACCCCTGGATCTGCCGCATCTATGGACGGGTGTGGAGATTACGTCACTCCTACTGGATGTGCATGTACATATTCTCGGCTACGCCTTCAATCCCCACCATCCGGCTTTAGCGGATTATCTGATGGGGGAGGAGCCGCAAGGTGAACGGGCCATAGCTGAGCGCGTGGTTTCAGCGATTCACCAAGCGGGCGGCATTGCGGTGCTGGCGCATCCGGCGCGCTATCGCAAGTCCAAGGAAGCGTTGATTCCGGCGGCGATCGGCATCGGGATCGACGGTGTGGAAACCTACTACGCCTACAATAATCCCAAGCCCTGGGCACCGAGTGCCGACCAGACAGCTGAAGTTGAGCAAATCACCCAGACCTACCAACTGCTGCGCACCTGTGGAACCGATACCCATGGGTTGAATTTATTGCATCGAGTGTAGCTTCGGCGGGGCTCAGCTACCAGGATTGGGATTGTGGGTGGTGGAGCCGGGCTTAGCTTCGGCGGGGCTCAGCTACCAGGATTGGGATTGTGGGTGGTGGAGCCGGGCTTCGACTGACGCTCAGCCCTCGATCTGGTGTGCTGGTGGGTTGAGCGTCAGCCGAAACCCACCCCCGACCAATCCAGTGGGTTGAGCGTCAGCCGAAACCCACGCCTCACGACCAAGTCAGTGGCGCATAAAAAGGCGATCGGAGCTTGTTGCCGCGATCGCTGAAATTTTTTCGAGAATGACTTTTAGCTAAACTTAATTCACGTGTCTAAGCAGTGCATGACTTGATTGTTTTCCTCACACGGAATACTTAAATGGATAATGCGGTGACTGGCTAAAAACTTGCCAACAAACCAATAAAACTTATGCAAGCAATCACCATCAGAGCAAACAACCCCCAGGATTGACCGAGATGATTAGCAGCGCCTTTGGGATATGTGTTTTTCATAGGATGTGGGTGATCCCCTCAGTGATAGTGCGGTGAATTGACTTCTTCACGCTACCAAATACGTGGATTTGCATTGCGGTTTGACACCATTCTTTAAGCGCTTCGTAATACAAGTTAATCGATATTAATTCCCCCGATCGGGGCAAACCGAATCGCTGAAAATCATTGCTTGATTGAGTTCACAAAACCATCATTAATCGATCGCGATTAACCAATCATTTGATATTGCGAAATGCAACGATCGGCGGGCAACTTTTAAGTCGATTTGCCAGAATGAACGGGTCGAGGTGGATCGGCACCTAAAATATCTATGCACTTAGAGAATATTGGTGTAAAACATCACACAGTTATTGAAAACGCAATTGTCCTACCCTTTACGAAAGTTGCGCTAAGGAGAATCAAGACCCATGGCTGGATCAAAAGGCGTTTACACCTATCGGGGTGGCGAAAAGCTGGTGCTGTCGAAGGTGCGCGATCAGTTGGTGTCGCGCTTGGAGCCAGAGCAATTGGCAGCAATGGGTTTTACCAATGCGGAGCAGGTGTCGTCGGCTTCTTCGCGGTTGACGGTGGCCCCGCTGAAGCTGGATGAAACGATTAACCAGTTGCGGCAAGTTGCGCCCACGCACCATGCCTATCAAGTAGCGGAAACGGGCGAAGACTATCTGATTACCGATCGGGTGTTTATCAGCTTCAAGGAAACGCTGTCCGATGACGCGGTATCCGAATTTGCTGGGAAGTACGGTTTGCTGCTGAAGGAGAAGTACGGCGATCGGGATTATCTGTTTCAGTTGACCGATCACACGGGCATGAATCCGGTGAAGCTGGTGGTGGCCCTGACAGAGAGTGAACCGAGCGTGGCTCTGGTCGAAAATGACCTGAACTACAACATTCAGAAGATGCAGGTCGCGCTGCCGACTGACCCGGAATATCAGCGGCAATGGCATCTGCATCAGCGCTTTAGTCATCCCGATTACGACCCGCGATCGTCGAGTCAATGCGAGGCAGCCTGGGGAATTTTGAATAATTTTGGGTCAGCGGATGTGGTGATCGGGGTGACTGATGATGGCTGTAAGATCCGCCATCCCGATTTCGATGGAGTGGGCAAATTTGCGGGTTGGGGCTATTTTGTCGGGCCACGGCTGGTGACCGATCGGGACATCGACGCGCAGCCGGACGGCATGTACGAAACGGGTAATGACCATGGCACGGCTTGCTCGGGGGTGGTCGCGGCGGAAGTGGATGCGGCTTTGACCGTGGGGGCGGCTCCCGGTTGTCGCCTGCTGCCAATCAAATGGCAATCCCTCGGCGGCGGCGGGCTGGCGATCAGTGACTCGCGGATGCTGGGGATGCTGGCCTACGTCAGCGATAAAGTCGATGTCCTGTCCAATTCCTGGGGCGGGGTGCCGCGTAACCTCTGGTCGCAGACCGTGGTGAATCGGGTGAAGGATTTGGCCCTGACTGGCGGGCGGCGCGGTAAGGGGATCTTGTTCCTCTGGGCCGCTGGCAATGAGAACTGTCTGATGAACTACCAAGCCTCGGTGGACGTGCCCTATACGCCGGGCTGGGAATTTGGGCCGGGGAATAAGCCGATGTGGGTCGGGCCGCGCACGGCGCGTCTGTTCCAGAATAATCTCGTGGGCATTCCCGGTGTGCTGCATGTGGCGGCCCTGGGTAGCACCGCCCAGCGCAGTCACTATTCCAACTATGGCCCTGGGGTCGGGATCTGCGCGCCGAGTAACAATTTGCATTCCTACTATCGGCTACGCAGCGTGCGAGGATTGGGGATCGTCACCACGAGCGGCGGGAATAACCCCGTTGATGCGGAATTTGGGGGTACGTCCAGCGCTACGCCTTTGGTGGCGGGGATTGCGGGCTTGGTGATTTCGGCCAATCCGGATCTGTCGGCGATCGAAGTCATCTCTGTCCTCAAGCGCACGGCCTCGAAGGACTTGAACCTCACGCCCTACCCGAAAACCCCAGCGGCGAACTTCGATCCGAATCCGGTTTGGGATGTGTCGCCGATCGCGCCCTTCGACAAAGGCGATTTCACCGATGTTCAGAGTGCAGATGGCACCTGGAGTCCTTGGTTTGGCCATGGCAAAGTCGATGCGGCAAAAGCAGTCGCCGAAGCCCTACGGTTACGCAATCCAGTACCGACCCCCGAACCCATCCCCACACCCGAACCCACACCGGAACCGAACCCTAATCCAACGCCCAGCCCAATCAGCGTCACGGTTGACCTCACGGCGGCTCCGAATAAGCGGATTCCTGACAACCGGATTACTGGGGTGAGCGACGTGCTGACCGTCGAAACGATCGGCAAAATTCGCGACATTAAAGTGACCGTTGATATTGCCCATGCCTACATTGGCGATTTGCAGGTGGCATTGATTGCGCCCAGTGGGAACCGGATTTTGCTCCACGATCGGCAGGGATCGCGCGGCACGAAGATTCAGCAGACCTACACGGTCAAGGATGTGGCCGAACTCGCGACATTGCTCGAAACATCATCTCAGGGGGCTTGGAAGTTGCAAGTCAGCGATCGGGCGCGGGCGGATGTTGGTACCTTCAAAAGCTGGGGCCTATCGATGGCGGTCGTTAAGCCCGAAAGCACCCACAGCAGTGAATCGACTAATTCTGTCGTGATTCCCGATGGGAATATGGCTGGGGTCTCACAGACCTTGGAGTTGCCCAAGGGAACGCTGATTCGCGACTTGTCGGTGGCGGTGGACATCACCCATCCGGCGATCGGTGATTTGCGGGTGTCCCTGATTCCGCCGAATGGGGTGCCGATTACTTTGCATGACCAATTGGGTGGTAGCAATGACAATCTGATCTTCACCTGGCGATCACAGGATCACTTGAATCTGCGATCGCTACGGGGGATTGATTGCGGTGGGACTTGGACGCTGTTCGTGACGGATTTAACCGCCGAGAATGCTGGGAAGTTAAACCATTGGAAGGTGGAGGTAATGGGTTAGCCCGCCGAATATGGGTTTAACCGATGGCATGGTGCTGGTTGGGGTGGTGCGTTGCCTTTCAGGACAACACACCCTACCGATTTTTGAACATGACCTTGTCCACAAAATTGGTGTAAATCTCGCCCCGGTTAAATTCGGGGGTTTCGAGAATCTTTTGGTGGAAGTTGATCGTGGTCGGCAATCCGGTCACGGCACATTCACGTAAGGCCCGTTTCATCCGCTCGATCGCCGAAGGCCGATCCGGCCCCCAGACAATCAATTTGCCAATCAATGAATCGTAGTAAGCGGGGATTTCATACTCAGTGTAGACGTGGGAATCCATCCGCACACCGGGGCCACTGGGGGGCAGGTAGCCACTGATTTTGCCCGGACTGGGGCGGAAATTATGGTCGGGATCTTCGGCGTTGATGCGACATTCGATCGCGTGTCCATTGAGAATCACTTGTTCCTGAGTCAGCCGCAATTTGTCGCCCTGAGCCACCCGAATCTGTTCTGCAATCAGGTCAATCCCCGTAATCATCTCGGTCACCGGATGCTCCACCTGAATCCGGGTGTTCATTTCCATAAAGTAGAAACTGCCGTCCGCTGCCAGCAAAAATTCCACGGTGCCAGCGCCAACGTAGTTAATCGCCTTCGCAGCATTCACAGCGGCGGTACCCATCTGCTGGCGCAATTCCGGCGTAAGGGCCACACTCGGCGCTTCTTCCAGAAGTTTCTGGTGGCGACGCTGGATCGAGCATTCGCGTTCACCGAGGTGAATCACATTGCCATGCCGATCGGCTAAAATCTGAAACTCCACGTGGCGCGGATTCTGCACAAACTTCTCGACATAGACCCCAGGGTTGCCAAAGGCGGCTTCCGCTTCTCCCTGCGCCGCCATGTACATCCGGGGTAACTCTTCGTCCGTCGGCACCAGCCGCATCCCCCGGCCCCCACCCCCTGCGGTGGCTTTGACGATTACGGGATAGCCGATTTGGCGCGCGATCGATTGCGCTTCCTCAACGCTGCCGACTAGCCCTTCACTCCCCGGCACCGTCGGCACCCCGACCCGTTGCATCGTTTTTTTGGCCGTGGACTTGTCACCCATCGCCCGGATCGCTTCAGGGCTGGGGCCGATGAAGGTGAGTTGATGATCGTTGCAGATTTCGACAAAGCGAGCATTTTCGGCCAGGAAGCCGTAGCCGGGATGGATCGCATCGGCCTTACGGGTCAAAGCCGCCGCGATGATGTTCGGAATATTCAAATAGCTTTTACTGCTCAACGGTTCCCCAATGCAGACGGCTTCATCGGCCAACTGTACGTGCAGCGAATTGCGATCGATAGTGGAATGCACCGCCACGGTACCAATGCCCATTTCCTCGCAGGTACGAATGATCCGGAGGGCAATCTCACCACGGTTAGCAATCAGAATCTTGGAAAAAGCCATAACGTACTAAGAACGCACTTAAGGGAGATCCAGGCGGCGATCAGGCACCCTGGCTGAACAAAACGACACCGACTGTTGTCAGCATCATCAGTAGGATAGGGCTTTTTGGGGACGAGGCGATCGATCAGTTTTGCGCCTGGGCGATCGGGCCTAGTGGGTGCTACTGGGTCTAACTGGATACGTTGGTGAACTGGCGCAGCCCGAGAAAACTTGACCATCCATCAAGAGCGTAACGCTGAAGGGATAGTGATTGTCGGACATGGTATCGCTACAGAATGCGCCATCGAGCATTCGATTGACGACTAGCACGCCTTGATGATTTTTGGTTTTCAGTTGATAGACTTGCACCAAATCAGCGGGTCGCCCGATCGCGGTGGCTGGTTTGGCGTAGGGAAAGTTGACCGTTGCTTCGCCGGCCCTTGTATATTCAATGCCTTGGGATTGGACAGTAATTCCCCAGAAGGGTTCATTGCCCACGGCTTTGAGATGCAAGACAGGCTTGGGCTTGGGGACGGGTTTAGTATTTTGGGCAGTGGCAACTTGACCGACGCAGGCGACCGTCAGCAGACCCGCGATCGTCAATAACTTGAAGCGGTTTGGTCGATGGGATTTCATGGGAACCTCCACGCGCGATCGGGGATATAGCGGGTGTTGTGGGGGTCTACACGATCGGGTGAGGGGATTCCTGAAGTAGAAAGACGGAAATTGACTTGGAAATTTCTAAGGTGATTCCCAAGAATAGATATCCCAACAAGCTGATCAGCGATCGCGCGATCCCACCCGCGACTAGAAGTCCGGGCTAGTAGTAAAAGTCCGCGCGATCGCGGAAAACGCGCCCGTACGCGATCATTGATCGCCCATATCCGTTCGATCGTGTGGTCATTGATCGGTAGGGGCGCGCATTCCGCGCCCTCAGCCTACGCCACCCACCATTCAATTCAATTAGGACACAACAAAATCGGTTAGCCAAACGCCATCATCCGATCGCACAGAGCGCCCAATCTCGATTGTTGACTTGACTCCAGCCCGATCGCTTGATCGCCACCCAAAACTAACGTCCCAGCTTATTCGGAATATCACCGCAACCACCCGGCACCGTGCCACGCGTCTTCGTCCCGCCCCAGGCACAGACATAGTAGCGTTGCTCTTCCGACAAATCCTCAACATTAGTAAAATCAGCGTTTTCCACCACTGCGCCCGTGTAAGCCCCCGTGCGATAATCCGGCGCATCCATCCGACTGCGCGGCGTGGCGTTTTCGACCTTGCCGTAGAAGAAGCGGGCCCCGTTCACATCGGAGTTCTGCAAACTGGCATTGACTAAAATCGCCCGCGCCAAATTCGCCTTCACCAATTCGCAGTCATTGAGCTTGGCCCGAATCAAATTGGCATCGCTGAGATCCACCCAACGCAGATCCGTATTCGACAAATCCGTGCCCGCCAACATAATCCCTAAATCAATCACCCGAATCCCATAGAGCCGATCCTCCGAATAGCCCCCCGCCCCATCCAAAATCGGACGGCCCAAGCGTTGGTCACGCTTCAGCGGCGACAACAACCGGGCCCGCGAGAGAAACCGCAACACCTTCGCCCGACCCATGCCATCAATGCTGGCCAAAATTGCGGCAGTTCGCCCCTCGGCGATCGCCCGTTCCTGAGGCCAGTCTTCGAGCAACCCCTGATCATCCAGCACCAAATCCGACACCCCTTGGAAGTAAGCATCGATCGTTTGCTGCTGCGTAATCCGGTTCTGCTGAATCGTCAAATCCTTCGAAATCACATATTGTCGCCAAGCCACATAGGTCGCCAGCACCGCAATCATAATCTGACCCAAAGCCCCAAACACTTCACCCAAAGCCCCCAGGGCATCCCAGTTCGCTTGGCCATACCAAGCGGCCAACCAGCGATCGCCGCCCAACAGCCGCAATCCCCCCACAATTCCCGTCGTCAATGCCGCGATCGCCAAGACAATCGGCGTGCTGCCCGTCAGAAACGTCGCGAAATAGTCCCGCAGATGCGGTGCCAAAATCTGAAGCGAACAGACCAAGGCAACGATCGTGCCGATGATCAACAGCACTGTACTGAGCCAACTCGCCCCCAGAATCAACCCCACCAACACCAGCAGCATCCCAATCACTAGGCCCAAGACAATCAGGGGCTGGGCGGTGGCGGGCGCTTCTGAAATCCAGCTGTTGGCATTGTTTGTCAGCACGATCGGGCGCGTGAGCCCATTGGCCGGAGTCAGGTTCGATTGGGGTTCAGTCGTCATGCCAGAATGCGGGGTGCCATCGCGAAAAGAACAGGCAGGCAGGGCGCATCGAGGTCACCGTTGCCACTCCGTCCATAGTACCCCTAATGCCAATTTTTGCCGTAGCGCGCTTCCATAATCGGCTGAATCGGCAGTTTCAACCAGCGCCAAGCACTGAATCCCGGCAGCAAACTAATCCCCAAGGCTGACTTGAGCAAATACACTACATATAGTGCAACAATCGCACCACCAATCCGTCGCTTGGTCAACGATCGCCAGTCAGGTCGTCTCAGCATCGTGGGCGCATAAAATACTTTCTCAAAATAATAAGTGAAATCGCCCAAAAATTTTCAAACGTAGAAAATTCTTGATGGCAAAAAGCCGATGGATCATCGCCACGGCTGGCATCCAAAAGCGACTGGATTTCCAAATTGCGCTACAGATACTGCCTGAGTCCGTGAAACTGACCGGATTACGCCGAATGGCGATCGCCAGCTCCGAAAATCCCCGGTTATAAACCCCATGAAACCGACCTAGACTCTACCCATAGTGTTGACCTTCAAAAAAACTTGCAAGTTTAGGGTTTGCGGTATTAAATATGGGATGACATTAGACAGCGTTGATCGGCGCTGGCTGTCCCCCCAAGACTGTTAACTCCAAAGGCTGTTGATTGAGTTTGAGGGTCGCATCAGTCTACTTTCGGTCCGGCTACGGACTTATATAAGAGAGTTCATTATGGTTTACGTTGATGGTCAAAACCGAACCCCACAGCCAGCGGCTTCGGTCGGCGCATTAGCCCGCCAAGGGAACTTGCAGGCGATTTCTTACTGGTTGAATGCGCGGCTGGCAACCTATCGTTTGTTTGCCCGGGTCGATCAAGCGCGATCGGGTAGTTTGCGGATTGTGGTTGAGTTGCGCCCGCAGGCGCAGGGCACGGCCCCCGCTTTTCGGAATAAGCTAGTACGCTATATCTGCCACCAACTGTGGCAGCTAAATTCGCCCCATATTGAAGGCGCGGTGGTGGCAGCACGCTATGTCGGTCAGTCGAAGTTCCTGTGGAAGCAGTCGGTGCGGATCGTTTCCCCCGCCCGCCGGATTTATATTGCCAATTCCCCCCAGGCGATGCAGCGCCGGATGAATCAGGCTTCCCGTAAGCGGAAGCAATTCCAAGCGCTGCGATCGGTGCTGATTAGCGGCACCTCCGTTGCCGCCTTTGTGTTTGGCTGCTGGCTGGGTTACGCCGATTCCCCTTCGGAGCAAACCCAAGCCACGGCCATGATGTCGCGGCTGACCCATAATGACCAGCGGGTTCAGGGCGCAGCGGAGCCGATCGCGCTGCTGAAGCCGAAAGAACTCAGTCCGGGTGAGGATGCCAATCTGATGTTTGCCGGGGATGTGAGCTTCGGTGGCGAGTACGAAAATCGCGTCGGCGGCAACCATGGCTGGGCTTTGGGCCAATTGCCAGAGCTGCGTCAAGCCGATGTCAGTATGTTGAATCTGGATACGCCTCTGACCCAGGCGAGCCAAGTTTTACCCGGCAAGCAATCCTATCTCAAAGCCCCCACCGATCGGGTCAGTGTGTTGACCCAGGGCGGTGTCGATCTGGTGAATCTGGCGAATAATCGCACGATGGATTATCAAGGGGCGGGCCTCGCCGAAACGATCAGCAGCTTGAATAAAGCGGGCATCGCTACAGTAGGGGCGGGTCAGAATAGCGCCGAAGCGCGTCGTCCAGTGATCATGGACGTGAAAGGGCAGAAGATCGCCTATTTGAGTTACTACGACTCCGATCTGCACGCGGCAACAGACCAGCAGGCAGGTACCAATCCCCGACGTAACGATCGTATTGCCGCTGATATTCGTGCCATCCGCAGTCAGGTAAATTGGGTGGTGGTGAACTATCACTGGGGTGAGGAAATGGCCAAGTACCCCGGCGATTGGCAGATTGATTTGGCCCGGTTCACGATCGATCAAGGGGCTGACCTAGTTGTCGGCCATCATTCGAAAGTCTTACAGGGCGCAGAGATTTATAAGGGACGACCGATCGCCTACTCCCTCGGTAACTTTATCTTTAGTGGCCAAACCCCCGAGCCAGGGGTGAGCGACTACGACACTGCCATCCTGAAAGTAGGCCTGAAAGACCAGCAAATGCGGGTGGAGTTTCTCCCCGTTGAGGTGCGGAACTTCCAGGCGCGAGTGGTGAAAGACCGTCAGGGCGAACAAATCCTCGATCGCATTAAAGATGTGTCGGATATTTTCGATGAGCCGATGACGGGACCGATGATTCTCGATGCCAAAACCAATGCGGCAACTCCGATTAAATCGACGCAACCTCCCACCGTTCCGGCATCATCCGAGGTCAATTCTGAGTCCGCCGCGCCCGCCGCTGATACTCCGGAGGCAACGCCGAGTGTGGCTCCCGTTGATGGGGCGCAGCCCTGGAATCAAAATACGTTTACTGACCCGGCCCAGGATCAAGGCGATCGCCAAGGGAATGCAACTGCCCCCGAAGCGCAGCAACTCGAATTGCCGCTGCCCCAGCAATCCGCGCCACTGGAATCCGGTAAACGGCGTTATGCAGATCGCGCCCTCACCCCGCAGACCGTGGCTTCACTGTTGAGTCTAGAGGTACGGCCGCCTTTGCGCTAGCGCGGCTTTGCAGGCGGGAATTTCTCGGGCTTGGGCCGATCGTTTACACTGGTGAAGCTGGTGTTTGTCGCGCGAAGGAAAGGGATGCTATGACTGGGGATCTGATTACCGCCTTGACGGCTTTGGGTGCCTTGACAATTTTGGGGGTGGGCTACTACCGGGCGCGACCCTATGGTCGTTTGGGGATCTTTTCCTGGCTTCAGTCGGTAACGCTGATGGTGCCATGGCTGGTGTTTTTCGCGCTGTTTGCAATGGGGGTTTATCTAAACCTAGTGGGGATTTTGTTCTTACTCGTCGGGTCGACGGTGGGCTACATCATTTTGGGAAGGCAGGTACGATCGCTCTATCAAGCCCAGATTGCTGATCAGGCAAAAGCAATGGCAGAGCAGGCGGCGGCCCACCCATTTACGCCAACCCAGCCCGAAGCGCAGCTCGAAGCGCAAACGACAAACCTGACCGAAACTACCCCACCGACACCACCACCCACCACCAAACCCCAAGGCCCCACTTCTTCTGTGAATGGCGATCTGCCGCTGATTGAGCCAATGCCGCCGGAGGACATTGCGATTGCGAAGGGCATTTTTGGGGTAGACCAATTTTTCGCCACGGAAACTGTGCCCTACCAAAATGGGGTGATTTTTAATGGCAATCTGCGGGGTGGTGCAGCGGCGGTACATGCTGAACTGACCCAGCGCTTGACTGAGCGGCTGGGCGATCGCTATCGACTATTCCTGATCGAAAATCCCCAGGGTCGCCCCACGGTGGTCGTACTCCCCAGCAAGAATGACCCCCAACCCTCGACCACAGGCCAAAAAGTGGTGGCGATCGGGTTAGGCTTGGCGACGATCGCCACTTGCTTGGAGACTTCGGGGTTTCTCTTGGGTTTCGATTTTTACCAAACGCCGCAGCGCTTCCCGGAAGTCTTTCCTCTCGCAGCCGGACTCTTGGCCGTTCTGCTGGTGCATGAAATCGGCCATTGGGTGACGGCCCGCAAGTACGATGTGAAACTCAGCTGGCCGTTCTTTTTACCGACTTGGCAAATTGGCTCCTTCGGCGCACTGACCCGTTTTGCTTCGCTGTTGCCCGATCGTAAAGCCCTATTCGACATCGCCTTTGCTGGACCAGTGGCGGGCGGCTTATTGTCTTTGATTTTGCTGTTGGTCGGTCTGGGGATTTCCCATCAAGGCAGCAGCTTCCAAATCCCCACGGTGTTTTTTGAAGGGTCGATTCTGGTCGGTACTTTGGCGAAGGCGATTCTGCGGGAGTCTTTACAGCAATCGCTGGTGGATGTCCATCCCTTGGTGGTCACAGGTTGGATTGGGCTAATTTACACCGCACTGAACTTGATGCCTGCCGGGAGCCTGGATGGGGGCCGCATGGTGCAGGCCATTTACGGTCGCAAAACGGCCCAAACCACGACGATCGCGACGTTGGTTTTACTCGTTTTGGTTTCCTTGGCGAATCCCTTGGCACTGTACTGGGCGGTGCTGATCTTATTTTTGCAGCGGAACTTGGAGCGGCCGAGCTTAGAGGAGCTGACGGAACCGGATGATACACGGGCGGGCCTAACGCTGGTGGCGCTATTCATGATGATTATTGTGTTGCTGCCGTTGACACCTAGTTTGGCGGGGCGGTTGGGGATTGGGGGGTAGTTTCGTGAGCGGCGTTACTCTCTAACAACATCGGGGCATTCTGGAAAAGAATCCATCTAAGGAATCCATCTGTCGGTGCCGCTGATGCGCTGTCGGTACAGATGACTAAGCCAGATGACTAAGCTGTTTAAGATTGTGGGGACGCATGAGTCTTGATTCCCAACCCAAATTGAAAATGCTGATCGTTGACGATGAGCCAGACAACCTTGATCTGCTCTATCGGACGTTCCGCCTTGAGTTTCAAGTGCTGCGCGCTGAAAGTGCGCCAGCAGCATTAGAACTGCTCGATCAGCATGGTGAAGTTGCGATTATCATTTCCGACCAACGGATGCCGGAAATGCTCGGAACGGAGTTTCTCAGTCGGACGGTAGAGCGCTTCCCCGATACGATTCGGATGGTTCTGACTGCCTACACCGACGTGAAGGATTTGGTCGATGCGATTAACTCCGGTAAGGTGTTTAAGTACATCACCAAACCCTGGACTCAGCAGCAATTACAAGCCGTGGTGCGGCAAGCCGCAGAGACCTATCGCTTGGTGAAGCAGCGCACCGATAAATTGCAGCGAGCCCTCCGCCGGGAATCGATTTTTAATACCGTGACTACGGCGATTCGGGAGTCGATCGATTACAACAGCATGTTGCCAACGATTGTCAATGCGATCGGCGAAACATTCCAAGCAAGTTGCGGGCTACTTTATCCCGTGGAAGAAGGTCAGCGCGCCACGCAGCCAATCCTCTATGCCAGCGATGATTGCCAAGTGGATTTGGCGCTCATGCACCAACAGACATTGCCCTTATTCGATCAAGTGCTCGAAACAGGTCTACCGGTCACCACGCAACTGGAATTTGAAAGCCAACCCTGGCAGCATTTGACCTTGGCATTTCGCTATCAAAACAATGTGGTCGCATTGCTCAACCTCGCCCGATCAGGGGATGGGCCTGCTTGGTCAACCGCCGATATTGAACTGATTCAGCAAGTGGCGGAGCAGGCAGCCCTTGCCATTTCCCAAGCAAAGCTCCACCAGCAGACACGCCAGCAAGCGGAACAAATGCGCGCTGAACTCGCGGTTGCGCGCCAAATTCAGGGAAATCTCCTGCGCCAAAACATCCCCGTATTCGATCGGGCCAAAGTGCAAGCCTGCTGCCATCCGGCGCGGGAAGTGGGCGGGGACTTTTTTGAAGTCTATGACCATCCCCAGGGCGACATTTGGGTTGCGGTGGGGGATGTCTCCGGTAAAGGCGTACCAGCGGCGCTGTTCATGGCCAGTGCCATTTCGGTACTGCGGCGGGAAATGGCGCAGGAAGTTTCACCTCACCCCGAAACGGTGATGCGGAATCTCAACCAAGCCCTGATGGATGATTTAGTCAGCACCAACTGCTTTATCACCATGGTGCTAGCCCGGTTTAATCCGACCAGTGGGGAACTGACCTACGCGAACGCCGGTCATCTGTATCCGATGATTTGGTCAGCAGCCGATCTGAGCCAAACCGATGAACCGGAATACCTGAAGCATCGCGGCATTCCCCTGGGAATCTTGCCGAAGTGGAAAGGTGAATCGGGCAGTCGGATGATGCGATCGGGGGAATTTTTCCTGCTGACCAGTGATGGTTTGACGGAAGCCTCGGTGCGAACGCCAGTGCGTCTGGGGGCACCGATCGAAGCCGCTGCCGATAACGTGCAGTTGCAACAGTCCGGCCTTTGGCAATTGTTACGCGAACAGCGACAGCAGTTTGATCTCAAACATCTGTTGGACAATATCCGGGAGCACACTGTTGCTCACCAGGAAGACGATCAAACCATGCTTTCCTTGGAGGTTCTTTAAGCCATGAAAACTGAACTCCACGTTCCGAGTGATATTCGCTTTTTAATGTTGGCTGAAGATTGGCTCCTGGGGAGCCTGAAGTTGGAAGTGGGTGAATCGGTGGATTGGTCGAAGCAGGCGGCTCGCCTGCGCTTGGCCTTAGCTGAAGCCTATTCCAACGTGATTCGCCACGCCCACCGCGAGCAACCGCACTTGCCCGTGGTGATTTGCCTCGAAATTGAAAATCAAGAAATGGCCCTAGAAATCTGGGACCGTGGCGCTGGCTATGATCCAGAGGCTTACCACACACCTTCGCCGGAAGATCGCCAAGAGCATGGCTATGGCTGGATGATTCTCAATCGGTTGATGGATCATGTAGAGTACAAGCCCCAAATTGATGGTCGCAATTGCCTCAAACTCGCAGCCAATCTGCCTGTGGCAGCGATCGCCGCAGAAGTATCGTAATCGCGATTGAGGATACGTCCATTGTCGAGCCGCAAGGATAACGAGGCCCTCCGAAAAGCGTTCGGAGGGCCTCGTATTTTATGCAGGTTTACCGCAATTTCACTGAATACTTCAGCACAATTGCGCTGGTTGTCTCACATTGGCGCAGGCTAGGATGATTGCACAACCACAGTTCCTTGGTACTGACTGTTCTGGGTACTGAATTGTTGAGGAATTTTCGTTTTGGTTCATCTGCTTTTAATCTTGTGCTCTTCAGATAGTTTGATTCCAAACAGTTTTTGTATGCAATTCATGAGTGGTTCGGACTCGCTGGAGTTTGAACAGTCAATTGCCAATACTGGATTTTGAATCGGTGTTGCTGTGTTACCGTGATTTTGGTGAGATTAGATCCATGGCCAGGGCAGGAAAAGCGTTGAAATTTGTGTTAATTCGCTATGGAATTAGCCAGAATCAGTTAGCGACCGCAATGGGAATTGACCGATCGAATGTCAGCCGTTGGGTGAGTGAAAGTCGCGATCCGTCGGCAGAAGCGGTGGCGCAAATTAAACAGGCATTGAATCGGTTACAGCCCGCTGCCGCTGAAGAGTTTGTCCAGGTTTATTTGTATGAGGGTCTGGATCGCGATACGAGTGCCAGCGATATCGCTGGGCAGGATGTGGGTCACGCGGCGATCGCGCGATCGGTTGGTGCGGCAGGTGCGCTCGACCATTCCATAGCTGTTAATGCTCAACCAGTTAATGCTCAACCTGATAACACCAAAGCCGCTCATACCAGGGCTGGAGGTAATTATCTCAGCCATCCGACACCAATTGCCGCCACAGGATTGATGTTGGGAGCAACGATGACGCGATCGGAATAGGTTGCGGTTGCGGCATTAAATTCAAGCCCGCGACGAGACACATTGACGAGACATATTATCGATTAGCGTTGGATGAGTTGTTCTAGTGCGCGATGATTGCACCGACACAACTGAATCACGATCGCGCCGTAATTAAATAGCCACAACGGTGTTCTCCGCCTACCAACCAATGCGTCCGATCCACCTGACAATCGGAGAGCGCGATCGTGAACATTTCGAGTTCATTGCCGCACACCGATGGATAGGACGCAGCAATCTCCGAAATTGCACAGTTATATTCAGTTAAAACCAACCCCGCCGCCAAGTTTTCCGGTTCGACCCAGTGACACTCGGCCATATAGCCCTCAGCCTGACGTAGTGCTACCAATTTCTGCACCCGATCGTACAAATCCCCTTTACCGACCTGCTCCCGATACTCCTGACCCTTCTGCTGCCATTGCTGCCGCAAAATTGAGGTCATTTGCTCCTTGCCGACAGCTTGCACCAGAGTATCGAGTAGGTCGATCGAGAACTGATCGTAGCGATCGGGAAACTGCCGCCGCCCTGTCGCGCTGAGCTCATACAAGTGGTTGGGCCGCCCCAAGGTCGCAGGCACCACCTGCCGCAAGATCAATCCCTCCTGCTCCAAATCCTTCAAATGCCGCCGAATCCCCTGAGGGGTAATCGCTAATTGCTCCGCCAACACCTGCGCCGTCGCGGGCCCCTGCTTCAGGAGGACGGTGAGAATATCGTGCTTCGTAGTGGTGGAGTGCTGGCTCGTAGTCATTCGCTCAAGGGGTCAATCGCCCAGGACATCATGCGCTCGAAGCGCGAGACAGGAAGCATGAAGAAAAATGCAAAACTTTGACAACACGTTTGTTGCTAAAGTAGCCTAAGATTATCTTAAAGCAACTTTGGTGTTGTTTTAATTATAGAATCAGTGAGCCAAAAGTTTACTTACTTGCTAGAGAACGCGTATGAGCACTTCCCCTGTTGCTGCCCCAGGTGGTAATAACGCCAGTGATGACAAGGCTTTGGATACGGTACGAAGCTTTGCCGAGGCCTATGCCAAGCGGACGAACACCTACTTCTGTGTTGATCCCGGCGTAACCGCAGTGGTGCTGAAAGGCTTGGCGGATCACAAGGAATCACTGGGTGCGGCGCTTTGTCCCTGTCGCCACTACGAAGATAAGCAGGCGGAAGCGGATGCGGCCTACTGGAATTGCCCCTGTGTACCGATGCGGGAGCGGAAGGAATGCCACTGTATGCTGTTTCTCACGCCAGATAACGACTTCGCTTGTGAATCCCAGAGCATCACCTTGGAAGAAGTGAAGCAGCATACGGCTTAGGTTGCGTTAAAGCAGTTATGTTGAAGCAGTTGCGTTGAAGCAGCCGCGCGATGGATACGTCAGTCCGATCCCAGAACACTTGCATTACTTGTTGAATCATCCATGAGCGCCACTGTTCAAAACCTAGTTAATCAACCCTACAAATACGGATTTGTCACGGCGATCGAAGCTGATGTGATTCCAAAAGGGCTGAGCGAAGATGTTGTGCGGTTGATTTCGGCGAAGAAGGAAGAGCCGGAGTGGATGCTGGAGTTTCGGCTGCGGGCCTACCGCACTTGGCTGCAAATGACGAAGCCAGTTTGGGCGCATGTGGAATACCCGCCGATCGACTATCAGGACATCATTTACTACTCCGCGCCCAAGCAGTCGGAGAAGAAGAAAAGTCTCGACGAAGTGGATCCCGAATTGCTCGATACCTTTGAGAAGCTGGGGATCTCGCTCTCTGAGCAAAAGCGGTTGGCGAATGTGGCGGTGGATGCGATTTTTGATAGCGTCTCCGTGGCGACGACCTTCCGCGACAAGCTGGCGGAACATGGGGTGATTTTTTGCTCGATGTCGGAGGCGATTAAGGAATATCCCGACTTAATCAAGCAGTATCTCGGCAGTGTCGTGCCTGTGGCGGATAACTTCTACTCGGCATTGAATGCGGCGGTGTTTAGTGATGGCTCGTTTGTATACATTCCGAAGGGTGTGAAATGCCCCATGGAATTGTCCACCTATTTCCGCATCAATAATGGCGAATCGGGGCAGTTTGAGCGCACCCTGATCGTCGCGGAAGCGGGCGCAACCGTTAGCTACCTCGAAGGCTGCACGGCGCCGATGTATGACTCGAATCAGCTGCATGCTGCCGTTGTCGAACTGGTCGCGATGGATGATGCGGATATTAAATATTCCACGGTGCAGAACTGGTATGCCGGGAATGCGGAAGGGGTGGGCGGAATTTATAACTTTGTGACCAAGCGCGGTTTGTGCAAAGGGAAGAATTCTAAAATCTCCTGGACGCAGGTGGAAACAGGGTCGGCGATCACTTGGAAATATCCGAGCTGCATTCTGATTGGTGATAATTCCGTTGGTGAATTTTACTCCGTGGCGCTGACGAATAACTATCAGCAGGCCGATACGGGAACGAAGATGATTCATATCGGCAAGAATACCAAGAGCACGATCGTCTCCAAAGGTATCTCGGCTGGTAAGTCCCACAATAGCTATCGCGGTCTCGTGAAAATTGGGCCGAAGGCTGAGGGCGCGCGCAACTATTCTCAGTGCGATTCGATGCTGATCGGTGATCAAGCGGAAGCGAATACCTTCCCTTACATTCAGGTGCAGAATCAATCGGGCAAAGTCGAGCATGAAGCCTCAACGTCCAAAATCGGCGAAGACCAGCTTTTCTATTTCCAGCAGCGAGGGATTTCAACCGAAGACGCGGTGTCGATGATGATTAGTGGCTTTTGTAAGGATGTGTTTAATCAATTGCCAATGGAGTTTGCTGTGGAAGCGGATAAGCTGCTGGCCTTGAAGCTCGAAGGCAGTGTGGGATAGGAACTGGTGCAATAGAGGAGAATGTAATGGAGCAGGACATGGGGCTAGTGTTTGCCGAGGTTGAACTACTTCGAGGTGGGGATGTCGTCTTGGCAGAAGAAGGATTTATCCAACCGGATCAAATTCGACGCTGTACAGTGAATGCGCTGGTCGATAGTGGCGCAACGATGTTGGCAATTCCAGCGATCGTTAAACAACAGTTGGACTTGAAACCACGTCGCCAAATTGAAGCGGAACTTGCTGATGGCTCTAACTCGACCTATGAAGTCGTTGGCCCAGTGGAAGTGCGATTTCAAAATCGTCAGACGTTCGTAGATGCGTTGGTTGTGCCCAATTCACAGCAAGTTTTGCTAGGGGCAATTCCAATGGAGGGAATGGACGTTTTAATCGATCCAAAACGTGAGCGTCTGATCGTGAATCCTGACAGCCCGGATGTTGCTCGGATGCTATTGATGTAGGGGGAGGCATGGTGCAAACGCTGCAAGCTAGCAAGATCAACATGCGGACTTTGATTGACCAGTTTCAATTGCAAGCCGTTACAGAAGAGCAGTTCTTTTCCGAATGGCAGGAGGATTTGCCGGAATTATCGGCGGCTGAAGAGCAGTTTCTCGATCGGGTTAAACAAAGCTATTTCAATCTGGTCAACTATCCGCCGACGTTAGAAAACGCCATTAAGATCGCAATTCTGGGGCCAATGCTATCGGAAGCAGGCTTTTTTCTGCCGCCGTTTCATGTTCAAGCGGAGAAATCTGTGGAAATTATGGCGGAAGACGAAGGCACGATCGTGCGCGGGCAGATTGATGTGTTGCTGTTGAAAGATGAAGTTTGGGCGGCGGTGATTGAATCGAAGGAGGTTTCTTTTTCAGTTGAAGCCGGACTCGCGCAATTGCTGGCCTACATGCTCGCGGCTCCTGATAAGCAGCGACCTTGTTATGGGATGCTGACGACGGGCGGCACCTTTATCTTTACCAAGCTCCTGCACGGCAGTCCACCGACCTATGCCACATCGGATCAGTTTGATATGCGAAGGCGCGGCAACGAACTCTACCCGGTCTACGCCATTCTGAAAAAGCTCGGTCAACTCTGAGCCTCGACCAATGCCCCACCCAGCCTAATTTACTAGCGAGAATCCCTGTGATTAATCCCAACAGTCCCACCATCCTATCGGTCAAAGACCTCACCGCCGAAATCGACGGTACCCCGATCTTAAAGGGGTTAAACCTTGAAATCAAAGCGGGCGAAATCCACGCGATCATGGGGATCAACGGCTCCGGCAAAAGCACCCTGTCGAAAATCCTCGCAGGACATCCGGCCTACAATGTCACAGGGGGGAGCGTCGAATTTCTCGGCCAAAATCTGATGGAACTGGAAGCCGAAGAACGCGCCCGATCGGGCCTCTTCCTCGCTTTTCAATATCCCATGGCGATCCCCGGTGTCACCAACCTCGATTTCCTGCGGGTGGCCTACAACGCGAAACGCAAGCATGAGCGTCTCGAAGAAATTGATCCCTTTGACTTCGATGAAATTGTCGAAGAAAAGCTGGAACTGCTGAAAATGGATGCGGCATTTCTGAGTCGCGGCGTGAATGAAGGCTTCTCGGGGGGCGAAAAGAAGCGCAATGAAATCCTCCAAATGGCGCTGCTGGCTCCGAAGTTGGGGATTCTGGACGAGATTGATTCAGGGTTGGATATTGATGCGCTGCGGATTGTCGCTAGCGGTGTGAATGCTCTGTCGAATGCGGATAATGCGATGCTGTTGGTGACGCACTATCAGCGTTTGCTCGATTACATTACGCCGGATTATGTTCATGTGATGGCGAATGGCAAAATCCTGCAAACGGGCGGCAAAGAGCTGGCACTGGAACTCGAAGCGAAAGGCTACGATTGGATTTTGGAGGGTGCGGTCTAATGGCAAATCTTACGGATATTGCAGTGGTGCCGGAAGTCGGCGGCAGTAAAGCGGCGGTGAAAGTCGATCGGACGGCCTATTTAGCGGATTTGCTCAAGCGGCGATCGCCCGCTGGACTCGACTGGCTGAAGCAAACCCAGGATCAAGCGGCAGCGATCGTCCAGGAATTAGCGATTCCCTCAACCCGCGATGAAAATTGGCGCTTCACCGATTTGGCGAAGCTGTTGGGCTATAGCTGGGAACTGCCCCCGGTTGAACAATCCCTCGAAGCCTGTGACCATTTGGTGATACCGGAAGCGACGATTCGCTTGGTGTTTATGAATGGGCGGTTTCATGGCGATCACACCAAAGTGCAGGGACTCCCAGCCGGAGCATTTGTCGGCGGATTGCAGCAGCTTAGCGCTGAACAAATTAGCTATGTTCAAGCGCACCTCGCCAAGCTTCCCGGAGCCGAAGAAGTCTTCACGGCGCTGAATACTGCGAGTTTTAGCGATGCCGCGATCGTTTGGATTCCGAAAAATACGGTGATCGAGCAGCCGATTCACCTGTCGTTTTTGACCCGGACGGCCAATCGCACGATCGTTGCCCAG
>JBJORF010000017.1:0-55710 GCA_046049545.1 Cyanobacteriota bacterium | reverse complement strand
TCGAGCGTTACGCTGAACCTCATACTCGGTTCCTCAATACCAGACTGGACTCCACTATTTTAGTCTGCCACATCATTTATCGCCTACCGCCAATTTCTCGGATATACCACTGCTATGGATTTAGCCTTGGGTTGGAAGGAACCAAGAGAGAGTTCTATCGCCGAAGTGACTTTCGGGTCTGCACAAGTAAACCTTGGTCTTCCTTTCGTCTCCAGATCTCCCAATCCGAGCTTCGATATTCATCAAGACCGACGGCATCCCATGCATCTTCACCGCAGTTTGGCCGGACACCAAACGCTAACAGTCCCTCGTTGACACCTATTTGTTTTATTTGTGATGCCTGCTCAAACCACCAACCTTGGGAGTCACCAACGCCGCCAAACCATTCCGTCCTCACGAAAAGAATTGGCGCAATCGCCGAGTGCTCAATTCCGACTTTGGCGACCACAAATTCCATCCATAAATCGCTTTGACCATACACCGGATACTCCGGTAGAGCAAGCACACTATAGTTCGGGTAAATCTTTTCATCTTCATCGTCGATCCATTGTTGGTCGATCGGGATGAGACTGAGTCCGAATGGGAGTCTCGCGATGAATGGGAACTCGCGCGAAGACTGAATCACTGCCGCAATATCGTCCTTTGCGATGAATGCTTGCAAGTTATGTCCCAAAGTTATCCTCCTTTGCTTCTCGACGTTTTAGTCAATCGGCTACACCCAAGATCTTCCTCCAGCAGACTTAATCAAGGAACTTACGATTCCTCTAGGCCTTCGGAAACCACCACGAGGGCATGTTGGATGATAGATCCATGAAGCTAATGCACTATCGATACTAACTGTCGGATGAGGATTCTTATAAATTTCTGAGGTCAATGAATTATCTGAGTCAATAACTAAAGGATCAGAGGTTGGAAAATCCAGTGATACTCGTTCAAATACTCGTTTGCAAACAAACAAAATGCATTTAGGCTTTAACTCAGCAACTACTCCTCTGAAAATTGGTTTGGCTTTTCTCCACATTTCTTCATCGGGAGCAACTCCAGGCTTGGGAAGCCAATCCTGAATATATTCATGATGTGCCACAGAATGCCAAAACTCAGCCCTCAATTCCTGGGTATCAGCGCTTTCAACAAATGTCCGCTGAATATTGCTGAAGAAATTGTGCTTCCAGCTTGCATCAATAATACTTTTGATTAGCTCATGCGTAAAAACAGCATCTTTTTCTGCGCCGCTTGATACGCCATAATTTGACTCTCCAACAATCAAAATAGAAATCTTAAATATACTCTCACTTCCATAACGATTTCCCTGCCACGGATTAAAGAGAAGTCTATCAATCTTCATTCAGAGAGTCTACCTACTTTATTGAAAATTCGAGTACGCGCGAAATTCGAGAGCTAACAACGGATAGCCCGAAACTTTCCATATATCCACCCCGTTGAGCAAGATAGTCAGAAAGTTTCTGCCTATCACCCCCATATTATACCGATCGTACTCCCACACCGCCTATCCCGATCGCTCGTACATCACGCCTTAACAATTTCGCAATGGCAAAAGCTGGCAGTAAATGCAACGATCGAATTGCAATCAGTGGCTCATCATCAAGGAGAACAGCGATGCGGAAACAGCACATCCTCCCCTGGGGCATCAGCATCACCGCAACGCTCCTCCTCGCCAGCGGCAACCTCGCCAATTCGCCCCTCACCCATCAATCCCTAAAAATCACCCAACCCACCCTCGCCCAAACCCCAATCACCGCCGAACAATGGCACGATAGGGGCGACCAACAGCACGACCAAGGCGACTTCCAAGGCGCGATCGCCAGCTATGACCAAGCGATCAAACTCAACCCCAACTTCGCCGATGCCTACAACAGTCGCAGCAACAGCCGCTACTATCTGGGCGATTACCCAGGCGCGATCGCCGATGCCAGCCAAGCAATCAAACTCAACCCCAACTTCGCCGATGCCTACAACAGTCGCGGCAACGCCCGCGATGACTCCGGTGATCCCAAAGGCGCGATCGTCGACTACAACCAAGCGATCAAACTCCAGCCCGACTTCGCCAAAGCCTACTACAATCGCGGCACAACGCGGCTACGATTGGACGATTACAAAGGCGCGATCGGGGATTATGGCCAAGCCATTCGCACCCAAACCGATTTTGCCGAAGCCTACTACAATCGCGGCATGGCATTTTATCATTTAGAAAATTATGAAGTCGCAATTAACGATTTACAAAAAGCCGCCGACCTTTTCCAACAACAAGGCAATACCGAAAAAGCCCAAATCGCCCTCAATACACTCAAACAAATCAACAACGATCCCCGTCGCCAACTCAAAACTATTTAATCAGCCTGTTAATTCATGCCCATAAGGCTCACAACACTAGATATGGCAAAAGACGCAATTCTTTTGTCATTGCTGAAATGCAAAGTTGCGGCGGTGATCGTTTGTTGGCCAACCCCGCCTTGAAATGAATTTCAAGGCTGATAGCTAAAACCCATTGAAATGGGTTACAAGAACAAAGCATCAGGATTTTCAGTCCGCTTCAGCGGACTTGCGCTATTAGCCTTGAAATTCATTTCAAGGTGGGACAGGTGATTCACCGAGATCCCTCAATTCAGCGATGACAATCCACATAACCCCTATTTCCCTGCGCCATGACTCCTTGGGATTATCTCCAACACCATCCACAATGGATTTCCGGCACATCCCAACCGCTGCTCCAATCGATCGCCCAATCCTATTACCAAACCCTCACCCAACTTCCCCCCAACCAAACCATCGTCCTCGCCGAACCCGACCCCATTAAATTCCTCGCGTTTTGGGTCGCTGCCGCCGCCACTCCCCACCGCCTCATCCTCGCCAATCCCCAATGGCAAGCCCACGAATGGCAACAGCTCTACACCCTCATCCAACCCGACATCACGATCGGCCCCGCCCCAGCCCAAACCGCCATCATCCCCCACCCCAAAGCAATCGACACCATCCCCACCCACACCATCCTCATCCCCACCGGCGGCAGCTCCGGCCAACTCAAATTCGCCATCCACACCTGGGACACCCTCACCGCCGCCGTCATCGGACTGCAAGACTATTGCCAAGTTCCCCAAATCAATAGCTGCTGCACCCTCCCGCTCCACCACGTCAGCGGCCTCATGCAAGCCGTCCGATCGCTCGTCACCCAAGGCCAGCTCACCCTCCACCCCTGGAAAGCGCTGAGTGCTGGCATCATCCCGGCGGCGCTCCCTCACCAGTTCCTCTCCCTCGTCCCCACCCAGCTCACCCAACTGCTCGACGCAAATTCCCCCGAACTGCTCGAATTCCTGCGCCACTTCACCGCCATCTTCCTTGGCGGCGCACCCGCCTGGGACAGCCTCCTCGATCGCGCCCGTGAATTACGCCTCCCGATCGCCCCCACCTACGGCATGACCGAAACCGCTGGCCAAATCGCCACGCTCAAACCCGCCGACTTTCTCGCCGGACACACAGGCTGCGGTCAAGTCCTGCCCCACGCCCAGATCATCGCCGCGCCCAATGTTCCCCTGCAAATTCAGGCCCGATCGCTGATGCGCGGCTACTTCCCCGCCCAAGCCTTCACAATCGACGACCTCGGCCACTTCGATCATCAAGACTCCCTCCACATCCAAGGCCGCAACAGCACCAAAATCATCAGCGGCGGCGAAAACATCTTCCCCGCCGAAGTCGAAGCCGCCATCCGCGCCACGGGCCTGATCCAAGATGTCGTCGTCATTGGTCTGCCCGACGATCGCTGGGGCCAAACCGTCGCCGCCGCGATCGTGCCCGCCCATGCATCCTTCCATCTACCCGACCTGCAACAAGCCCTGCGCGATCGGCTCACCCCCTACAAACACCCCAAATGCTGGCAAATCCTGACCCACATCCCCCGCACCGCCCAAGGCAAAGTCGCCATACCCACAGTCCAATCTTGGTTTTCAACCTCAACCCAATCTCGATTTTCAACCTAAAATTCAATCCTGGTTGTCAACCTAAAAAATTCTGCATCCCCCTACCCCCACCCCTCAGGAATCCGCTATACTACAGGTGTAATACGGCAACTCATTACATCCACAGGAGGAACCCTAACCATGCCGACTCTGACTCGTACCGCCACCACCGATATGGAGGTCACCAGCATCCGCCTGGAACGCGAACTCAAGGAAAAACTCAAGGATCTCTCCAGCAACCAAGGCTATCAGGCATTGATTCGCGACATTTTGTGGAACTACGTCAACCAACGATCGAGCGAACCCCTCCCCGCCATCGACACCACCGAAATCCGTGCCCGTCTTGAGGCGATCGCCCAGCAAGATGAACGCTGCGCCCTCACTGGCAAACCGATTAAAATTGGGGAAGCAATGTACCTCGGCCTCACCACCACAGGCAGCTTAGTGCCATTGAGTAGTCATAGCCTGTAGTCTTCCAAACCCAAACTTCGCCAAACAAACGATCGCGACAGGGATACTCTTTGCTATATTAGAAGGGCCGATCCTGCGGATGTGGCGGAATTGGTAGACGCGCCAGATTTAGGTTCTGGTTTCTACGCGAAGTGAAGGTTCAAGTCCTTTCATCCGCATGAATCAAAAAGGGGTGTTGCATTCATTTGCAACACCCCTTTTGCTTTTCGATTCCCCTAGAATTGGGGACTAGGGGGCCTCAAGCAATTCCATCAAACCAATGGCTTGCCATACAGCCAACGCCAAAGTGGATGACTATCACCTTGTTGTTTAATTTGCAAAAGTCTTTGGTGCAAACGCTCTTGGTCAACCACCGATCGACCAAATAGCACATTGCGGCTATGTCCAATCAACACACTCAACGTCATCAACGTACAAAACCAAAAACCCAACGCATAGAATCGATTCAGCCGAAACGCATAGTACAAACCCGTCCAGGTAAAATGCTGCCACATCAGCCAAACATGCAAGCGTAACCCCCACAGACTGATTGCCCCAACGGTCAACCACAGTCCCAGGACAATCGCCCAACGGGTGAGCACGGTTAATTGGTGTAATCGATCGAGATCCGCTTGAAAGGTCGGTTCCAGTTGGGGGTCGATCGGGAATTGGGGGTAATCATTGTCCATGTTGATCGGGTATTGCCAAAATTGCGGTGCGTTTTGTGGCACAGAAACGCACCCTGCGTTCAATTCATCCCACGGTAGGGTGTGTTACCCCACAGGGCAACGCACCGCACCGATCAATTTATTCAGCCACCGGTTCAGCCAAGGTCGGTGTCATCCCTCGACCCGATTTTTTCCGCCATACCGCCAGCAACGAACTGGCAATAAAGATGCTGGAATATGCCCCGGTCACAAAGCCGATAATCAGAGACAAGGCAAAATATTTCAGCGTTTCACCGCCGAACAGGAAGATTGCTACCAGCGACAGCAATGTCGTTAGCGTTGTATTAATCGATCGGCCTAAGGTTTGATTGACCGCATCATCCACAATTTCATCGATCGGCTTGCCAGGATTATCTTTAATCGTTTCCCGCACCCGATCGTAGATCACCACCGTATCGTTCACCGAGAAACCAACGATCGTCAGCAACGCCACAATGAACAAACTATCGACTTCCACGCCCAGTACCAGCCCCAACACTGCGAATACACCCATCGTCACCAATACATCATGGATCAATGCCACAATCGCCAGCACCGCATAATCCCGATCGAATCGCACTGAAACATACAGCATGATCCCTAAGAGCGAAATCAGAAACGCCAACGCGCCCGAAGTAAATAACTGCTTCCCCAGCGTCGGGCCAACCGTATCGATTTGATTAATTGTGAATTCGCCGAGCTTCTCTTTCAGCGACGCTTGCAACTTCGACTGCTGATCCGGGTTCAAATCCTTTGTGCGAATCAGCAATCCCGGTGGCGTATTCTGTTGCCGTTCAATGCCCTGCACCGAGCTACCCGCCAAATCCTGACTCGCTAGCACTTGCCGCACGGCTTCGAGATCAAGTGGTTTCGCGCAATCAGTTTTCGCGCAGTCAAACGCCAACTGTATCCGCGTCCCGCCCACAAAATCCAAACTCGGACGCAAGGGCGCACCGATCTGCGCCCAAGAAACCGCCATCGCCGCCAATCCCGCCAAAATCGTCACCAGCGAAATTGCCCACCAGAGTTTGCGCTGTTTCGTTACATTCAGTCTCATGATTTAGGCAGTCTCCACGGAAGATTTGTCAGTCGCACCTTTGACACCGGGTGCAAAATATTCGGGCCGCCGCAGCGCGGGCTGAGTCAGCACGTACATCAAGAATGTCCGCGTACAGGTCAGGGCCGTAAACATACTGATGATTACCCCCAACACCAGCGTCACCCCAAAACCCCGCACCAGACCAGAACCGAGATAAATCAACGCCACACAGGCGATCGCCGTCGTCACGTTGCCATCCAAAATACTGGAAAACGCCCGGAAAAAGCCGGACTCCACCGATCGGTACAAACTCTTCCCCGCCTGCAATTCCTCCCGTGTCCGTTCAAAAATCAGGACATTGGCATCCACCGCCATCCCCACACTGAGAATAAATCCGGCAATTCCCGGCAACGTCATCGTCACGCCGAGAATATCAAAGGCCGCCAGACAAAGCAGTGCATAGATCGCCAAGGAAATAGAAGCAATGATTCCCGGCAAGCGATAATACACAATCATGAACACAAACACCAACGCTAACCCTGCTAAGCCCGCATAAAGACTGCGGTTGATACTGTCCTGGCCCAAGCTGGCGCTGACCCCACGTTTTTCGACAATTTTGATCGGCACGGGGAGCGAACCGCCTTTCAATTGCACACCGAGTTCTGTTGCCGACTTCGCATCGAAGTTCCCGGTGATAATTGCCGCATTGCCTTGAATCCCGGTCTGCGCGTGCTCTGGCCCGACCGTCGGCGAACTAATCAAGACGTTATCCAGGAAAATCCCGATCGTCCGTTTGGTTCCCGCCAACCGCTTCGTCAATTCCGCAAACTTATTCCCGCCATCTTGGTCAAACCGGATCGCGACGCTCCAGAGGCTCCCCCCTTGGTTATCAGCAAAGGCATCGGTCAAATTTTTCCCACTGATGCCAGCATCTTTAAACAGCTTGGCAATTTCATCGGCACTGGTTTTGATAAGCACTTTATTTGCCGCGATCGCTTGGGCATCGCCACTGTCGCGCAACTGGAGCTGCTTAAGCTGCAATTCCTGGAGGTTTTGGGCTTCGATCGGCAGTCGCGCTTCTGTCCCTTCCATTTGCTCCCGGAAGTCGAGCTGCGCTGTACCACCGAGAACACGCTCCGCCTGATCCGGATCGCTCACCCCGGGCAACTGCACAACGATCTGGTCTTGACCGGCCACCTGCACCTGCGATTCCGCCACGCCCAATCCGTTGATCCGGTTTTCGATCACTTTCTGCACGGCGGTCATATCCGCTTCTGTCAGTGTCTTCACCGTATCCGAAGGACTGACCTGAATCGTCAACTGCGCCCCACCGCGCAAATCGAGGCCCAGCTTCAGCGGAACCGTTGTCAGGACATAGATCGAAGCCGCAACGAGTGCGGCGATCAATATCAATAACCAGCGTTGTCTACCCATGTTGCCTAAGATTCAATGTGTCCAGTGCGGCCATTCGTTATGATACCCTTTGGCCGGAGTCATGGCTGGAATCATCCCCGGCGATTCCCCGAATCCCGCAATTTTTCATCCCCAGATCTTAAAACTTTCGATCGATTCCCCCTGCCCCAAAACCGCAGCCCTTAGCCTAGGGTATTGCCTCTCCAAAGCGAACGGCTTCCCTCGGCTCGCTTCCCACTTCAGGAGTTCCCCATGCTCGATCGCTTCATGCTGAACCAACGCTGGCTAATTCTCAGCCTCACCCTGTTGCTATTCCTGATTCATAGCATTCGCCACTTCACGATCGGCACCACCCCCACGAGTAATGCCTGGATGCTGCTACTCGCGTTTGGGTTCTGCCTGTATAACGCCTTGTTCCTGGCGAACTGGCACCACCTCAGCGAACGGCTCATCCACAAAGTTCAGCGACTGCGATCGCACCTCAGCCTGCCGAGCCTTCCCCGCAAGCGCGTCTGGCTCCAACAAAAAACGATCAGCCTCATCAACTTGGTCTTAGGCAGCACAATCATGGTTGCCGCAATGTTGGGCCTAGCGACCGCAAATTAAGCGTCTGCTACACCTTGCCCGTCATCAAGTTCCGCACCGCCTCCACGATCTGCTCCGGCTGGACGATCGTCAGTCGCTCCAGATTACCGTTGTAAGGCGTGGGCAAATCCTGAGAAGCCAGACGAATCACCGGGGCATCCAGCTCATCGAACATCGTGTCATTGATTTCCGCAATGATCGAAGCCCCGATACTGCCGCTGCGCATCCCTTCTTCCACAATGATGACCTTGTGAGTCTTCTTCAGGGAAGCGCCGATCGTCTCCATATCCAAAGGCTTCAGCGAAATCAAATCAATAATTTCCGGGTCGTAACCCTCCGCTTCAATCTGCTTGAGGGCTTGCAATACGTGATAGCGCATCCGCGAGTAGGTGAGGATCGTCACATCCTTGCCTTCCCGCACGATCTCCGCCTTATCCAGCGGGCAGATATAGTCGCCTTCCGGCAGATTTTCCTTCAAGTTATAGAGCAGCACATGCTCAAAGAACAGCACCGGATTATCATCGCGAATCGCCGCCTTGAGCAAGCCCTTCGCATTACGCGGCGTGGAGCAGGCCACCATCTTCAATCCTGGCACCGCCTGGAAATAGGTCTCCAAACGCTGGGAGTGCTCCGCCCCCAAATGGCTCCCGACCCCGCCCGGCCCCCGAATCACCATCGGAATTTTGAAATTACCGCCGGAAGTGTAGCGCAGCATCCCGGCGTTATTGGAAATCTGGTTGAACGCGAGCAGCAAGAAACCCATGTTCATCCCCTCGACGATCGGGCGCAACCCCGTCATTGCCGAACCCACGGCCATTCCCATGAAACTATTTTCCGCGATCGGCGTATCGAGCAGCCGCAGGTCGCCGTACTTCTTGTACAAATCCTTCGTCACCTTATAGGAACCACCATAGTGGCCCACATCCTCACCCATCACCAGCACGGTGGGATCCGCCGCCATCTCTTCATCGATTGCTTCGCGCAGCGCATTAAAGAAAAGAGTTTCCGCCATGACGTTCCTAGAGTGATTGGGAGCAAAGAGGTTAAGTTCGGTCTCCATTCTATAGGAGAACGCCGTCATTTTTCTTCATGCGCCATCCATTCCCGTCCGCAAAAAATCAAGGCCGATCGGCCCAGGAAGACATTTCCAAGAAACCGATCGGCCTTGACCGATACTCAATCTAATTGACTCAACCGTCCAGGAACACCAGCCTTAGAACTTCAGACCCAAGCCACCGCCGACGGACAGCGCGCCTTTATTGTTGTTGTAGCCATTGATGCCATACTTCGCATCGCCGTACACCACAACACCCTTCACGACCTCGGATTCCACACCCGCATTCAGCACAACGGCGTTTTTATTCCCCAAGGGGCTAGTCTTCGTCGTGTCCGTAATGAAGGAATACCCGGCACCCGCGTAAATGTTGGTCTTATTGCTCAAACCGTAGTCGTAGGTGACTGTCGGCACGATCGCGCTATTGGTATTAGCAAATTGCACATCACCGCGCACCGAAACGGGCGTATTCGGCAATGCCAAGCGGGCCTTCACCACACCGCCAAATGTCCGCTTACCATCCGGCAAACCGCTTTCCAGCACACCGCCCGTCACACCGCCACCGACATAGCTACCATCAAACCGAACCGGCGCGGCCGAAGCGGGCTGCATTGCGACAACAGTCGTCATCAAACCAGCGAACAAGAGCGAAATTTTGAGAGAGAGTTTCATTGCAACCTCAACAGGAATGTTGAATTGAATTTGATGTTTACTTAGTCGCCGAGGGGGGCAAAAGGTTCCAGATTTTTTTGGAAAAAGCCAAGTTTTTTTGCTGTATGCCAATTTTGAAACTGGCATACAGCAGGGGTTTCAGCCGCAGAGCCGGAATTTAACACCGATGGTCTATGACCGACCGGAGGTCATCGCGCACACCCAATTCCCATGAAAAAACCGACCGAGAATCATCCCGATCGGTTGGCACAAATCACAATTCTGAATCCCGTAGGCAATTTCTAAGGCTGGGGTCGGTCGGCTAACTTAAACTTCGGTGGCACAAATGCGGGTTTACCTTCACTCAACGCCGCGATCGCCTGGGGAATAAAATTCGTCGCTGCCATCGCCCCACCAAACACCACAACCAGCCCCACTGCCAGCCCCGTCAAACACTTCACCCGCATCTGCAACGCCCGCACCTGCCGCTGGGCCACTTCTAGCTCACGCATGACTTCGATCGTCTCCGGCGGCGGCGTGATCGGCGCGGCCTGCGCTTGGAACGTCGCCACGGTGTAGAGCCAATCCGCGATCATCTGCGGGCAATTTTTCTGGAACCACTTCACCGCAAACAGCCGAAACACTGGCTTGGACATCCGGGCCGACGCGCGTAGCAAATGATTGAGCGCCGGATTCGCCACTTTCTGGTTCGCAAAATGCACCGACCCTACATCATAGAGACAGTCCATAATCAGCTTCACCGTCGTCTCATCGTGGGCCGCCAACCGCTCCAACAGGAGCACCACATCCTGCATCCGCTCCGTTTCCATACGGATGTCCTGGGCCGACTTCGGACGGGCCAGGGTAGTGGTGGGTGTTTGGTAAGGAGCGAGATTGCTCATGAGGATTTCTCTCAAAGCAGCGATCGAGTTGCTGCAATCATATAGCTGGGGGACGCACCAAAGTCGAAACCTACTATACAGTTTACTGGCAAGAACACAGATCACAACTCATCCGATCGGCACAGTTCGCAAGATTTAATGATGAATCTACGCGGTTATGCTGATTTCGCTTCTCCGCATTATACGAAGAATACCCAACACCGCCGTAACAATGCGTAAACTACTGATAACTGGCGCCAGTGGCTTTCTCGGTTGGCATATCACCCAAGCCGCTACGCCTCACTGGACTGTCTACGGCACCTACCAGTCGCGGCCCATGGCTGGGGGTATCGGCCTTGACCTCGGCGATCCGAGGGCGATCGCGGCCTGTTTCGCAACGGTGCAACCCGATGCCGTGATCCACGCCGCTGCACTATCACAACCCAATGCCTGCGAAGCGGATCCCGACTTATCCTATAAAATCAACGTCCTCGCCACCTGGCAGATCGCCGAGGAATGCTCCCAGCGTGCGATTCCCTGCGTCTTCACGTCATCGGAGCAGGTATTTGACGGAAGGGAAGCACCCTACCGCGAGTCGGATCCCATCACTCCGATTAATCGTTACGGAGAGCATAAAGCGTTGGCCGAACAGGGGATGTTAGCGCGCTGCGATCGGGTGGCGATTTGCCGGATGCCGCTGATGTATGGGGCCGCGCCGAGTCCGAGTTTTATTCAGTCATTTATTGCGCGGTTGCGATCGGGGGAACCGCTATCCGCATTTACCGATGAAATTCGGATGCCACTGAGTGGCTGGGATGCGGCCCAGGGTTTACTGTTGGCGTTGGCACAGCATCAAGGGATTTTGCATCTAGCGGGGCCGGAACGACTATCGCGCTATGACATGGCCCAGCTTTTGGTCGAAATTCTGGGCATTGAGTCGGCCCAGATTGCACCTTGTCTTCAAGCAGATGTACCGATGCCGGCACCGCGTCCGCCGGATTTATCCATGGATACCCGTTTGGCGCAAAGTCTTGGGTTTCAGCCGCAGACGATGCGATCGGCCCTAAAATCAATCCGCGATCGGTTTTAGTTTTGTGATCGCGATTAAACTAGGGAGTAGGCATTGACTGGAGTACAAGAGATGCAAGTTGCGATCGCGCTGCCCGATGATATTGCCCACAGCCTTAACGCTCAGTGGGGCGATTTGGAACGTCAAATGTTGGAGATTGTGCTGATTCAGGCTTATCGCGAGGGCTTGATCGGTACCGGAAAGTTGCGGGAGTTGTTGGGATTTGCCACGCGCTTAGAGGTTGACCAATTCCTGCACGATCGCCATGTGGATTTGCATTATGACGAGGCCGATCTGGCTGACGATCGGGCAACACACGCACAATTGCAGGTTGCAGGCAGCTAAACTACAGGCGGTCGCTTCCTATTCAATTTCGGCTGATGAAAGCTAATCGCAGCAAATTCAGCACGATTAAGGAGCCATTCAGGCAGTAAAACCCACTGAATAAATGCATCGGTTCCATAGTCAGCCAAAATATCGCTTAGCTTATGATGGCCATTATTCCATCGGGCATGAATATCCTTAGCCTGACCGATATAAATTACAAGACCTACTGCATTTACTACTTTGTAAATGCCGCTCGCTTGGGGAAGCGCTTGAAGATTAGTAATTGATACCATTTTCAGTTATTTACTCCCTACAGTTCCTCAATATGAATATCGCCGAATTGAGCTTCTAGCTGAATTCGTTGCCAATCTATTGCCAAATCGGACTCTGAGCGACCTGCCATCCGTCCAACTTTGAACAGCGAGTTCTTGAGCTTCACCTCCGACTCTTCAAGATCCGCAAGAGAGCAATCCTGATTAGATTGACGCAGATCTTTGATTCGAGTTAGAACTGCTACCCATTGGGCTTTATAGCGAAGATCGCGGCCTTTGGTTAACTCTGGGCGCTGTTTTTTTAATTGTTTTGTATTTTCAGTACAAGTTAGCTCAAACACCGTTTGCTTTACTTCTTTCAATATCATGATCCACCCTCAGCCCCTAAAGTTTGGTGTAGTGTACTGCGGATTTAACCAATTTGAGAATTTCCGACTGCTCCCAGTTGAGCAATTCACGTCCAACACCAATCGCCTTAGCAACTGACTTTGTCCCGTATACGGCATCAACTTTTTGACACACCTGAGGATCGACATTGCTATCCCGCAGAATTTGTTTAACAAGTCGTTGCTGAACCCGATAAGTATCATTCCATGTCCGCAGTGATCGCTGACTATTCTCCAGTTTTGCCACAGATTTAAGGCTTTCCGAACATGAATCCATCCAAGCCGTTAACGCAGAAACTGTGCCGACCCCAGCCTTTTGCATTAACATCTTTAAAGAATTGCCACGCTTCTGAGCAATCTGAATAACCTGAGAATGTTCATCACGATATTTTTCTAAGATCACTTCAGCAGCACCTGCTGTTGCTTGTTTCTGCTGAGTCCCAGTAACATGACCTTGTTCTCGGCGCAAATCATCCAGAACTTGATCGTAATTTGTCAGATTATGACGATAGTGATTAAATAGTTGGCGACCCGTTGCTTTTTCATAGTCAATCGAATCACCCTGTTCATCAGCCACAGTATAAAACTGCTCCATGTTATCCAGTTGAATTTTAGACCGTGGATCGATCGGGTAATCTTGACTCATAGGAGAAACCAGGAACTTTAAAGAGTACTGAGAAGCGCATCTAAACGCCCTATTATTTATCAACAATCATAACCAGCTTGTCCTGACAATTCTGTGATCCAGATCGCTCATCCGACCTGAGAAATTTGCTACGTGCGCCACCTGAGTAAAGGGTCAATGCGCGTCATCCTAAGTCCCAATGATGGTTGCACATCCAACCAAAAGGACGGCACCGCTTAGCCCGGCACCGTCCCCCATCGCTAACTAAGTCCACCCAAATGGGTAGCTGAGCGAAGCCGAAGCTAGAAGCTCCCATGCTCCTGATTCGCCTTCACCAACCGCGCAATCACATCATCCAACGGCAACGCCCCCAGCTCATCACCGCCGCGCACCCGCACACTCAGCGAATTCGACTCCACTTCCTTCGCGCCGACCACCGCCATCACCGGGATCTTCGCCTTCTCCGCATTGCGAATCGCTTTACCCAGCCGTTCACCGCCGAGATCCGCCTCCGCCCGAATGCCCAGCGCCTGCATCTTCGCCACTGCTTCCTTGGCGTAAGGCACAAAGTCCTCACCCACAGGCAACAGCCGAATCTGCGTCGGCGCAAGCCAAGTCGGGAAATCCCCGGCATACTCTTCGATCAAGATCCCGATCAACCGCTCCAGCGACCCAAACGGCGCACGGTGCAGCATCACTGGACGTTTGCGGGTGCCATCCTCGGCCACGTATTCCAGATCAAAGCGCTCCGGTAAGTTGTAATCCACCTGCACCGTCCCGAGCTGCCATTCGCGCTCCAGCGCATCCTGGAAAATAAAGTCCAGCTTCGGCCCATAAAATGCCGCCTCGCCAATGCCCTCAAAATGCTCCATGCCCAAATGCTGCACCGCATTCCGAATGGCATTTTGCGCTTTTTCCCAGGCATCATCGGAGCCGATGTATTTATCGGGATTTTCTGGATCACGGAAACTCAAACGGGCGCGGAAGTTCTTGAGCTGCAATGCTTTGAACACATCCAGAATCAGCGACACCACACTCATAAACTCTGCATCCAACTGATCCGGGGTCACAAACAAATGCGAGTCATCGACGGTAAAGCCCCGTACCCGAGTCAGACCGCCCAGTTCCCCGGATTGCTCATAGCGATAAACCGTGCCAAATTCCGCCAAGCGCATCGGCAATTCCCGGTACGATCGCAGTTCGCTCTTGTAGATCTGGATGTGGAACGGACAATTCATCGGCTTCATCACAAAGCCAATTTCCTTGTCTTTATCTTCTTGGCTTTCCGCCATCATCGGGAACATGTCTTCGCTGTACTTCTGCCAGTGACCCGACTGTTTAAACAAGTCCACCCGCGCGATATGCGGCGTGACCACCGGGAGATAACCGCGCTTGACTTGCTCCGCCTTGAGATAGTCTTCCAGGAGCGATCGCAGCACCGTTCCCTTCGGTGTCCACATTGGCAACCCCGGCCCGACCACATCCGAAAACACAAATAGTCCGAGTTCTTTACCTAGCTTGCGGTGATCGCGCTTCAGGGCTTCTTCCTTGCGGCGCTGGTATTCCGCTAATTGCTCCGGCGATTCCCAGGCCGTGCCGTAGATCCGCTGCAACTGCGCTTTGGTTTCATCGCCGCGCCAGTAGGCCCCGGCCACGCTTTCCAGCATGAACGCATCGGCATTGAGTTCACTGGTATTCTCCACATGCGGCCCCGCGCAGAGATCCCACCATTGATCGCCCAAGTGATACAGCGTAATCGGTTCCTGCAAACCCTCCAGGATTTCCAGTTTGTAAGGCTCATTCAGCGCTTTGATGCGCGTCGCCGCTTCCTCGCGGGAAACTTCTTCGCGGGTGACGGGCAACTTGCGGTTGATGATCTTGATCATCTCTTTGCGAATCGCCTTGAGATCCTTATCGCTAAAGGCTTCCGGGCTGTCGAAATCATAGTAAAAGCCATTTTCGATCCAAGGCCCGATCGTCACCTGCGCTTTCGGAAACAACTTCTGAACGGCCATTGCCATCACATGGGAAGTCGTATGGCGAATTTTTTTGAGGGTTTCGGACTGACTGGTCTTGGGCAACGAAATTGCCGAAGCTGAACTGGGCTGAACTGCGGCCGGATTTTCCGCCATGGGGGTACTCCAAACAAATAATACTTTGGCGAAACGAAGGCCAAAAAACAAGGATACCGCAGTTCCATCCCATTCGCTGAATCAGTCAAAAACCAGAAAACAACCCCCGCCGCTGAGTCAATCCGCTATTGTGAAGGAAGAAACCCCGGTGCGATCGGACTCAACCGATCGCACCCACCGCCACACTCAATTCCTTGCGCTATGTCACCTCTCAACCTGGTACCACCCAGCCTCTCGCTGCCGCACCTGCCACTCTCCGGCGCATCGCCCCAAATCCTGCAAATGGTGCTCGATACAATGCCGCAGGCGGTGTACTGGCTCGATCGGGACTTTCGATTTTGTGGGGCGAACCGGATTTTCCTGCGGGACTGTGGCCTGAGTGACATCCGCGAACTGCTCGGCAAATTTCACACCGAACTGCCCAGTAAAGCCCAAACCCCCACCTGCGAACGGGATAATGCCAGTGTGCTCCGCGATCGCGCCTCGATCGTCAAAGACGATGACTTCCTGATCAAAGGCGACGGCAGCTACGCCTGGGTCAAAACCACCAAAGTCCCGTTAATCAATGACCAAGATGAGGTGATTGGCATCTTCTGTTGCTACGAAGACATCACCGAACGCAAACGGGTACAAGATGCCATTCACCAGATTGCCAGCGGCGTTTCGGCCAAAACCGGAGATTCATTTTTCCAGTCCTTAGCCCAATACCTCGGTCAGGTGCTCGGCACCGAAATCGTCGCCCTCGCCGAAATCGATGAACAGACGGGCCGCGCCGAAACGATCGCCACCCTGATTGACGGCCAATTTCAACAAACCGTCAAAGACACCTTTCAAGGCACCCCCTGCGAACAAGTCCTGTTGCGCGGCGGCATGTGTTGCTTTCCCGATCGGCTTCAGGAGCGCTTTCCCACCGACCCGCATTTGTTGCAATGGCAGGCCCAAAGCTACCTCGGCATTCCCCTGATGAATACGGCAAATGAGCAAATTGGGTTGATCGCCGTCCTGAGCCGATCGCCGCTGGAAAACTTGGAGTTTGCCCAGGAAATCCTGCGGATTTTTGCTGTGCGCGTCGCCGCTGAACTGGAGCGACAGTCCGATCTCCGCAAACTTCAACATCTTAACCAAGCCCTCGAAGACCGCGTGCAGCAACGTACTCAAGCACTGAATGAATCCCTCGAAGAAAAGGAAGTCCTGCTCAAAGAGATCCACCACCGCGTCAAGAACAATCTGCAAATTATTTCCAGTCTCCTGCGGATGCAATCGCGTCAACTGGGTCAAACCGTTTGCCTCGAAAACGCCTTTCGGGATGCCCAGGGACGGGTACGCGCCATGGCCCTCATTCATGAACAGCTCTACTGCGCCGCCGACTTGTCCAAACCCCAGTTCGACCACTACCTCCAAAAACTCATCCAAAACCTGCTCCAAACCTATCGTCTTGGTCAACCCAATATCGCAGCTGTTTTTCAACTCGCGCCGCTCCGCCTCAACCTCAACAGCGCGATTCCTTGCGGTTTGATTGTCAATGAATTGGTGAGCAATGCACTCAAATACGCCTTTACCAATCGGGCCGCTGGGCGGATCACGATTACGCTCACCCAGGAATCAGACACCACGATCGCCCTGGGGATCGCCGACAACGGCATCGGCCTCGCTCCCGACATCGATTGGCGCAATACCCGATCACTCGGGTTACAGATTGTTTGCAGTTTGGTCGAACAACTTCAGGGAACGATCGAATTGCGACCTGGCCCTGGATGTCAGTTCTGGATTCGTTTACCCAGGGATCAAGTGCTATAAGCAATATTTACGACCGAATTGGCCTAAACCTGCTAATTTCTCGGAAAATCCCCACCTATACCCGCAACGCACCATTCCAGGAGCGCGATCGGGATTTTACGGATGCGCTGCCCTATGATAGATTTCAGACATTGTGCGGTTCTAATTGACGTTCCAGCGCTGTCGCTCAACTGAGATGCCTCACCAAACCTCTATACAGCTTTCTAGTTTGATGGTTTTCGCCAAATACCTCAGGCTCTATACAATTTTTCTGGCTGGATTAACACCGCACAATCCAATGGCTGCCGCACGATGTTGATTCCAGCATCATTTAGCTGCCAGCATCAACATCGTGCGGCGTTGGATTGTGAGTGCTCCATGACAATCCAATACTGGAAAACTTTTCGGGCGCTTCGGTATACCTATACCAATCATCTTGATTAATTCGCCTGCCGCTATTGTGTTCATCTGAATCTATGCCCCGCAATACCCCCGCGAGTATTCTGATCGTTGAAGATGAACGCCTTGTCGCCCGCGACATTGCCGACATTTTGGCGCAGCATGGCTATGTTGTGCCCACCATTTGTACCACCGCCGAATGCGCCCTCACGGAAATTCAACGCCATCAGCCCGATCTCGTCCTGATGGACATTCGATTGGCGGGGGCGATGGATGGGGTCGAAGCCGCGCAGATTATTCAAGCCCAGTTTCAGCGGCCCGTAGTCTACCTCACCGCCAATGCTGATCCCGTCACCCTCGATCGAGTGCAATCCAGTCGTCCCTTCGGCTATTTGCTCAAACCCTTCGACGAGCGGACGCTAACCACTACCATCGACATTGCCCTAGCGCGCTACGAGGCCGAACGCCAAATCCAGACCGCCCTCGATCACCGCCAATCGATCACCGAAGATGCCCAAGCCCAGGCGCAGTCGGTTCTCGACGATAAACTGCAATATTTCGCCATGGCCGCCCACGAACTCCGCAATCCCCTCGGCGTGATTCAGTCGGTGGCGGAATTGCTCACCATGCCGAACCTCAATCTTTCGGAGGAGCGGCGCGATCGCTACCTGCAACGGATGCAGGCCGCCACCGCCAACCTCGATGAACTACTCCAATCGATTCTCACCTACAGCTATAGCAGTGCGGGCCACCTCGACAGCCAACCCAAGCCCTTCGACCTCGTCGAGTTTTGCCAAGAGCAAATCACCGGACTCCAAGCCAGCATTGGCCGCCACCACCAATGTCGGTTTCACGCCCAAGCGGCCCATTGCCCGGTTTGGCTGGATGAGCAATTACTCTGGCACCTGCTGACGAATCTACTCGCCAATGCAATCAAGTACTCCCCCGGCCCCTCGGCCCCGATCGGTCAAGTCGAACTCCGGCTCACCTGGGACGAGCAGCAGGTCTGGCTCACCGTAGGCGACAATGGCATTGGGATTCCAGCGGGGGCGGGCGATCGCTTGTTTGAACCCTTTTACCGGGCGGACAATACGGGCGACATCCCAGGCACGGGCCTTGGACTGGCCCTTGCCCAACAATGCAGCGAACGCCAAGGTGGTCAGATTCGTTGCCAGCCCGAGCCACATCCCCTCGGCGGGGCAGCATTTGCCGTCGAGTTGCCCCGCGACTGCCGATCGGCGCTGTAAGCAATCCCATCCGTTATCTGTTAGTGTCATAGGTAGCTCACATCAATGAATTCATCCGGGATACACACCCATGACAACTTTTGAGGGTTCTTTTTCAGGCGCAGAGCAGTTCCGTTTTGCCATGGTCATCGGTCGGTTCAATGACCTCGTTGTCAGTAAATTGATGACCGCCTGCCAAGACAGCCTGAAACGGCATGGGGTAGATATCGATCCCGAGGGCAAACAAGTGGATTATGCCTGGGTGCCGGGCAGCTTTGAAATTCCCTTGGTAGCCCGGAAACTGGCAGAATCGGGCCGCTATGATGCGGTGATTTGTCTCGGGGCGGTGATCCGGGGTCAAACGCCCCACTTTGACTACGTTTCGGCAGAAGTCTCGAAGGGGATCGCGGCGGCTTCCGTGCAAACAGGCGTGCCGATCGTTTTTGGTGTACTCACCACCGATACCATGCAGCAAGCCCTCGAACGCGCCGGAATTAAAGCTAACTTGGGCTGGGAATATGGCATGAGTGCGCTCGAAATGGCCAGCCTCATGCAGCAGATTAAATCCGCTTAGGGCATTCGCATTGGGGCGTTTGCTTTAGGGCGTTTACATTGTGTGATAGAGTAAATCTACAAAATTCCAATCGGGAAACCGGAGATTAATCAGCTGAGGGGATTTGAAGCAATTCAGCATCCCCGTCAGCCCGGGAAACCCGATTTTCACAGAAAGTTCTGTATATGGGCATCAGTGTACAAGCGGTTTCAAAGCAGTTTGGGGACTTCCAAGCCCTCGATCGTGTGAGCGTCGACATTCCCAGTGGTAGCCTCGTCGCGCTGCTCGGGCCATCAGGTTCAGGCAAGTCTACGTTGCTACGATCGATTGCGGGTCTCGAAACCCCTGACTCTGGTCGGATTTTTCTGACGGGCGAAGATGCCACCGATCGCAGCATTCAAGAACGCGGCATTGGCTTTGTGTTTCAGCACTATGCCCTGTTCAAGCACATGACCGTGCGCGACAACATCGGCTTTGGGATGAAGATTCGCAAGCAGCCCGGCCACCGGATTAAGCAACGCGCCAATGAACTGTTGGAGCTGGTGCAACTGGGGGGACTCGGCGATCGTTATCCATCGCAGCTCTCCGGCGGTCAGCGCCAACGGGTGGCCTTGGCCCGCGCCCTGGCGGTCGAACCCAAGGTGTTACTCTTAGACGAACCTTTTGGGGCACTTGATGCGAAAGTGCGGAAGGATCTGCGAGCTTGGCTGCGGCGGTTGCATGATGAAGTGCATGTCACGACAGTATTTGTCACCCACGACCAAGAGGAAGCGATGGAAGTTGCCGATGAAATCGTTGTGATGAATAAAGGCAAAGTCGAGCAAGTCGGCACCCCCGCTCAAGTTTACGATCATCCAAGTAGTGCATTCGTCATGAGCTTCATTGGCCCAGTGAACGTATTGCCCAGCAGTTCCCAGATCTTCCAGGAAACGGGATTTGACTCAGGCAACCCCGAGATGTTCCTGCGACCCCACGACATTCTGGTGGAACTCACCCCCAGCGAAAATACCGTCCCCGCTAAGGTCAAGCGCGTGATTCACCTCGGCTGGGAAATTCAAGCCGAACTCCGGCTCGACGACGGCCAGGAAATGGTCGCCCACATTACCCGCGATCGGTTCGATGAACTGAATCTCACCGCCAATCAGCGGGTGTATCTCCGACCGAAGAGTGCCCGATCGTTCCCACTGTATTATTCGATCTAAGACCTGGCACCAGCTTCACTCCCTATCATCACTTATTACCTTTGACATTGCCCTGCCCATCGGTATCAATCCCCGCCTGGGCAGGGCCCGCATGATAGGCCATCATCCCCAACATCGAACTCACCAACACCAAAATTGTAATTAGTTTCATCAGAATATACTCCGTAAAGATTAATCGCCCGTCACGACCAAGCCACCACCTGCGCTAAATACCCTAATAAAATGGGGTCTTGGGTTTGCTGCTGCATCGATCGGACTTCCTTTTGGATCGCCGATCGATAGGCCGCAAAATTATAATCAGGCTGGTTGGCCACATTGACAAAATAACGCAGGGAATGACGCGCATCGGATCGGTATTTTGGGGATTCGGCAAAATGCTGGGCGAATTCAAAGTTCAACCAGAAAATGTTAAACAACGGCGCACAGTGTTGGTAATCCCCACGATCGATGGCGTTTTGGTAGCAAAGAATTGCTTCCTGGCGGCGGCGATCGTCCCACGTTTGTTTGGCGATGGCTTCCGCTGCCCGGGCCATACATTCCTGAAGTTGCGCTTTCTGCGGTTGCTGGGGCACCAAGGGCACCAGTTCCAAGGCCAGGGGCACCGCATCGACATAGCACTTAATCATGTTCAAATCTTGAACCATTTTCACCGCTTGATCGAGATAGGTCATGGGGTCTTGTTGCACCAATCCCCAGCGCAGTTTAATCACTTCCAAATAGGCTGCCTGCCTGGGGCCGGAAATCTCATCCAGATCCAAAACAGGAGCCAGGATTTGATTAATTCGATCGCAGGTGATCGCCGCTAATGATTCCGCTACGAGCGGATGCTCACCCTGAAACAGAATGCGATCGCGCTTGACTGACATTTCCAAAATTAATTGAGCCACATCAAATTGCGATGGCGTTTCTGACACCTGTTGCAATAAATAGTTCCCAGTAGCGGTCAGATTTTTCGGTCCTTCCACCGACAGTTCCGGCGAGCGGGCATAACCTAAACTTTGACACACATAGGGCACCCGATGCCAAGACAGACGGCTCGTAACAGGCACGATCGCATGACTGACGAGCGCATGACTTTCGAGCAGACCTTTAATATAGATTTTGATCGTATCGGAGACAAACACCTGCGCCGACTGAGTAGCAATATGCAAATACGCGGCCACTTCCTGAAGTTCCTTACCAATTAATGCGGCACAAAGGTATAGCGTTTCTTTTCGTGAAAGTTCTGTTCCTTTAAGTTCGGCCAAATCCTGAAGCAGGCGCTCCAGTTCATAGCGTAAACTCGCTTGATCGTAATAAAGTTCAAAGCTCATCGCAGTCCTAGGGGGGTAGAAAAGCAAACCCAACAGCGTAGCTTACGTATCAATTATTCAATGTTATGCACAGTTGCACCTTACGTAATAACAATGACGCATGGGTTTCAGTGGGGCTACCTGTGCCAGTTTGAGTTCTGTCTACAAGACTAAATGATTTAGCGATCGACCTAAGCAAATTCGCAATTTTACTAAATTGATTTACTAGCAACCTGAGAACGATTAACGCTAAAAACAAGATGTTGAATACGAACACCAATTCACCATGCTGCATTTATCCAAATTGTTAAAGCAGCTCCTCAAATGCCTCTCAAGGAGAACCAAAATGGATGCAATTTTATATTGGAATGAAGTCGCCCTCGAAGCGAATAAAGTCAGTCATACTAACGGTAAAGGCGAACAAACCGGGCCAACCTTAAGTTCCCGTGCCCTGGCGATCGTTCACCTCGCTATGTACGATGCCTACGCTGGTGTCCGGGGCAATCCCACCCATCCCGAAAACCTCTCGCCCTATCTCCCCGGCCTGCCAACTGCCGCCGCTGGCGCTAGCCCTGAAGCCGCGATCGCTGCCGCCGCCCACGCCACTCTTTCTAAACTCTTCCCCAGCCAAAAGGCATTCTTCGACCAAAAGCACGCCGCTGCTGGACTGAAAGGGGCAGGTCTTGAAGCAGGTCACAAGTACGGCTTGATCGTGGCCGAAAAGCTACTGGATAAGCGATCGGATGACCCCGGTGCGGGTGACGATGGCTACGCTGCTTCGATGGCCTACGGTGCCCACCGAGTTGACCCGGATAATGCGGGCCAAGGCTTTGGGGCACCGTTCTATGGTGCGAATTCCCGTGGCTTTGCCATCACCCAGCGGCATGTGCTCGATGCACCGCCAGCCTTGGGTTCGCCGGAATACTTGAACGCCCTGCGCCAAGTCCGCGAAAAAGGCATTGCCCCGGAACTGATGGGCACCTTGCCCGATGGCGCCAACCAGCGTACGCCGGAAGAAACCGTGATTGGGATTTACTGGGCCTACGATGGGGCCGCTGATTTGGGCACGCCACCGCGTTTGTATAACCAAATCGTCCGCCAAGTCGCGATCAAGCAAAGCAATACGATCGCCCAAAATGCGCGCTTATTCGCCCTGGTCAACGTTGCCATGGCTGATGCGGGCGTGTTGGCTTGGGATGAGAAGTATCGCTACGACCTCTGGCGTCCGGTTCTGGGTGTGCGGGAGCACGATCGGGCCTATGGCCCGAGTGCAGAACCAAGCCGGGCCTATGGCCCCAGCGCTGAACCTGGGAGCGGTTTGGATCAATCGGCTGACCCGAACTGGTTGCCCCTCGGTGCGCCGAACAGCAACAGCGCGAAGAAAAACTTCACGCCCAATTTCCCCGCCTATCCCTCTGGTCACGCCACCTTCGGTGCCGCGGCCTTGCAGATGACGCGCTTGTTCTACGGCGTTTGCAGCTATGGCAATGACAACCTGTTCGATGGCCTGGGCTTTGTGTCCGAAGAACTCAACGGCAAAACCACCGACAACAAAGGCACCGTCCGTGCCAAGCACGATCGGGCATTCCCTGGCGGTCTTTGGCAGATGATCGTCGAGAACGGCCTCAGCCGCGTTTATTTAGGAGTTCACTGGGTCTTCGACGCTTTTGCGCCAGACCAGAACGGCCAACCGGATTTGAGCCGCAATATTGGCGGTGTGCCCTTGGGCATCAAGATTGCCGAGGACATCTACCACAATGGCCTCAATCTCTCCACCGTCGGCCCCCGACATGGTGATTGTGAACGGTAATTGATTTAGCCATCGATCGACCAGCCTTTTAACTATCCCAAATCCAATGATTATTCACGATCGTTGGGTTTGGGATGATTTCATTAGGGATCATTTCATCAGGGATCATTTCATTGGGGATAGTTTAATTAGTCACAATAAAATCCCTGATTACCCCTCGCCCAGCGATAACAAATAACAGCCCGTAATCCGCCAATCCCCCGTCGTGCGATTTTCCATCAAATACAAGGCCCGCACGGGCGTACCCGCAGGATCAAGCACCAGCAACGGTTGCGTCGGCAAATTCTGCACCTGCGTCAAGTCCTCAAAAATCACCGATCGGGGTCGATAAACCGCCTGATAGGACTGCCGCACGACCTGCATAAAATTTGTCGGCGTTTGAAACATTTGCTGAATGCTGGGACTGGCAAAGCTGAAGGCCGCTGCCGCATCATCCCGCGCAAAGGCGAGTAACTGGGCTTCCACCACTGACCGAATGGCCGCACGATCGACCTCGCGACCGCCGCACCGCCACTCCACTTCCACCCAAGCATCATTGACTGGCACATCATTGACCGACACATCATCACGCATTAAAACTCCTGCTGGGGCAGCTGCTCGAACTGTTGCATTAGACAATTCGCAATCCGTTGGGCCGCACCCGGAAAACCCATCCGACGATGGCCGTTTTCGGCGATCGCCTGCCAGGTTTGGGGCGGTGCTGTGAGTAGCTGCTGAACGATCACCGCAACTTGGGCAGGCCGTTCAACTAAATACACAGAATGACCCAACAGCCGCGTCTGTGCTTCCGCAAAAGCAGGCACAAACTGCGGCCCAGCACCCGGCAACGTCACCACTGGCTTCCCCAAACCCACGAATTGCTCCGTGGCTGTACCCGCCATGGCGATCGCCAGCTGCGATTGTTGGATACATTCTACAAATCCCCCGGGGTAGATTGTCAAATTAGTCACATGCGCGTCTGATCCACATTGGTAGCGATGCGGTTCGACTTGTCGCCACCCAGCCAATGGAGCAGCAATTTGATCCGGATCAACCTGCGGAATCACCGCCGCCAAGAGATTCACCGATCGGTCTAATTGATTACTCAGATCACGGACTGCTTGCACCATTAAGGCCCAATTTTCATACAGTTCCGGCGGGCGGGAACCCGGAATTAGGGCGATTGTCACAGGGCCAGTTTCCGGTAACGACACAGGCCCCACTGCGCCCAAACCATCCATCATCGGATTGCCCGCATCGATCGCGCCCACGCCCTGCGCCTGCAATTGCGCCACCGTCAAGGGATCGCGAGGAAACACCGCCCGACAACGATCACGCCGCAATAACCAACGCTCCCAGGGCAAATACACCCCGCCCGTCAGTTTCAAAAACCGATCGTCCCACCAGGAAGCCCGCTCATGCCAGCCCGTTTCATCCCGCAGGTAATATTCCGACTTCGCTGTGCCCACGAAGGCGAAGGGTAAACCCGATCGCCAGGCGAAAATCAGCGGCACAATATCACCCACCGCCAACACCAAACGCGGCTCCGCTGAGGCCATCGTCCATTCCCGAATCGCTCGCCGCTGCGCCAAGGTCAAGCGCACCAATCCTGCCTCCAAATCGCGGGCCAGTTGCTTACCGGCATCCAGATTAATGAATCCCCCGGAAGGCATCACCTGGGTCGGCCCAATGATCGAGAAGTTGGCTTTTTGATAGGCAGCACCGTTACCAACGATCGGCAGTACATCAATCATCGGCGCATTAGCATGGGCGCGCAGTGCCTCCAGAATCCGCACCGCAATCTGATCCTCGCCATGACCATTACTCAAGCACAGAAGACGCATAGACATCGCACCGATCGCCACCGACCAAAGAACCACATCCGTCACCATAGCACCTCTAACGGCACCGATTCGAGAATCGCAAATCACCGCAATTCTCAGAAAAGACTAATAAACCAGAGCAAACATCTTAGTTCCGACAATTTCAAACGAATTTAACCAGTCATTTAGCACAAATCACAATCAATCACCCAGCTAGTTTTTATATGATACAACTCTATAATCTACGGAGATTTATCGATCAAACTGCGTTTTTTATCAGCTTTCCCCGCGAATAAACCCCTGGCATGAAGCTCCTAATTATTGATGATGATGACGTTATTAGCCACTGTTTACGCCGTTACTTGGCCCAACGGGGGTACGTCGTCGATCGGGCAATCGGGGCAACGGAAGCGATCGACTACCTCGAAGTCACGCACTACGACTTAATCCTGCTCGATATATCCTTGCCAGATGGCAATGGCATTAGTTTTTGTCAGACCCTGCGGCAGCGGGGCATCGAAGCCCTCATTATGTTGATGACCGCCAATTCTCGATCGCATCAGATCGAGGGATTAAATGCCGGAGCGGATGATTATCTGATCAAACCCTTTGCCTTAGACGACCTCGAAGCTCGGATTAAAGCTCTTTTGCGGCGCAATCGTACCGTTCAGCATCAAGTTCATCGCTGGGGTGATTTGCGGCTCGATGTAGAAGCTAATCAAACGACTTTTCGACAGCAAGCACTGGATCTAACCGCCCGCGAGAAAAGTTTGATGTTGCTATTTCTCCAAGATCCCGAGCGGATTCACAGTCAGCGAAATATCCTGCACGCCCTTTGGTCCTTCGATGATGACCTACCCGGCGAAGAAGCGGTGCGCACGATGATGCGCCGATTGCGTAAAAAATTCGCCGCGATCGGGGCCGAAGAGCTGATCGAAACCGTCTATGGCCTCGGCTATCGGCTTAATCCAGCCATCGGCCAGCCCAGTGATCCGCCGCCCACGACCACTGCCGATGCTCTTACATCCACCAATGGTACGCCTGACAGCACCGCCGCCCGACCTGGCCTAACCCTATCGGAAATCCAATCGCGTTTATTGGCGGATATGCAGGTGATTCAGGGGTTGAACCGGACGAGTAGCAGTCAGGATTTTCAGCAGGCGCAACGCATGGCCCAGCGCTTGATTGGGTCATTGGGGGTACTGAAGTTATCCGCTGGCGTGACGATCGCTCAGCAACTCGAAGAACATCTGCGAACGCGATCGCCATCAGCGATTGATTTGAGCTGGGTGATCGCAGAATCACAGCGACTGAAGCCTCTCCTGAGCGCTATTAATCAGTCGGCGATCGCGCTCCAAGCCGCCCCCCTTATTGCCACCGAACCCAATGCTGCCACCGAACCCAATGCTGCCACCGAACAAATTCGTGATCGCGGGCTCAACAGTCTGCGTATTTTAATCTTGGATGACGATCAGGTGATTCTCAAGTTGCTGCAACGGATGCTTGCCCCCTGGGGTTTAACCGTTACTGTATTGAGCCAAGTGGGCCAATTATTATCGCAATTAGCGGCCACACAGCCGGATGTTTTGATTTTGGATTTGAACTTGCCGGACGGCAACGGGATTGAGCTATGCCAAATGCTGCGGGCTGATCCACAATGGACTGATTTGGCCATCATCATCTTGACTGGCCAACGTAATTCTGATGTGATTCAACGAGTTTTTGATGCGGGGGCAGATGATTTTGTCAGTAAACCGATCGTGCCGCCAGAATTTATGGCGCGGCTGCTGAATCGGATTGAACGAATTCGATCACGCCAAGGCGGGAGTCAGCGCGACCCATTGACTCAGCTATTGAATCAACAGACAGGCTACGATCGTCTGAGTCAAGCGGTTCAGCAATCACTGCCCAATGAATTTTGCATCGCCTTAATTGAAATCCAGGGCATCACAGCCTTAATGCGTCAACAGGGCATCGACAGTCGCGATCGCTATTTGCAAACGGTTGCTCAACACCTCCAAAACAGATTTTCTAACGCGATTCTTTCCCGCTGGCAATGCGGTGAGTTCATTATTGGCGCGTATTTATCCTTAGGGGAAATGACCCAAACTTGTCAGCAACTCCAGCGGTATTTGCCAAAGCTCACGCAATCAGAAACCGTCGGAATTAAAATCGCCTGGAGCGCGATCGCGGTGACTGAACCGAATCAAGATTTAGCCACCTTACTGCGCTGTCTCTAATCCACCCGCGCCCGAAACCGGAAAAATCCATCGCTTGGGGCAACGCATTTATTTAATCTGGGCACGGAAGCGGAAAAATCCGTAGGAGCCATTCGGCGTACCGACCCCGGACGATCGATTTGCGGTACCAATATTCACGACAACGGCCCCTTCGCCATTACTCACACCAGCCGCACAGGCAGTGCTGGCAGGAGCGACCGTCGGCGGTGCGGGATAAAATCCCGGGGTATCAGCCACCGCTGTCGGGGCAGTTGTGCCAAAGGTTTTGACAATGCTACCGGGAACGAAGGTGCTATTCTGCGGCACATAATCACACAGATTCACACCCTGGGCATTGGCACCACCATCGGAGAGGAAATAGATTGTGTATTCCACTTGATCACCGGGTTTGGGTGAAACCGTAGGCGGTAATTGTGTCTTATCGAAAATCCCCTGGAGATAGGGCGTGGGTGTCGTCGGCCAGCCGGAAGCATTATCATCAGCCGCATTGGCCCCCGTCGTCACATCGTTGAAGCCAGTTAATGGATTCACAACATAGCTTCCATTCGGTTGCTGCACATGGATCGCAGTCATCCGTTTGACTAACCGTAAACGCGGATTGGTGGGCACGATGGTGACGGGTGTATTTAATGTCGAGCTGGGTGAGAATGTCCATAGATCAAGCCCTTTCGTGTCGCCAAAAGAACCGACACAGGGTGAATTGTTGTTGCCCGAATTACTGTTCTGGCCATATTGGCGCACATTTAAGCCGGAAGCAATACCAGTAATTGGATTACTCGCGGGCGGATTGGGCGCACCAGTACCGCACAACACCGTACCCGGCACGCCAATAATACTCCCATTACTCGTTCGATAGCCCCGATCGTCATAGAAAATCTGACTATTTCCTAACGGATTGGTTCCGTTCAGCAACTGGATTTCCGGGCCACCAAAGGGGTTGTTTTCCGCATCGAGTAAGGGGAAATGATACTCCCCTGCATGTACCTTCACCCTGGCTGGGTAATTATCACCCACAGGAAATGCAACACCATTATTATCTAAGCCGTTCCATGACACCACTTGCGGCCCTGCGTTTGCGGCCACGCCCCGCAATACACGATTATTCGGGGCCGTTGGATCAAAATTCGTACCATCCCGACTGATCACAATTTCATAAATCCCAGCCGTGCTATTAAACGTAAAGGTTCCACCCGTCCCAATCAAACTGGCATTGCCCATGACATTTCCGGCAAACATCACTGAACTCACCATGGGCGGCACTGGCGTCGATGGGATTCCGGTAACAGCAGGATTTCCATCGATACCGATCGCCTGGAGATAGGATAGCATTTCCGAATCGGATGATAGCGGATTGATAAACATCGCATATTGCGGCCGCGCCAGGCTCACGCCACCACTGGGATTAGCCACCTGTCCATCCTGTCCTAAAACATCCCGGTATAGAGGCGTTTGACCATCCGCATCAAAAAACCCAACCTGATTACCATAGGTAAGAAAGCCATTGGGATCTAAACCCAATAGTCGAACTTGATATCGATATCCATCATTCGTAACGGGATATAGGGAAAAATTCAAGGGCCGACCATTAGCACCTGTAAATAACGAGTAATAGTAGGCAAACAGACGGCCATTTAAATCCGTTGTACTCGATGCCGTCGCGCTCCGCACCGTCACATCCCACGCGGCAATCGTTGAGTTTTGGCTCCCAGAAAAGTTATTGGTGCTCGTCAAGTTAATATCCCCCGTGGGGCCACCGGCAATCGTGGTCGAGTTAAATCCCAAAGGCCCATACATGATAATGTCATAGACTCCAGTCGTTGGCGCAGTATAGTAGCAGGGGATATAGCCGCTAGCGTTACCGCCTCCCGTAATGGCGCGGGGGCCTGCCAGTTCTTCGGTCCGACTATTGATTTTGCCTTGTCCAGTTTGGGTCGAACAGCGAAAACTCGCATTCGTAGGGTTGACGGTTTCCGAACCGATTTGCCCAGTAACAATGCCAGGATTAAAGATTAAGATATCACCCCGATTCGAGCCATTCGGCACGCCCATCGCACTGGAACCGACTAAAATATTTTCGCCTTGTCGAGCAAATACTTTCAGTAAGGTTCGGCGTTTAACAAGATTGCCGTAAACCGTATCGACCCATTCAATGTTGGCCCGACTACCCGTTGCCCCCGCTGGATACAGCGATCGACTGCCTTCCGCTTGAACAACTTGAGTCGTCACTGTGGTCGTCACGGTAACGAGACTAAGACTGAGCGCAAGACTGGAAAATAAGCGTTGTGAAAAGCGATGTGCAATTGACTGGGAGCGTGAGCGATTCATGTTCCTGATCCAAGGAGTTTCAAATTCTGGGTAATACAAATGATTGGAATTGAGGCAGCGTACTAATTTGGCGTGCTGACAGCCGCTTGTAGAGCCGATTTATCGACTGACTTCGGCACGGGTTTCTGAATTCCAAAGCCGTTGAATAATTCCGCCACTTTTAGGTTCAAACCAACATACAATCCACCGTTCGATCGACTGCCATCAAAGTCCCGATCGCCCACCCGACCAAAGCTATAGCCCAGTGCCAGTCGCAGATTTGGGCTAACATAATAGCCCGCCTCCAGCATCCAGCCGAGTTCACTATAGTCCGCTGTCGGCTGCGAAATCCAGCGCACCTCACCAGACACATCCCAGGCATAGGAGAAGCGATAGGTCGATCGCAACTGCGCGAGGGACACCGTGCTTGTATTTTTAAAGTCACTGGCAAGGGCCGTGGTACTCTGACGCAGCGCATACTTGCCATAGAATTCCCAATGCCAATTCGGCGCGTAGACGGCTTCTAAGCCGAATAAATGATCCTTGGAATCCGAACCCGTGCTGGACAGAATCGAATCGGGCGTGGTTGAAGGATTACGGCGATATTCGTAGCGCAGCAGGGCATTAAACCGATCGTCTTCCGGTTCACGGTAGGCCAGGCCCACTTTCAGATTTGCGGTATCGCTCAGACCGACGATCGTTTGATTTGCCGTTCCCGACTGTTGATAGCGCACCAGTCCGGTCAGCGCAGGCGATAATTTACCCGTCATCGCTGCATTAATTACACTGTTGCTCCCACTCGAAGAACTGCGATGCTGATAGCGGGCACTGGCTTGGAAGTCCTTGCTGCCCGTATATTCCAAACCAACACTGTAACTGTCACCGCCCTGGAAGCTCAAGCTCGAAGCACTTTGACCCGGTGCAAAGGGTTGGGCAAATTGGGCTCCCGCCGCCGTCCGTCCAAGGGAACCACCGAATAAATGCTCATAGGCAAAGTCCGCCCGCAAGCCCTTGGCGATCGTCCAGCCTTGATTAATCCCGATCGCACCTTGGGTTGTCCAGTCACTGGCACCGCCGAGAATGCCATAGCGGGCTTTCAGCGTGGTATCCGGGCCGAACTTATATTCCCCATTCAGGTTGAGATTAGTGATGCTCTTGCCCGCCAACGCCCCGCTGGTGTAGAACTGTTGACCCAGCAGCAAATTCAGCCCCGGCATAATCGCCCAGTCCAGGCCCACCGCCGTACGATCGTTATAAATCGCATCGCTCTTGGCAGACAGACTAGTTTCATTCAAAATTTGCAAATTGATTCCCGGTGTGAGTGGCATTTGCAACATTGATCGCAGTTGATCCGACGACCCACTGGAGAGCGGCGCTAGGCGATCATCACGATCGCGATGGAGATAATCGACATTCAGATTGGCGGAACCGATTTTTTGCTGAATACCGATCCCGATCGTGGTCAACGAATTGTCCACTCTGGTACCGGGAATTGCCTCCGTGCGCGGGGTCAGCAGATCGGTCAAAGTATTCAGCGGTCTGGGTGCCAAACCATTATTATCCTCATGGTCGTATTGCAGTCGCAGTTGCGTCTTCGCCGCAAGTTTGGCCGTCACTTCCGCCCCGTAGCGCGTCTGCCCCGGCGTAAAACTCACCGTCGCATCATTTGCAAAGCCCGTATCGGCATGGCGATAAAACGCGCGGCCCTGAATGCCCTTCGCAATTTCGCCATTCGCTTCCACGCGATAGGCCGAGCCATTGACTAAACCAAGAATATCGGAGTTATTCGTTGAATGCGCATACTCGGCAACCAGCTTCCCCTTGCCCAAGGCAATCATCGCATCCGCGCCGTACAATTCAAAGTCGCGCGTTCCCTGATTCTCCCGCAGATAAGTCGCGCCGATCCAGCTTTCCTGCCCCGGTGTTTTGCTCAGGTGATAACGGGCACGGCCCGCGTAGAGACTATTATCCTGGCCGTCATTCTCATATTGATAGGTCGCCACAATCCGACGCACCAACACCTGACCCGATCGATCCACATCCGTCCGCAGAATCGGCTGAGTAAAGACTAAGGAACCCCGATCGTAATCGATCTCATAATCAGTACCGCGATTCAATTGTTTACGATCGAGTACAGTGCCCGGACGATTCAGTTCTTCAAGCTCCAAGAACACATTTTCACTGCCCCCCACAATCAATCGCCGGGAGAGGAAATAGGTACCACTCGTACCATCCGGCGCAATCGTATCGCGCTGGAAACCCTGGATATTATTACCGTAGAGGCCCGTGACTTGCAGATTGCCAAGATTATAATTCAGCTTCAGACCATGCAATTGGCGGGTCATTGCCGTGAATTGTTGCGATGCCGTCGCAAATTCTTCGGTGCGATAATCACCCCACATCGCCGAGTCAATGCCGTTACTGCTAGGTGACGATCGCTCAATTTTGAAGAATACGCTATCAAGGGACGGCGTTAATACTTCCGATTTCGAACCATCTCCGTAAACCGGATATTGTTGATCACAGAATTGCTGATCACGGAATAAGCGATTTCCCTCACAGGTTTGGTTCAATGCGCGGCTGCTGTTATAGGCCCCCGTCACTAGCCATTCACCCACTTTACCCGTCGCAAACAGCGATCCCGAACCCGCGATGTGATAATCATTTTTACGATCGGCGGGCAAAAAATCTTGGAAAGAACTGTAGAAATTCGTCCCCCGCTTGCCAAATCGCAGATCGAGGCCACCAGTCACCAGCGAAGGCCGCAAGCTGGTTTCAAATTGAATTTGTGTGAAGGCATCAATGTCGCCGCTCTTCGCCTGAATCCGCACCATTTGCGCGTCGATCGCGGATTTCAGCGTCGCGCGAAATTCCCCTTGGGTCGCTTTGACCTGATAGCCCGGCTGCGCATCGTCCGCATCTGGCTCGACAAATTCCCCCGCTGTGGTTTTCAGCGTGACCATGGCATCACGGTTGGCGCGATTCCCTTGATTATCCAGCAATTGGCCTTGTACCGTGAGCGTCGATCGCCCATCGGCAGGAATTCGCGTGGCATCGGTGGTTAGCGTTAATTGGGTGCCGCTGCCGCGCACTTGCACGGTTGTCGTTTGCGCCAATTCCGGTTGATCGGTGATCGTCGCCGTGACTTGGTTTGCCCCCTCTTTGAGCGGCACCCCGACCCAAGTTTGCGTAATCGTCTGCGCTTGTTTATCCGTTTCGGTACGCCCAATAAAAGAAGCATTCACCGATTCACCATTGACCCGCAGATCCAGCGTTTGCCCGATCGGGTAGCGCACAACAATGCTCGTCGCCGCCACATCGATCACTTCATTCGCTGTCGGGCTGAGAATTTCGGGTCGGGGTAGAGTCACCGCCGCAGTCGGCGCAGCCGTGACTGGCTGGTCGGCTGTCACATTAACTTTAGTCGCGTGATCCGCTTTTACCGTCACTTCCTGGGCTGTTGCAGGCAGCATTGGCAGAATCGCTAAATCAGCGGCAAATCCCAACAGACAAAGCTGCAATAAAGAACGCTGTGAAAAATTTGTAATGGTCGGCTTCATGATTATTGGCCCTCCGAAGCAATGGGCGTGACCGCAAAATTCATCCGCACTAAGCCAGCGGGTTCGAGCTTGACCAGTCGCACCTGGCTGTTGCGCTCTTTCACCACTTTGTTAGGCGCGATCGTATAGCCGGGGACAGTGGTTAAATCTAAGGTGCCTGTGCGGCTACCGGAAAGGACATTCGCCAGTGAATAAATCCCGCGTTCATCCGTGGTAATGCGCGTTCCGTCATCCAGCAGAATCACCGCATTCGGAATGCCTTTTTCCCCCGGCTGTTGTTCACCATCAAAATTCAAATCCTCAAACACGCGCCCAATAATCGTGCCGCAATCCGACAACAATCCCGGTCGAATCCGCAATTTCGCCCGCGCGGGGCCATCACGCAATACAGCTCCGGTATCCGATCGCTGGGCGCTAACGCTCGCAATATTTTCACCACTGCCGCGCATAGCATCGGGATTGAGTTGCACAGCGTAGGCAATATTCACCACCGTTTCTGGTGCTAAATTGGCACCGACTTTCAGATTGACGTTATTGCCAGCTTGCGTCGCCGTTACGGGCACCGGGTTACCCCCGAGTTCGGCCCGCAAACTGCGCGGAATAAACGTAAAGCCCAAGGGCAACAGATCATTGAGCTCGATATTATTCGCCGCAACGCTGTTCAAGTTCCGTACCGTTAAGCGGTAAATGACTGTATCACCCGGTTCCGCTGCCGCCCGATCAGCCGTTTTCACAATTTGAATCGGCTGGGCCGGCCCCACACAAATCGGTCGATCGAGCAAACTCAGAGTCGACAACCCTAAACCCTGAGTCGCCGCATCATTAATCGGCACCGTCGTCGCAAAGGAATTTTCCGCACCATCTAAGCTAATCCCCTGACCATCGAGGGCCGTCGCGACATAGGAAACCGTTTTCGCCACATCATCACGCCCCGTAATTTCAATCCGAATTTGGCGTTGGCTGTAGCGCCGATTACTCGCCGGCGGATTCACAATTAAGATAAATTTCCGACCGACATCGACCTGCCCTTTGCCCCGATCGAAGAAGAAGTTAAACGCTCCCTTCGGCTCGTCGTTATTCAAATAGAACGGATTGACATTTTGGACATTCGGCGGCACCCCAGGAAAATCTGTCCCCGGCCCCATCCGGGTCAACGGCGTTAATCCGGTGGGCAAGTCATCCCCGCTCGCCTCATAAATCCCCACACTGAAACCCGCATAATCCGGCAACAGTTCACCCCCACAGCCCCGAATACGACCCAAGGGATCGATCAGTTCTTGACGCAGTTGGTTGGTGATCCCGGCGATCGGATTCCCGTCAACATCATCAAAGGTATAGGCGGCAGTATTCAGAATGGCTTTGCCGAAAGCGGCAGGAGACTGGGCTAACAGTGCGTTAGTCACCAATCCCAACAACAATAGGGCATGGTATTTGCGGCGCATGATGGCTAATCGGGTAAAGGCTGAATGCTTAAACGAAATCCGGCAAGGCTTGAGAACGTAACGGCTAAAGCGCGAAATGGTTTTGCCCAGCGCCCGAAAGGGGATTGAGAACGCTGGGCCAGGCGCGCTAGCGAACGCTAACTTGATAAGCCGCATTCACGGCCTGATTCGGGGCTAATTCCGACGGCACATTCCAGCGCACATGGGTGTAGGCTGTCGCCGGAGCCGCTGCTTCCTTGACCGAACCATCCGGCTGGGTCACTTTGACGACAGGCTTCGCCACAAAGGTTTGGCCCTGGTCGATGCTGTAGACCACATTCGCCGCTGTCGAAGCCTGGGCCGAATTCAGCACCAAGACCGTTCCCTTAGGCACAGGCTGCGTTAGGGCAAAATTTTGGGCGGCTTTGGTGCCTTCGTTCTTCGCCGCAACGGTAAAGCGCAGGACATCGCCCGATTTGACTTTCTGGTTCGCGGGTTGCCAAGTAGCGACGGTCTTTCCGGCTGCATCCTTGGCGAGCACTTGTTGCTCTGCCGTGAGATTGAGATTGACCTTCGGCTGACGCAGGATATTTTGCGCGGCATTCGTCCCCGCATTAATCACCTGCGCGATCGCGGGTGCGCCATTCACAGGCACGATCGCGCCCACGGCCACAACCCCTAAACTAATCATTGCCCATTGCTTTTTCATGATGATTCCTCGAATACTCAAGCTGTGATGAAACGGAATTTGCATCCGGTGATCGCCCCCGACTCAACGGTCAATCGCGATCACCGTCGCGGGATTGACTGGCTTTACTTGATCTGGCGTTGGAACGTGAAGTTACCCGTGGCGCCCGGTGCGACCGCCGGAACCGTATCGCGGTAGGTTTGGATATTCACTGGCGTGCCGCCCGTGGTAACTGCAATCGTGCCCTGGGGATCGATCGCGGAACCCACTGTGGGATTGGTCGCATACTTCGGATCAAGGGTAGAAACTGCCCAGTTATTGGTCCCGGCGTTGCCATCCTCGGTAATCACCAAGTTATTCGCGGGTAAAGTCGCATTATTCGTCCCCGATCCCGCCGATCGCGACAGGTTGCGGTAGGTAATCCGGTACTCGATCACCCGGCCCGGAATCGCCGCTGCGGTCAGCGCTGCTTGATCCGTCCCAAAGGTTCCTGCCGCGCCAGCTACTGCCGTCGTTCCATCGGCTTCCAATACTCTCGCTTCCTTCACTAAGCTCAGGTAGTTTGTATATAGGTAGTCAATCGTGGTGTTGCTCGGATCACCCGTGGGGCTACCATCATTCGCCGTATCGACAAACGCCACGATCGGAACCGGGAACTCGGTGAGCTGGGGCGCACCCGCAGGCAGGTCCACCGTCACCATGTAGTTGGCATTGGCCCCACCCGCAACGGTCAGGTCAACTGGGTTCGTCGCCGATGTCCCACCCGTCCCAGCGGTAAAGGTGAAGCCACCCGCAGCGGTATAGGTGTAAGTCGCCGACATCCCCGTTGTCGGATTGGTAATCGTGACCTTGGTGTTGTCCGGCAACGCTGTCGCCGTGGTCGGGGCCGTCGGCAAGAGCGAAATCATCTGCGATCCGCCACTGGTGTTCTGCACCGTATTGGTGAAGGCCGTCGGGGGGGTTTGGGCATCGGTCAATGGCGTTGCCGGGTTCAAGCCAGGATCCACGACGATCGACTTCGCGGTGAAGTCATCGTTATTGTTGGTCGGCCCCATCGCGCCCGGTTGACCATTCGGGCCATTCAGCGGTGTTGCAGCGATCGTGAACTGCGTCACTTCACCCCCCAGGGTCTTCGAGCCGTTCCCGGTATCGCCTCCGGTGTTGGTGTCGGTGGTGTTGGTGGGGTCATTGCCCGTGCCCGGGTCAACGCCATCCGTCGCCGGATTTGCCACCCCGTCGGTGATCCCGCCTGTCGTGCCCGCTGGGCCACCCGTTGCTGGGTCAGGGTTATTCGCATCCAGACCGTTGTTGCTGGTTTGGTCACCCGATTCATCGTAGACAATCTGGGTGGAAGTTCCGGGTACCACAGCCCCCGGCTGCGATTGACCAAAGACCTGGGCAATGTTGCTCACCTGCCCACCCGTGAAGGCTGCCGTCGGGTTCATCTCAAACGTGAAGCCGGAAATAACGTTACCTACGCCCACGGAGCCTTTGGACAACGGTGCGGCACTGGTGTCATAGATAAAGCCGACCCGCGTAATTGGCCCGCCTGTCGTTGGGCGCGCCGTCGTCCAGAGTGCAGAGAGGGCATTGATTGTCAGCGAACTTTGCGAATACACCACTGTCCAGCCCGGTGGCGGAGTTGGATTGGTCGCTGCTAGCTGAAGATCCGCTGGCACCGCATCCGAGACCAGCACATAGGGCGTTGCGGTACTGTTATTGACGTTAATCTGCGTGCCATAGAGATCCGATGTCACCACCCCCGCTGGCGGAGTCGTCGGATTGTCTACCCGCAGGGCCAAGCGATAGGTTAAGGTATCATCGCTGAGGCTGTTCGGAGTGCCATTATTGTTGTAGCCAGAAACTGCTTTGAGAACGGTAGAAAAGGCTTGCAGGCGAGCATTCACCGTGATTGCCGGACTGGTCGCCATCGCCTCACGCACACCATTGCTCGGTGCCGTCGCGTTGGTTTCGCCGCCTACGCCGTTGGCGTTATCGACGGTGTACAGATCGCCCGTACCACTAGCGGTAATCCCCACGTTTTGGCCGTTGACTGTAGCTGGGGTGTTGCCCGTATTACCCAGAGCCACCGTGGTCGTTTGGCCCGAAGTCGCCGACGGCAATGCGCGGATCGGTACGCGCACAGTGACGGTACCTGTGGTGCCCGAACCCGGATTGGCTACGATCGAACCGGGAGTCGCCCCGAGCAAGGCACCCGTTGCCCCACCCGCCGCTGGGACATTGACTGCCGTGGGCAGATTGATGCCATTCGTCGCAATAATTTGAATTGGGCCATTTTGGGTGAAGGCCGTGGTATTGGAGAGGGTCGCCGCTCCGGGAATGAAGAATTGCGTCGGGTCGTTACCCGTGTTGGTAATTACAAAGTCAACATACAAAGTGTCACCGGCATTAGGTGAAGCATTACTGGGCGTTTGCGCGACCAAGTTGACCCCTGCAATTTCCGAGACCTCAATCACCACTTCATTCGAAGTCGCATTGTAATTTGTGGTGCCGTCCGTGAATGTACCAGTAGCGGTATTACGAATCGAAGTTCCCGCTGCGGTACCGTCGGCCAGCACTGGGGACGCTAAATAGATTGCGCCACCCAAGGTGAGACTGGCGGCAAGCAGAAGCTGGAAACGAGACCGAAGGGCGTGATGGGTTTTCATGGAAAAACGTCAGATTAACGGAAAGATGACTGAACCAAAATCAATAGATGCTTCGTTAAAACCAAAATGCTGTTGTGCCTGAAAAGCAGTTGATGCAGCCGCTTAAGCCAGCGGGCTGATCATTCATGGCATACCCTTGATTGCTCCCACCATAGCCAGCCACTTGTGACAAACTTGTGACACATTTCAAAAAAAGTGACTTTTTTGATCAAAATCGTCCGGACGGCAATTCACCCATCTAGTCATCCCGCCATATCAGTTATTTAGCTGTTAGCCGCAAGCACGATCGGGGCACCATAAGCACTGAGATCGTCCAAACGATCGCCCCCCATTTCAGTAAATTCACGAGGGCCGCCTCCCATGAGCAAGATGAGCAAAGATGAAGTTCGCGAAAAATTAGGCAATATCGACCAAATTCGCGACATTATCTTCGGGCCACAAATGCGCGAATATGACGCGCGACTTGATCAAGTGCGATCGGACATGGAGAAGCACCAACAAGAGTTCTCCGATCGCCTGGAGCATTTAAAGGTTAGTCTGAGCAGTGAAATCCGCAACGTCACCGAAGCCCTCGAAAAGAAACTCAAAACCTTCCACACCAACCACACCGAAGAAGAAACCGATTTGCGGCAGCAGGTCGATCGGCTCAACCGCAAACTCAACAGCGGCATGGAAAGCCTAGATGAATCGCTGGAAGCCAAGACTCGCTCAATCAAAGAAGAACTGACAGAAACCCGCGATCGTTACCAAGGCGAAATTCTCAGCCTCCGCGACATGATTATGTCGGAGATTGATGAAAAGGCGCAGCAATTGCAAGCGGGCAAAGTTTCCCGGTTCGACATGGCAGCAGCTCTCTTTGAAATGGGCTTACGTTTACAGGGCGAGGAATTTATCCCCACAATTCAGGAAGTGGTAAGCGCCCAGAGCGATGCATCCGCAACCCCGAAAGCCGACAGCCATGAAGCCGTTCGCAAACCCAATCGCCCCGAAAAAGCGGCGGTTTAATTAGCCCATAACGATTTCATTCGCGCCCGTGGCTCGCCCCGCCTCCCAACCGCCTGACGAAATGTCCCAACTAGCCGGTTTAGTCAGCCTGCTAGCGGGACTTGATGCGGAAACGATCGCGCTTGCTCAGACGACTGAATTAGACCGTCAATTAGACACAAGCAATCGGGCCGCCTCAACTCAGATTCAAGTCGAAGCAGCCAACGCCACAATTCCAGCAACGCCAGAATCAGTTAAATTTGAATTCGATCCAGCACCCAATATTGAACCCAATGTTAAGGGGACTGAAATCAAAGCCCCCAGCGTTGGGGGTTTGGGGGCAATCATTCCCGCAGCAATTAATCAATCCACAAAAATCGATCAATCCACAAAAATCGATCAACCGGACAGCAGCGACGGTTACACCACCCTCCAACAGCTCTTATTCGGCAGCGAATTGCGCCAACTCGACGACGCGATCGCCCAACAGATCCAGCACCTCCATCAACAACTTTACGTACCCGAACAGCTCGCCCAGCTATTAATGCCGGGAATCGCCGAGGCTCTCCAAAATCGCATTCTGCATTCCGAAGAGGACATCGTTGCCGTCTTTGCGCCGATTATCGATCGGATTATCAAAAACCGGGCTCAAGTCGATCAAGATCCGCTGGGCGAAGCCCTCGCACCCGTGATTTCTCCGGCCTTAGCCAAACGCATCGAACAAGACAGCGATGACATCGCCACAGCAATTTCGCCGATCATGGGCCAAGCCTTACAAAAACAAATCGCTCTCACAGAAGGCCCCGTCGTCGATGCCCTCTATCCCATTATCGGCGGCACAATTTCCAAATATCTCGCCGAAACCATCAAGCAAATTAATCAACAAGTCGAAGATTCGCTCAGCGTCAAAGGCATCACCCGCAAAATTCGGGCCAGAATCAAAGGGGTTTCGGAAGCAGAACTAATTTTGCAAGAATCGGTACCCTTTAACGTCCAAGCATTATTTTTAATTCACAAGATGTCGGGCCTGGTCATGGCCGAGCGTCAACCCGAAGCCGAAGATCAACGTCTGGAAGCGGATATGATGGCCGGAATGCTCACCGCCATTCGGAGCTTCGCCAATGACTGTATGAACCAAACCAACAAACTCGCCGAACTCAACATCCTCGACTACGGCATGTCAAAGGTCTTATTGGAAGTGGCGGGCAATTGTTATCTTGCGGTCGTCATTCAAGGCAACATTTCACCTGGTTTTGTGCAGCAAATGCGCCAAGTCATGAGGCATCTCGTCCGATCGCACAGTACGCCGATCGCGGAATTTGAAGGCGATATCGCCACCCTCCCAGCAGAAATTCCGGCAGCCCTCACCGACTTATACAACTATGCCAACGGCAATGATCAAGCCGCATCGCCCATGTTGATGTATTTGGGCATTGGCTTAATCAGCGCGATCGTCTTGCCCTGGGGCGGCTGGCAATATTATCAGCAGCAGAATCATCAAGCGGCAACCCAAGCCCAAACCGCACTGCTGTCAAATCCAGAACTATCAATTTACAATATCAACGCCGAAGCCCAGTGGGGCAAAATTGCTCTGACGGGCCGCGTCCCTAATCAACGCTTAAAGCAACAGGCGGAGCGCTTGGTTAAACAACAACTTCCCCAACGCCAAATCCATAACCAGATCTACGCCATTCAAGCGCCGATCGCCGAAGAAATCACCCAGGCCGAACTGCAACGCCTGACCCAATTACTCAATCAACGACCCGGTAGCCAAATTCAGACTACGTTGAGCCAAGGCACCGCGATCGTCCAGGGTCGGGTTCGCAGTCGCACCGAAGCCGAGGCCATCACCCAAGCTCTATCGCAAGTCGCAGGGGTCGAGCGGCTCACCAATCATACCCAAATCCAGCGCCTCTACCTCAAATTGCAGATCAACTTCAACACAGGCAGCCACATTCCGCACAATCCTGAGTCGGATCAGACGCTCCCAAAAGTAGTCGAATTTCTCGACCAACATCCCGATCAATCCCTGATCGTAATTGGGCATAGTAGGAACATCTACGATGAATCTGAAGCGGCCCAGCTCGCCCTTGACCGGGCAATCTATGTCCGCCAGGCTTTAATCACCCGGGGTGTTTCTCCCGATCGACTGCAAGTTCGTGCTAGCACAGAAATTCCCCAGAATCTCACCCGCAAGCAGGATGACGCAATGAGCCGATCGGTTTTATTCGAGGTCATCAACTAGCATTCTTCAGGGATCGGCGCATGACCCTTAATCGCATCCACCCCATCCGGTGCAGTCATCCATGGTAACCCCCGCAAAAAAGATCTGTCTGATCGGCGATTTTGCCGTCGGCAAAACCAGCCTCATTCGTCAATTTGTCGATCGACAATTCAGTGACCAATACCTCTCCACCGTCGGCGTCAAACTCTCAAAAAAGTTAGTGAACGCCTTGGACGAAAATGGGGCGGTGCAGCTCATGATTTGGGACATTGAAGGCAGTACTGCCTTTAAACACATTGCCCCCAGCTATTTTCAGGGGGCAGCAGGCGCGATTCTCGTCGGTGACGTGACCCGACCCGAAACCCTCGAACACCTCACCGAACACGCCCAAAGTTTTCTCAAGGTTAACCCCAAGAGCCCGCTAATTGTGGCGCTCAATAAAGCTGACATGCTCGATCGCGGCCAACTGGCCCAACTCTGTGGCCGCTATAACTTCAGTCACCTCACCCAATGGTTAGCCACCTATCCCACGTCCGCCAAGGATGGTAGCTGTGTGGAGCAGACCTTTCAGCAACTGGCCACCACCCTGATCGCACCAAAAAAGCCCATATCCGCCTAGCGCCATTTAATCCCTGTTTAATTTCCGCTTGATTACGGCTGAATTATCCCCACTGTTGCCCCTTCCTCACTTCACCACCAATGTCGTCACCCAGACTTCCCGAGTTTCCCTATGAACTAATCGCGCCGATTCGCACTGAAGCCATTGCGATCACACCCTATTGGCGGATTATTGACGTTTCTAGCAATGCCTGGCAATTTCTCACGGGCCATCCCGCTTCCCTGGAACAGCCGATCGATGTGCGCGAATATCTCCCCGAAATTGTCGGGTTAGAACGTGAATTACACCAGGTTTTAAGCGGCAGTAAGTCCGCCATCACGATCGCCGGAATTCACCGCGATCACCATCCCGACACCGCCGCTGGCTTCTATTTTGACTTGCAAATCCAGCTACAAGACTGGGATGGGCTCAGCGAACAGCAGTTAGTCATCCGCCTCGAAGATGTCACTCCGAAAATGCTGCTCGAACAAAGTTTTGTGCAGTACAGCAACGAAACCGCCCTCATCCAAAATCAACTTCAGGCTTCTCAGCAATATACTCAAAGAATCATCGACTCAATTCTCGATAGCGTTGTCGTCACCGATCTGAGTGGAACGATCAAAAACATCAATCCGTCGACTCAGAAACTTCTCGGATTTTCCCCGATCGACCTGCGTGACCAGAATATTTTCACCTTAGTTCGCGATCATCGCCAATTGCAACAGTTGCGGCAGAATGCCATGACGACGGCTCAACCCGCCTTGCCCAATCCCGCCAGTGCCCTGCTCGAACTGACCTGCACCCACGAACAAGGCCATACCATCGCCATGGAATGCGCCTGCACATTATTGCAATCGGCAGTTGAGGGGTATCAAGGCTACGTCTACACGTTCCGCGACATCCGCGATCGCCAAGCCGCCCAAGCCAAACTCGCAGCCCAAACCCAAGCACTCATTCAAGCCAACCAAGTCGCCCAAAAAGCCAATCAGCTCAAAAGTGACTTCATTGCGACGGTCAGTCATGAGATTCGCACCCCGATTAACGCGATCGTCGGCATGACCGAACTGATGCAAAACACCCCTCTCGATCCAGAACAACAGCACTTTATCAGCACGATCAAAACCAGCAGCGAAATTCTACTCAGCCTGATCAACGATATTCTCGATCTATCGAAGCTCGAATCCGGCCATTTAGAAATCAATGTTGCCCCTTGCGATCTACGCGACTGCATTAGCAATAGCATCGGCATCTTTCAGCTCACTGCCCAACAAAAACAACTAAAACTATTATCGAATATTCACCCCAGCGTCCCCAAACTGATCCACAGCGATGCTCAACGGATCAATCAGATATTAATTAATCTACTCGGCAACGCGATTAAATTTACCAACGCTGGATTTGTCAGTTTAGATGTCACGGCCAAACGGCAGACCAATGCGCAGTACGAAATCACCTTTACGATTACTGATACAGGCATTGGCATTGATCCGCAGCAGCAGCAGCGCCTGTTTCAACCCTTTTGCCAAGCCGATGCCTCGATCGCCCAAACCTACGGCGGCACTGGACTAGGCTTGAGTATCAGCAAGCAGCTCACAACGTTACTCGGTGGCACTATTAGCGTCGCCAGCCAACCTGGACGGGGATCGAAATTCATCTTCACGATCGTCGCCACCGCACCAACAATCGTAGCTGCCCCAGCACCGATCGCCACCCTCCCCGCGACCACCAGCCCCACCGCCAGCGCCCCAGCCGCGCCCCTCAAAATCCTGATCGCCGAAGACAATCGCGTCAATCAAACGCTGCTCCTCAAAATGCTTCAGCACTTTGGCTACGAAGCCGACATTGCCGAAAATGGCCTCCAAGTGTTGGATCGATTGGCACAGCAGTCCTATGATCTGATTTTCATGGACTGCCAAATGCCAGAACTGGATGGCTACGCGACAACACAAGCCATTCATCAGCGCTTTACCCCGACCGATCGCCCTAAAATTATCGCCATTACGGCCCAAGCCCAGGAGTCCGATCGGCAGCGCTGCCAAGCGATCGGCATGGACAGCTACCTCAGTAAACCGATCCGCCTCGCCCATATCGAACAACTGCTCAAACAACACAGCCATCTCGCCGCCCCCAACACTGCGATCGCGATCCCTGCCGCGCCGATCGCCGCCGACATGCTCGATCGGCAAGTCCTCCAGGAACTCCAAAAAGTCGGAGGCACCGCCGATTTTATCAGCGAAATCATTCACTGCTACCTACAGCAGTCAACCCCGATGATCCGCAATATCCAGGCCGCCTTTGCCCAAGCCGACATTCCCAAACTGATTCAACATGTCCATGCCCTCGGCGGCAGCAGCGGCACCATTGGCGCATTCAATCTCGCCGGGCAATGTGAAACGATCGAGCAACAAGCCGCAGTCTTATCTTCTCCCCAACTCCAGCAGCACATCGAACAACTGCAAACCCTCTGGGAAAGCACCCAACAGTCACTCCAGATCGAACTCAAACAACATCAATCAGCCAACCCCGATCGTCGATTCTGGCACTACCCTTAACGAGCAGCGCCGGAACCTTACTTACCAATCCATTGAACACACCCCCATAACAGTTCGATTTAATAAGAAAATTTCTCATTAAGAGGCGTAAAAAATTTTGCTTTGGGTTTTATTTTAATGTTGCGATCTTCATGCACGATCTAAGAAAGCCCACAGAATCACGATTTGCGACTGAGTGGGCAAACGATCAAATCATTAATCGAACGATCTACCACATCCGGTGGGTATGGGGCTTGTAAGTTTTTTCGTACTTCAGCTGCTTGAGCAAACTTTTCGACTCCTTGAGAAGCTTTTGAAGTTCGCGTTTTTGCGCATCGCTACAGGTGGATTTACAAGCGGCCTGGGCTTTGGCCAACTTATGGGCCAGATGCTTGGCTTTGTCGGCTTTGCCCTGGTTGTTAATGTACTTCGTCGGCTCTTTTTTAGAGTCAGGATTGAGGGAATGACCACTGCCTTGGCCACCACCACCATCGGTAATACCGCCACCATCGGTAATGCCGCCACCACCATCGGTAATGCCACCACCACCATCGGTGATACCAGTTGCGTGGACGGGCAGAGTGAAAGCACCCAGGGTGAGGGTGCTAACAGCTAGCACGCCAACAAATTGAGCACCCATCAAACGTACGGGTTTCATAGATACTTGACCTCAATGTTGTGAAGTTACGATCCAAACAATCGATTCGATTACACTGATAGCATCCCTGATACCAGTGTAATCGAATCTCTCTAAGTAGAAAATTCCATTAGAGATTCGCAAAATACCACACTATAATCCGAGACCGAAGCCCATGACAAAGCGTGGCTTTTTGGCGTCAGGGCCAAAGAGGTCGCGGATGGCGGGGGTCAGGACGATCGGGAGATTGCGGAAAGGCACCCAGGAGAGGGCAACGCCAAAGTCTTGACCGCTCCACTCGGCGATCGCGCTGGCATTCGGGGTGAGACGCAGTGCGGCGCTAGCAAAGGGGGTAACAATTTTTTTGTCTTCTCGAACACTTTGCAATGGCTGAAAACGCGGGCCTATTCCAGCTCCGACGGTGACCGACAGACTACTGAAAGGTTCATTGATGTCTGGTTTTAAGCGGAATAATTTGGTGGCCGATGCATAATAGGTTCCTTCAAGTTCATTTTTTGCGTCAGTGCCGAATACGTTTACACCAGGAGGGCCAATATTGAGAATACTATCTCCTCCAACGGCTACAGATAGACCATTCTTAAATTGCTTGTGAATTTTGAGATTAAATCCGCCAGCCCCAAAAGGACGATCACTAGATAAGATGGTTCTTTTTTCCTTTTTAAGAAGCTTTTCTGGATTAATGGAATAAGTTGTATAGGAAAGTTGAACGCCAATCCCTGTTTGAGCATTTCCCAAACCAATCCCAATACTAGCGGCACCGTCATTTGTATTAGCACGAGTTCTTTGTAGCCCTAATCCAGTGGATATGCGACCTCGATCAGAGCCAAATCCGGATGGCACTGAAAGGGTAATTCCCGGATTGGCGCGATAGGGTTTAACAATTGCTTTTGGTGCGGCTTTATAGGAATCTAATTGCAGTTCAACCGCTTGAACTGCTTCAGGCGTGAGTTCAGCAGGCGATTCGGCGGAGTCTAAATCAACGGAATCGGAAATCGCTTGCTGGGCGAGGTTGGTGCTAGAGGATTCTGACCCCGAAGCCCAGACGGGCTGACTTGCAGTGGATACTTCCGATTGCCAGTCTTGAGCGGGTGGGGCTTGAACGATTTCACCGCGCCAGGTGGGGTTATTGTTGATGCCCGGATCAGATCGAAAGGCTTGGGCAACAGGCCTCAATGGCGGCGAAGTTGTTTCTGCCTTAGTTGTTTCTGCCTTAGTTGTTTCTGACGTAGTTATTTCTGTCTTAGTTGTCTCTGCCTTAAGGGAAGATGGCACAGCAAGCACCACGGACACAATAGTTCCGAACGCGGTGGTGGTGGATAGGATAGCTTTTTGCATGATTCCTAATCTTGCGGTGACTTACACCATAATAATTAGGCTGCCCACCGCGCAAGACGATGCTGCATATCTTTGCAGAAACTATATTTTTCCAGAACTACGCTGACCTAAATCAAGACCAAGAAAGGGGAAGTTCCGGCTGCTCCTGGTAGAATCGATCGAGTTGCGGAATCGAAGGGGTGGGATGACGCTCCGATGCGGGCTGATACCCTGCCACTAGCTTTTTTAAGATGGGTTTGATTAACTGGTTTTTGCCCTGTTCTGCCTGGGTGAACAGTTCTTCCAGCAACGGTTGTAATCTTTCCCAGGGGATCATCACCTCTTTCGCTGCGAAGATTTTGGGATGCGCTGTGGTCAGGGTGCTATTGGGATCGATCAGCAGTTCTTCATAGAGCTTTTCACCGGGACGTAAGCCCGTGATTTGGATGGGAATATCGCTGTGAGGCTTAAGGCCACTGAATTCAATCATCTGAACCGCGAGGTCATAGATTTTGACCGGTTCACCCATATTCAGCAAGAAAACTTCCCCCCCTTCACCCATCGCTCCAGCTTGAATCACCAGCCGTGCTGCTTCGGGGATCGACATGAAATAGCGTGTAATTTCCGGATGGGTGATGGTAATCGGTTTGCGTTCAGCAATTTGCTGACGGAACCGGGGGATTACAGAGCCGCTACTGCCAAGGACATTACCAAAGCGCACCATGACAAATCGCGTGTGCCCGATGGGCTGAGCGGCGAAGGCTTGGAGAATAAGCTCCGAAACGCGTTTGGTCGCCCCCATAATATTGGTTGGGCGCACCGCTTTGTCGGTCGAAATTAAGACAAATGTATTAACTTTGCTTTCGTTTGCAATTTGCGCCGCAATGAGCGTACCGTAGGCATTATTCAATACACCTTGAGCGGGATTTGCTTCGACTAAAGGCACGTGTTTATAGGCAGCGGCATGGTAGATGGTGTCAATGCTGTAGGTCGTGATGACATGGCGCAGTCGATCGACATCCGTCACCGACCCAAGGCAAGCCACACAGTTCAGCTCGGGAGCAGTTTCCGTGAGTTCAAGTTCGATTGAATAAAGTGCAAACTCATTCAATTCATAAAGCACTAGAAGACTAGGCTTTTGTTGCGCAATTTGGCGACAAAGTTCAGCCCCGATTGATCCCCCAGCGCCTGTAACGAGAACAGCTTGATCGGTGATATTCGCCCGGAGCAGGTCGGGCTGGGGCTGGACCTCGGCGCGACCCAGTAGATCAGCGATGTCAACTTCCCGCATGCTGGTGATCGCAATTTGACCCGAAACAATTTCCTCCAGGGTGGGAACGGTTTTTACCTCGATCGCAAAAGGCTGTAAGCGTTGGAGAATCTGTTGCCGTTCTTGGGGTTGGGCCGAAGGCAGGGCGAGGAGAATCAAGTTGACATCGCCATCTAGAATCAACTTGTCAATATCGGAGGAATGGTAGATGGTAATGTCCTGCGCAATCCGCCCCGCTAGCTCTGGTTGGTCGTCCACAAAGGCAACGATCGCATAATCATGACTCCGCTGGATCGAATGCGCGAGTAGCATGCCTGCCTGCCCTGCACCATAGATGATGACCCGTTGGGTCGTGGGCTGAGTTCTGAACATAAAGAGACTGGATTGTTGATCCTGTTTAGCCCGCGAGGCAAACAGATCAATCCGGTAGAGGACACGCCGCAATAATAGACGCGAGGTAATGATCAGAACTAGCGATATAAAGGCACTGATAATCTGCACCGATCGCGGCAAAACGGTGACTTGAAACCCAAAACTTAACAGCAGCAACAAGCCGTCACTCCAAAGCATTGCCTTAATGGGCGACTCGATCAGTTCTAGTCCAGAGTGGCGCAGGAGCGGACGATACATGCCAGCAACATAAAAGCACCCCATCTTGAATAGCGTAAAAACCAAAACGCTGTGCAGGTAGAGCTGTTCCCTCGGGCTGGTGAGTTGTGTATCGAGACGCAATAGGAGCGAACCATAGAGGGAAACCCAGATAATCGCCGTATCAATCAAAAATAGTAAGAGCCGTCTCTGATCAGCAGAATCAAAAATAAAATATTTCAGCAGCCGCTTCATTCCCTTGATGCGAAGGAGTCCCGCAACAAGGAAATCTAAACTATACAGAAGCACTGAAAACATAATTAACTTAAGATAATATGGGAAGAAGATGATATTGCAATAGATTAGCCTGCCCCAGCCGCTAAAGCTAAGATTCACGTTACTCCCGATCGGGCAATAGCGGAGTAGTTACAGGCTGATAGGAGATCGGAATATTACTGGGAATAGACTGCTGGCGGGCGAGATAACGTTCTAGCTGGAATATGGCAATCACCGCCGCAAAAGTACTGACTACAGCACCCAGGTTACCCAATAGGGCAATGCTGATCGCCATGCCACAGGTCGTCAAGACATAAGCGATGGCAACTTGTGAATGCGACCAACCCGTTTGATTCAGGCGCTGATACAGATGCATTCGATGGGCTTGAAAGATATTTTCGCGACGGAATGCGCGGCGGATTAACGTATAGATCGCGTCAGCAATCAAAGGTAGGGAGATGGCGAGATAAGACCAAGCCAGTCCAGCCTGTTGACTCAGCTGGTGATTGGCGCTGTACAGTAGCACCATCGCAAGCATTGCCCCTAAAACTGTACTCCCAGCATCACCCATGAAAATTTTGGCGGGGAACCAGTTCCAGCGAAGGAATCCGCACACAGCCGCGACGATAATCCACAGAATGGGCTGGTCAAGTACGATCGCACAAAAACCTAGCTGCACACAACTGACACCCGCCACCAAACCATCTAAGCCATCCATAAAGTTATAGAAATTGATCAAGGCGGTGAGCCCGATCACCGTGAGACTAAAGGCAATGATCATACCAATGCTCCCCAATGGCTGGAGCCAGGGCTGGGGGAAGACACCCGCCTGGGCAACAATACCAGTGGCGACCCCAAGCTGAACGGTATAACGAATACTGGCTTTGAGGCTTTTCCAGTCATCAATGAGGCTGATCACAATGAGGGGAAGCAACGATAGCCAAAGTCCGATCGGGAGTGCTGAATGGTTACCTGGGAGCCATCGTTGATTGAGCAGTAGATGGTAGGCAATGAGCCCAACGATAGCGGCAAAAATAAAGCCTAGCCCGCCACCACGCGGGGTTGGCTGTTGATGGGAACTACGATGATTGGGAATATCGAGGAACTGTCGCCGAAAGCGTTGTCGCACATCATTAACGGCAATTAGGCTTAACCCGAATGTCAATAGAGACAGAACTATAAGAAAAAGCATAATTTTCAGGAGATAAGCAGTACTTCCTAGAAGGTAGTCTGCAAGGAATAAGAAGATTTCGACGGAACGCAAAATGCACCGAGAAGTCTCAAGTCGCATCCTGCCTAAAAATCAATGTAATCGCTAACCAGAAAGCGCTATTCGCTGTGCCGAGAAATTTACACAGTTATATTATACGAAGAGGATTTTTCATCCAAACTTTGCATTTGGCTGATACTAGGGGCGGTAATGCTGCTTAAACCATGTAGCGGTCTTGCACAATCCTTGCTCAACGGTGTAAGGGGGAGTCCAGTTGAGGGTTTGGCGAATTTTGCTGCTATCGACGGCGAGGGAGCCCGTGAGTCGATCGATGGCGGCGGATTTGCCAGTTAGTTTGCCGATGAGTTTGAGCAATGGAACTGGGACGGGGATGAGGCGGGGCGATCGGTCTAATGATTGGGCCAGTTGGCGGATAAGTTGTGGGGTGGAGCAATCGCTACCATCACTAACAAGAAAGGTTTGATTGGCGGCATCTGGATGAAGGGCAGCAGTAATAATTGCATCGGCGAGGTTCTCGACATAGACCAAGCTGCGCTGATTCCGTATGGCACCCAGTGGTAGGGGGATCCCTTTGCGAATAATGCGTAACATCTGGAGGAAGTTAGCTTTGACACCAGGGCCGTAGACTAATGGAGGACGAATGATCACAACTTCTAAGCATGTTTGCTCGGCGATTTGTTGAAGCTGGATTTCGGCTTCCCATTTGCTGATGCCATAGGGATCGCCAGGGTGGGCGAGGTCAGTTTCACGATAAGGCTGGTGGGTGGTGCCTTCGCCGTTGACTTTGATGGAGCTGAGGTAGATGAAGCGTTTAACGCCCGCTTGGGCGGCGGCTTGGGCGAGGGCACAGGTGGCTTCGGTGTTGACTGCTCGAAATGCGGCGAGGGGATCGGTAGCACGATCGTGCATTTGGTGTACGCGCGCGGCGAGGTGAATAATGCAGTCGATCGATTTTAGTTGTTCGGTGTGATCGGCTAGGGCGAGGAGGGAAGGGGTGATGAGTGGGGTAATTGCTGGATGTAGCTGGCGCTGTCGGTCGAGCTGACGGAAAACGGCGGTGATGGTCGTGGTGTCTGGATATGAGGCGATCGCGCGCTGACAAACGGCTTGACCAACGAAGCCGCTGGCACCAGTGATTAAAATTCTCATCGCGGTTGTAGTGGCGTGACAGCGGGTTTGCGCAGTTTGACGGATGAGGGACGACGGACTAACTGGAAAACTTTGGTGAAGTATTTGGAGAGGACTTTGAACCAGTTGGTTTTGATGCCATTTTCACGGCAGGCGCGGATGATTTCGCGATTGAGAATCCAGTTGCTTTTGAGGCTATTGGTGCTGGCACCGCCGGTGCGCATACAGACCATGACGGTCTGTATATATGTGTATGGGAGATTGTGTTTGGCGAGGAAGCGGGTGAGGAGTTCGTAGTCGGCAGCAATTTTGTAGTCGGTTTGGAAGAAGCCGTATTGTTGGTAGGCGGAGCGTTTGACGAAGAAGGTGGGGTGGGCGGGCATCCAGCCGTAGGCGAAGAGGCGGGGCCGGAATTTGGCGGAGCTGTAGTAGCGGACAATTTTATTCAGATTGTCGGTGTTGACATAGACGAGATCGCCGAAGACGGCATCCGCCTGACTCACTTCCAGGGCTTGAACGACTTGGGAAATGATGGTTTCGTCGGTGTAGAAGTCATCGGAGTTGAGAATGCCGACGACATCGCCTGTGGACATCGTAATGCCTTTATTCATGGCATCGTACATGCCTTGATCGGGTTCAGAAATGAACTTGCTGATTTTGTTGCCGTAGGATTGGACGATTTCGATTGTTCGATCTCGGGATGCACCGTCAACAATAATATATTCAACATCGGGATAGTCTTGAGCGAGGACGGATTCGATCGTGTCTTGAACAGTGGAATCACTATTGTAGGTGGATGTGACAATTGAAACTTTCAGCATTACACTCACTATCCGCTTACATTAAGACAAAATTTCCATAATACCTAAAACTTTTAGACTCTCTACCACAGCGGCTCTTCAGCCAAAGGAGCGAAAAAACAATCTAATATTTCTTTCGAAACAAATATTTAAAAGGGTCTCTGCAGCAATCGTAAACTCATATAGTAATGTGGAATCAGTCGTGAAAATCCGATTGATTTGAAGCCCCCAGAATTTGAGATCTACTGTGTACACACAAGTTGGGTCAGACCTCGGATCGCAGGAAACAAGATCGCTAGAACCTCGATTCCTCGGCACTCATTCTCAATAAGCCCGATGCTGTTGAGAATGAGCTGCTTTCTAGAACCCCTGCTGGACAGAAGTTTCAGGACTTGTGTTCACAGGATTCGGACTTGTGTGTACACAGTAGGAATTTTAGATTGGGGGCCAACTGCAATCTCACAAATCAAATCTGATTGCCATACAAGGTTTCAATCATTTTTTCGGAGCCAAGAAATCATTTCGTCAACCCCTGCATCAACTGAATAGGGTAGAGAGCCGCATATTTTCTCCGTATTCTTTAAATCAAAGACATATTCCGTAAGCACATTGTTTAGACGAAAAGAATTGAAAGGAAAGCTCTTAATTCCTAATGTATTGAGAAGATCTCCAACTCTTGCAGCAAGTCTAATTAATATTTCAGGATAAGTTGGTATAGATCTCGCATTCAGCTTTCGCTGAATTATATTTGCCCATTCACGCAATGAAAGAGGTTCATAATCAGCAAGATAAAATATTTGCTGATGAATATGTTCCGAGGGTGCATCGGCTAGCATCGCATACTGATAAACAATATTGCCAATGTAAGAATATGACTTGAACAAATGCTTATTACCAACATGAAAGTATCGTCCCTTTTGAATCATTCGTAAAAACTTTTGATAGTGAGGACTCAGACCTGGCCCCCAAACTGTTGTAGGCCTGACAATACACCAATTCACATCTCCACCGTTAGAATCTCGAACAATTTTCTCAGTTAATACTTTGCTTTCTCCATAAATTGTATTGGGGCAGTAGTCTAATACATCTTGAGGAATATAGCCAACTCTACAAACAAGCTGTGAAGATGTGAAGATGCATCGACGAACAGAGGATGATTGACGAATGCCTTCGATTAAGTTCTGAACACCCTGTGTATTTACAGAATATTCATCAATATGAGATCCGTTCAAATCAGTTCGCGCCGCTAAGTGAATAACTATTTTGGGAGAGTATTGTGTAATAAGGGAGGCAAAGCGATTACGATCGAGCAAATCACATTTCTCAAATAGATACAAAGGTGTACAAGAAGGCTGATGAATATCTATGCCAAGAACGGCGATGCCTTTCTTATGCAGAAAATCACACAAGAAATTGCCTATAAACCCCGAACTTCCAGTCACTAATACTTCAACCATAAAGATTATTTATCTCCGACAAATTAGATATTCAAACAAAGTTGCAACACTATTTAGAGACTGCAAATTAAATACGTTAGCCATTCAAAACTGAAGACCTCTATCAGTCAATTTCTGACTATCAATGGTGAGTAAATCTACGCCGCCGAGTAATAGCTTGATTAGTTGATAGATGAGGTGAGGAAAGTAGCTCAATAATCTGAGTCTGGATTTGGTAAAAATAAGACATCCGATAGATGGCAGAGTAAAACCCTGGAAGTCCATCCAAGAAGCCAGCCATAAAGATATATGTGCCTAAGAAATATAGAATAGGAAAACCTGGCCATAATATCATACGATATTTAACCTTTTGACGAAATGTAAGATGACTAAAGTCACTGATAGCTAAATACCGCTTAGTCTCCCAATTTACATATTGGCTCTGTCGAGAATAATAAATAGATAAAGAACCTTTATCATTGTGCTCTAATTTTGATTTTACGGTACCCGATGTACCATCTAAAATTATGTGTTCATGTATTTCCATGTCCATAGATGACCAATTATCTTCGAAGATTTCCTCATAAGCACCGTAACCAAGCTTGACAAGCGCAAGCTTTCTCGAAGGTAATCCATGACGCAAAACTTTACCTAAAAACCATGTCTGATAGCTAAGCCAAAACCCACAATGCTTGGTATCCTTTAGCAGGGTCTTTATTTCTCGAACGAAATCTTGGGTGACACACTCATCAGCATCAAGAAATAAAATCCAATCATATTTGAATTTCTGTGTCTGAAGAACCCAATTGCGCTTCTTGGGGAATTTGCCGTCCCACTGAAAATTAATTACACGGCATCCGTATCGATATGCAATCTCACAAGTGGCATCAGAACTACTTGAATCAACAACTATAATATCATCAAACCCTGCCAGCGATTCAAGGCAAGATGGAAGATTAGCCTCTTCGTTTTTGACAGGTATAACTACAGATACAGGAACCTTAAACTCATCTAGTTGCATGGAAGTCAGCCAATCCTTGAAATGTTAATTAATTTACTATTTTATTTCTGATTCACTATGTAGAATTTTCCTTCCATTTTTTGTCGGTGAAACACCTAACTTTTCGCTTGATTTGATATGACATATCTTGCCCTAAAACATCTTGGACAAACGAATACAAGAAAGTCAGTAAAAAGGATCTTATAAATCGAAGCCCTAAGACATCTAGCTCTTTAGCAATACCCAATGACTCAAAAATAAGGGGGCGTGTTTGAGTTGACGATCTGCCAGAAGCATCAAAATCGACTAAAACTATATTCTTGTGAATATGGAATAAATCATTACTGAGATAACAAGCAAGCAGAAACTTCCAATCTGCCAAATAGTTTAGGCTTGAGTCGAATCGATGCTTGATAACAGATTCACGCCGAGATATGACTGCCTGATGACACACAGTCATCTGTGACTTCAGTAAAGATAAAGGCAAAGGTTGTCGAACATATGCTTTAGATGAAAAAAGGTATCTCCAAGCGAAAAATATATGATCAAATTTTGATGGGAACTGATTCAGAAGAGAACGAATTGCTTCGATCGAATCTTGATTGGTATAAGTGTCACCAGAATTTAGGAAGTGAAGATACTCGCATTGAGCGATCAAAGCACCTTTATTCATTCCATCATAAATACCTGCATCAGGCCCATGAAGATAATAGACATTATCCAGCTTTAAGTAAGCAATAACTTCAGGAGCGTAGTCATTTGACTCAGAGGAGTCAATAATAATATGCTCCTGTGGCTGGCAGACCTGCCTCCGCACTGACCGACAAGTTTGAAGCAAACCATCAGGGTCATCTTTCGTTATGGTAATAACACTTAAGCAGTCAAGAGTTTTCATCACTTTAATACATTAGAGTTGTTGGGTAATAGTGAGGGGTGAAGACGAATCTCTATCAGGGATCAGTGGCTTAAGCCGCTTCCAGGTAGAAGTTCCATAATCCAGTCGCAGTCAGCATCAGATGGTCATCAAAATTGGGTTTCCGATTGCGATAAATACCACTAATCGCCTCATCGCGTTTAATCCCCCCAAAGGCATGTTCGCAGACCACCCGTGATTGACTCAGTTGTCGATTCTCCACGATTTCCACCCCCGTTAATTCACCCCCGCGCG
>JBJORF010000016.1:0-57974 GCA_046049545.1 Cyanobacteriota bacterium | reverse complement strand
GAGGCCGCGAGCGCGACGGCTCGGCGCAGCGCGGCGGGCGGGAAGCCCCGGGTCCAGGTCGAATTCGTCTCCGCGAACCCGACGGGTCCCCTTTCGACCGGCCACGGTCGCCAGGCCGTGGGGAGTGAGGCACCACATCCTTCGGCAACGCCACCGTAATCCCCGGCGGATTGAACGTCGCCTGGGAAACCCAGGAAGTCAGGAATGCTGCTTTAGTTTCACCCCGGGCGATCGTCGCTACGCAAACCGAACCAATTAACCGTCCGATCGCTTGCTCTGTGCGATCGACCTGCCCTTCCGAAATCGCCTTCGGGGCCCGCTCTTTCTTCGCCCGTTTTAGTGCCTGGGCAAATTCCACACCGGACTGTTCGCACTGCGTCAGCACTTCAGGCGTGGGCTTAAATTTCACCCGCAATGTTTCAAACCCCAATGGATAACCCGCGTTCAGCAACTTAGTTTCGAGTAAATCCACCGCTTCGCCGCTCCAACCGTAGGACCCAAATACGCCTGCGAGTTTAGTTTTTGATGCATTGGCTAGAACTAAACCCAGCGCCGTCTGAATCTGCGTCGGAGCATGACCACCCAGCGTCGGCGAACCAATGATAAAGCTATCGCATTCTTCAACCGCAGCCGCAATATCTTCAGGATTAGCATATTCACAATTAAGCGAATTGACATAAACCCCCGATCGGGTCAAGCCATTCGCGATCGCGTTCGCCATCATCCCGGTATTCCCGTAGGCCGAGGTGTAGAGCAAAGCCACAGATAGCGCTTTTTGTTTTTGGTTGTCGCACCAGTCGCGGTAATCCATCAGCAGGCGACTAACGCTAAATCGCACGAGCGGCCCATGTCCCACTGCCAGGATTTTCGCGGGATAAAGCGCTATTTTATCCAGGGTATCTTCGACTTGCTTCGCTTGCGCCGCATGCACGGTCTCGAAATAATGCAACCGATCGGCCTGCAAGTCTTTCCAATTTTCATCAAACAGCGCATCCCCACACAAATGCGCCCCAAACAATTTGTCACAGAACAAAACTTGAGTCGCCATGTCATACAGCCCAATCCCGTCAGGATAACGCGGCGTGGGTTTGGTAAACACCTTGAGTTCATGGCCTTCGCCGAGGTCAATCACGTCCCCCGATCGCACCACAATCACCTCGGCTTCAAGATCCGGTAATGCTGCTTTCAACCCCAAGGATCCAGCTTTTGAACAGACAATTTTGGCCCGATAAGCGAGAGGCAGCAATGCTTTTAGCGTCGTAATCCGATCGGCATTAACGTGATTCAGAATGATGTAGTCAATCTGCTGATAGTATTCATGATTTTGCAAATCATCGATAAATACATCGGTGAATGAGGCACCCGGTGGATCGATTAATGCCACTTCCCGCGCCTGAATCAGGTACGTATTGACCGTTGTACCCTGATTCAGCGAATATTCCGCCTCAAACTTCAGTTGCTCCCAAGTGCGCGATCGGAAAACCGTCGTTTGGGGTGCAACTTCAGCAATTTGAACATCGCGGGCACGGGATTCTGTGGGCATGGGAATAATGGGGGAGGACTAAGGAGGGGGTAGAGTACAACCAATAGTGGTTACCTACAACAGTGGCGACCAACAATAGTGGTTACCTACAGTAGTGGTTACCTAATAGTGATTACCAACTTTACGATGATGCACCGCAGTCAGCGCGTTCAGGTTTGACACACGGCCAATGTCCACAGTGGCATAGACCAACCAGTGATCGCTGCATTCCATCCGCGTACTCACTTCGCACTCCAGGTAAGCCAGCGCTTCCGTCAGAATCGGTGAACCATTGGTGCTGTCTTGGGTTTGAACCCCAGCGAAGCGATCGTCACCGGGCGCAAAGCGCTTCAGAAAATGCTTCATTAGCATTTGGTAATTGCCTTCTTCCAGCACATTGAGCACAAATTTATCACCCACCCGCATTAGGTTCTCGATCGCGCGATCTTTGGCAACGGCGATCGTCAACCCCAACGGCGTTACACTTGCCTGCGACACCCAGGAAGCGAGCATTGCACTCTTCACATCGCCCTTCTTCGCAGTGATGATGTATAGCCCACCGCTCAACCGACCCAGCGCTTTATCGAGCTCGTTATCAAGGGATTTCATTTGCTTCACCGCTTTGTCGCGGGTAAGCCATTGGCCCATATCCGTCCCTGATTCCCGACAGAGCTGATATACCTGATCGTTCGGACTGTCCGTAATCCGAATCGGCGGGAACCCTTCGGTCAACCCCAAAGCCTGGAACTGGTTGCGCCAGGTATCCACGGGTTCGTCATTGCCCCCAGCGGATTCAAACAGCCCGATCGCTTGCTTGGGATTGGCCGCTGCGACAATTGTACTCAGCGCCGTCTGCGCCAGATTCGCCACATCCCCTGACTGCGGTGGCATCCCAATCACAATGCCATTCGCCATATCGACGTATTCCCGGACTTCCGTGATTTCGGCGGTGCGCAGATCGATCGTTTCCACGATCACCTCCGTTTTGCTAATTCCTTTGCCGATCGCTTCAGCCAGCCGATCCGCATCGCCGTAACCCGAAACGTAGAACAGCGCAACATTCGTCGCTACTTTCACTTGGGCTTGACTCCAAGTTTGGTAACGCCCCACCAGCTCAGTGAGATTGTGCCGAATCAGCGGGCCGTGCCCCGTGGCGATCGTCTGGATCCCCGGCAGATCACCCATCCGCTTAATTGCCGACAGCACCGATCGGGCATTCGGCCCCATCAAACAATCGTAATACACCTTGTAATCCGCTGAAATCAAAGTCAAATCTTCGTCAAACGTCTGATCGTCGCAATAATGCATCCCAAAGGCATCACAGGTGAAGAGATGCTGAGTTTTATGGTCATAGGTAAAAATCGTGTCTGGCCAATGGAGGTTCGGGGCCGTACAGAATTCGAGTTCGTGCCCATGGCCGAGATCGAGCTTATCGCCGCTTTTCACCTGGACTTGGTTGTAGGGTTGATGCACCAGTTCACCGAGGAACTGATGGGCAACTTTTGCAGCGTAGACCGTGATATTCGGATTCAGCGCCAGCAAATCTTGCACCAAGCCGCTGTGGTCGGGTTCGGTGTGGCTGACGATCAGATAATCAATTTCGCTGGGATCGATCAACCCCTTCAATGTCGAGAGATACAGGTCGCGGAACTTCTCGTGGGAAGTATCGACTAGAGCAGTCTTTTCGCCTCGGATCAGGAACGAGTTGTAAGTGGTGCCATTTTGCAGGGCGTACTCGATGTCAAACCGATCGCGATCCCAGTCCAGGGAGCGAATCACCGTGGTCTCGGGCGCGATCGCAGCTTGGGCGATCGTCAATCGTCCCGATTTTGCAGCGGCTTGGCTTACACGTTGAACTGATGCGACCATCACGACCTCCTCGACAAACGGCATTAAGCGAACAGATATATGCTTCTATTATGCACGTTCGATGACGGAATGTTGAGTTTTGCAACATGGAGATTGCTAAAGTCGATCATCAACTGGAGTGATTGATCCCAGTCATTGCTTGGCGAACATCCCCTGGGCAAGCTGGACTAGCTCAGGGCGGTTGGGACGATTGGAAACTCGATCGTGAATTGACTGCCGCCATCTTGCGGCTGCTTGATCATCAGACTTCCGTTCAATTGCGCCACTAGATCGGCAACGATAACGCGTCCCAGGGTCGGGCGCTGCTGCCAGTCCGTTGGTAATCCCACGCCATCATCACGAACCGTTAAACACCCGAGTTCCATCCGTTCCCCGGCCGTTAATTGTTGCCATTGCCGTTTAAATTGGATCTGAATCTGGCCCTGGGATCGATCAGCGAATGCATATTTCAGCGCATTGGAAACCAACTCCGTCAAAATCAAACCACAGGGAATTGCCAGGTTGAGACTGAGCTGATGGGGCGCAGTTTCAATCAACAGCCCGATCGATGGCGACGCATTGCCGTAGGTATTGAGCAGCGATTGGCCTAAATTTTGGCAATAGGAGTCTAAATCAATGTGTGCCAGATCCGGGGCGCTGTAGAGTTGTTCATGGAGTAAGGCCATTGACTTCACGCGATTTTGGGCCATGCGGAGCATCGTTTCCACGTCGGCTTCGGATGATCGCCGCGCTTGCATTTGCAGCAAACTGGAAATAATTTGCAAATTATTTTTCACCCGATGATGCACTTCTTTTAGCAGAACTTCCTTTTCCCGGAGTGAGAGCTGAAGCGCTTGAGTGCGTTCTGCGACAAGTGTTTCCAGATGTTGATTCATGCGTGCCAACTCAAGTTCGGCGACTTTGCGATCGGTGATGTCGGTTGAAATGCTCAGCACAAAGTCCAGGGAAGTTTGCTGCTGGTCGGGTGATTCCGTAGAAACCGATTTGAGATAAATGTGCGCCCAACGCACTGCGCCATCGTAGCGGATATAGCGACGCTCAAATGTTTCGACTGCACAGGCCGATTGCGCAACACGCTCGAAGGCTTGGCGGCAGTAGGGCTGATCCTCCGGCAAAATAAAATCACTACAGTGTCGCCCAATCAAACTGGCGGCATCGTACCCCAACATTTGACAATGCGCCGCATTCACCCGAAGCATTTTCCCCGTTGCATCCAGGGTCACAACACCCACCGTACTTTGCTCAAAAATAGCCTGGTAATGTCGATGGAGTTCGCGTTGCGCCTGTTCGGCTTGCAGTCGTTCCTGGGTAAGTGCGATCGCCATCGTCGCGGAGGTCAAGAACTTCACTTCCGAGGAAGTCCATCGTCGCGCTTCTGTACAGTTATCAAACCCGACAATCCCAAACAACTTGCCTTGAACCAGAAACGGAATACCCAGGACTGAGAGAATGCCTTGTTGCGCTAAATGTTGTTTAGAAGGTTCTGGGAGATCGCACACCAAGGATGACACAATTTGATTGTCAAGATATTGCTGACCGAGATAGGGAATATCCATCAATGGTAAATTCTGTAGCGACGGATTATCAATTTCGGGGCGTACATCCGGTGAACAAGACTCTGCTTTTTGGCTAATTCGAACCCGGCCATCAGCTTCCCAAATAGTCTCAAAAATATAAACGCGCGAAGCTTTAGCCACTTCTCGCAAACGCTGCATCACAGGAACATACCAATCCTGACTAGCGATTGAAACTAACAATAACGAGCGTTGAATATCCGCGATCGCGGTCAAATATTGTTCCCGCTGCCAAAGTTCCAGTTCCAATTGCTTGAGATCCTGTGACGAGGATTGATCGTGGGGTATGGATCGAGAGAAGTTGAGCGACTGATCAGGCGATGTCATGGGATCAAATGGCCGCAAGGAGGGGTTGATTCATCACCCTGAAATTGTATCCAAGGTAATGGGGTTAGACTACACAGATGGTTTAAGGATTTATTGTGCTGTCCAACCCCAACCGCTCTTCCTTTAAACCATTGCTATCTGTGCTTCCCCAACCATAGCAATGAGGAAACGAATGGCCACTTGACCACCTTGATAGATGCGATCGAGATCACAGCCATTGCTCAGCACAATTTCCATGGCTTCATGGCCTGAATCCTGGTGCTCCTTCTCAACCGCTTCATGGATCACCATGTAGTCTGATTGCATCACCATTGCATTGGGAATTGCGATCCCCGTCAAGGCGGCCTGCAATAGCTTCAAAATGTCATAGGCTGGTGCTTCGAGACCGACAATAAAGCCGATCGCGGCATCTTGATCCATCCGACAGACTTCGTCAACCGTCGCTTCAAATAGCTCGATCAGCGCTGGATCATAGTGTTCTAAAACCGTTGCAGCTTGGGGTGATTGTCGAATTACACGCGCCAGGAGCTTGCTATGAATTTGGCTGCGATCGCCAGAACCGCACTCGCCATGGGCGATTTCAGCTAATAAACCTTGAATGTCAGGAATCCGGACTCGGGCTAGGGCCGCACCATGCAATCGGGGAACTTGGCTGGAGAGATGTGACCAGCGCTGAAGAAATCGCACTGGATTCTGAACACCAGGCTCAAGCACAGCCTTGGCAAATGTTTGACGTAATTCATTTTCGATTTGTTCGAGACGATTCAACGTCGCTTGCATAGGAAACTCACTTAAACTTGATAGGGGGCATTTTGAAGCTGAGCCTGTCTGAAGCCGACAGTGAATGAAGGTATATTGATTGAGTTGTGGCGATTAAGTCCGTAAGATAGCAATCGACTCAGCAACGTAAAGCTAGGCCGAAAAAGTAAAATTCTCGGGAAGGCTGTTATATTGGCAGCGGTGCTATTCGGTTGCCGCTAATACGGTAGGCCGGATGTTCTATTCTGGACTATAATGCTAGCAATCTGTCCCACTGCCCATCACCCTGCTCGATCGCATTTCTGATTTACCTTCGCTTTTCCTTGCCATGCTTCAGCCGCGTCCCTTCACTGTGAATCAGTCCGATGCTGTGGAGTGGCTGCGATCGCTCGATCGCAGTTCTGTGGATCTCGTCATCACTGATCCACCCTACGAATCCCTCGAAAAGCATCGGGCGATCGGCACCACCACGCGGCTCAAGCAGAGCAAATCATCCAGTAATACCTGGTTCCAAATTTTTCCCAATGATCGTTTTGAAGACCTGTTTACGGAAATTTATCGCGTCCTGAAAAAAGATCGTCATTTCTACCTGTTTTGCGATGCGGAAACAATGTTTGTGGCGAAGCCGATCGCCGAGGCTGTGGGCTTCAAATTCTGGAAACCTTTAGTTTGGGATAAAGAAAAAATTGGCATGGGCTATCACTACCGATCGCGCCATGAATACATTTTGTTTTTTGAGAAAGGCAAGCGCAAATTGAATGACCTTGGCATACCAGATGTGCTGTCATTCCCGCGTATTCGCAATGGCTACCCCACCGAAAAACCCGTCGGTGTCTCAGAAATTTTAGTTCAACAAAGCACCCAGCCACAGGAAATTGTCATCGATCCGTTTATGGGCTCTGGGAGCGTTGGCGTAGCGGCACTCAAGCAGCAGAGGCAATTCTGGGGAAATGATATTTGTGATGAATCCTTGGCGATCGCCCAGCAACGCCTCACCGCTTACAGCGGTGGAACGGTCAACGGTGGGATGGCCAACCGCAACATAGCGCAGGTGGTATGGTCGTGAGCGGAATGAGCGGACATGAATATGCCAATTTGATTGCTGATTACGTCTATGAACAATTTAGCGATCGGGGCATCACGGTTTATCGCGAAGTGAATCTTGGCAAATCGATTATTGGTAAAAACCGACGGGTCGACCTGATGCTCGTCAATAGCGCTGACCAAACCGCCTTCGCGATCGAATGTAAGTACCAAGATTCCAACGGTACTGCCGACGAAAAAATTCCCTATGCTTTGGCAAATATGGCCGCTTTACCCATGAGTGGCTGCATTGTCTATGCGGGAGCGGGATTTTCGGTCGGTGTACTGCACATGCTGCAAGCCTCAGCGATCGCGGCCTACTGTCTCCCCGATTTGCAAAATCTCCGATCGCACAAAGACACCAAAGAGCTCGATCACCTCCTGGCCATGCATTTTCACTGGTGGGATGTCTTAGTCTCCGGGAAAAAGCCTTGGGTGAAACGATCAACTCAGCAGCAGGTGATGGAGCTGTCGGATCTCCAATAACGCTGGGCGGTCGGCATCAGCTCCTAGGCGCGAATATGTTCATAGATGCCCGCATATTGAGTGGCAGGCTTTTCCCAGGAATAATCACAGTTCATCCCTTGAGCCCGTAACTTGGCAAATAGCTCAGGGCTTTCATAGTACAGGTCAAAGGCCCGACACATTGCTGACTCCAAGGCATTGGGGTCGGACTGATAAAAGAGGAAGCCATTGCGTTCTTCTACAGGCTTCTCTTGCTCGTAGTCCCAGTCAAACACCGTATTCACCAAACCACCCACACCCCGCACGACAGGCACTGCGCCATACTTCAAGCCAATCACTTGGGTGAGGCCACAGGGTTCGTAGTTGCTTGGCACCACAATCATGTCAGCAGCAGCGTAGATCAAATGCGAGAGTTCCTCATTGAAACCCAGTTCAATGTGGCAGTTGGGATTTGTACTGAGGTGTTGCTTTTCATGGCGGAAGTAAGCATCGATTCCTGGCTCAGTCGCCGAACCGAGTAGAACAAACTGGCCGCCGCGATGGAGGGTGTAGTAGATCGCATGGTGGACAAGATGCACACCTTTTTGATCGTCCAGTCGGCCAATGAATGCAACAATCGGACGCTCGGAATTGTCTTCGAGGCCGAGGCGATCGCGCAGAGCTTTCTGGGCTTGAGCCTTGCCGCCGATATCGGTTGCACTGTAGGGAGCTGGCAGATAGCGATCGGTTTCGGGATTCCAGAAGGTATAGTCGAGTCCGTTTAAGATGCCACCAAATTTCGATTGATAGACTTCTAAAGTGTGGCCGAGGCCGCAACTGATTTCGGTATAGCGGGCCTCCCAGGCATGATGCGGTGAGACGGTGTTGACGTGATTCGCATAAACGATCCCGGCTTTCATCATGTTGATCGCGAAGGGATTGAAATTATCCTGGAGTCGATCGTAGTGGAAGTAGTAGGCTTCATTGTTTAAGCCCGTTTCCCAGAGGGCGTTCACGCCCGTCACACCCTGGTGCTTGAAGTTGTGGATGGTGTAGCAAACGCGCGAATGCTCCATGCCGTGGAACTTGTACATTTCGTACAGCATCACGGGGACTAACCCGGTCTGCCAGTCGTGGCAATGCAGCACATCCGGGCGCTTGTTCGACTGAAGCAAAAATTCGAGGGCGGCTTTGCTGAAGAAGGCGAAGCGCATTTGGTCGTCGTTGCAGCCGTAGTAGCAGCCCCGATCGAAGTAGTCTTGGAACGAATGGGGCCGAATGAAGAAGCAGAGCTGCCCATGCACCCACCCACAAAACACCGAACAATGGACCCGTCCCCCATCCCAGGGCACCCACAGTTCTTTGTAGGCTTCATGCAGACCCCAGATGTGGTCGTAGCGCATGCAGTCGTACATCGGCAGGATCAGCTCGACGCAATGGCCCTGATTACTCAATTCGCGGCTCAGCCCGTAAACCACATCACCCAAACCGCCCGCTTTGATGACGGGGGCGCACTCTGAGGCAATTTGAATGATGTACATGGCACTCCTTGGAAGTCTTAAGCTGATCTTAAATTTTTGATCCTATCTTTTCTATTTAACCAGGAGTTTCCGGTTTTGTTTGGTATTGTTTTCCACCGTTTCGGATCAGCGGCGTTGATCTTTCTAGCGAAAACCTGGAAATTTGCCAGGACGATCGGGGATCGGAGTAGGGTGAATCAAGATTGATCCGTCAAAAATCTTGATTCATTTGATGTTGATTTCGGCTCTGATCCCAATTTAGGAGATGGTGCTTTATGTCCACGATCGCGCTCGAACCCCAAACCTCACTGCTCCCCCTGACCGAGTTGCCGCCGATCGCGGGCCGGGAAGCCGAAATCGCCGCCATCATGCACGATGACCTCCGGTCGATCGCAGACCATCGGCCCCAGTTCTACCCAACGCGATCCAACCTCCCCCAAGCCGCCTTTGCCTGCGCCCTCCATATGCACCAGCCGACGGTTCCAGCGGGGGCAAACGGTCGGCTGATCAGTCATTTGCAGTATATGTTCGAGCATAGCGGCGAAGGCGATAACCACAATGCCGGGGTGTTTGCTTGGTGCTATGAGCGGATGGGTGACTTCATTCCCGAACTGGTAGCGGCGGGTTGTGAACCCCGGATCATGCTGGACTACTCGGGGAACTTGCTCTGGGGCTTGCAGCAGATGGGCCGATCGGACATTTTGGACAAGCTCAAGCATTTGGCAACGCATTATCCGATTCAAGTTGAATGGCTGGGGACAATGTGGAGCCATGCCGTCGCGCCTTCGACCCCGATTCCCGACTTGAAGCTCCAGATCCGGGCGTGGCAGCATCAGTTTCTGGCGATCTTTGGGGCCGCAGCGCTGAGCCGGGTGCGGGGGTTCTCGCCGCCGGAAATGCACCTGCCGAACCACCCCGATACCCTGTACGAGTACATTAAAGCGTTGAAGGAATGCGGGTATGAGTGGTTACTCGTGCAAGAGCATTCGATCGAAACCCTTGACGGCCATGGCATTCCCCAGGATCAGAAGTATGGGCCGAATCAGTTGGTCGCCCGCAATTCCCAGGATCAGACGATCAGCATCCCCATCTTGATCAAAACCCAAGGCTCGGACACCAAGCTCGTCGCCCAGATGCAGCCCTACCACGAAGCGAAAACTAAGGGGCCGCAGACGATCGGGGGCATCGAAATCCCGTCGCTGGTGAGTCAGATTGCCGATGGGGAGAATGGCGGGGTGATGATGAATGAGTTTCCGCGTGACTTTCCGCCTGTCTGGCATCAGATTCGGGAGAGCGGCAGTGTGATTGGCCTGAATGGCACAGAGTATCTGGAACTGGTCGCAGCGGCGGGGCTGAAGGCAGCGGACTATCCAGCAGTGCAGGCCGTTGGGCAGCATCGGATCTGGCAGCGGCTCGATGGTCTCCGACCGACCGGAGGTCATCGGGTGACACCGGAGACCGTGGCCGAGGCGATCGCTGACCTCAAAGCCACTGAAAACTTCGCCATGGAAGGCGCAAGCTGGACGAACGATCTGAGCTGGGTCGCAGGCTATGAAAATGTCCTGGAGCCGATGAATCAGTTGAGTGCCCAGTTCCACGCCAAGTTTGATGCAATGGTGGCGGCTGATCCCGGTGTGACGGCACGATCGGACTACCAGCAAGCCCTGCTCTACAATCTCCTGCTGCAAACGAGCTGCTTCCGCTACTGGGGCCAGGGCCAATGGACGGACTACGCCCAGGCCCTGTATCGTGCGGGGGTGGCAGCGCTGAGTTAGGAATGTGAATTCAATAATCTGGGTTGGGTGGAGCGCAGCGTCACCCAACAATCCGAAGATGTTGGCTAAAGATGTTGGGTTTCACGTTGTTTCACCCAACCTACGAGTTGTCGATGTTATTGAATCCACGATCCTGAGTTGCTTATTTGATGAATGAGCAGCAGTAATCGGCGATCGTGATCGCTTTGATTTTGAAGCTGGAATTGGCGGGCACTTCAAACTGTCCGCCGCCGCGCACGGTCTGCCAATCGCTGGCTCCGGCAAGTTGCACTTCGGTGTCGCCGGAGAGGATTTCCATTAGTTCTTTGTCGCCCGTGTTGAATTCGTATTCGCCGGGGAGCATGAGGCCGAGGGTTTTGGTGCTGCCGTCGGCAAATTTGATCGTGCGGCTGCTGACTTTGCCATCGAAGTAGACGTTGGCCGCTTTGACGATCGAGACGTTGCTAAATTCAGACATTGTGGGCTTCCCCATACCAAAATAACTGTTTCCATCAAATCACAGTTCTGATCAAATCACAGTTCGTTACGCGGGTGGACGCAGCGAGAGGTGGAATTGGCCGACCGGAAGCAGTAGAATTGTGAATATCTGTAACAAAACCCGTTTCCATGAACCTGTTTCTTCTCCTCCTCATTGCTTTACCGATCGTTGGGATTGTCCTCTACCTGCTGACACCACGCCGCTATGAGTCGGCGGATTCGGTGGCGACTTCCTACGATGAGTGGACGGAAGATGGGATTTTGGAGTTTTATTGGGGGGAGCATATCCACCTGGGGCACTACGGCAATCCACCCCGTAAGCGGGATTTTCTTCAGGCGAAGGCGGATTTTGTCCATGAGATGGCGCGGTGGGGCGGCATTGACCAGTTGCCAGCGGGGACGACGCTGCTGGATGTGGGCTGCGGCATTGGGGGCAGTAGCCGGATTTTGGCGAAGGAATATGGGTTTGCGGTGACGGGGGTGACGATCAGTCCGCAGCAGGTGCGGCGGGCGACGGAGCTGACTCCGGCGGAGGTGAATGCCAAGTTTCAGGTGGATGATGCCTTAGCGCTGTCGTTTCCCGATGCGAGTTTTGACATTGTGTGGTCGGTGGAAGCGGGGCCGCACATGCCGGATAAGGCGCAGTTCGCACGGGAATTGCTGCGGGTGCTGAAGCCAGGAGGCATTTTGGTCGTGGCGGATTGGAATCAGCGCGACGATCGGCGTGTGCCCCTGAATTTCTGGGAAAAGCCCGTGATGCAGCAGTTGCTCGACCAGTGGGCGCATCCAGCGTTTTCGAGTATTGAAGGATTTTCGGAGTTGCTGGAAGCGACGGGGATGGTGAATGGGACGGTGGCGACGGATGATTGGTCAAAGCAAACGTTGCCGTCATGGTTGGATTCGATTTGGCAGGGGGTGATTCGGCCTGCGGGGTTGATTAAATTCGGCGTTCCGGGGCTGATTAAATCCCTGCGGGAAGTGCCGACGCTGATTCTGATGCGGATTGCCTTTGGGGCGGGGCTTTGTCGGTTTGGAATGTTTAAGGCGACGCGATCGGTGGTGGTCAAACCGATCGGGGCTGAAGATATGGCATTGCGGGTTTAAATTTTTGGGCTTAAATTGGGCTGATGGGTGGTCGATGGCTAATCAGCTTAAAGCCCTACCTTAGATCGGCAATTTAGGCGGAGAGTTTGATCGCTGACATCATCGCAAATGTAGAGATAATTCTCATCGGATTGATCTTCTCGTTCGATTGATTCCAGTAATAAAATTCGCCCATCGGGTGTTGTGGCAATTCCTTCAAAATCACTCCTGGCGCAACCTGTGAGTATGGTCGCAAGGAAGAGGATTGCCAGGACTAGCAAACGCTTTAATTCTTGCTTATCGAAAAGCCGCATATTGTTGTACCTTCAAACGATCGGCCAATTGCTTAATTCTTGTACGCTATTTGGTACGGTTGGCAGGAAAGTTGCAAGCCTAACTTCTGTACAGTTTTCGACGCGGTCTTTCCAAAATGCCTCCCGGATGAGCAAAATATGACCGTCTTGTTTAACAGCAATTGCTTCCACGTCAGTATGCAAGACTGAGACCATCGCAATAAATGCCAATATTGCGAATGTAATGAGATATATCAAGATTTGACGATAATCTAGGCTGCGATGCAAAGCAGACATATTTTCACCTTGATCAGGGCATAAGTCTATCTGGATTTGCAGAGTGTTTTTATGTTGACTGAATTTGTTTATTGTTCAATTTGGATCCATTCCAGCGTTAACGACAAGTCCTAAGTCCATTCAAGACTTAAAAAATTCAGTCCAGAATGAACTCATACCATTGCTCAGCGATTTATTCGCTAATCTAGCCCGCGATCGAAGTTTGCTCCGCTTCCACTGCTGCTGTAGTGGGCTGCGGCAGTCCCGAAATCGGACGGTTCATATATTCCTGGAGCTGTGCGCCGATTTGATCGCGGACAATTTCGCGATATTCCAAGAAATGCTCCCCCAGCGCACAAATCCCCAAATACGGTTCCCAGACCTTCGGATTATGGCGCAAAATTCCGGCAAGGCAGACCCAGAAGCGGAAGCGCGTCTTACGCACCACGCCCTGCCGCCAGAAAATCGTCAGCAAGGCCCGAATGTTCACCCAGTTCACCTGTCGCACCCGGCTCGGACAGCGCGGTTCGCCCAAGCGCAGGAAATGCTGATAGGTGCGCTCCAGATACACCGACGGGTCATACAACTCCCAGAACGCATCGATATATTCCTGGGCAATGTCCTCGATCGGTCGCGTGGGCACGAAGTTCATTAAGGTCGTTTGGTTCATCCCGGATTTTTGGTCTTCTTCAATTAGCCGCCCTTCTTTTTTCAGGCGATGCCACAAAGCGGTATCCGGCAGCACTTGCAGCATACTGAACATCGCTGTGGGAATCGTCGTTTGTTCCACAAATTGTACAATCCGATTGCCCGCACCTTTCTTCTCGCCGTCAAAGCCGATAATGAAGCCCGCCATGACCCGCAATCCCGATCGGACGATTTTATCCACGGATTCGGATAGGGAGTCGCGCGTGTTTTGGAATTTTTGGGTTAGCTCTAAGCTGCTCTCATCCGGGGTTTCAATGCCAAGGAAAACGGCGTTGAAATTGCAGTCCACCATTAGATCCATCATTTCTTGATCGCTGGCCAGATCGATCGAGGCTTCGGTGTTGAACCGGAAGGGATAGCCGCGCTCCTTCATCCAAGGAGCCAGCGCCCGCAGCAATAGTTTTCCGTTGCGTTTATTGCCGATAAAATTATCATCCACCATGAAAATGCTGCGCCGCCAACCGAGGTCATACAGCCGTTGCAATTCAGCAATCAGCTGCTCCGGCGTTTTCGTCCGAGGTTTACGGCCATAGAGTACGATAATGTCACAAAACTCACATTGGAACGGACAACCGCGCGAGAATTGCACGGACATACTGTCGTAGGCATTAAAATCAAGCAGGTCAAATCGGGGAATCGGTGTGCCTGTGACATCCGGTTTCTCACCATCGGCCCGAAAAATGCCCGACGTTGCCCCCGCTTCGACAGCGGCGATAAACATTGGTAGCGTAATTTCGCCTTCATCAAGAATCAAAAAGTCGGCCCCCGCTGCGAGCGACTCTTGCGGCAATGAAGTGGCATAGGGGCCACCCACAGCGGTGAGCTTGCCGCGCTGCTTTGCCGTCTGGATTAATCCCGCAAAATCTCCCCGCTGCACAATCATCGCCGACAAAATCACTAGCTCCGCCCAGTCCCAATCAGCTTCACTGATTTCGGAGACATTGTGGTCAACCAGGCGAAATTCCCAGGATTGTGGCAGAATCGCGGCAACCGTCGCCAAGCCCAGAGGGGGGAGCATGGCCTTACGATCGACGAGGGCTAAAGCCTGTTCAAATGACCAAAAACTCTTGGGAAATTTGGGATAGAGCAATAAGACCCGCATGGTCGTCAACCTAAAAGTAGATGGTTGCCTATCAGCATACTGTTCTAACCCAGTAAATTGCCGCGATCGGCCCGCTCTGTTACGAGATTTAATACAAATCTTAATTCTTGTGGTGGAATTATTGGATAGATTAATTTTCTGTGTTTTTGGGTGCTAGTCGCCAAGCGGCGATCAAGGCGGGCGTTCCGGCAATCAGGCCAACGGGTAGCCAAAAGCGGAAGTTGTGACCTTTGGTTGTGGCGATGAAGGCCGCGATCGTGCCAATGATGCAATGTAGCCCTCCTGCCGCGAACAGGATGGGCAATACTGGCAAATTGCCGTTGAATAGGGTTCCAAGCTGATTCCACATTGAATTTTCCACGATCAGTTGCTCAAACGGGTTCAATCCCAACCTTCCTATGGTATTGTAAGGCCCGATCGATCCAAGCGTCAGTCCATCACCATGCTAGACGAGCAAATTTCCCTATTCAAAGCCCAGGATCTCGCTGGTTCCTACGGGAGTAATCGGCGGGAAACGCTGACGATCGCCCCGGCGGTGCTGCAAGATTGGAAGCAGAAAGTGTGGCGGTTTCAGCAAAATGTGGTGGTGACCCCGGCGGTGGCGCAGACCAGTTTGTTTACGACAGCGACGATCGTCACACAAACGGCGGATAATCTTGCGCCCCTGGATCTGCCTCAGCAAAATACTCAGTTCTGGCGCTGGAAAGCTGAGGATGCGGGTGTTGCGGCTTTGTATTTTGTGATTGATTATGAAATTAATCTGCTGCTGTACGTCGGCGAAACGGTGCAATCAAACCAACGCTGGAAAGGTGAACATGACTGCAAACGCTACCTGCTGAATTATCAACAGGCGCATTATCAGTTTGATCTGCCGACCACCTTGGGCATAGCCTTCTGGCATGAAGCGCCCCACGATCGGCGCGATCGCCAAAAACAAGAAGCAGCATTAATCTACAAATGGCGATCGCCGTTTAACAAAGAGAATTGGACGTTTTGGGGAACGCCGTTTGTCGGCGAAAAATAGGCTAGTCGCAGGCCCCTAAATTCCGGAACTGCTGACTGACAAAGCCATTCGATACCCAGCCTGCCACGGGCTGAGCAACCTTGAGCCAGATTCGGCCATCATCCCGTTCAACGGTCGAAATCGGCTCAGCCAAAGTAATCTTCGTCTTGGGGGCGAGACTGCCGACAACCGGGGCATTGTTACCCGCTTCGTTCCGCACCACCAAGCCTTGCGGCTGGACAACTAACCGACAGACACCGCTGGGAGAAGGTTTCGGCGGTGTGGGTCTGGGGGCATTGGCGCAATTCTTAAGATTCGGCGCATGAACGAAGCCAGACTTCGGCTTGTTGACACCGATCATGCCATTTTCGCCGCCGTTTTCCGCGATCGTTACAGTGGCATTGGTTTCCAGAAGCATGACGACTTCCGAGACCGGATTGCGATTGATGTAGATCGGCGTGCGTTTGTTTGCCGCGCGACATTGGCCAACGAGACTATTGCTATCCGCAGCCGGCGCTTCCTGGGCTTGGGCTGTTTGGGTTTGGGCTGGAACAGTGAGATTAACCAGTAACCAGCCGGAAATGAGTAAAATTCTCGATCGGATTTGCATAACCGATTGACCTCAATCAACAACAGTGAAACACCGCATTTATCTCGCCATTATGGCGAAGTCTCTGGATTGAGTGGTGGTTTCCCTAAAAAACTTAAAGATTTGGAGAATGTTGATTGTTTTAAGGCTTCAGTCCGTTGCTTTTGCCAATCACCCACGATCGACGGAAGAATTTTGCAAGGGATGACTCTTCGAGGGCCAGATAAATCGGGCGACCGTGGGGGCAGGTTTGGGGATTGCGGGTGCGTTGCCATTGGTTCAGCAACGATTGCATTTCCGGCTGGGTCATGGGGGTACCGTTGCGGATGGCACTGCGACAGGCGATCGCCACTTGGGCCGTTTGCAGATCTTGGCCGTAGCTGAGTTCGAGCAGTGCGGCGGTGGGGTCGGGATAGTCTTGTAGCAATTGCGGTAGGGAGCGCACGGCCCAGACTTGATCGCCAAATGGGGCAATGGCTAAACCAATTCGTTCGAGTTGTTCAATCTGAGCGGGGAGTAAATTTGATAATAGAATTGGGGTTGCGAGGGCAATGAGTTCCCAGCGATCGCGGATTTGCTCATACAGCACCCGTTCGTGGGCAATATGCTGCTCGACTAGCCAAATGCCGTGATCATGCTCTGCGACAATGTACATTTTGCTCACTTGCGCGATCGCGGTGAGGGGATATTGGCTCGATTGCTCCGAATCTTTGCCAACCCGCCGATCCGCATAGTATCCAGTTTGGGTTTCAGCCGCTTTGATCAAACCTTGAGTTCTGGCGTTGCCATAGCGATTGTTCAAGTTATCCGGATTGAGTTGAAGCGCTTGGTCTAGCGTTTGCTTCAATTTTGTTTGCCAATCCTCAAGCTGTTGCAGATAAAGTTCGGCCTTAGCGGGATGGCGATTCCAATCCACCGTTGTCGGATCAACTTGAAACTGCACAATGCAAATTGGAAAACGATCGCGGGGCACGGTGCGGCGTAAATGCTGCAAAATCGTTTGCTCGATGACTGGAATTTGCACAAAGCGGCCATTGACAGCGACTTTTACCCAGTCCGGGCGATTGCGATGGGCGCGATCGGGCAGTCCCAGACAGAGCTGAATTTCCCCCTCATCATGGGTTGTGCGATATTGCAATAAATCCTCCATTCGCAGATCGCGAATGAATTGTGGCAGAATGTGCTGCGCGGTTTTGCCGGGCCAGATTTGCAGCCAGGGTTTATCGTTCTGATGCACCAGCCAAGTAACTTGGGGATGGGCCAGGGCCATTTCCTGAATCACAGTTTGCAGAGCTTTGAGCTGCTGATTCAGGGGCGGTAGACTTTGGCGGCGCGATTCCCAGGAGCCAAACAAATTTTCAACAATAATCGTTGTGCCAGGGGCGATCGGGGCGACCGACTGGGCGATCGGCTGCCCCAAAGCATCATAATCAAATTGCCAACCCGACTGCCCGGCAATGCAACTGAGAATCCGTAACTGCGCCAATTGGGCAATGCTATGCAACGCCTCCCCCCGAAACCCCAAACTCGCAACTTGTAGTAAATCTTCACGATTGCGAATTTTGCTGGTACTGTGGGCGATCGCGGCCTGCTGGAGATTATCTAAACTCATCCCCGCGCCATTATCCGTGACTTGAATGCGCCACTGCTCCGGCCAGAAATGAATGGTGATTCTGGTTGCACCCGCATCCAGCGCATTTTCTGCTAATTCCCGCACGACTGCCGCCAGCGAATCAATCACTTCACCAGCGGCGATTAAATTAATCACGTCGATCGGTAAGGTCGCGATCGGGAAGGTTTGAGTTGGGAGGGCTTGAATCGGCTGTTCCATGGTGCCATTTTAGCACCCAGAGAATTGCGACGATGGATGCGGGATTAGACCGATCGGGCCGCGATCGTTTCCTGGCGGTATCGCATCGCCACCAAACTCCACAAAATGATCATGAGCAGACTGTCAGAAATCAGGGTGGCCATGACGGCTCCATGCCAAGAGAAACGCGGAATCAGATAGAGATTTAATAAGACATTGGTAACGGCAACTCCAATCTGGGTGACACTACGCTGAAATTGCAAATCTGCTCCAGATAAACTGTCCGCTGCGATGTAGTGCATTCCTTTGAGCAGAACCAATGGAGCCAACCATTTCAAGACTTGTACCGAAGCTGCGTATTCTGACCCCAAAATCCACGGCACGATCGGCGCACAAACCAATAAGCCCAACCCCGCGATCGCGCCGTAGCCCAGCATAATCGGCAGCAACTTTTTGGCCACTTTCAGACTGCCGCGAACGCCCGTTGCCCCCTGTTTGAAAAATTTAGCATAGGCCACCGTGAGAACAGATTTTAATGGCACAAAGGCCATGTCAATTAGGCGATAGGCCGCCGCATACATCCCCGTTGCTTCCAGGGTTGCGAGCTTCGCTAACATTGTTTTATCAATATCGTTATAAACGGTTTGGGCCGAATATCCCACAGCAAAATAGCTGCCTTCACGCACTTCACCTTTGAGCCGCGCTAACGCCAACTGCGGTTTGCCCAATTCGCGATTCACACAAACGATCGCTGCAATTCCCGCTGCCCCAATGCTGAATAAACTCACCAAAGCCCAATCGATCGCAGTCGGATGCGGCACCAATCGCACCATCATGATCGCCGCCATCAAACGAATAATATGCGGCAGAATCGTGAACTGTGCGGTGCGTTGAATTTGCTGCACCGCTTGATAGGCATTGGCGGTTAAATCCAAGGCACGTCCACCCAAAAGATTCGTCATCGCCGTAAACAGCAGCAACCAAGGCGAAATCGTATCAGGCAAAACCCAATGCCCAACAATTTCTAAGCCCACAATCAATAAACTCGCTGACACCAGCATCAGCCACAAGCCATTGCCCCAATAAGTTGGAAAACAACTGCGATCGCGCGATACCTGCTTGACGAGTAAATTCCCTGCGCCCAAGGTGGCAAATGGCGCAACGATATCCACAAATGCAGCGGCACCAATAAACGCCCCATATTCCTTCGCCCCCAATGCTTGGGTAACGGTAATAAAATAGCCGCCTTGGAGTAGCAGCCGTGAGCCATGGCTCATCAGCATCCAAAGCGTTTGGCGCACCTCGGGCTTTTGCCAGAAGGGCAGATTGGAATTGGGGCGATCAAGCATGGAATAGGTGAACCGAGAGTAGAAGAGTGACAGTCGCAGATTCCCAGCGTTGGCTGAGTCTGGTTTCCTGTTCCCCCAGGATTGGGGGTTAGGGGGCCTGATGACTTAGCGAGCGGTACCGAGGGCGCGCCGAATTGCCAGTTGCGCGATCGGGGCAAGTTTAACTGAAAGTAGGGTGACCAGCGATTTCGGATCGCGCCAAAAAATTTGCGCATCTAACTGCCAAGCCTGATCTAAAAATGCCCGCGCCTGCGCCGAATCACCCATGGTCAATGCCATCCGACCGAGATAGCGATACATGTAGGCTTGGGCTGTGGGTAAAACCGCTGCTAACTGCGGCGATCGAGCCACCGCACTATGCAACACCCGTTCGTGGGTCTGCTGCATTTGCGCTAGATTAAACGACAGCCCCGAAGGTCGCACTCGGTAATAACTCAGCACCGCCCGATCGCGCCCAAATTTCCAGGGTTCGCAACTGGCAATGCGGAGCCACAGGTCGAGATCTTCCACACTCCGCAGCGATTCATCAAATAATCCAACGTGGTCAAACACCGTGCGGCGAACCATGGCATTCGAGCCATGAACGATGAAATTCTTATACATCAGGGCGATTAACGGTTCAGGGGCGATCGGGGCACCGCTAATTTTCATCCAGGTCGGCTGACCATCATCCCGCAAAGCCTGTGACGCGCCATAGGCCACAGCAATATCTGGATCAGCGTCAAGCGTCGCCACATGAGCCGCTAATTTCGCGGGTAAATAAACGTCATCCCCATCGAGTAATGCGATATATTCACCTTGACTGCGGCGAATCCCAAAGTTGCGGGCCGAAGATAAGCCGCCATTCGGTTTCGACAATAACTGAAAGCGCGCATCCCGATCGCAAAATTGCTGCGCGATCGCCGCCGTGCGATCGGTCGATCCATCATCCACGATTAGGGCTTCAAAGTCCTGATCGGTTTGGGCCATAAGTGATTCCAGCGCATCGGCTAAATAGCGATCGACGTTATAGGCTGGAATAATAACGCTGACTTTGGGTGATTGAGGCATGGGAGTGATGGTGTTGGGTGAAGGATCAATGGCCCCCAGCCCCCAATCCTGGGGGAGTAAGACCTGAGGCGCTTTCCGGTTCCCCCAGTATTGGGGGTTAGGGGGCCAACCTTAGACATTGCGCATTTGTGTCACCTGCTCCACCAAGAAATCAACGGTTTGCTGACCGATTAAGCCCCGACTTGCCAAAATGCTGCCTAATCGCATTCCGGTTAATTGCTGTTCGGCCAAGGCTTCTTGAACATCAGTCTCAGTGACCAATCCCGCCTCTACCAGATATTCCCCAAATTTCCGATAGGCGACAGTGACTTGCTGGTGCCAGCGTTGCTGTACCTGCTGCACAATAAAATCAACGGTTTGCTGCTGGACAATCCCTTGTTGAGCCAGGATTGTTCCTAAACGCACGCCCGAGACTTCTTGCTCAACTAAGGCTGCATCAATTTGGGCTTGAGTGACAAGTCCCGCTTCAAGCAAATATTGCCCGATTAACTGGGGCCGATCGCTGCCCTGCGCTTGGCTGGGATCGAGGTAAGCCGCATTGGCGAACAAATCCGCCGGATTGATTTGGGTAATGGAAAAAAGCTGATTCGCGGTCGTAGTCGCAAATTTTGCGAGTCCCACTTGGAGCAAAAATGCCGGATTGCCCAATAAATAACGGGAAGCCAAGCGCTTTGGTTCACGGAAAAGCCGATACAGCCATTCCAATTCCCGATCGGCAATCCATTGTGGACAATCTTCGACCACTCCGGCCAACCGATCAATGACGGCACCACCGACGAGAATCGCATTCACTTGCAGGCGATCGCGATAGCGCTGCACCCAGCTTTCTTGGATCGGCATCCCCATACCCACGATTAATATATGGGGCTTAAACTCATTAATCGCAGCGACGATCGCATCATTAACAGCCAAATTGTTGCGATCAAAATAACCATCTTGACCGAGAAATAAAGCATTGGGATACTGTTCACTCAGCCTTTCTACCGCAGCATTCAGATAACTGGGTTTCGCCCCGAGGAGAAAAATGCGACGGCGTTCACGATCGCACTGCTCCAATAATTCTGGCATTAATTCGGTGTAGGAAACGCGATACTCCCGGTCAATGTCCAACCCCAGCCATCGCAATCCCCGCAAAATCCCGGCCCCATCGCAGTGAACCAGCTCAGACTGCTGCAAAAATGAATAAAACCACGGCAATTGCATCGACAAGTTAAATGCGTGGGTGTTGTAGTTCGCAACGGTGATACGGCGATTCTGCTGACAGGCCCGATCGATGCTAGCGAGGATTTCTGATTTTCGCATCAAGGTAATGCGGCGACCGAACAAATGAACGCATTGACTGCTCGGCGTTGGATTGCTGGATGCTTGATTGCTGGATGTTAGATTGCTGGATGCTTGACGGCTCGGCACCGCATTGATGGTGGCCCGCGACGACTGATCGGACAAGATTTCAGACCGTGCGGCGGACTGAACTTCGGTAGTTGGCATAATGGGAATCACCTGACAAAAAGAATCAATCTGACCGATCGATTGATAGGGCGATGTAGCTGCGATTTAGCCACAATCACGATGCAAGATTATTAATCAGGTTGTGATTAATATGGGTTACAGTTTGCCCCGGCGCGCCCATCAACATCCCCGCAATCCTACTTAAATCAGGGGGTTTGAGGAATTTCAAAGCGTGGCTTTTCCCTAGAGTTTTACGGTTTCGGTCGCGACGGTGACAATTTTGGAGGGCGCTTCTTTTTCGGCCAGGATTTCGGTGCCGTTCAGGACGATTCCGGCCCATTCGATACCGGGATGTCGGGCGATTTGGGCGATCGATTTACTCACGGCAAAGCGTTCACTGATGCCGGGACGCACGATCCAAAGCACTTGCTGGGCGATCGCGGCGAGTAATGTCGCTTCTCCCGCACTGCATACCCCCGGCCCATCAATCAGCACATAGTCATACTGCCCTTCAAACTGTGCTTGATTCAGCGCCTGCTCAAAGCCCCCCCGCAGCACAAATTCCATGCCCTGGGTGGCCGGAGTGGTAAACGACAGCAAATCTAATCCCGGCATGACGGGGACAGCGCAATGTTCTTCATAGGGATCAGGCTGCTCAAGGCGATGGCTAATCACGCGGTTACGGAAATCTGCATCGACGACGAGTACCTGGAAACCCAAGGTTTTCAGGGCGATCGCGAGGCCCATGGTGACCGTGGTTTTGCCTTCGCCTTTGGCGGCGCTGCTAATCAGCAAACGCTTATTTTCCAAGCGCATCAAACTGATGCTGGAAGCCAAGCGTTGCAGCTCCATGCCATTGAAAAAGTCCGTCCAGAGCATCGACCAGCTCGATTGCATTACGGGCAAGCTACCGATTACTGGAATCTTCGACAGTTGCACGTCGGCGGGGCTGAGCAGGGGATTGCGGCTTTCGAGCAGTAGGGTCAGCGCGACACTGCCCAATACCGCTGCGAGACTTGCGCCCATCAGAATGGGAATTTTTTTCGATCCAGTGGGAGCCGGATTGACCTTGGGCCGATCGAGGACTTGGACGCTGGGATAGTTACTAAAGGTATTCACCCGCGTTTCCTGGACTTTCGCGACCAAACCTTGATAAACCCCCTCGGCAATTTCATACTGCCGCTGCAATTCCTGGAGTTTGGCCTGCTGTTGGGGCAGGACATTCAGGCTCTGGTTGACTTGATTGATGCGGGCTTGGAGCTGTTGGGCTTGAAGCTGGCGGGCGTTGGCTTCGCTCTCGGTCACGACCAGTTGCTCCATCAATTCGCCGAGATTCAGCCCTGTGGCGGGATTGACCCCAGGGACATCGGCTCCCGCTTCGCGGATGTAGCCGCGAATTTGATCAGCCACTTGGGCGCGCTCATCGAGCAAACTTTGTACATCTGGCGTGTCTTCCTGATACAGCACCCGCGCTTGGCCCAGCCGAATATCGACTTCGATTAATTTCTGACGCGCGTAAACATAATCGGCACGTTCATTGAGCTTGAGCGATCGTAGGGCTTGGTCGGGGGTCATCCCCAAGCGTTCGGTCAATGCGCGCAATTGGGTTTGGCTGGCGGTGGCGCGGGCTTGGGTATCAGCTTGATTCAGGGTAAGGTCAGCGATGGTGCGGACTAATTGTTTCGTCTGTTCATCACTCTGCACTAGCCCGGTACTCTGCTTGAACTGGGTGACGCGATCCTGGGCGATCGCCAAATTCCGCCGGGCGTTTTCCATTTCCACTTGGATAAACATCGCCCGTTGGGTGGCATCATCTTGGCGCAGGTCATTCAAGCGCTGCTGAAAGACTTTTACCAGTTGATCCGCCCGTTTCTGGGCCGTCGCAATATCCTTACCGGTCACCGCCACAGAAAAAATCGTCGAGGATTCCTCCGGCTTCACTTTGAATAATCCTTTATATTGACTCAGGCTTAGCTTTTCCCGCGCTTGGGGATCAACTTTTTGCAGCGTGTCCATCGTGTCATCGCTCATGACGATCGAGGACAGCACATTCAGCGGATTCACCTGTTGACTGAAAAAGGCATTGCTATCACTAACTTGACCCAATTCACCAAGATTCGCACTGAGTTTTCCGGTATTTGCTGAGAGGATAAATGAAGCATTTGCCGTCCAAGTCGGTTTACTGCGGGCCAATGCTCCGGTGGCGCAAATCGCGAGGGTGAGGTTCCATGCCAACAATGGCTTCCAATGTCGTAACAGAATTGTTAGCGATCGGTTCATGGCAGAAGAGATACAAAGTTGATAGAAGACCGGACAGATGAGCCTAGCTTGCCCAGACATGGCTAAAAATCACAGGCAAAAATCACAAGCCACCGCAAAATCCTCGGCCAAAATCTCCAGAAAAATTCCCAACAATCGTCTCGACAGTGGCCAGAATCCGACGTAGACTGAATCTTTAACCTAAGAATATGTATTCGCCGCGACTGTATTTTTGGCCGATCGGTCGATCGCTGCCAAAGTTCTGTTCCGCCCGACGCGATTCATTTCTATCCCGTTCCGCAACATTCTCTAGCAGCATCTGAGAGGTCATTCCGCGTGCAACTTCAGCAGCAGCCACCCGCCCTTCAACAGCAACCTGTATCCGGTGCCTATGCTCTCCTCGATAGCATCCAGCGCCACGGGGTTGAGCATATTTTTGGCTACCCCGGTGGGGCGATTCTGCCGATCTACGATGAGCTGTATAAGTTTGAGGCACGCGGGGCACTGAAGCATTTTCTGGTGCGCCACGAGCAGGGGGCGGTTCATGCGGCGGATGGCTATGCCCGCGCCACCGGGAAAGTGGGCGTTTGCTTTGCAACCTCTGGCCCCGGTGCGACAAATCTGGTGACGGGCATTGCCACGGCCCATATGGATTCGATTCCGATGGTGATTATCACGGGGCAGGTTCCCCGTCACTTGATCGGGACTGATGGATTCCAAGAGACTGATATTTGGGGCATTACGCTGCCGATCGTCAAGCATTCCTATGTGGTGCGCGACCCCCATGAGATTTCCCGCGTGATTGCTGAAGCCTTTTATATTGCTAGCACTGGCCGTCCTGGCCCGGTCTTGGTTGATATTCCCAAGGATGTGGGCAATGAACAGTTTGACTATGTGCCCGTGGCTCCGGGGGCAGTCAAGCTCCCCGGCTATCGTCCGACCGTGAAGGGTAATCCGCGCAAGGTGACCCAGGCCCTGGAGCTGATCCGATCGGCCCAGAAGCCGCTGCTCTACGTCGGCGGCGGCGCGATCGCGGCCAATGCCCATGCGGAAGTGGCCCAGTTGGCCGAGCGCTTCCAGTTACCTGTGACCACGACGCTGATGGGCATCGGGGCTTTTGATGAGCATCATCCGCTCGCTGTGGGGATGCTGGGGATGCACGGAACCGCCTATGCGAACTTTGCGGTGACGGAGTGTGATCTGCTGATCGCTGTGGGTGCCCGCTTTGACGATCGGGTGACGGGGAAACTGGATGCCTTTGCTGCCCGCGCCAAGGTAATTCACATTGACATTGACCCGGCGGAAGTCGCCAAGGTGCGTCAGCCGGATGTGCCGATCGTCGGTGATGTGAAGGAAGTGTTGCGCGATCTGTTGCAGCGCAGTCAAGCCGATCGTGATCCCGAAACCAGTGCACAAACCGAGGCATGGCTCAACCGGATCAATCGCTGGAAGGAAGACTATCCCTTGCAGGTGTCGCATTACGACGATATGCTCTCGCCTCAGGAAGTGATCGTCGAAGTCGGTCGCCAAGCCCCAAATGCCTACTACACCACTGACGTGGGCCAGCACCAAATGTGGTCGGCGCAGTTCTTGAAGAATGGGCCACGACGTTGGATCTCCAGCGCGGGACTGGGCACCATGGGCTTTGGGTTGCCAGCGGCGATGGGGGCGAAGGTGGCGATCGGTGATGACGAACAAGTGATTTGCATCAGCGGTGATGCCAGTATCCAGATGAACATCCAAGAACTCGGCACCCTGAAGCAGTACAATATCGCCGCCAAGACCGTGATTGTAAATAACGGCTGGCAGGGCATGGTGCGGCAATGGCAGCAAGCCTTCCACGGTGAGCGCTATTCCTCTTCTCACATGGCCCCCTCAATGCCGGACTTTGTGCAACTCGCCGCCGCCTACGGGGTTAAAGGCATCATCGTCGAGCGCAAAGAGCAGCTCAGTGCTGCCGTCGCCGAAATGCTGGCCCACGATGGCCCCGTGCTGTTGAATGTGCTGGTGCGTAAAGACGAGAACTGCTATCCCATGGTGGCACCGGGTAAAGCCAACTCCGAAATGGTGGGCTTGCCGGAGCATAGACAGTTGCAACGGGCGATCGCGACTATTGCCTGTAGCGCCTGCGGCACCGAAAACGAGCAGACCCACAAATTCTGTAGTAACTGCGGTACGGGCTTGGGGTAGATCGGCTTGAGCAAAGTCGGCTGAAGCTAAATCCGGTTTTGTAATTTCCCAAAACTCACGCTACGATCGAACCGCATCCTCAAATCAACCCTGGGGAATGCGGTTTTGATTATTTTTCCAACGATCGCCCTATGGACAGACGTGAGCTAATTCAGCTTGGCTTTGGGCTGGTCGGCACAGCGGGGATTATTAAAATCCTGCTCGATCAGCGCAGCTTTGCTGGCAATATGACCCAATCGAATAAGGAAACTCCCACCACCATGGCTACCAACAACGCGACTGAGACTTACGCCGTCACCAAAACCGATGCTGAGTGGAAAGCGCAACTCGATCCAGAGCAATTCCGCGTGTTGCGGCAGCATGGCACGGAGCGGGCGGGCACCAGTCCCCTGGATAAAGTCTATGATCCCGGCACCTATTACTGTGCGGGTTGTGACCAGGCGCTGTTCACCAGTGAGACAAAATTCAACAGCGGTACGGGCTGGCCCAGTTTCTACCAGCCGATCGACGGCGCGATCGGGACAACGATCGATAAATCACTGTTTATGACGCGCGTCGAAGTGCATTGCAGCAAGTGCGGCGGTCACTTGGGCCATGTGTTCAACGATGGGCCGAAACCGACGGGCTTACGCTACTGCATGAACGGTGTGTCGATGCAATTTAAGCCTGCTTCGGTTTAGTCTAACCATGCTGCGGCCTGTGATCGACTATATCCATCCCGCCGATGCTAAGGCCGCGATCGCCATGCAGTTAGAACTGCGCGATCAGATTGCGTTGACTGACGATTTTGGCCCGGTGCAGCATGTCGCGGGGGTGGATGTGGGTTTTGAAGATCAGGGCGCAACGGTACGGGCAGCGGTGGTCGTCCTCAAGTTTCCCGAACTGACGGTGGTGGACTCGACGATCGCGCGTCAGCCGACGGGCTTTCCCTATATTCCGGGGCTGCTGTCGTTTCGGGAAATTCCGGTCTTACTGGAAGCATTGGGTCAGATCACGGTGCGGCCCGATGTGATTCTGGTAGATGGGAATGGCTACATTCATCCGCGTCGCTTTGGGTTGGCTTGTCATTTAGGCTTGCTGCTGAATCATCCAACGATCGGGGTGGCGAAGAGCCATTTTATTGGTGAGCACGGGCCATTGGGTGATCGAGCCGGGGATTGGCAGCCGTTACTCCATCAGGGGGAGACGATCGGCGCGATCTTGCGGAATCGCGACCGGGTGAAGCCAATTTATGTGTCTTCGGGGCATCGGATTAGTTTGACCAGTGCGATCGATTTGGTGCGGCGCTGTTCAACGCGGTATCGGTTGCCCGAGACGACCAGGTTGGCCGATCGGTTATCGAAGCGAGATGGGGTCTTAGGGTGATGTTGTCTTTTATTTTTTGGGGTTATCGCGATGTATCTGACTTGGCTGGATAGCAATTCTTGGTTGATTGAGTTGGCCGATCAGACGATTTTGCTTGATCCCTGGTTGGTGGATGATTTGGCGTTTGGCAATGCGAAGTGGTTTTTTCGCGGGTTTCGTCAGCAGGATCGGGCGATCCCCGCAAAGATTGACTTGATTTTGCTGTCCCAAGGGCTGGAAGACCACGCTCATCCGGCGACCTTGAAGGTACTCGATCGGAATATTCCGGTTGTGGGTTCTCCGGCGGCGGCAAAAGTGGTGCGTGACCTCGGGTTTACCCAAGTCACAGCGCTGCATCATGGGGAAAGCTATCAGCTCGATCAAGCGGTCGAAATCACCGCCACAGTTGGCTCTCCCGTGGGGCCGACGGCAAAGGAAAATGGCTACTACCTGAAAGACTTGCAGGATCAAACCAGCCTTTACTATGAACCCCACGGTTACCATCCAGCGGACTTGGCAAAACTGGGGCCAATCGATGTGGCCCTGACACCGATGATTGATCTGACGATCGCGCCGGGCTTACCCGTAATCAAAGGCATGAATTCCGCCATCGCCCTGGCCCAGCAAATCCAACCCCAAATCATGCTCCCCACCGCAGCGGGCGGCGACATTGACTTCTCCGGCCTCTTGATCAAACTGCTTCAAGCGAAAGGCAGTCCCAGCGATGTCCAGACCCAGCTCACCAACCTTGGACTCAGTACCCAAATCCTCGAACCCCAACCCGGCCAACGCACCAGCCTACCCTTAAAAATTCGAGCGTAGGATGGGTGCAGCATCGCGAAACCCATGCTGCCCCAGATCTCTGATCAAAATCACAAAAAACTCCCAAAAAATCATCCCGAAACCCGCTCCCTAGCGTGAACAGCATAACCATGAGCCAGACAGTTCTCTCGGACACCACGATCGCCCAGCAGCTCACCCAACTCTCCGGGTGGTCACTGGTCGAAGGCAAGCTCCACCGTCAGTTTCAGTTTCCCGACTTCATTACCGCTTTTGGCTTTATGAGCAGCATGGCGATCGTTTCGGAAAGCCTGGGCCATCACCCTGAATGGTTCAATGTCTACAACCGTGTGACGATCGATCTGACGACCCATGACGCAGGCGGCATCACCCAAAAAGACTTGGATTGGGCCAAACGAGCGAATCAATTGGTGCCTTAACAATTTTTTCCAGTGATGTCATCCCCTAAAGCGCGCAATCTTCGGAAAACCCGAGATTTTTTCTCCGGAATTTGACGGAATGCCATGAATGAGAGTACAGAAGCCTATTTACAGCATCACTGCTGGCTCGGTTACTTTCGTCAAGTTCGTGAGGATGGGGACAATGTTTGCAGAGGAGTTCTTGGTTGCCGCTGATTGTTCGGTGGGCGCTAATTCGGTGGAAAGTGGGGCGATTATCCAGCAGTTGAGTCAGAGTTTTGCCTATCGTCGGGTGATGGAAAGTTTGCAGGCTTTGCCCGTAGAATTAGGGGTTGATCCGCATAAACTGTTGCAGGCTGTGGCCGAAGAAGCCATTCGGCTGACGATCGCAGCGGCACATGTACCAGCGGCAAATATCCCAACAGTATTGGAATTACCGCTCCAACCCTCAGAAACCGTTGAACTAGCGCCGACGGTAACGGTATTGGATGCGGAGGCTTTGGACAATGATTTGTTTGAGTCGATCGCCACGGTGACGCAAGATGCGACACCTGTTCGCGCCAATCCCATCGTCCAGTTAGTCGATCGCTACAAAGCCAAGCGCGAAACCGCGAAGGCGATTACCCAAGTCCTCACGCGCGCCGATATTTTGGTGCAAATTGGTGAACAAATCCAAACTGAGCGCGAAGATAAAGGTCTGACGATCGCCCAGTTGCATGCCCGCACCTTCATTCCGATGTACCATCTTCAAGCCCTCGAAGCGGGCCATGTGGAGCAATTGCCGGAAGATGTCTATCTGCGCGGTTTTCTGCGGCGGATTGAGAATGCCTTGGGTCTAGAGGTGAATGCATTGATTGATCAGTTGCCGAGCGATGCGGCGGCGGTCAATGTGTTACCCGTTTGGGCCCGCGAACGATCGCTCAAGCGCAGTGTGGGCGGTCTGGATGTGAATCCGACCCATCTCTATGTCACCTATGCGGCAATGATGGCGGGCGGTGTCTGCTGGTTATCTAATCAACAGGCTCCCACAACGAACCTACCCGATTTGAGCAATTACGAGCCACGGGCTGAAGCGCCCTCGTCCAAGGCTTTCCAGCCGTTGAAATCGAAGTCTACGTTGAATGCAAAGGCGCCGAAACCGAACTCGGTTCAGGCAAAGTCGCTCAATGTTGGTTCGGCGCAGTCGATTGCACCGCCGGAGGTGCTGCGCTAAGACAGTTTGGCTTTAATGCCAATGCGTTGACCGACTGAAAGCGGTGCAAGCACTGATGCTTACGCCGCTTTCAGTCGATAGGGACCCCGCCCCTATCGCGGTGCAAGGTGTGACCATTGCGGCACGACGGGCCGATCGTCGATATTATCCGCCAGCACCGTTCCCAGCCAGGTCCAGAAGAACCAAAAATACACCGTAATCCAAGTCAGCGGTAAGCCTTCCAGCAGGAGATACAGCGAGGCTAAACAGCCCAAAGCCCGCATCGCAGGAAGACAGCCCTGCAATGCGAGGCGCATCATATTCCAAACTGTTGCACCCAGCGCAAACATAAAAAAGCCAAACCCGAAAACACCCTGGTGATAAAGCACTGAAGCGTAGCTTGAGAATGACCCAAGGGCAATATCGTAGATGTACCACTTGACGGACCCTTGGGTAACGCCCCAGCCAAACCAAGGTTTGATCAGCCAAGCCTCCAAGGTTTTGCCAACGACTAAGGCCCGATCGGCGGAAGATTCGGCCCGCGCATTGGTAAACACTTCCATCGGTTTATTGATCAATTCTTTGATCGTCATCCCCAGCATTGCCGCGCTAAAAGAAATCGAAGTCATTGACCAGAGCGTCGTTTGGCGCACGGCATAGTAGCGGAAAAAGCCGACCAAAATCGTCGAAACCGGAAAGCAGACCCAAGCTAACCGACTCTGGCTGACTACCACTGCGCCGAGACTGCCGATCGCGCCGAGCCAACGCAGCCGCACATTGCGCTCATTCAGACAAATGAAATAGCAGAGCAGCCCACAAACGCCGGGAATCGGCGGATCGGCCATATAGATTGAGGTGCGCGGCAGCAAAATGCCAAAGAACTTCTGCATCACCGCTGGCTTCACCAGCAAACTCAGCTTATCCCCCGGTACCAGCTTCGCCAGCGGCGGATAAATCGGCTCCTTCCACACTCCGGCATACATCAGCGCCACTTGGATCGCCACCGTCACCATGTAGCCCAAAGCCATCCAACAGACTGCCCGCACGATGACGGTGCCGCGCACCCGATGCCAGAACGGAATCGTCAAATAGGCAAAAATCAGAAAATAGCCCTTCAGCAGCGTCACACAGGCCGACACCAAGCGCCCGATCGGCAAGCCCATATCGCTCAGTGCCATCATCGCGAGGATAAACGCCACCAGCACCATCATCGCCCAGGCCCAAATCGTCACGGGCAAGCGCTGCCGCACCAAGCGATCGAGGCTAAAGCCTCGCACTGCCCAATACAGCCCCATTAAGGGATACAGCACGGTCTGAATGCCCAGTAGCCACCAAAGTGGAGTCAGCACGATCGTCCAGTACAGCGTCTTTTCCACCGCCGATCGCGGCCCGAGGTCATCGGCTTCCGTCCAAGCGATCGCCCGTCTGACCCATTCATGGTCAAATAGGCGACGCACCTGAGCGCGAATCGATTCCAGAAATAACTTCAACACAGCAATCGTCGGGGGCTAACGTAACTGAAAACTGAAAACTGAAAACTCAAAACCTTAAACCGAACTCGCCACAGCCTTTCGACTGAGTCGCGATCGCAGCGATCGCCGCAATTCCATCGGCATCAACCACATCGCGAGGTAGAGTGAAAATCCGATCGGTAGGGGTTTGCCCACCGTCATCGCCTCGCGCAACAAGGGCCAAAACTGCTGCCAATCACGGTTACGCGCCGCCTGCGATCCCACTTCGACGAGCAAAAACGAAGCATAGGCCGATCGCGTCACCCGATCGCGGTTGGCGCGAATCCAAGTCAGCGAATTGCGCCAATTCATCTGGGCGCTGACACTGGCGCGGGCCTCTTCCAAATACCAAACAGACAGCGCTTCCGGCACAAACTCCACTGCCACCCCCGGCTGCTCCACCACCCGCAAAAACCAATCCCAATCCTGATGCTTTGGAATTTGTTGGAATGGAACCGTTAAGAGCAATTCCCGCTTCGTGAAGATCACCGAAGTCTGAATCAACCCCTCCCCCTGGAAAAAACTCCGCCGGGTGAGCAAATAGTCGCTGATCGCTTCGTCCGATCGGGGCAACCGCCGGGGTCGCAGAAAGTCGCCTTTGGGTGTTCGGGCAATGAGCTGAGTGGCAATGATCGGCCAGGTTGCGGTGCTGGCCTCGGCCATCGCTAACTGCTGCGCTAACTTCGTCGGCATCCAACAGTCATCATCATCGAGTAAGGCCACCCAAGGTGCGATCGCCGCGTTTACCCCGGCATTTCTCGCATGGGAAGCACCTGCCGTCGGAATCCGCAGGATGCGTAATCGGGAATCATCGACCCAATCCGCCCCGCAATCGACGATCGCGGCTTCGGTATTTTGATCGGCACCGTTAATCACAACGATGACTTCAATTTCCGTGAGCGTTTGGGCCAAGGCGCTGGCGATCGCGCGTTGGAGTAAAGCGGGTCGATCGCAGGTCGGAATCACGACGCTAACTTGCGGCGTAGTCGGAAAAAGCGGTGACGACATAAGTTTAGGAGCGGTAGGCGGGTGCAACTGACTGGTTTAGAGTGCCCCAGGATAACCGCAAATTGGCAATTTGATCCCGTTCTGCTCAATACCTTGAGCTAAGCCACTTTGGTCTCCTGCACCAGTGTCAGCCCCACCCATTCGCCCTTGGGATTGAAGCTGCGGATGATGCGCTCGCGCTGGGTGGGCGAGCGTAGCCAGCCCGTTTCCAGGACGACGGGGTGGCCCAAGGTGACTTTGCGGGGCGTGTTCACGGAGGCTCCGTCGGGCAAGAGCAAGATCTGGATATTCAGCGGACTGTTGGGATAGACCAGTCGATCGCCTTCGATCACGGCTTCCGTCGTAATCGTCCGCTCACCAAACTGCAAGGTCTGGTCGAGGCGATCGCCCGATCGGGTAATTTTCATCTGGCTGGTTCCCGTTTCTGGGGCACGCCAGTCGGGGAACAGGGTGATCGATTCCCCGACCCACTCGCCGACGAGGTCATCGGCTTGCAACGGCGGTCGTTCCGGCACTGCGCTCCCGAGCCGCTGTTCCCGAATCAGCGTCACATAGTCCAATTCATTCTGAGCATTGTACAAAATCACCGTGCGCAACCGCCGATCGGGCGTCACGATCGCAAACTCGCCCCCAAAGCGATCCATCCCCGGCGCCAACTGCATCGCCCCCTGGGAAAACGCCCCAGTCTCAAAGAACAACAGACTCCGGCTCAAACTGGCAAATTCCATCTCCAAGGGGGCCGGGTGCTTGGGGGAGTCACGCTTGAGCACGAGCTTCACTGCTTGACGGTCGGGGACTTGTTCGAGGGTCAGCAAAGATGGAATATCCTCCCGCTCTACACCATCCGGCGAATAGGTCGTAAACGAACCCTGCCAAGCGCCGAGATTTTGTAAGAAGCAGTCCCATTGGTTCATCATGCGTTTGGCCTCAGTCGGTTTGTCGTCTATTCAGTGTGTCTTCATCGTTTCTCTAATCTAAGGCTTTCTGGGGGCTTTTCCTATGCATGGCTAATCATAATGCTAGTATTTTAGTATTGAATGTTTGTGAAATAGCTGTGGTGATCGCCCATGATCAAGATTTTGCACCTATCGGATATTCATCTGGGCAGTGGCTTCTCCCACGGCAAAATCAATCCAGAAACGGGTTTGAATACAAGGTTTGAGGATTTTGTGGCGAGTCTGAGTCGCTGCATCGATCGGGCGTTGAGTGAACCCGTGGATTTGGTGCTATTTGGCGGTGATGCCTTTCCCGATGCCACGCCGCCGCCTTATATTCAGCAGGCATTTGCCAAGGAGTTTCAGCGGTTGGTGACGGCCCAGATTCCGACGGTGTTACTGGTCGGCAACCATGACCAGCATACCCAGGGGGCCGGGGGCGCGAGTCTGTGCATTTATCGCACCTTGGGCGTGCCGAGTGTGATTGTCGGCGATCGGCTCGAAACCCATCGCATCACCACGGCCCAGGGCGATGTGCAGGTGATCACCCTGCCCTGGCTGAATCGCACGATGCTGATGACGAAAATAGAAACTGAAGATCTGTCGATGCAGGAAGTGGGGAGTTTATTACTCGATCGATTGCGTTTGGCGTTAGAAGGCGAAATTCGGCAGTTAGACCCGAAAATTCCGACGATTTTGTTGGCGCACTTGATGGCGGATACGGCGACTTTGGGCGCAGAGCGGTTGTTGGCGGTGGGCAAAGGGTTTACGGTGCCGTTGACGTTTTTGACCCGCGATGATTTTGACTATGTGGCGCTGGGCCATGTCCACAAGCATCAGATCCTCTCCGAGCAGCCCTATGTGGTTTATCCCGGCAGCATTGAGCGGGTGGATTTTTCGGAGGAGAAGGAAGACAAGGGGTATGTCTTGGTGGAACTCGCCAAAGGGAACACCCAAGTGACCTACTGTCCGATTCCGGTGCGAGCGTTTCGGACGATCGATTTGGATTTGACCAAGGAGAAGCAGCCTCAGCAGAAAATTCTGAGCGCGATCGCCGACGCGGAAATCACGGATGCGGTGGTGCGGGTGCAGTATTATTTGCGGGCTGATCAGTTGGAGCAGATTGATGAATCGGCGATTCACGGGGCTTTGGCGATCGCCCATACGTATAATCTCCAAATGCAGTTGGTGACGGATACCAGTCGGAGCCGTTTGCCGGAGCTGAAAGATAGCAGTATGAGTCCGATCGCGGCTTTGCAAACTTATTTGAGTAATCGCCAGGATTTGGGGGAGTTGGCGGAGCCGATGCTGGCGGCGGCGCAGTTGTTGATGAATGATGAGGCGGGGCAGATTCGGTTGAGTTTGGCGGAGTTAGCGGATTCACCCCAGGATGAATGGCCCCAGGATGAAAGCGCTGAGCGATCGCGGGTGGCAGTTGAGCTGGAGGATTCTCAACAGTTGCGGTTGCTGTGACGCTCAATTCCTGGGGTGTTGGGTTTCACGTTGTTTCACCCAACCTACGGGGCGACGAAATTCACCAATTTGCCGGGGACGACGATCGTCTTCTTGATTTCTTTTCCTTCGAGGTAGCGCTGGGCGACTTCGGAGTTGCGGGCAAGGGTTTCGATTTCGTCTTTGCTGGAACTGGCGGGGACGGCGATCGTGCCACGGGTTTTGCCCATGATTTGGATGACGATCGTTAGTTCGTCGGCGATTAGGGCTTCGGGGGCATAAACTGGGAAGCTCTGGGTGTGGATCGTGCTGCTGTGCCCGATCGTTTTCCACAGTTCTTCGGCCAGGTGCGGGGCGAAGGGCGCAAGCAGCAGCAATAGCGTCTGAATCCCCTCGCTGTAGACGGCGGAACCCTTGTCGCTGAAGTCGCCCAAAGCATTGCTCAGTTTCATCAACTCGGAGACGGCGGTGTTGAATTGGTATTCATCCGTCAGATCTTCAGTGATCTCCTTGATCGCCGTGTGGATGGCGCGGCGTAGGTCTTTTTCGGCTTTGGTGGGGGCTGCGGGCAAGGTGAATTGACCGTTAGTGCCTTTCACGCCGGACTCCGTGACCAGTCGCCAAACGCGGGATAGGAAGCGGGCTTGGCCTTCCACGTCGGCATCGTCCCACTCCAGATCTTTCTCCGGTGGGGCTTTGAATAAGATGAACATCCGGGCCGTATCCGCACCGTATTTCTCCACAACTTCGCTGGGGGCAACGCCGTTGTGCTTGGATTTGGACATTTTTTCGTAGACGGTGATCAGCGCGTCGCCGGTTTCGGGATCGGTGGGATTGGCGAAGTCCTTGATGTTTTGCGGGATGACGTAGCGGCCCGTTTTCGGGTTTTTGTACGTTTTACCCTGCACCATGCCTTGGGTCAGGAGCCGCTTGAAGGGTTCGTCGCATTTGAGTAAGCCTCTGTCCCGAACAACTTTGGTAAAGAAGCGCGAGTAGAGCAAATGCAAAATCGCATGTTCGATGCCACCCACATACTGATCGACTTCCATCCAGTCGTTGCCTACAGCCGGATCGAAAATTGCATCGGCATTCTGAGCATCGGGATAGCGCATGAAGTACCAGGAGGAACACATAAAGGTGTCCATCGTATCGGTTTCGCGCTTGGCGGGTTTGCCACATTTCGGGCAGTCAGTATTCACCCAACTGTCGAGTTTCGCAAGAGGCGAACCCTTACCAGAAAATTCCACATCTTCGGGCAGTTGCACGGGCAGTTGGTCATCGGGCACCGCCACTGCGCCGCAATCGGGACAATGGACGATCGGGATCGGGCAACCCCAGTAGCGCTGCCGGGAGATCAGCCAATCGCGCAGACGATAGTTGACCGTGCCTTTGCCGCGACCTTGGGCTTCGAGCCACTGCACCGCCGCATTTACGCTTTGGCCTTCACCCTTGCCCGCTTCAATCCCATCGAGGGGCCCGGAATTCGTCATTTTGCCGCTGCCCGCCCAGGCGTTGGTCATCGTGGCCCCGTCGAGGGTTTCGCCTTCGGGCTGGACGACGACTTGAATCTCCAGGCCGAATTTTTTGGCAAACTCGAAGTCGCGCTGGTCGTGGGCCGGAACCGCCATGATTGCGCCCGTGCCGTAGTCCATCATCACGTAGTCGGCAATCCAGATCGGGATTTTGGCTTGATTCACCGGGTTAATCGCGTAGGCTCCCGTCCAGACCCCGGTTTTCTCCTTGCCTTCAGCGGTGCGATCGACTTCACTTTTCGCCGCCGCTGCTTCCTGATAAGCCTTCACCGCTGCGGACTGCTCGGCGATCGTCAGCTTGTCCACCAGCGGATGCTCCGGCGAAATCACCATGAAACTTGCGCCCCAGAGGGTATCCGGGCGAGTGGTGTAGACGACAAGATCATCCCCGGCTTCAGTTTTGAATGTCACCTGCGCTCCGGTAGATTTGCCAATCCAGTTGGCCTGCATCAGCCGCACCCGCTCCGGCCAACCGTCGAGCTGGTCGAGATCCTGGAGCAATTGCTCGGCGTAATCCGTGATTTTGAAGAACCATTGGCGCAGCAGTTTGCGTTCGACTTTTGCCCCCGATCGCCAAGACTTCCCATCCGCATCAACCTGCTCATTCGCCAAAACCGTTTGGTCAATGGGATCCCAGTTGACCACGGCCTCCTTTTGGTAAGCCAATCCCGCTTGATAGAACTGCAAGAACAGCCACTGTGTCCATTTGTAATAGTCCGGCGAACAGGTCGTTACCTGCTTATCCCAGTCAAAGCTGATGCCGAGGCTTTCCAGTTGCTCCTGCATCTGGGCGATATTGCTGTAAGTCCACTTGGCCGGATGAATCCCCCGCTCGATCGCGGCGTTCTCAGCGGGCAACCCGAAGGCATCCCAGCCCATTGGGTTCAAGACCCGGAATCCCTGCATCCGTTTCAGCCGCGCGATCACATCAACGATCGTGTAGACCCGCACATGGCCCATGTGGAGATTCCCGGACGGGTAAGGAAACATCGACAGCGCGTAGAACTTGGGCTTGGTGCGATCGGTCGGGGTTTTGGCTAATTGTTGTTCAGCCCAGCTTTGTTGCCACTTTGACTCGATCGCGCTGGGGGTATAACGGGACTCCACGGGGGGCTGACTCCTAATCAATGACGGGCATCACGCACTTTGGGGACTTTTGGGGAATCAGTGCGCCAATCTATTGTAGAGGGGGTTTGACCATGCGACACCATCGAAAGTGTCGTTCTAGTTACAGCGCCATGACCCGATCAAGCTTCAGCACAAATTCCGGCAATACTTCACTGCAATCGATCGTACTCGGCTGTTGCAAAATCTCCGGGGGCTGTTGCAGGCGATGGATTTCGACTTGCTGATTTTGGGGGTCGATGAGAATGCCTAAAGTCACCCCATTTTCGGCATATTCGAGCATTTTGGCTTGGAGCGATTTGAGGTCATCGGTGCGAGATCGCAGTTCAATCACAAAATCGGGGGCGATCGGTGGAAATTTTTCCTGTTGTTCCAGCGTCAACTCTGCCCAACGATCGGCCCGCACCCAAGCAACATCCGGTGCGCGATCGGCCCCATTCGGCAACTTAAAGCAAGTCGAAGAATCAAACCCCAAACCCAACTCCGGATGCCGATCGACCCAGGCCCCAAGCTGTCCGATCAAGCTAAAGTTGCGATGGCCTGCCACACCGCCAGATAGAGGCACAATGATCAAGTCCCCTGCGGCATTGCGTTCAAATCGAACGTCAGAATGACGGCAGCAAAGTTGGTAGAACTGCTCATCTGACATGACAGGTAGAGACATAAATTCCAGGTGATCGGTTTGCTAAGGTGGCTGGTGCTAGTTTAATAATCGGGGATCAGAGCATCTCACAGTAGCGATCGAGCAAACTCAAGCGATCGCGGATCTGTTGCAAGCGTTGATCCTGGCTGATCGCTTGCTTGGCCGATCGCAGAAACAGTGCATCGGTTTTGAGGAGCCGCAGTTGCTTGTTGATTTCGACCAGTACCGCTGGATTGAGGGCATCGGTGGCCGGAAGCATTTCGGTCTGGAAATGCTGGGCGATCGCGCTGATGCTGGTTTGGATAACCGCGCAATCCAGCGGACTGGCTTGGCAACTCGTTTGGGCTTGGGCAATCAGAACGCCAAATTCGGATAATTCGGGAGAGGTCATAGGGAAGGTCAATGGGTGGCACGGTAATCAAGTGGCACGATGACAAATGGCAATGTTACCCGTGGGAATTGTGACCCATGGCAACTGTTACTAAAGCAATTGTTACTAAGTGGTGCGAGATGTGGGGGACTATTGCGTTTAGTCATCGAAATTTCGCCGATCGACGCATGTTTATGCGGAAGGCTTATGCTTAGAATAGGACAACTATAAAAAGCAGCGTATGATACAGAAAAAGCAGCGTACGATACAGTTTCCAATTGATTTAATCAACGGCTCGAGCTGGTTTTGTCACAAGGCAAATAAAGCCCGATATAATCTCTTTTTCCGTTCAGCGTTATCCTACTGATCGACAGCATGAATCTTACTGCGACGACTGCTTCCGCCAAGACCCGCATTGAATCGAGCGCTGTAAAGCCGACTGAACCGATCGCGCCGCCTGCCGCGACGCTCCCCACCCATGCCGCGCCCAAAAAAGTCAAGGCCCCACCGAAACCCTTGGTGCTACCCGATTGGCTGCAAGCCTGTACGATTGCCGCCGATGGAGATGCCGATGAGACCTTAATCTGCCGCGCCTTTAACTTTGCCCATCAGCTCCATGAGGGCCAATACCGCGCCTCTGGCGATCCCTACATTGCCCATCCGATCGCCGTGGCGGGCATTCTGCGTGATCTCGGGGGCAGTAGCGCGATGATTGCAGCGGGCTTTCTCCATGATGTGGTCGAAGACACGGACGTTACTCCAGAGGAAATTGAGGCGCACTTCGGGGCAGAGGTGCGCCTTCTTGTTGATGGGGTGACGAAGCTCGGCAAGATCGAGTTTTCCAGTAAGCGCGAACGCCAAGCGGAGAATTTTCGCCGGATGTTCCTGGCGATGGCGAAGGACATTCGGGTGATCGTGGTGAAGCTGGCCGATCGCTTGCACAATATGCGGACCCTGGAGCATCTTGCCCCCGAAAAACGCCAGCGCATTTCCCTGGAAACCCGCGAAATCTTTGCGCCCCTGGCCAACCGCTTGGGGATCGGGAACATCAAGTGGGAATTGGAAGACCTCGCGTTCAAATATATCGAGACCGAATCCTACGGCGAAATTCGGGAGCGGGTCTCGGCAAGACGCGCCGATCGCGAAGCGGATATTCAGAAGTCCGTGGAGATGATCACTGATCAGCTGGCCGAACTCGGGATCAGTGATGCCGATATCAGCGGTCGCCCGAAGCATCTCTACGGCATCTACTGCAAAATGCAGCGGCAGCAGAAGGAGTATGAGCAAATCTTCGATGTCTCGGCGATTCGAATCATTGTCGGGAAAAATGATGAATGCTACCGTGCCTTGGCGGTGGTGCATGATCTGTTCCGCCCGATTCCCGGTCGGTTCAAAGACTATATCGGTCTGCCCAAACCCAACCGCTATCAATCGCTGCATACCGGGGTGATTGGCCTTGGCGGTCGGCCTCTGGAGATCCAAATCCGAACCATGGCGATGCATCAAGTGGCGGAATACGGGATCGCTGCCCACTGGAAATACAAAGAGACGGGCGGTTCGAGCGCTACGCCCGTGACGGCAGAGGAAGAGCGCTTTACTTGGCTGCGCCAACTGCTGGAATGGCAAAATGACTTAAATGCCGAGGACTATATCGAATCGGTCAAGGGCAACCTGTTTGATGATGAGGTCTTTGCCTTTACGCCGGGGGGTGATGTGGTGTCGCTGCATCCCAAGTCCAGCACGATCGACTTTGCCTATCGCATCCACTCGGAGGTGGGTAACCACTGCTGCGGGGCGAAGGTGAATGGCCGCATCGTCACCTTGGACACCCAACTGCAAAACGGCGATATCGTCGAAATCATCACCCAGAAAAATGCCCACCCCAGCCTCGATTGGCTGAACTTTGTGGTCACGCCCAGCGCTCGCAACCGGATTCGGCAGTGGTACAAGCTCTCCCACCGCGACGAGAACTTGCAACGGGGCCGCGACATGCTGGAAAAAGCCATGGGCAAGAGCGGCTTTGAAGCCTTGCTCAAGTCGCAGCCGATGCAGGTAGCCGCAGAGCGTTGCAATTACAGTACCGTCGATGATCTGCTCGCCGCCCTCGGGTATGGCGAAGTGACGCTGAACCACACGATCAATCGGATTCGCGATGCCGTTAAAGCGGGCCAGGCCCAGGATGTCAGCCTCCTGACGGCCCAGGAAGAAGTACAACTGCTGTCTCAGGTCAACCGATCGAGCACGCCCACATTACCCGCAACCAAGGCGCCGATCGTGGGGGTCGAAGGGTTGCTGCACCAAGTTGCCAAATGCTGCAATCCCCTGCCCGGTGAATCGATCATCGGGGCCGTCAGTCGGGGGGGGCGGGGCATCATCATCCACCGTCAGGGCTGCCCCAATATCGAACAAGTCGAAGGCAGTCGGCTCATTCCCGTCACCTGGAACCCGAATGATGCTTCGACTCGGAAGCAGACCTATCCGATCGCAGTGCAGATCGAAGTCATCGATCGCGTCGGCATTCTCAAAGATGTACTGTCGCGATTGACGGATCAGAACGTCAACGTCCGCAATGCTCAAGTCCGTACATTCCCGGATCAGACGGCCATAATTGATCTCTGTATCGACGTGTGCGACCACCGTCAACTGGAGAAAGTCTTCATCCAAGTGCGGAAACTCGCCGATGTCCTCAATCTCAAACGGGTCAGTCAGCTTGACGAAATCTAGGTGTCTCTGTAATAATTAATACCAGCTTCCGAAAAGATACCCAAATTCAATCGTCTAAAGCAGCACCATCACGTTTCCGATGGGCTGCTTTTTTGTTGCGGTCAGGATGAGCCTTCTGCCCAGGGATGGAGATTGCTTTTGTCAGGTACTCTCTCCCCCGTAGGAGCTGCCCAGTTCCAGTCCTACCCCCTGGATGCAATTGCTGAGTGCTGTTGACCGATCGTCATCAAAAGCATTTAGTTTCCATGAAGAAACGAACATCCTGCGGTTCGCCACAGTCATTCGAGTAGTATTGATTAGGTAGGGCTAATGGTGGTTACCGCAAGTCGATCGATCGAGCAGTTGATCGACAGCGCACAAGGGATGAATTATGTCAGGTCTGAACGCGATCGAAGTCGGAATGTAATTCAAACGAGTTGTATCCGACATTACCAGACCCAAAATGTTTGGATCGATACAATCTGCAAGGGCAAACTTGCCGAAAGTGAATGTCTGGGTGTAGGAGTTACTGAGAAAGCCGTATGACCTTCAATAATCGTCTCATTGCTGCGGAAGAGCAGCGTCTCTATAATCATTTTCTCGCCGCGATCCAGACCGAACTGCCGGAGCAGTTGCTGGAGAGGGTTCGCCAGTTGTTTGTAGAAGGCACAGCCTACCGTGATGAGGCGGTACTTGCCGACCTCGACGCTATCGCCCTGAGCCATCACGCGACGGAAGACTTTCGATTTGTCTTGAACCGCTGTTTGCATATCTTGACAAACCGTTGGCAAGGCCGTCCCCATCAGCATTATGCCGTACCGAAGTTGGTGGAGATTTTGGATGCGGTGCCGACGCAACCGATCGGGCATCATCCCCGACAGCGGTCGCTGAAGCGCTTGCGGGAGTTGCTGGTACAGTTTCGCCAGACGGAGCAATATGCGGCGCTGAAGCGGTTAGCGACGTTGATGAGTCAGACTGGCGACGCGATTCTGACCCAGCCCTTGGGCAACTTGATTCGGCGCTACCCGTACCTCTATCCCCACTGTCTGATTACCGATGGCTGTTCCAACGAGGATCAGCAGTCGGTGCGGGAGCTGCAAGAACATGCCCAGCACAAGTTTGAAGTCGATCTGTCGCGTTATGTGACCTACCAAATTCGCCGGATGGATCTGCTGCAAACGTCATCGGAGGATAGCGTGGGCCGAATTTTGACTCCCGTGAAAAATCCAACGCTGCTCACGGATCACGAAGCCTGTGAGTCACTACGGCACTTTGTCGGCAGGGTAAATGGGCAGGCGACTCATCGTGATTTGGCCCATCGCTTTATGAATTACACCCGCGACACCCGATCGTTTGGCAGCTTTAAGGGTGATTTGTATGAATATTTGGAGGGGGGAATTGACCCGGAGTACGGGCATCGGCAGTTTAATAAGTTGCTGTATCGGCAGTTGCGGATGACGTTGCCGGATCAGGATCAGCAGCCAGTGAATGAATTTCTGATGATGCGGTTGTGCAGTCAGTTGATGAATTTCTTGATTGTGGAGAGCAGTCAGCAGCCGCGCCATTTTGTGTTTGTGGACTTGATTTCGAATATTGGGCCGATGTTTACGACGAGTTTGTTGCTGCGGATTTTGTTGATCTGTAGCAAGGTGAAGCCCTATCTGGAAAAGCGTTTGTCGATTTTGTTCAATCACTATGAATCCTATACGCAGGGCTCGGTGGAGTGGCTGGTAATGGTGATGGAGCATCTCAATCTAGCGCTGAGTACAAATTTTGGGCAGATGACACTGCCGTTGATTCATCGGATTTAGGTTGCGGGGTATTGCAAAAATCTTCAGAAAAACCGCACCGCTGGCGGCGACAGAATCTAAGATAGTAGTTCACTCTTTGACTAATCTTTATTCCCCCAGCTTCGCGATCCATGACTTCCTCTCCTAGCGATCAGCAAACTAGCGGCAACCAAATCCGCCAAAAGTTCCTCGAATTCTTTGAAAGCAAGGGCCACAAGCGCTTGCCGAGTGCCTCTTTGGTGCCGGAGGATCCGACGGTGTTGCTGACGATCGCGGGGATGCTGCCGTTTAAGCCGATTTTTCTGGGGCAGCAGCAGCCGGAGTTTCCGACGGCGACGACTTCGCAGAAGTGCATTCGCACGAATGACATTGAAAATGTGGGGCGGACAGCACGACACCATACGTTCTTTGAGATGCTGGGGAACTTCAGCTTTGGCGACTACTTTAAAAGTCAGGCGATCGCTTACGGCTGGGAAGTCAGCACGAAAGTCTTCGGGATTAGGCCGGAAAACATTGTCGTCAGCGTGTTTGAAGAGGATGACGAGGCACTGGCGATCTGGCGCGATGAAATCGGCGTGAATCCCAAGCGGATTGTCAAAATGGGAGCGAAGGATAATTTCTGGGTATCCGGGCCGACAGGGCCTTGTGGGCCTTGTTCGGAGCTGTATTACGATTTTAAGCCGGAGCTGGGCGACGACAACATTGACCCCGATGATGACAGCCGCTTCATCGAGTTCTATAACCTGGTGTTCATGCAGTACAACCGGGACATCGACGGTAATCTGACCCCGCTGGCGAAGCAAAACATTGATACGGGGATGGGGCTGGAGCGGATGGCCCAGATCTTGCAGCGGGTGCCAAATAACTATGAGACGGATTTGATTTTCCCGATCGTGGAAACGGCAGCAAAGCTGGCGGGCATTGACTATCACAAATCGGATGAGGCGGTAAAAGTTTCGCTGAAGGTGATCGGCGATCACGTGCGGGCTGTTATGCACATGATTGCCGATGGAATTGTGCCGGGGAATGAAGGGCGGGGCTATGTGTTGCGGCGGTTGATTCGGCGGGTGGTGCGTCATGGGCGGTTAATCGGCATTTCCGGAATGTTTACCACTCAGGTAGTGGAAAGCGCGATCGCCCTGTCGGAGGGGCAATATCCCAATGTGCGATCGCGCGAAGGTTTGATCAAGTCCGAATTGGGGGCGGAGGAAGAACGCTTTGGCAAGACGATTGAACGCGGTGAGAAATTGCTGGAAGAGATTCTTGCCAATGTGAAAAAAGAAATTCCCGGTAAAGACGCGTTTGAGCTGTACGACACCTATGGTTTTCCGTTGGAATTAACCCAGGAAATTGCCGAAGAAAAGGGTTTGACCGTTGATGTTGAAGGCTTTGAAGCCGAGATGGAGGCCCAGCGAGAGCGGGGTCGTGGCGCGCGTAAGACGATCGACTTGACTGCACAAGGAGGTTTGGACAAGTTATCCGAAACCGTTGGTCAAACTGATTTCCTCGGCTATACCGAGTCCAGCAGCACCGCGACAATTGCACTATTGCTTAAGGATGGCGACACTGTTGATGCGGTCGTTGCTGGAAACGATGTGCAAATCATTTTAGATAAAACTCCCTTCTACGCCGAATCCGGTGGCCAGATTGGCGATCGGGGGTATCTCTCCGTCGGTGAAACCCTGGTGCGAATTGAAGATGTGAAAAAAGAATCGGGGTTCTTTGTGCATATCGGTCGGGTCGAACGCGGCACATTGAAATCCGGCGAAACCGTCACCGCCCAAATCGATCGCGCCTGCCGTCGCCGCGCCCAAGCCAATCACTCCGCCACGCACCTACTGCAATCGGCATTGAAAAAAATTGTCGATGACGGCATTGGACAGGCGGGTTCATTGGTCTCCTTCGATCGGCTGCGGTTTGATTTTAATTACAATCAAGCGCTGACACCGGAGCAACTTCAGCAACTTGAAGCCTTAGTGAATACTTGGATCGCCGAAGCCCACGGAGCCGATGTCGCCGAAATGCCGATCGCCCAGGCCAAAGCGAAAGGCGCAACCGCAATGTTTGGCGAAAAGTACGGCGATGTCGTGCGGGTCGTCGACTTCGGCGGCGTATCCATGGAACTTTGCGGCGGCACCCACGTGGGCAACACCGCCGAAATTGGCCTGTTCAAAATCATCTCGGAAACCGGCGTTGCAGCGGGAGTGCGGCGAATTGAAGCCGTGGCTGGCCCGGCGGTCTTGGAATATCTGAATGTGCGCGAAGCGGTTGTGAAAGATTTGAGCGATCGGTTCAAAGCCAAACCCGAGGAAATCCTCGATCGGGTCAACGCCATTCAAGCGGAACTGAAAGATACCCAAAAGCAACTGGCCACAGTGAAGTCACAGTTGGCCGTAGCGAAGGCGGATCAGTTGATTCATAGTGCGGTGGCGATCGGTGATGTAAAAATCATCGTCGCGGAACTGCCGGGGGCGGATGCCGATTCGCTCAAAAGCGCGGCGGAAAACCTGCTGCAAAAGCTGGGCGAAGGCGCAGTCGTGCTAGGCGGTAGCCCGGAAGCCGAGAAAGTGGGCTTTGTGGCGGCCTTTAGTCCCGCCGTGGTGCAAAAAGGAATGCAGGCTGGAAAGCTAGTCGGAGTTGTCGCGAAGATGTGCGGCGGCGGCGGCGGCGGTCGTCCAAATTTTGCCCAGGCCGGGGGACGCGATGCCAGTCAGTTGGCGGCGGCATTGGCGGCAGCGAAGTCGCAGTTGATGGCGGGGTTGGGCTAGGGGCCGTGGGTTTCGGCTGACGCTCAACCCACTGATTGATCGGTGGGGTTGGGGCCGTGGGTTTCGGCTGACGCTCAACCCACTGGGGTGTCGGTGAGGCTGGGGTTGAGGGTTGAGGGCTGAGCGCAGTCGAAGCCCGATTCCCCTGGGGTGTCGGTGAGGCTGGGGTTGAGGGTTGAGGGTTGAGCGCAGTCGAAGCCCGATTCCCCAAGATCAAGGGCTGAGCAACGCCGAAGCCCGAATCAATTACTTGCAACCCAGGGGGCTGAGCAACGCCGAAGCCCAACATTCTACAGCGCGGCTAATTCCGCTAAGTCGAGGACTTTGAATTTTGGTTTTTGGCTAAATTCATTTTCGATCGCGACCCGATAGGTATTTCGTCCCTGGTCTTTGGCTTTATATAAAGCCCGATCGGCGGCACTAATTAAGTCAGCAAAGGTTGTGCCAAAACTCGGTACGCAAGTCGCAACGCCAAAGCTCAAGGTGACGTAGGGATTAATGCTGGAGTTGGGGTGGGGGAGTTTTTGGGCGGCGATGACTTGTTGCATGCGTTCGACGATGAGCATGGCCCCGGCAATGTCGGTGTGTGGGAGTAATAACGCAAAGACTTCGCCATCGTAACGTGCGACCATATCCGGCGATCGCTGGGTGGCTTCCGCCATCGCTTGCCCGAGGCGTTGTAGACACATATCGCCAGCGCTGTAGCCAAAATGTTCGTTGTATTCTTGGAAAAAGTCGAGGTCAGCGAGGACGATCGCTAAGGGTTGCTTATCGCGGCGCAGGCGTTGCCATTCCTGGGAGAGTTGTTGGTCGAATTGACGGCGGTTGATTAACTGCGTGAGCGGATCGCGGGAGGCAAGGCGTTCGAGTTGCTGGGTGGTGCGGGCGAGTTCGGTTTGGAGTCGCTGTTGGGCGTAGCAGCTTTCTTCATATTGGCGCTTGAGTTGTTCCTGGGCGATCGCGCTGATGGTGAGGCTTTCCTGAAGGTGGGTGACATTCTGCCAAAGGTCGATCGGGTCAAGCAACCGAATCATTTGGGACAAACTCGCAATGCCCGCCAATTCGCCCTGCTGATCCACCACCACCAAATGCTGCAAAAAGTAGCGTTGGAGTAATTGATAAGCTGTCCAAAGATCATCCTCCGATCGCACCATTTTCGGGGGGGCGCTCATGATCGATTCGACTTGAGTATTGGCAAAATCGTAGCCGAGAATTTGGGCTTGGCGCAGGTCGCCGAGGGTCACTACCCCGATCGGCACCGGTTCACCCGTCGCCATGACCACACTGTAATGCTGATGCTGATAGCTCATAATTTTCGCGGCTTGCTGAAGCGTTTGCTGGGGCGCGATTTGGAGCACTTGCGGGGTCAAGACTTCCCGTACTTGTTTGAGACGCAGGCGGGCGATCGGCTGACCTTCACGTCGCGCTGCACTGCGACTAATCACGCGCAGAATTTCACCTTCAGCACTGAAGACAGGTAAATATTGCACCGGGGCGCGATCGAAGGCTTCGAGAACTTTAATCGAATCAGCCGCTTCAGTTTCGCTCAGACGCGCAATGCTCGGAGTCATCACCTGATACAGCGGCGTTTTTGCCAGCTCTAAGCCATCCGCACAGACCCGAATCACATCATCGCTCGTAAAGCTGCCCACAAATTCACCCGCTTCGATCACAAACACGCAGGGAATTTGAGTTTGTCCCATGGCCGCGAGGACATCGGCGACAATCACCTTTTCGCCAAAAACGAGAAAGTCAGCAGGGGCGTTATTGCTGGGAAACGGTTCAAAGCGCGATCGATGAAACATACAGAAAAGGGGTAGGAAGTCGCCAGAAGCCTGCATTAAATCAGCCGGACGCTGAATCTAATCTCTAGTCTTCCTTAAAGATAGCGACTTTCCACCACCTTGCTCGGCAATTCTTCCCCCAACCAACCGGGCGGCGGCGGTTGCTAGTTTCGGGCATTTCGCCGATAGATTTCGGGCAATACAGGATTGTTTTGCTGCCAGAAACCGAGACGCTGCTGCTGGGCTTTGGCTTCGGCTTGAAGGAGTTCAGTTTGTAAGGGGGCGCTGCAATTGCGGAGGTAACTGCGATAGACCACGGCTTGACCTTCCCTGACCATTTGCAGGTTGATGCTGCGACCACTGCGGCTGATTTCAGCGACTTTGCGACCGTAACGATCGGTGTCACGCACATTTAAAGTCACGGTTTGACCGACAGGAAGCAATTGTTTGAGCCGTTGGGAGGCGGCTGGGCCGTAGGGCGCTTGGCTCATTTCCGGGGCATCGACGCAGGCCAGGCGAACGGTGAGCGGGGCGCTGTTGCCTTGACGGACGCGGAGGGTATCGCCATCACCGACAGTGAGAATTGTATAGTTTGATGCGGGGGCAGATGTGACCGTTGCTGTGGGCGCGCCACCACGGGGCAGGGACTCACAAGCCACACCATCGCGATCGCCATCGAGTTTCGTTGCACCGTAGCGCTGCATGTATGCCTGAGCCTCGGCTTGGGTGGTGAAGTTGGCGCAGGTGACGGCTTTGGCTGGGGCGGTGCCCAAGGTGATTAAGGGTGCAGCCAGCAGAACAGGCATGACAAAGTTAGCCGATCGGGCAGACGCAAATTTCGGGAACATAAAAAGCCAAGGTTGATGCTGTTGACTTTTCGATGTTCGCTGCTGATGTGGATGAATCCGGAGAAAATAAATTGGGACTGACGTATTGACATTAAGTCAGCCAATGATGCTAGAAGTCAGCCAATGATGCTAGTGTTGGCGATTGTACGGGTGAGAAATCCGCTAGAACCAGCTAGGCAAATCAAGGCTTAGGCAACTGGAGACGCAGTGACGCGATCGCGCGGCAATTCCTGGCTCGAATTGGTTTTCGGTGATGACTGAATTTGACGTTGCTGCTTCTGAATTTGCTTGAGGTCGCGCTGGGCAGGCTGAAAATCGGGTTTGAGCAACAACACTTTCTCAAACGCCGCGATCGCCTCTGGGAAGCGATTGAGTTCGAACAAAACCCGACCGCGCCAGTACCAAGGTGTGTGGCTTTGGGGTTTGAGCGCGATGGCATGATCAAAACATTCGATCGCCCCGCTGTGCCGCTTGAGTTTCAGCAATGTCCCCGCCATGCAACACCAGAGCGTCGGATTATCGGGATGGGCTTGGATCGCCCGATCGTAGGCCGTAACCGCTTCTTCATAGCGACCGAGCGCCACCAACAAATTGCCGCGCCATTGCAACACTTCCGGGTCATCGGGATTGAGCTGAATCGCTTTGTTGTAGTCGGCGACGGTTTGGCGCTGGTTTTGGAGTTTGCTGAGGATGCGTTCGCTGAGTTGACGCGGGGAATGACTGTTGCCCGATCGCGGCCGTGAGGGCAAACCCTGAATGAGCGGATTGGGTGAATCGCATTCTTTGGGGACAGGGGTCGGTGCGATCGGCAGACTATCCCCAGAAGGCGCGATCACTGTGGTTGGCAGATCCTCGGTGGGCAGATCCTCCGCCCTATCCATCACCGCCGGACTCCCTAACTTCGACCAGCTCAGCAAGGTGATGTCTTCCTCCGCTTCACCACTGCTTGCGATCGCCGGTTGGGTTTGCAGTTGCGCTAACATCCGTGCCCGTCCATCGGCGGCGGCGCTGAGCGCCCGATCAAGCTCCATGGCTTGGTTGTAGGACAGCATGGCCGCTTCATACTGGTGCAGCTTTTCCAGCGACTGGGCGCGGGCGAGCCAAGCGGGAGCGCAGCTCCCCTGATGTTGCAGTAGCGTTTCATAGCAACTGATCGCTTCCAAATCCCGATCGAGGTGGCCCAGGACTTTACCCCGTTCGAGCCAGCCGAGGATTGGCTGCGGTGATAATTCCACCGCCAAATCAAGCGCCGTCAAAGCCGCTTCAAACCGCGACTGCCGTGCTAAGGCAATACCTTGACAAAGCCAAGCCTGGGCATCTTCGGGCTGTTCTTTGAGGCGGCTGTCGCAGACCAGTAACACCGATTCGTAATGACCCAGTTGGAGCAACTCCTCCAGACGACGCAGTTGATTGAGCAGGCGTTTGCGGCTTTCGATCGCCAGTTGAAAATTCGGTTTGATCTGGATGGCGCGTTGATAGGCATTCAGGGCTATGTCGAGTTGATTCAACAGCTCCAACACTTTGCCCTGGTCGTACCAAGCCCAATAATTCTGGTCGTCAATTTCGATCACTTTGCGATAGCTGGCCAGGGCTTCCTCCATCCGGCCCAGATTTTCCAGTACCAACCCGCGCTTTGACCAAGTGGTGGCATTGGTGGCTTCGAGCTGAACGGCGCGATCGTAGCAGGTCAGCGCCGCCGCAAATTGCTGGAGGGTATCGAGGGTCATGCCGCGTTTGAGCCAAGCGATCGGGCTGAGGGGATTGGCCTGAATTGCGGCATCATAGGCCGCTAGGGCTTGGCGATAGGCATTCTGCTGGAAAAATTCGTCACCCCGTTCAACCCAGGTATAGCTCGTATCGTCGGTCTGCTGCGCTTGGATCACCTCGCGGTTCAGCGTCCGCAGATCGGTTAAGACCGCTGAAGCACTTTGATAGCGTTGCCGGAAGTCGTAGCGCACCATCCGATCGATCACTTCCGCCAATGCCGGATTCACCGAGACCCGATCGCGCCATTTCACTTCATGGGTATCCGGATCGCTGGGCAGTTGCTTCGGCAAAATTCCCGTCAATGCTTGAATTGCAATCATCCCCACCGCATAGAGATCGCTGGCAAAGCAGGCTTTACCCGCCAGTTGTTCGGGCGGTGAGTAGCCCGAAGAACCCACGGCCACAGTCAGCATCGGTGTTTCGGGCAGCCAAGTTGGAGTCACGAGCTGCTTTACCGCCCCAAAATCGATCAGCACGATCTTGCCATCGACCTGCCGCCGAATCAGGTTAGCGGGCTTAATGTCGCGATGGATCACCTGATGCTGATGGACAAATTCCAGCAGCGTCATCACCTCAAGCAAAAAATCCAGCACTTCCAATTCCGAAATCAACCGTCGTTGCTTTAGCTCTTGGCTCAATACCGTGCCTTGAATAAATTCTTGAACCAGATAAAATTCCTGGGCTTCTTGGAAATGCGCGGTGAGGCGGGGAATTTGGCTATGGTGTCCGAGTTCATGCAGAACCGTCGCCTCGGCTTCAAACAAGCGCTGCGATGCCGTCAGAGCCTCGGGATGATTGGCTTTCGGCTGCAAATGCTTGACCACGCAAAAGGGGCGACCGGGCAAATGCTGGTCTTCCGCCAAAAATGTTTGCCCAAAACCGCCGCCGCCCAACCGACGAATGATTTGATAGCGACCGCCAAGCAGTGGGTTACTCATACATGGACCACACGTAAACCAAGATAGATGCTGTAAATGATGCGTAGCCTCCTTAGATTTCCCGAGGCAAAACTGAGATTTACTGGGGAAAATGCGGAATTTATTGGGGTGGCCAGAATAGCCGTGGCATCGATCGGACTGAGAAATTTCAGATTGGCAACTTCAGATTGGCAACTTCAGATTGGCAACTTCGGTCTAGCGACTCTGCTTAATCGCCCGTTGGATTTCGCGTTGATCGTCACGGCGGCGGACGCTATCCCGTTTGTCATGGAGCTTTTTCCCTTTCCCGAGGGCGATATCGACCTTGACCCAACCGCGTTTCATGATCATCTTCAACGGCACCAGCGTGAGCCCCTGCTGCTCAACTTGACCAATCAATTTGCGGATTTCGCGGCGATGGAGCAAGAGTTTACGATTGCGACGCGGGTCATGATTGAAAAATTGACTGGCAGTGTCATGGGGTGAAATATGCACATTCATCAGCCATACTTCCCCATTCCGAATCAACGCAAACCCATCACGCAGATTGACCTTACCCGCCCGCACGGATTTGATTTCCGTCCCAAGCAGCTCAATGCCTGCTTCGTAGGTTTCGAGAATTTCATACTGGAATCGGGCTTGACGATTGTCACTGACAATTTTGAAGCCTTCGGATGGTTGCTGCTGACCCATAATCACTCTTCTTGACCGATTCTATATCTATTATAGCGAGGGATGGAAGTCTCGCTAAGAGCATGGGATCAGCGGTCTAAATGTATCGCTTGCAACATTCCCAAAATAGCCGATTACCGTGATTTCTAGCAGGATTTTCCAGACATTATTAAATCAACTAATACGGAACTTTGCGATTTGGTATAGCAGGTTACCATTTGATGGGATCTGACGTGATTAATTAGGCTCAATATGAGTTTCAGTGAGGCCACTTTGGCACTCCGATGGCTCACGTTGCGATAAGAGTGCATAGTCGATTCGATCGTTACCCCTTTAGTTCCGTTGTTTATCGAATCACCAGCGTGAGTCGTCACCACAATTAGCTGAATCTCTTCTCGTTCACCAAAGGATAGGACTCAATGATCGCAAGAACGTCGCGAAAGGCTGCGACTGATCGGCAACGATCGTCTGCATTGCGCTTTGCAGAAAAATGGTTGGGATTGCGCTGGATTAATCAGCTGCCCTTGAGCTGGCGGGCTTGTTTCCCGGTTGCCTTTGCAATTTTGTTGGTTTGGAATGTGGCGGCTAGTGCCCAGACAGCTGCCCCCACAACGGAAGAGACGGTGAAGAATCTCACCGTCGGCATTGATACCGTGTGGGTGATGCTCGCTGGGATGCTTGTGATCTTCATGAATGCGGGCTTCTGCATGTTAGAAGCGGGCATGTGTCGCCAAAAGAACGCGGTGAACGTGTTGGCGAAGAACTTGATCGTGTTTGCACTCTCGACGATCGCGTTCTGGATCTTAGGTTTTAGCTTGATGTTCAGCGATGGCAACCCGTTGATCGGGGGTCTTGGTGGCATGTTGCTGGGTGGTGCGGACAACAGTCCAGCAATGAATGACGCTTATCAGGGGATCTTTGGTTCCCTGAAATGGACGGGCGTGCCCTTGGCCGCGAAGTTCTTCTTCCAATTGGCTTTTGCTGGAACGGCGGCGACGATCGTCTCTGGGGCCGTGGCAGAGCGGATTAAGTTCGTTGACTTCTTGATTTTTAGCTTGCTGTTTGTCGGGATTGCTTACCCGATCACGGGCCACTGGGTCTGGGGCGGCGGTTGGCTTTCGACGTTTGGCGGTAATGGTTTCTGGGACTTTGCCGGGTCTTCGGTCGTCCACTTGATGGGGGGCGTTGGGGCACTGTTTGGGGCACTGTTCCTCGGGCCACGTCTCGGTCGCTACCGGGCCGATGGTTCGGTCACAGCAATGCCCGGTCACAACATGTCGATCGCGACTTTAGGTTGCTTGATTCTGTGGTTGGGTTGGTTCGGCTTTAACCCAGGTTCCACAATGGCCGTGGGTAACGGTGCGGCGATCGCCCACATTGCGTTGACGACGAACACAGCGGCGGCGTTCGGTGGGATCGCGGCAACGCTCGTCGCTTGGTTGACTTTGGGTAAGCCGGACTTGTCGATGACCATTAATGGGATCTTGGCGGGTCTTGTTGCGGTGACCGCAAGCTGTTCTTGGGTCACCTTGCCTTCAGCGGCGATCATTGGTTTGGTCGGCGGTGTACTGGTGGTGTTTGCAGTCGGTTTCTTCGATAGCCTGAAGATCGATGACCCCGTGGGTGCGGTTTCCGTGCACTTGGTCAACGGTGCTTGGGGTACCTTAGCGGTGGGTCTGTTTGCCGTTGGGACGAACAACGAAGCATTCAAGGACACCGCGCTTTCCTACGCGGCTGGCCCTGGTGCGGGTCTGTTCTACGGCGGTGGGTTTACCCAAGTCGGAATTCAGCTGGTGGGGATCGTCGCGATCGCGGCTTGTACGGCCATTCTTTCGGCCTTGTTCTGGGGCGTGCTGAAGGCGACCTTGGGCATCCGCGTTAGCGAACATGAAGAGTTTGAAGGGCTGGATATTTCTGAGCATGGCATGGAGGCTTACTCCGGCTTTGCTAAGGAAATGTTGGCTTCGGCGGGCGTTGAGAAGACGAGTGATCGTTACTAAACCCCAAAGGCAAATTCAGTAAATCCCGGTTGACTGTGAAGGGCGGCCCTGCAATTGCGGGGCCGCCCTTCGTTTGAGCAATATTAAATTGGCGCGATATGAATGTGGGGGATTAGCGCTGGGTCTCTTTTTCACGGCGACGACGATCGCGCCATTCACTCGTCGTAATGTAGACAACGCCACCCGTAACGCCAACGAGCAGAATAAATGCGGCGGTGACAAGCGCACCAAACAAAGGAGAGTCCATGGTGAAATGCAAATTGAAGTGAGCAGATTAAACGGGCCAATGTTAAGTCGAGGCTTAAATACTAAAACAGCCACCCAGGTAAATATCAGTCAATCCCGCCGGGAATGGTTGATGGTACCTAGATAGCTATTGATTTTATGCAGTCTTTTTGTAACGATCGCGCGTTACAAACCGTTACGGCCCCAAACGACCAGTGCAAGGGAGAATGTGAAAACTGTCAACAGACCAGCCCAACCAAAAGAAACAATATCCATAACAATGTTTTGACAACGTGAAGGATGAAACAATACTCTCCATCATAGGTTAATTTGTGGCCGATCGGGCAATGGATCAAAGGGCAATGGATCGAATGAGTAGCAAGATCACGCGAGAATCGACAGCCGTCCCCCGCCCTGCCGCGCCTATGATCCCCCCCGAATTTGCGCCCACCCAATGGGTCGAGCGACTAGAATCGCTCAAAGGGGGCGTGATCGGAGGGATCAGCAGTGGGTTGATTTGGGGGGCGCTGGAATGGGGCTTGAGTCCTTGGCGCGGCGGGAGCAGCTGGCCAGTGGGCCTGTTGGGTGGCACAATTGCGGGATTGACGGGGTTTCTCTTTGGGGTGACCTATCGCTACGTGATTCGCGACGATCGTAATCCCCATCTAAAAGCGGGAGCCGTCGGTGCCTTTGCCTTAACGCGGGGTTTGGCGCAGGTGGAGCCGCGTTTGGTGGAACAAGTGACGTTGCTGCCTACAGGGAAGTTCTCGGTGGCTGCCTGGGCCTTAATGCTGCTGCTGTTAGGCCAAAATCTCGTGATGTTGACGATCGCCCGTTGGGTGCTGGATTTTGCCTTGGCGCGGGGTTGGCTGAAGCGGTTTGGGCCATAAAAGCGGTTTGGGCCATAAAAGCGGTTTGGGCCATAAAAATGGGGGATGCGAGTCGCATCCCCCAGGCAGTAAACCCAATTTGTCTCGAATTTAGCGCCGATCGTCCTTAGACCGGGTGGCCTTAAACCGGATGATAGTCCCGGACATTGCCTTCCATCGACTCCCGGCTCGAAGCCCGACCCGGATCGAAGCCTTCGTTCCGCACACGACGACGCAGGTCACCCGCATCGGGGCTGGACTTCACCGCATCATCGGGGCTGATCTGACCCAGCAACACCAATTCGCAGAGTGCTTGGTTCATCACCTGCATCCCTTCGTTAGTGTCAGTTTCCATCAACTGGAAGGCTTCGCCTTCTTCGTTCTTCAGCAGATAGTCGGCCATAGCGGGCGTGTTGATCAGGATCTCATGCACTGCTGTTCGACGACCGTCAGTGGTCGGCAGTAGCTGCTGCGAAATCACCGAAATCAACGACTCCATGATCTGAATCCGCATCGAATCCTGTTCGTCCGGGTTGTAGATGTTCAGGAGACGGTTGATCGTCCCGATCGCGCTCTTGGTGTGCAGCGTACCCAAAACCAAGTGCCCCGTTTGAGCCGCTTTCAGAGCCGTTTCTACGGTCATGCGATCGCGCATTTCCCCGATCAGAATCACGTCGGGATCTTCCCGCAAGACCGCACGCAGGGCATGGTCAAATTCTTGGGTATGCAGACCGACTTCCCGCTGGCTAACCAGGCAGTTCATCGAAGTGTGGACATATTCAATCGGGTCTTCGATCGTCACGATATGGCGATGCTCGCTCTCATTCAAGTGACGAATCATGGCCGCGATCGAGGTCGATTTACCTGAACCCGTTGGCCCCGTCACGAGGATCAAGCCCTGGGGCTTCGCCACCAGGGTCTTCAGCACTTGGGGCAGGCCCAAGCCATCAATGGTCGGGACATCCAGCGGAATCAAACGCAGGACGATCGCGCCGCCCATCAAGCTGTCAAAGCAGTTGACCCGGCAACGCAGGAAGCCGGGATAAAAAATTGCGGTATCAAGTTCTTGTTCGCGGTGGAAGCGGTCAACCTGTTCCGAATTCAGCATTTCCGTCAGGAAGCGCTGGAAAATCTCCGGTGTGACTACAGGCAAATTCTTTTGCTCAGTCATCTGGCCGCGAATCCGGAAGCGGGTATGCTCGCCGACGCGGATGTGAATATCCGACGCATTTTTATCGTGGGCCAGGCGCACCAAGGCTTCGATCGTGTCACCGCCGCCGGGTGTTTCGGCCACGGTGAGCATTGTATTCGCACTGACTGATGCCGCATTGACCGGAGCTTGGGGCGGACGAGGGGCTTGGGGGGGCGCCTGGGATGCAGCGGCATTTGGATTAATCGCCATGCCGGGATTGGTCGCCCGAGGAATCATCGGCGGTGGGGGAACGGGGGGACGCGAAGCAGGTGCAGCGCCAGGTTGACCTTGGGCACGCGGCGGCAGACCAGCGGCGGCTTGCATGCGAGGGTCAATCGCCCGGCCCAGGTTCGGATCTTGTGCCGAACGGCCATCGGGATGATTTTGCTGAGTCATAAACGTCAATCCGCAATATTTTATCGATATAGGCCCCTAACAAAACGCTGGCTACGCTCATCACGTGTGTCACGTTCATCGTTCAACAGGCTCACCCTTCGATTCTACTTGCAGTCTCTCGGGACAGCCCACCTTTTCTACGTATTTTTGCGGTTTTCCGTATGGAATTCGGTCAATGTGCTGATCTTTTATACGAGGTCAGGAACGATCGATGCGGTCAATGAACGGGATCGAGCAGTGCTTCGATGCCGTATGAAGCCGTGGAAATTGCTAAGATAATTCAGCATTGCAGCGTGGCAAATGGGAGGCGAAGGTCATGGGGGTGGGTTACTTACTAGTGCTGCATGGCAGTCATGATCCACGCTATCAAACGGCGATCGCGCAATTAACAGACCCGCTCGCTGCCCAAATCGGCGCCGATCGGCGCTATGCCTTGGCGTTTTTGGAATGTACAGCAACGCCTTTGAGCGCGCAAATTCTGGATTTTGCCCAGCAGCTACAAGCCCAAGGATGTCAGGAAATGCAAATTCTGCCGCTGTTTTTGCAGCCAGGAGTGCATGTGGTGGAAGACATTCCCGCCCAGGTTGCCGCAGCGCAAACGCAACTCGCCACGGTCGCCCCAACGCTGACGATCGTGGTGCAACCCTACCTAGGCAGTCAGTTAGCCACTGCTGATCTGTTTGCGATCGATCCGGCGGCGATCGGGCAACGGCTACTAGTCGCCCATGGTACCAAACGACCGGGGGGGAATCAGGGCATCGCGGACTTGGCCGATCGGTGGCAAGCTCAAGTCGCCTATTGGTTTGTTGCACCCAGTGTGACAGAACAAATTACGGCACTTTATGCGCAAGGTCAACGACACATCACCTTACTGCCCTATGTTTTGATGGAGGGTTCATTGACCGAAGGGATTGATGGTCAGTTAGCAACGCTGCGGGTGCAATTTCCCGACCTACAACTGACCCGACTGCCTGCCCTAGTCGAATCGGGTCAAGTGGTGAATTGGCTAGTCGAACAATTGCGCTAATTCCGTTGGGTAGATTAGGGTAGGATGATTTCTGCGTTTTGCCACAACTGAAGAGCGTGGTTTCATGACTGGTACGGTTTATTTAGTGGGTGCAGGGCCGGGTGATCCGGGATTGCTGACCTTGAAAGCGAAGGCATTGCTCGAACAGGCGGATGTCGTTCCCGAAACGACGCTGTGCGGCCATCCGCAGCTTG
>JBJORF010000015.1:0-58664 GCA_046049545.1 Cyanobacteriota bacterium | reverse complement strand
GAGTTTAATCGCTTGGTCATAGTCAGCGATCGCGCCATTGTTATCGCCTAAGGCAAAGCGGGCATTCCCGCGTCCGTTGTAGGCAGTAGCGTAGTCGGGTTTGAGTTTAATCGCTTGGTCATAGTCAGCAATCGCGCCATTGTTATCACCTAAGTCAAGGCGGGTATTCCCGCGAATGAAGTAGGCAGTAGCGTAGTCGGGTTTGAGTTTAATCGCTTGGTCATAGTCAGCGATCGCGCCATTGTTATCACCTAACGCCCTGCGGGCATTCCCACGATTGGTAGAGACCAACCACGGTTCTGTATTTTTGAGTTCTATCGATTTATCATAGTCAGCGATCGCACCATTGTTATCGCCTAAGGCAAAGCGGGCATTCGAGTTTAATCGCTTGGTCATAGTCAGCGATCGCGCCATTGTTATCGCCTAAGGCAAAGCGGGCATTCCCGCGTCCGTTGTAGGCAGTAGCGTAGTCGGGCTTGAGTTTAATCGCCTGATCATAGTCGGCAATCGCGCCATTATTATCGCCTAAGGCACGGCGGGCAATCCCGCGATAAATGTAGGCTTCAGCATAGTTAGGATTGAGTTTAATCGCTTGGTCATAGTCAGCGATCGCGCCTTCATAATCTTGTTTATTATATTTTTCCAACCCTTTTTTAAAGAATTCTTCGGCTCCTTTATTGTTGGCAGTCACCTGTGAGGAAGAAGATTCAGCTCGTTTCGGTGGAGTTGACGGAGTCAATATAGCTGACGAAATCATCGAGATGATTCCCCAAAAAACTAAATTGCTGCCAACGGCAACAGCGACAATAGTCAACCGATTCTGCTTTAATTTGCTTGGTGGAACGGTGCTTTTTCGAGAATCTGGGCGCTCTGCTACAGCCACTCCTCCTGACTTGGTATCGATTCCTGCCGTCTGCTCATGTTGGCTTACATCTTTGGTCTTACCCCTCACCTTCTTATCGACTCTAATGGGAGGCTTGGGTGGGACGATCGGTTTATCAAGATTTTCTGTAGATCTTGATGCTTCTGCGGCTGGAGGCAAAATTTGTATGCCTTGCATTAATGGCTGGATATTTTCATCTTTCAGTCCTAATGTTTGCTGAAAATACTGCAAATCTCCATAGGATGCTTGCGTCAGCTGGTTTCCTAACTGAAGCTCCTTTTGTAGTGCTTCTTTATAGGTCTGAACTTTAGCCGCAAATTCCTCATAGGGCCGCAACACTTCCTGCCGAATCGCTGCGGCTACATCTGGATCGATCCCCCATTGCTGCTGTTTGATCTGCAAAGCCATCAAAATGGTCGAAGAAAGATCTCCTTGCTTTTGCTCTGCTAGTGCTTCGACTTCTTTCCGATATTCCAACTTGGGATCGCCAACCGGAGCCTGCGCCAGCATAATCTTATAACCTCCTTCAGAGGTATAGATTCTCGGCTGCATTGCCGGAGCTACCTCGCCGACCTTCGCCTGCGCAAACTCATGCAACTCATCTACCGAAATCCACCCATCCCCGTCCCCATCCGCGATCCCCGTCCGTAGCCCCTCCACCACATACTGCGTATACACCGACAATGCCGCTTCTTTCTGCTCAAACGAATATTCCGTCGCACTCGAAGAAGTCAGCACCGCCCGCCCCTTCCCACCAAGCTGCGACTGCAAATTCACTGCTTCTCCCTTTGCCTTCATATCATTGGCAAACGCCCCACTAAAGCAGCAATCCAAAATCACCACCTGTCGCTTTGATCCCCGCCCCTCCATCAACCCATGCACAAACCCCGCCGGAATCGCTGTCGAATTCAGCAATCCCTTATCCGTCCGCGCCGTCGTCAGATGAAACGTGCCAAAGTCATCGACCACCCCATGCCCCGAAAAATACAGCACCACTAAGTCATCCGCCTTCCGCCCCGCAAACAGCCGCTCCAAAGCCTCCCGCATTCCCTGCGGTTCCGGATTCAGCAACACCGTCACATCCGCCTCAGCAAAGCCCCCAATCTCCGGCTGCACCAGCACATCCCGCATCGCCGCCACATCCCGCGCCGCCGCCGCCAAGTTCTGCAAACCCGACGACGGTAAATATTCCCCCACCCCAATCAACAACGCCACCTTCGCCATTCCCCGCCTCAACCCGCAATAAATTTCTCAGCTTCCGCGATCGCCATCTTCAGCTCAGCCTCAGTACTCGCCTTCACCTTCAGCTTCTTGCCATTGCCCTCCACCTCAAGCTCGATCGTCCTCCCCAGCAAACGCTGCTTCAGAAAGTCAAACAGCTTCTTCGCATTCTCCTTATTCACCTGCGCCATCAACAAACCCGTAACAAATCCCAGCCCCTTACTCCCATCCGGCGCAATCTCCGGCACCCGCTCCACCGACTCCACCTCATCCAAATCCGCCAACGATCGCCGCAGATTTTGCGCCGCCGTCTCCCGCTCATCGGCATCCCACTCAGCATCCACAAACCCGATCGTCACCCGCACATTCGATGCATCCACCATAATTGACCCTAATCTGCCCGATCGCTACGCAGCACAAAATTTACTCATGATTGTAGCGCAAATACTCAAAATGCTGGGTCCAGAATAGTGACCTAATCTTTTACCAAGGCAACCGATCGCCGTTCCAACTGAAAAATGCGCCGCTGTCTTCGGTTGTTAAGTTACTCATCACATCCAGCAAATAATGCGCTGTTTTTTCTGGCTCAAACAGCTTCTCCGGTGGTACATTCCGCTGAAACGGAGCCGAAAGTCGCGTTGCTGTCGTTCCCGGATGCAAAACCGTGACGATCGCCCTTGGGCAAGTCCGCTGATATTCGATCGCGGTGGTTTTCATCAACATATTTAGCGCTGCTTTTGAGGCGCGATAGCCGTACCAGCCGCCCAGCGCATTATCGCCAATGCTCCCCACCTTTGCCGAAATTGTCGCCAATACACTCAATTGATCATGTTTCAGTAACGGTTGCACATGCTTTGCCAACAGCACCGCGCCAATGCTATTCACCTGAAAATAATGCAGCATGCGATCGCCATCAATTTGCCTTAGACTCTTCTCCGGCTGCACTGTATCGTCATGCAAAACCCCAACACAATTAATCACACAATGCAAGCGATCAGTCTTGGATTTAATTTCGGCAATTGCAGCTGCAATGGTTGCTTCATGGGTTATGTCGATCGTTAATAATTGCAGCCGATCGTCCTTTTTCGCTTCCGCTTGCAACGCGATCGCCTGCTCCGGCTGACGACAAGCGGCATACACCCGCTCCACTTCCGGCAACGCCAATAGCCCCTGCACAAACCCCAGCCCAATTCCGCCACTTGCCCCAACAATTAGAACCTGCCCCGCCGGGTTGCCAAATGCCATTGCCGTCATAAATCTTGGTTACGTCATCGAATACGCTCAATCATCGCACAGCTACAATGAGGATCAAAGCGACGATCGTCAAGAATTCGTCATCAACAAAGTTTCTATTCCGCACCATGCCTCACTATCAAAAGCAACTCACCATCCGCACCCAGGGCAAGACCCTCGCCAAAGTCACCCGCGAAGTTCAAGCCGTCGTCGCCGAATCGAAAATCCAGTGCGGTATCTGTCACGTTTTCCTGCGCCATACCTCCGCCAGCCTGACGATCCAGGAAAATGCCGATCCGGATGTGCTGACTGATCTCAATAACTTTTTCGCCCAGCTTGTTCCCGAGGACGATCGCTACATCCATTCTGCCGAAGGCCCCGACGATATGCCTGCCCATATTCGCTGCGTTCTGACCAATACCTCGGAGCAAATCCCGATCGCCCAAGGTCGGTTAGTCCTGGGTACCTGGCAAGGCATTTACGTTTGGGAGCATCGGCGCCGGGGGGACGATCGGCAACTCTTTGTCCATATCCTGGGCGACTAGGCTCATGGGTAATTAAGCTCATGGGCAATTAAACTCATGGGCACTTGAACTCAAAACTCAAACCCGCCAGCTAGCTTGAGGGCTAACCAGCGGGTTCACGATATTTCAGCCAAATTGACTATTTCTGAGGCGCAGCTTCCAGGCGCTGCTGGAACGGCGTTTCCGGCAATAGGTTCAAATTTAACTGAACAGGCGCTACGGGATTGACTACACAGCTTGTTCCCACAGCTAAGCCTGCTGCATTACAGTTCTGCACGACACCAGGCTGACTAGGAACAACCGGAACTGACTGGAGCTGCGCTTGGCGTGCCTTAATCAGCTGCCTTTGCTTGGCGCGGAAGTTCGCCATCGCATCGTTCATATTATTCTCTTGCGCTTCCGCAAAAGCTGTCGGATCCCCTTGATCACCTAGCATCATCCGATGCATCAGGTTCATCATGTTGCTGTTGGCATTGCTGCCGCTGGAGAAGGGATCGCTGTTGGTATTTTGGAAGTCGGCCAAGGGATTGGCTTGCGCGTCGGGCTGGGCGAGGGTCGGTGTGGCGAGTGCACCGAGGGCAGCAACGGCGAGACCAACTGTGAGCGATCGGGCTGTGAAGTTCATAGTCTGAAGTTTGTAGGCTAAGGTTTGAAGCAGTTCTGTGGGAAGAACAAACGACAGTAAAGCGCTCAGATCGCGCCACATTGCTATTCTAACGTAGACTTCACGGTTCCGGGAATTGTGCCCGGACAGAAGTAAAACTGTCTGCTCCCCTGCCGTAATCATGCGGATCGCACGATCGCACCACCGCACTTGGTATGATTCACATGGTTAGATGAATGGGGTTGGATTCACGATCGCGGGTCACTGGGGCATATGGCGAAGCAGGGAGAAATTGATTACCTCAAGAACATTGGTGCTGAGGGGATTCATCATGCTGTCAATAAGCCATTTTCGGATGCCGTTTGTGGCAGCTATTTGATGGAGATTGGGGCCATAATGTCGTTAATGCCCCAGCCGCCTGCCCGGTTGTTGGACTTAGGGTGTGGGACAGGGTGGACGAGCTGTTTTTTTGCGAAGCGGGGATATGACGTGGTGGGGCAGGATATTGCCACCGATATGATTCATCACGCGCAGCTCAACCGCGATCGTGAGGGATTAGCCAATCTGAGCTTCATTACTAGCGATTACGAATCGATGGCCTTCCGATCGGAATTTGACTGTGCGGTGTTCTTTGATTGTTTGCACCATGCGGTGGATGAAGTGGCGGCATTGCAGGCAGTGTACGACGCGCTGAAGCCAGGGGGCATCTGTATCACCTCGGAGCCAGGAGAGGGTCACTCGAAGAGTCCCGATTCACTCCGGGCGATGGCGCAGTACGGCGTGACGGAGCGGGATATGCCTCCCTGGCTGATCCAGCAGGTGGGAAAGCAGGTGGGGTTTCGGAGCAGCCGCGTCTATCCCCATAGCGGGAGCCTGCTTGCCTTAGCCTATCGCCCTAAACCCAAACGGGGATGGAAACGTCTGGTTCAGCAGCCGATTTTGGCATCCCTGGCTTTGGGATATGTCAATCTCTGGCATAAACGCCGTGATGGCATTGTTGTGTTGGTGAAGTAGGTTGGGGGAAATGCCAGAACATTTGGTGGCTGATTGGGGCAATCCGCTAGCTGCTCAGTGGGTGGGCGATCGGGCGCAGCCAACGATCGTTTTTTTGCATGGCTTTTTAGGTAGTGGTGCGGATTTTTGTGCGATTGCTACGGCGCTGGGCGATCGCTATTCCAGCCTACTCATTGACTTACCCGGTCATGGGATGAGTTTGATTGAAGATGATGCAGCCTACAGCATGGCCGCTACGGCGGCGTTAGTGATGCAATTGCTTGAGGCGTTTGAACTGGGGTCGATCGATCTCTATGGCTATTCCATGGGCGGACGACTGGCGCTGTATCTGGCGCTATATTATCCTGAAAAAATTCGGCGCATCATGCTGGAATCCGCTTCGCCGGGATTGCTAACCCCTGAAGCCCAGCAGCGGCGGCGAATTCATGATCGGGCGATCGCGCAGCAGTTATTGACGCTGCCGTTGGCTGATTTCCTCGATGATTGGTATGCACAGCCTTTATTCCAATCCCTTCAACAATCATCCGATTTTGCCACCCTATACCAAACCCGTTTGCAAAATCATCCTAAATTTTTAGCCAAATCACTGTTGGGCATGGGAACTGGGAGTCAACCCAGTTTATGGAATGATTTGGTAATGCTCGCTCGGCCATTGCATTTACTCGCTGGAGCAAAGGATAGCAAATTCTGCCAAATCCACACGGCAATGCAGCAAACCGCCCCGTCCCAAATCCGCCTCTCCGTAATTCAACAGACAGGCCACAACATTCATTGGGAGAATCCGGCGGCGGTAATCCGTGAAATTGCGAAGTTCTTTACCTAGGACGATTTCTATAATGCAACCCATTCATGCCATTACGGTCAGCGGCGGTGCATCATGTTTTTACCGAATTTGCCACCCCTAGATGAGCAGGCAAAATCTTGGTTGGTCTGCGCTGTCGGTTTGGGCGGATTGCATCTCACGATCCTCCATGCCGATTATCACCAAGCAACCCAACGGGCATTAATTACGGGCAGTATTTTTGGGGGTGCGGCCCTAGTTTTACAGGCTCAGCGATCGCGGCCTGGTGCTTAATTTCGAGATTTTAATTAACGTAATGATGCCCCAAAAATGAGCGGAAATTACGGAGATCAAAAAGCCGATCGCCCTGTATAACTATCCCGCTGACAGCAACGATGGTCATTACTGCGGTCGCGGTTGTCTCCATGGCAATCGGCTTTCAGCACTATCTAGTTACGCTATAAGTCTGGCGCAGGTTGTAAAACTAACCCCAGATAAAACGCTTTATCCTAACCCCATATCGGTGACAGCGCCGAGACTACTGGTCGAAACCAACTTGGCATATTTTGCCAAAACGCCCGTCGTGTAACGCGGCGGACGCGGTTTCCAGTTGGCTCGGCGCTGTGCCAATACCTCATCAGACACATTGAGTTGCAACGATCGATTGGGTGCATCGATCGTGATCGAATCGCCTTCCTCGACCAGCGCGATCGTCCCGCCCACAAAGGCTTCCGGGGCTACGTGACCGACGACCATGCCGTAGGTACCACCGGAGAAGCGTCCATCGGTAATTAATCCCACGGAATCGCCCAAACCTGCGCCAATAATCGCCGCCGTCGGGGCCAGCATTTCCCGCATTCCGGGGCCACCCTTTGGCCCTTCGTAGCGAATCACCAGCACATCGCCCGCATTAATTTTGTTCGCCAAAATCGCCGCCAAGCACTCTTCTTCTGACTCGAAAACCCGCGCCGGGCCCGTAATTACCGGATTTTTCACCCCGGAAATCTTCGCCACCGAGCCTTCGCTGGCCAGATTCCCCTTGAGAATTGCCAAATGGCCTTCCTTATACATCGGGTTATCCCAAGGCCGAATCACCGGATGCCCGGCGATCGGTTCATGGGGCGTGGGTTCGTCGGGCACATCTTTGAGCCGTTCGGCGATCGTTTCCCCAGTAATCGTCAAGCAGTCCCCATGGAGCAATCCCCGGTTCAGCAGCATCTTCATCACCTGGGGAATGCCACCGGCTTTATGCAAGTCCGTGGCGACATAGCGCCCACTCGGCTTCAGGTCGCACATCACGGGCACTCGCTGCCGAATCGTTTCAAAGTCATCGATCGTCAAGGGCACCCCCGCTGTATGGGCGATCGCCAGGAAGTGCAGCACCGAGTTCGTCGAACCGCCGACAGCCATGATTACGGAAATCGCATTTTCGATCGACTTACGGGTAATGATGTCGCGCGGGCGAATATTTTTCCGCACGGCTTCCACCAGCACTTTGCCCGCTAATTCCGTCGTCGCGGCTTTTTCATCATCTTCCGCCGCCATCGTCGAGGAATACATCAAGCTCATGCCCATCGCTTCAAACGCCGAGGACATCGTATTGGCCGTATACATCCCGCCGCAGGAACCCGCCCCTGGACAGGCTTTGCCTTCCACTGCGAACAATCGGTCTTCGCCGATTTTCCCGGCGCTAAACTGCCCCACGGCCTCAAAGGAACTCACCACGGTCAAATCTTCACCGTCCAGATGCCCCGGCTTAATCGTCCCACCATAAACAAAAATCGCCGGAATATTCATCCGCGCCATGGCGATCATCGCCCCCGGCATATTCTTATCACAGCCCCCGATCGCCAGTACCGCATCCATGCTCTGAGCATTACAGGCCGTCTCGATCGAATCAGCGATCACATCCCGCGACACCAGAGAATATTTCATCCCCTCTGTCCCCATCGAAATCCCGTCGCTCACGGTAATCGTGCCGAACAGTTGCGGCATGCCATGGGCGGAGCGAATCCCGTTTTCCGCCTTCGCCGCCAGCGGGGCAATCCCCATGTTGCAAGGGGTAATCGTACTGTGGGCACTCGCTACCCCAACGATCGGCTTTTTAAAATCAGTGTCACTAAATCCCACCGCCCGCAGCATGGCGCGGTTCGGCGATCGGGCAACACCTTCGGTAATCGCTTTACTTCTCCAGTTTTCAGAAGCGTTTTCTGGCATGGTCGGCTTTCCCCTACGACACGAGATGATTTGGAAGATCGATATTGTAAAACGACTGAGGGTGCGATCGCGATCGAGGTGCGAAACGATCAGGGCGCGAAACGATCGGGCAATTCGCTAGAATAGGCTGGATTGCTAGAATGGAACCCTGAATCTCGGGTTAAGCACATGACGGGAACGATTGAATTCTTGGATGCCTACGATGTTGTGGTTGTCGGCGCAGGCCACGCGGGCTGTGAAGCGGCCCTGGCTTCCGCGCGGCTGGGCTGTCGTACCCTGCTGCTCACCCTCAACCTCGACAAAATCGCCTGGCAGCCCTGCAACCCCGCCGTCGGCGGCCCCGCTAAATCGCAATTAGTCCATGAAGTCGATGCCCTCGGCGGTGAAATGGGCCGCGTCGCCGATCGCACCTACCTCCAAAAGCGGATTCTGAATTCCTCCCGTGGCCCAGCAGTATGGGCCTTACGTGCCCAATCAGACAAGCGCGAATATGCCGCAGTCATGAAATCGATCGTCGAAAATCAAGAAAATCTCGCGATCCGCGAAGGCATGGTCACGGATATCGTTCTGGGCAAGAACGACGAAATCATCGGTGTCCAAACCTACTTCGGTGTGGGCTTTGAATGTCGCGCGGTGATTTTAACCACAGGAACGTTCCTCGGTGGCCGGATCTGGGTCGGCGACAAATCCATGGAAGCAGGCCGGGCCGGGGAATTCGCCGCAACGGGATTGACCGAAACCCTAAATCGCTTGGGCTTTGAGACCGGACGACTGAAAACCGGGACGCCCGCGCGGGTCGATCGGCGCTCGATCGACTACACCCACCTCGAACCGCAGCCGGGGGATGATGACGTGCGCTGGTTTAGCTTTGACCCCGAAGCCTGGGTCGAGCGCGAACAGCTACCCTGCCACCTCACCCGCACCACCGCCGCCACCCATCAACTGATCCGCGATAACCTCCACCTTTCCCCCGTCTACGGCGGTTGGGTCGATTCCAAAGGGCCACGCTACTGCCCCAGCATCGAAGACAAAATCGTCCGCTTTGCCGATAAAGAAAGCCACCAAATCTTCCTCGAACCCGAAGGTCGTGATACCCCCGAAGTTTACGTCCAGGGCTTCTCCACCGGATTACCCGAGCGGCTGCAACTGGCAATGCTGCGATCGCTCCCCGGGCTAGAAAAATGCGTCATGCTGCGGCCCGCCTACGCCGTGGATTACGACTACTTGCCTGCAACTCAATGCCTGCCGACCTTAATGACCAAAAAAGTTGAGGGATTATTCTGCGCGGGCCAAATCAACGGCACGACGGGCTACGAAGAAGCGGCGGCTCAGGGGTTTGTCGCGGGGGTGAATGCGGCGAAACTGGTGCGCCATGAAGCGCCCGTAATTTTTGCGCGGGAGCAGAGCTATCTCGGCACGTTGATCGACGACCTTTGCACCAAAGATTTGCGCGAACCCTATCGAATGCTGACGAGCCGATCGGAATATCGCCTCATCCTGCGATCGGACAACGCCGACCAGCGTCTTACCCCCCTAGGCCGTGAAATTGGCCTCATCGACGATCGCCGCTGGAACTTATTCAACCGCAAACAAGCCAACATCACCGCCGAAAAAGAACGGCTTCACAGCAATCGCATCAAAGCCCACGATGAAGTGGGGCGAGCAATCGCCACCCACATCGACCAAACCATCCGAGGTTCCATCACCCTCGCCGAACTGTTGCGCAAACCCGGATTCCACTATGGGAACCTACTCGAATTTGGTTTGGGTAATGGGGAACTCGATCGGGCTGAGCAAGAAGGCGCCGAAATCGACATCAAATACGCAGGCTACATCCAGCGTCAGCAGGTCCAGATCGAACAAACCGCCCGCCAAACCCAGCGCGCCCTCCCCGCCGACCTCAACTACGCCGCGATCGCCACACTCTCCCATGAAGCCCGCGAAAAACTCGCCAAAGTGCAACCATTAACGATCGGTCAAGCCAGTCGCATCGGGGGTGTGAATCCAGCGGATATCAATGCGCTGTTGATTTATCTGGAAGTGCAAAATCGGGCTTCGGCTGACGCTCAGCCCACTATTGTTGTGGGGGAGAGGGCTTCGGGCTTCGGCGTGGCTCAGCCCTCTTATTGAAGCAGTGGGTCGGGCTTCGGGCTTCGGCGTAGCTCAGCCCTCGCGATCGACTAGTGGGTTGAGCGTCAGCCGAAACCCAGCCCTCTCGATGATTCAGTGGGTTGAGCGCCAGTCGAAACCCACGGCGACTTCGGTGCGGCTCAGCCCAACCGACAACCCAGTGGGTTGAGCAACCGCCGCAACCCATGGCCAGTTACAGCGATACTGAGCCATTCATTACCATCGTCCCGATCGGCACTTCCGTGGAGGCTTCCTTTGGTTCGATTGTCACGGCGATCGTGGTTGCTTCGTTCGTTTGCTCCATCGGTATCATCACTGATACCTGTCCCCGTTCATTCGGCTTGAATTCTGTGCAATAGATCTTCTGACCATCCATCAAGGCCCACAACCGATAGGTTTGGCCGTCGGGTGGGGTGGGGACATTTTGGAGATTGAGCGTGGCTTTCTTATCTGTGCGGAAAACCAACAGGCTGCCCACTGACTGATCCACTGTCCCCCGCAAACTAATCAACCGATTGTCCGGTTGACGCAACATTTCCATCGTCGCTTGTGATTGTGCCAGTTGCATCTGATTGCCTGCCCGGAACCCTGCGACTTCTTGCCGCAGGGAAGCCACTTGGCGCGATAACCGATAGTTTTGCCAGCCCATTACCGCGAGCAAACCTGCGGCGATCGCCCCCGAAATCCAAGGCCCCAAATTGCTTTGCCGTTTCGGTACTACCCGATTAGCAGGGCGCGATCGTGCTGTTGCCACAATTTCCGCATTCACCGTTTTACCATTTACAGTTTCCGCATTTACAGTTTCTGCTGCCGTCGCTGTCCCTGTCACCGTTTGCAACACCCGCGATCGCAGCTCCGGCGGCGGCTCGATCAGCGGCAACGCCAAAGGCATGGCCGCCAAACTCTCCTCCAATAGTGCCAATTCCGCTTGAGCCACCGGATTTTCTACCAAGTAATGTTCAACTGCCTGCCGTTCTGTCGCTGATAAATCATCCAGGACATATTGCAACAACAGTGTTGACCAATCTTCAGGGTTTTGAGACGCTACATTATTTTCCATTGTCATTTGTCATCGTGCCGAGTTCCAACTGATCCAGCCACCCATCGCACACCTTAACCCAATTCAAGTATTACCCGACACACCCTTGAATACTGCATCTAGCGGCAAATTGGATTTAAACGCGGCGAAATTGGTACATTATGACCCAGTTCACGCCCGATCGCCATCGCGATCGGCTGGAGGCTCTCCACTAATTCCAGCATGGCGTCCATTGATAATGCCTGCTGGGCATCGGAGACCGATCGATCGGGATCAGGATGACATTCGATGATCAACCCATCCGCCCCGCAGGCGATCGCCGCCCGTGATAAATCCGCAATTAGCTCCCGGCGACCGGCTGCATGGCTCGGATCAACGATCACAGGCAGGTGGGTAATCTGTTTTAGCGCCGCCACTGCCCCCAGATCCAGCACATTGCGCGTATAGGTATCGAAACTCCGTATCCCCCGCTCACAGAGCACTACCTGCGGATTGCCGTGACTGACAATATATTCCGCCGCCATCACAAATTCCTCGATCGTTGCCGCCAAACCCCGCTTAAGCAGAATCGGCTTTCGTGCTTGTCCCAACGCTTTGAGCAAATCAAAGTTCTGCATATTCCGGCTACCCACTTGCAGCATATCTACCTGGGTCTCTAATGCCGCGATTTGGTGAATTGCCATAACTTCGGTGACGATCGGCATTCCATATTGCTGCTTTGTCTGCACCATAATTTCGATCCCATCGATGCCCATTCCCTGGAACGCGTAGGGGGAAGTTCGTGGTTTGTAAACGCCACCGCGCAACCCCTGAACCTGACCTTGAAGTGCTGCTGCAACCGTATCCATTTGGGCTTGGCTTTCCACGGTGCAGGGACCACCAATCACCACAATTTCCGGCCCACCAATAATTTGCTTACCGAATTGCACCGTCGATCGAGCTTGTACACCGGATTTTGCTACCAACTTCGCACCTTGCATTGTCCTAACTCCTGAACTAAGAACTAAAAAACTAAAAAACCCGGAATACCTGAACGGCATCCCGGGCTGAGCAAAAAATGGCAAAAACACATGGCCAGCTCATCCGGAACGCCTCCAGCGCCAGAAAAATGCAAAGCCATAAAACCAGTTTGATAGAGCAATCATGCGATCTTCGAAAATCTGTGTTGCCTCTGGTATCGAGGCAGTATGCTCAGGCTAACGCAAGAATCAACAAACGACAACTCAAGATCGCTCGATCATCGACCTCACCCTAAAAAACAACCCCGATCGCGCAACCACGATCGGGGACTCATCAGAAAACACAGGACTGACCAAACCAACTAGCCAGCATCAAAAGGAACCAAACTAGCGGCGCTCCAAAGAGTCGGCCAAGCGATTTAAGGTGCTAACCAACTGTTGTTCGGTCGTCGGGGCTTCCGCTTCAGCGATTGCTTGCTGACGCGAAAATCGCTTCTTCGCATTGTCAAGCATCCGCACCATGACAAAGATCGAAGCAGCAATCACGACAAAATTGATGATTTCTGCCAAAAAGTTCCCGTAGGTGATCCCATTCCAGTTCAACGACTTGATATTTTCAGCACCTAGGGCTTTCAGTACGGGGCTGAGGATCGCCGGAGTAACAAGATCTTTCACCAAGGAATCAACAATTTTACTGAAGGCAGTACCGATGATCACGGCAACAGCCAGGTCAACAACATTGCCCTGCATCAAAAACTTTTTAAAGTCGTTAACAATTCCTGCCATTTCGTAATTCCCCCGTTTGGGTTCAGAAAACATTCTTTGCCAGAATTATATAGTCAGATCTAATGAACGGACTATGTCTTTTGATGGATTTTTTGCCGTCAAACAGCGTAGGATTACGGATTTTTACTTTAATTTAAGATTTTCAGCAGCAATTTTGTGGGTAATTTTACAGTCGATCGTTTCTTGCGTAGAGAAATAGCTCAAATAATGAATGTCCAAAAATAAAGGGGGCGACAACCGCTGCCGCCCCCTTTATTCATAATTTCTGAACCGAATCAACTATTCCGGTGCGCCCGATGGCAGAAGCTCTCGCTGGGGTTCACCCTTGAGAATCTTCACCTGACCAGCTTCGTCCGCATCAACGACGGCAGTATCACCATCACTCAAGCGACCCGATAGGATCTCCTCAGCTAGGGAGTCTTCCAGCAGGCGCATAATTGCCCGACGTAGCGGACGCGCACCGTAGCTGGGATTAAACCCTTCATCCAGCAAGCGCTTCTTAAACGCCGCTGTAACTTCGAGGCTGATGCCTTGCTCAGTCAAGCGCTTGAAGACATCCTTCAGCAGGATATCGGCAATCTGCTCGACTTCTTCACGCAGCAACTGACGGAAGACGATGATTTCGTCCAGGCGATTGAGGAATTCCGGACGGAAGTATTGCTTCAGTTCTTCATTCACCAACGATCGGATGCGGTTGTACTGCGACTCGGCTGCATTTTCCGAACCAAAGTCGAAGCCCAATCCACCGCCACCCTTCTCGATCACCTTCGAACCAATGTTCGAAGTCATGATGATCAAGGTGTTCTTGAAGTCCACGGTGCGGCCCTTGGAGTCGGTCAGACGACCATCTTCCAAGATTTGCAGCATCATGTTGAACACATCCGGGTGCGCTTTCTCGATTTCATCGAACAGCACAACGGTATAAGGCCGACGACGAACCGCTTCCGTCAACTGACCGCCTTCGTTGTAGCCCACATATCCCGGCGGTGAACCCACCAGCTTGGAAACCGTGTGGCGCTCCATAAATTCGGACATATCGAGGCGAATCATCGCATCCTCGGAACCGAAGAAGTAAGCCGCCAACGCCTTCGTCAACTCCGTCTTACCAACCCCGGTCGGCCCGGAGAAAATAAATGAAGCGATCGGGCGGTTGGGGTTCTTCAGGCCCACTCGCGCCCGCCGGATGGCGCGGGAAACTGCTTTCACGGCTTCATCTTGACCGATCAAGCGCGTGTGCAGCGTATCTTCCATGTGCAGCAGCTTCTCGGATTCGCTCTCCGTCAGCTTGTTCACCGGAACGCCCGTCCAGGAAGCGACAATCTGCGCGATGTCTTCTTCCGTGACAACCAATTGCGGCATGTCATCCGCGTTAGCCGCCGCCTTGCGGTTTTGTCCCAACGCCTTGAGCTGCTCCTTGGTCTCCATTTCTTCGTCGCGCAGTTGCCCGGCTTTATCGAAGTCCTGGTTGCGTACCGCTTCATCCTTATCCTTCTGGACTTGGCGCAGCTTCTCATCGAGCACCTTTTCCTCGGGCGATCGCTGATAGCGCAGCAGTCGCACGCGGGAACCCGCTTCGTCGATTAAGTCGATCGCCTTATCCGGTAGGAAGCGATCAGAGATATAGCGGTCAGCTAGCTTCGCAGCCGCTTCCAGCGCTTCATCGGAGATCTTCAAGCGGTGGTGCGTTTCATAGCGCTCCCGGAGACCGTGGAGAATTTCGATCGTCTCATCGACGCTCGGCTCACCCACCATTACTGGCTGGAAACGACGCTCTAGGGCCGCATCCCGCTCAATGTGCTTGCGGTACTCATCCAGCGTTGTCGCACCGATACATTGCAGTTCACCCCGCGCCAAAGCCGGCTTCAGAATGTTGGCCGCATCGATTGCGCCTTCCGCCGCACCTGCACCGATCAAAGTATGAACTTCGTCGATCACCAAGATGACATTCCCGGCTTGACGAATCTCATCCATGATCTTCTTCAAGCGCTCTTCAAATTCACCTCGGTACTTGGTACCTGCAACCAGCAGACCCACGTCCAAAGTGACAACGCGCTTATCTTCGAGAATGTCCGGCACGTCTTCATTGGCAATCCGCTGCGCCAAACCTTCAGCGATCGCGGTCTTGCCGACCCCAGGCTCACCAATGAGCACCGGGTTATTCTTCGTGCGGCGACCCAGAATCTGGATCACCCGTTCAACTTCTTTTTGTCGGCCCACAACAGGGTCGAGCTTGCTGTCCGCCGCGAGTTGAGTCAGGTTAACCCCAAACTCATCGAGGGTTGGTGTCTTGGTACGGCCACCGGAAGCACCCGCGCCCGCACCCACTTCTGCTGTTTCGCCCAGCATCCGAATCACCTGCGTCCGCACCTTAGAAAGGTCAACGCCCAAGTTCTCCAGAACTCGTGCGGCGACACCTTCACCTTCGCGGATCAAACCCAAGAGCAGATGTTCGGTTCCGATGTAGTTATGTCCTAACTGCCGAGCTTCTTCCAGGGAGAGTTCCAGAACTCGTTTGGCCCGTGGCGTGAAGGGAATCTCGACGGCGACGAAGCCGGAGCCTCGGCCAATAATCTTCTCAACTTCGATGCGGGCATCTTTGAGGTTGACCCCCATCGATTTCAGAACCTTGGCGGCAACGCCTGTTCCTTCGCCGATCAAACCCAGGAGGATCTGTTCGGTGCCCACAAAGTTATGACCCAAGCGGCGTGCTTCCTCTTGGGCGAGCATGATTACCTTAATGGCTTTTTCTGTGAAGCGTTCAAACATGGCGTATTAGTAACCTGCTACTTGCCGGTAGAGTCGATTCTAACACAGGATTTTGAGGCTGCCCGCAGGGTGAGAGTACCTAAATTTGGGGTCGATTACCGTACCAATTATGGTGCGGGTCGCTTATGGTCGGGTCGCTGGGATTTGGGGTTTTGGTTTGGGTAGCCGAGGGATTATCAAGTTTTCTAACTACTCACCCGCAACGATCGGGTCATCCAATTTCACTGCCAGTCGGATGTCTGGCCCCAGCAATTGTTCAGTGATGACTTGGTACTGCTCGGCCAGTTGAGTTCGGGTTGCTGGGAACTGGAGTCGGTTTTTCCAGAGGATCAGGGCATCCTCTGTCGGATTTTCATAATACTTTTTGCGTTGGCCTGCGGTTTGAAACCCAAACTTTTCGTATAGCCCGATCGCGGCTACATTCGACAGCCGCACTTCCAGGGTCGCCCGCGCCAGGTTGCGCAACATCGCCCGATGCAGCAATCCCCACAACATCAGTTGCCCCAATCCCGTCTGCCGCCGATCGGGATGTACCGCAATGATCGTGATATGGGCTTCATCGACGATCGCCCAGACACAGCCATAGGCCAGAATTTCCTGCGTATCCATATCAATCAGAACTAGGATGTCGCTGTTGGGACTGCCATGCTCACGCTCATACTGCGCTGCCGACCAGAGTTGCCCAAAGCAGATTCGATCGAGTTCAACGAGGCGATCGAGAAAAGTTAGCTCGAAGATTTGCAGCGCGAGGTTCACGGTGAATGTCTTCAGACTCAGTTAAGTGGCCGTGGAATGGTCAATTTTAGTATGATGGAGACTAGTGTAATAGAGAAATGCACCGTACCTAATGCAGTCAGGAGTGCGATCGCTGGAGGAAAGCTGGTGGGGCATTTAGCTAAGATTGGTGCAGTCCGATCAATCCATCAAATGCCGTAGGTGAAAATTGCGCTTTACTTAGGCTTGCGGCTCGTCCAGCAATAGACCCGTCCCGCTACAAGCTATAGCAATCCCCGATAGCGAATAAACACCAGCACCACCGCCCAAGACCCTAAGGCCACCTTAATCGCCACCAGAATATTCAAAATCGGCAAAATCCCCCCACTCAACAACGCCCCAAACTCCCCATAGGGCAACGCCAATCCCGACAGCGTCATCACTGACAGCGAAATAAACACCACCACCGATATTTTCTCCCACATCGCCGCCCGCCAGCGTTGATAAATTGCCTGCATTACCTCCGTCGAAGTCGTCATCGCCATCAACCCGATCGCCGTTCCGCCAGCCACCCCCGCTGCAAATCCACCCCCCGGACTCAAATGCCCCCGAATCGCTAACTCAATCCCCACTAAAGCCGAAATCGTCGCCCCTAACCGTGCCAACAAAATCGACGACTGATCGGTAAATTGATGCACTTGACTCAGCGGCTTCTCATTCGCCAGTAAATACTGCACTCCCATAATCGCGATCGTAAACACAATCACCTCAAAAATCGTGTCATACAACCGATTCCGCAAAATAATCCCCGACACCACATTCGGTACGCCACTATCTTGAGCCACCGCATCCACGATCGAAAACGGCAGTTGGGGATTCGGGTTCTTAACCAACAACATTTTAATGTAGAACAATAATCCCGCCGCAAGATAAACCCATTTCATCATGGTAATATTTCCAAATCTTTATAGTGAACCGTAGCCGTTGTCAGTTCTGTTTGCATAATTTCCTGAAGCCGAGTTAGCCGAGTCGTAACCTGATAGGGCTGATCAACCAGTGCTCGTAAACAAATCGCATGAACATCCTTCGCCTGCAATGCTTGGTATAAAATCTTCCCATCACCATAGGGCAACAACTCCACCCGCATGTAATACTGATCAAACACTTGGCGCAGATCTTGCAGGACGGGTTGGAGTCCGGATTTAGTGGTTCCAGATTTGGTCGTTAAATCAGCCAATTCCGCTTGAGTGACTCCTAACCGTAATACTAACGACGATCGTACCGCGATCGCATAGAGCGTAATCGCCAACAAGGTTCCCACTAATGCCTCCGTCAACGCCACATCCGCCGCCCCATAAATCGTATAGGTCAATGCTGCGATCGCTCCCAAAATGCCGCGAATCACCAATGCATGATAAGGATTCTTTTGAAAAATCACCATCGCCGCAGTTAAAGGAAACAGCGCAGTAATAATGTAAACATAACTATCCATTAACTTGGCCTCCCTCGATAGCATCACTAGAACAATTAGCCAAAACATAACCCAGCATCGTATTCCACATCGTTAAACAAAGAATCGCCAGCAACAACAAAGGCCATTCCCTGGAACGCTTTAGCAACAACCCGGCCACGATCGCTAATGAACCCAACGTATCCGACACCGACAGACTATGGAGTTTGAATAAGACTGATCGCTGCCGCACGATCGCTGCTGTCCCCCACAACCAAAACACTAATCCAAATCCAATTAAGCTATAACTCAACACATCAATCATGCGTCCCCCAATCGTTTCAGAATATGCGCCAATAACATAAACCCAGCATTACCCACACTAAGTACAATCACGCCGACCACTCCAATCATCCAGTCATCCCGCAGGACCGCGACCACCAACATAATGATGGCTGATTTGCCAGAAACACTAGAAAGCGCTAACATCGTCTGCCAGATGTCTTCATCTTTCCAGGCTTGATAGAGCGGAATTAATAACGCAACGATCATCGCAATCAACGCAATATTCAACATCATGATTGTTGTCCCCGGTATACACGATGGACTTCGTATGTCTTATCTTCACGATGTTTCAGAACGATCGTCTTTGGCGTGAAGGTGATATAAAAAATATCGAGAAAAACCATCCCATGCGATCGCCCTTCCGGCACGGCTTCCAAAATGATTTCCTCGCGGTTATGCGGTTTGAACATCATCTCAATGGCTTCTATATAAGCCTGAGGAACGGCTTTAATAATACGCCAAACCCCCACGATCAGCTCTCCCAGACGTTCTCTCGAATTTGCGCCACGAGGTAGCAACAGCGCGATCGCCACACCAATCACAATATTGGCCGTACTAAAATTGGCTGTGAGTAAAAACCACAAAGTCAATCGAAGAATTACATGTCCAATCATGATAGTGCCATCCAAAACAACAGAATTAAACTCAAACTCATCACGCCGATTAAATGATCAAACTCCTCAAACATCTGGGGAAGCCTAATCATCAGCTTACGGAAAACAAACCAGTAAGCTAACCAACCTAAACCAATCGTTGCCAAAGGCTTGACTATATTGGCTAAACTGTAAGCCTCGTAATAAACCACATTGGCACCAAATAGGCCACCGAGGAGAACCCCGATCGCAATCCAAAAACTCAGTTTCGGTTTCTCCTTAATCTCCCCCTCCCGGCGATGCGGCAGAAAGATTAGTTTCGCAAAGGAAATCGCCGTCCCCAAAGCCGCCACATTCATGCCAATCACCTGCCAAGGCAACAGACTCTGCATCGTCAACACCTTTGCCCCAAATCCCGAGAGCAACGGAAACCCAGAGATGGAAAAACTCGCGATCGCCAACGCCAACCACACCCCATGGGGAATCGCCCGCTGTTGCAGTTCCTTCAAATTCCGACTCGGCAAAATCCCCATAATCAAAAACAACGCGGCCTTCACCAAACCGTGGGTCAACGCATAAAATCCAGCCACTGCCGGAGCCGCCAGCATGAACCCCACCTGAGATAGCGTAGAAAACGCCAATAGCCGCTTCGTATCCTGCTCAAACACGGCATAGCTCACCCCCAATACCGCCGTTCCCACCCCAAAAATCCGGACGATCGGATTCACCGATTCCATCACTAACGCGCAACGCACCAACGGCAACACCGCCGCTTTCACCACTACCCCCGACATCAAAGCTGACACTGGAGCCTCCGATTCCGAATGCGTCAACGGCAACCACAACCCCGATACGAAAATCCCTCCCTTCACTAATAGTCCCAAAAAAATCAACGCTAAAGCCTCCGGCGGTGCATTCTGCAATCCGGCAAAGTCAAAGGAATGATCGGTTTGGTAAACCAGTATCGCTCCCACTAAATAAAACAACATCGCAATGTTGCTCACAAACAAATAACGCAACCCTACCCAAATCGACCGATCGCTCCTCGGACAAACAATCAATAGGAATGACGCAATACTCAATACCTCCAACGCCACATACAAACTAATAAAGTCCGTACAACCCAGGGCTGCATTGACACTGCCATGGAGAATCAGGGTTTGGGCATAAAAGAAAGTCGATTTCGGGGTTTCCCAACAAGCCAACACGACCGCTAACGTCACGATCGCATTGGTTAGAATAAAGAAGCCCGCCAATGGATCAACCATTAAACTCACACCAAAGTGATCTAGCAACCGCAAGGTAATCGGCCCATTATGGGCAAACAGCCAAAGCCCAAAACCCATCGATACCAGAGAACCCAAGAGGGAAAGTCGACGATCGAGCGGCGGCAGCAGGTAAATGATGAACCCCAATAAAAAGGGCAAAGTAATCCAAATCAGCGTCAATGCAATCATTTTTAAAAACTATGGAAAATCTAAGGTGTATTGCTTTTTTCTATTTCTTTTACTTCCAAAGTAGGGTTGTCTTTCGCCAACTTCATCACCCCTACCAGCATCAATGCCTGAATCGACAGGCCAATCACGATCGCCGTCAAAATCACCGACTGCGGTACAGGATTCGCATAGGAGTCTCTGGGGTTAATGGCGACGATCGGGGTGAATAGTCCTCCCATTGCCGCCAGAACTACGTAATAGCCAACTACCCCCGTACTCATTACATCCATCGCCACAATCTTCATCACCAGATTCGGCTGAAAAATCACCCCAAAGAAGCCCAGCAAAATCGTCGCCAAGGCGAACAACTCTGGCCAATGCAAACGCTCGAATCCGGCAATAATGTTCATAGAAAAAATCAATGATTTAACAGAAAACAATAGTTAAATTCATTATGAATAGTTTCCCCGATTGCGGCTAGCTTTATAAGATTCAATTTCTCCATCGGCAACCATTGACGTAGCCCTATGCGATCGTGCTATCCCCACCCAGCGCCCATTAACGTAAAAGCCGCCCAATCGTAGGGACTGGGATAGCCTTCCATGGTCTTCAGCATCGCCGATCGCAGCGCCAAAGCCGGGTCATTTTCCATAGCCAAAGCGGCATAGAATTGCTCCATCAACACGGATGTCGAAGCATCATTCACCGCCCACAGTGACACCAGTACATTCTTTGCCCCAGCAACTAGCCACGATCGACTCAGCCCCAACACGCCATCCCCGCTAATCATTCCCCGGCCGGTATCGCAGGCACTTAGCACGACTAAATCCGCCTGCACTTTTAATCGCGCAATTTCCATCGCAGTCAATAAGCCGTGATCACCAGCGGTTGGCGTAAGCGCGATCGCCCCAGGAATATCCAACGCATTATTTTGTCCATAACCCAAAAGTCCATGGGTCGCCAAATGAATTAATTTCGCGCGCCCGAGGCGATCGATGACCGCCTGTCGTGTCATTGCCGCACCAATCAAGGGTGAGATGCGAAATTGTTGCGCGATTTTTATGGCTTCCTGCTCGGCGTAGGGTAGGTTTTCCAATGATTCTGGCATAGGTTTGGGATTACCTGCGATCAGCAGTTGTGGCGATTGCCAATCGCGCGGATTCGGCTTTGGCCCCCGCTGAGTTAAACCCAACACTTGAATTGAAGGTAACGTCGCGATCGTATGCTGTTTGATTAAATATTCACCTTGGGCATCGGGCAAAGCGGCAAATGGCACCAGAAATAGCGCATCCTGCGGCAGAAAAATCACCTTTTCATTGACGGTCTTGGGTAACAAATCCGCGATCGGCTCGATCAGCACCCCGTAGAGTTCGGGTAGTCCTGGATAGCTCAATGCGGAATTCGGGACTTGTCGCGCTTGGGGCGTAGGCTTTATGGGTGATGAAGATGAATTCGCGCTACCCCGCTGATTTTTTACAAAATCCGCGAGAGACGGACATTTTGGCACTGGGTTTAAGCAGCGGGCGGCAGCGACCATTTGCGTCAATGTGCCTTGGGTCTGAGTGCGCGATCGTAGATCCACCTGCCGATAGGTGACTTTACCGCTCGGCTGTACCACCCAAATCATCACACTTTCGGCTTTGCCTTGGAGTTTCCCCCGAAACCGAAAGGCGGCATCGGCAACAAGGCTATATTCCACCAGTGTCGCGTTCTCGGATTTGGCAATTTGTTGGATTTGGGCCAGATTAATTGTCGGCAAATTCGCCAGTGGTTGCCCTTGAGTGGCCGCCAGTTGCTCAGCAAAGGCCCGCGATCGGCCTTGTTCGGCGACTTCTAAGGCCCGTTCTGGTTGTTTACTGGCAATCAGAATTTGCTGCAATAAATTGTAGGAAAAGCGTTTTGTATCGAATAGCGAAATGCGATTGCCATCCATCTGCACCCCCGATCGCAATCGCTCCAACCGCGCGATCGACTGACGCATCGTTTGCTCCGCTTGGCGCAAATCGCCTGATTCCATCAAGGTATGACTGTAATTATTCAGCGTATGGGCTAGGAGACGGGGCTGGTTTAGTTTTTGCGCGATCGCGATGGCCGCTTGATGGTGAACGATCGCCTCTGGGTAGCGCTTTTGATCCGTCGCCAACACGCCCAAAGTGGTTTGGGTAAATGCCTCTAGATTGGCGTTTCCCGTTGCCTGAGTTAGTTTCAGTGCGACCTCCAACGACTGCGCTGCTTGATCAAACGCTTGGTTAAAATACTGCGCCAGACCAAGATTGTACTGCGTCAAACTTTCACCCGATCGATCCCCCAGCCGTTGCTCAAATTTTAACGCTTGGTTCAGATAAGCAATCGCCGTTTCATTATCATCATGATTAATCGCCAAGCCACCCAGGCTTTTCAAGGCCAACGCCGCAACCCGCCGATCGCGCTTAGCTTTTGCATAATCCAAAACCTGCTGATAATAGCTTGTCGCTTGATCGTAGTCACCGATCATTTCGTAGGTATTACCCAAACTGACTAAGGTTTCGAGCAGTGGAATAGTTTGATTTTCCAGCGCCTTAAATTGCTTTCCTGCTTGCTTCAATGCCCCGATCGCCGATTCATACTGACCCAATTTTTGATAGCACAGTCCTAGCTCAAACTGCGCTTTTGTCTTTTGTAGTGGATGGGATAAACCCGTCGGTAAAGCACATTGAGCGGTGGCGATCGCCGGAGCGGGGCGCAATAACGCATCACTGCCCACAATCAGCAGCAACACCGACATCACGATCACCCAAAATCGTCGCTGCCACGATCGTTGCTGCCACCACATTGTTAAATACCTAATTAAATAGCTACCTCGCTAATCTCAGAATACCCCTAACGCCGTCTCCTCACACCAAATTAAGCAGATCACGATACACACCCTGCCGAACCGCCCCCCGGCCCCCAATTGTGGGGGAGCTAAGCCAAAAGCCATTTCAAAGCTCCCAGAATTGGGGGTTTGGGGGCAGGCCAGAATCCATAGCAATTTCTAATAAATTCAGTATTAACCCTCACCCTTGGCGCTATAGACTACAAAGCGGCCCAATACCCCGATCGTCCGCAACCGATAACTCGGCGGCAGCGGAATCAAACTCGCAAAGGGCCGCGCGGGTTCCGGGATCAGCTCACGCACTGATAGCGTCGTCTCATACTGGGAAAACAAACCATAATTCTGGCGGCTGGTATTTTGGCGTACCCAGGTTTTCAGCATCCCCTGATTTTCGTCCACAAACCGGGGACAGTCATTCGCCAAACCCAAAGGAACCTGCGGACAAAGCTCCGCTTTCACCCGATCGAGGGCAAAACTTTCAAATGCGTCGGTTTGGGGATTCGTCCCAGCGAGCAACGCCCCCAGACCACCTAGACCGATCGCTGTGCCGATCGCCCACTGCCACTTCGCCATATCTGCACCGCTAGCATTTAGTCTGCCATTGTCTCCCCCTACGATAGCCGTTATGCTACGGAATGCGCACCCTTTATTGAGCTCCGCCATGCTGCAACCCACCTTGCTACAATCCGCTGGAATCAGTCTTTGGCGGAATCGATTGGGGCATTGGTTCTTGGTCCTCGCGATCGCGCTGATCATGGCCTTAGCGCTGATTTGCCTCACCCCGATGCCCGTGGCCCAAGCCCAAGTCAACAGCATCAACTACACCAACACCAACCTCACCGGCCGCGACTTCTCCGGCCAAAACCTGGAGCGCGGTGTCTTTGTCTCCGCTGAACTGCGCGATGCGAATCTTCAGAACGCCAACTTAAAAAATTCGATGCTGACCTTGGCTAATCTCTTTGGTGCCAATCTTGAAGGTGCGGATCTTAGTGGTGCATTGGTCGATCGGGTCACCCTCTACAATGCCAATCTCCGCAACGCCAACCTTAGCGAAGCGATCATGACCAATACCTTAATTGAAAAAACCGACATCACCGGAGCCGACTTCACCGATGCCCTAGTCGATAAATATGTCGTCAAAAAACTCTGCGAAATCGCCAGCGGCACCAATTCCACCACTGGCGTTGAAACCCGCTACAGCTTGGGCTGTGATGATTAGCTTGGGCTGTGACGATCAGCTTAGGCTGTGACGATTAGATCGACTGGCGCAATACCAACGGTGAATACCCTTCCCAAGGAGTCTGGAAACTGCGACGGCGCAATGCACCCAGCTCGATTTCGGCAATCCGATCGCGCACCTGTGGATCACGCATACCCTGCGATCGCTGAATATCCACCACTTCATTTAACAGCTTCAGCGCTAACAACGGCTGATCCCGCGTCATATACAGATCTGCCAATACCCGCCGCGCCAGCACATTTTTTGGCTCAAGCTGAAGCACTTCTTGGAACTGCACCATCGCCAACCGATCGCGACGTTGCTCAAAGTAAGCCCCGCCCAACGCAATCCGCCCGTCCAAATTATTCGGCTGTCGTTGCACTAAGGCTTCATAGGCCGCTACTGCTAATGCCTTATCCCCCGCCGCCCGCGCTACATCGGCTTGGATAAAGTAAGCATAGGCTTCATCAGGATTGGCCTGCAAAAGCGCGATCGACCCCGCTTTTGCCCCGGCTGGATCAGTCGCCGCTTGCAACATCAGCCCCCGCTGTTGCACTGCCAACTGTTGCGGAAACGCCTGCTGCACCCGACTGTACAAATCCGCGATCGCCGGATCAAGCGGCAAACTCCCGGCCAAATCCGCGATCGCCGATGTCACCCGATCGGGATTGGCGGCAATCCACTGCATTAGCACTTGCTTCGCCTCGGTTTCCGTCACCCGTTCCGCCCGACGGCCAAAGTAAGCGCGGTAGACCTGCGTATCTAACTGCGTTGCCGGATCACTCACCAGCGGCAACACCCGATCGTAGAGATCTACCGCCAATGCCGATCGGCCGCTAAAGCCTGCGGTTTCGGCGGCTTTCAAGCGGTTCTTCACGGGCAATTGGTCCAAATCCAACTGCTGATAATCCGCCCAAGCGGGTTCAAACTTGCCTTGAAAACCCAGCAATAAAGCCCGTTGGGTCAATGCAGCGGTATCCTGCGGTTGCATTTTGAGCAATTGATTCAGCGCGGCAATCCCCGCATCCTGCCACTCGGGTCGATATTCCCCAAATACCCCCAATTCCCGCAGCGCTATAGTATTGCGAGGTTCCAGCACGACCACCTGCCGATAAAAATCCCACGCCTGTTCCAATTTGCCATTTTTCTGGTGTGCCTGGGCCAAGCCCAACGTGGCGGGCACGGATTTTGGATTAACTTTGAGTTCTTTGGCAAAAACTGCGATCGCGGCATCGGCCCAACCGCGCTGGAGGTAGCTTTGTCCCTCCGTGATGCGATCGGTTGGCGACTTGATTGCCGCATTTGTCGGCACCGATTCATTCGTCCTCGGCTTTGCGGCGACCGGAGTCGTGGCCAACCCTGCCATAACCAATAACCCAACGATTGCAGAACCCATTTTCACGATCGTCCACTCCTCAAGATCCATCAATATCCGGCGATATCTAACGCAGCGGCCGCTTGTCTCTACAACCCGCCATATCCAACATGCGTCACAGTAGCAAACCCTGCACCCGATATTCAGGATTGGTGGCAGAAAAAGGGGAAATTTTGGCAATTTCTGCCCGCGCTTCACGCAAAGCATACAAAAATTCCCCGATCTGGCACATTACAATCCACATCCCTTCAGCGACGACCGCCAGCGGCCAAAAAGTTTCGCGGATTACAGCGATTTCCATCATCTGGCGGAAATTGACTCGCCGATCGACGGAATCCTGGATACCCTTCACTTACTTCGTCACACTTCAGTTAAACGTGCAACCCTAGGTCACACTTCAGTTCAACGTGCAACCCTAGCTAAACTCTAAGGTACCCGCATCTGCATCCAGGGTCACAGGTCGCCCTACCGGCAGCACCGCATTCTCGCCATCATGACCAAACCGCAACCCCGCGACGATCGGCAATCCAAGGTCACCCAGCCGATCGCGCAGCACTTCCTCGATCGATAAACTGTGATAGCCCGCTGGCGGTTCGCACTGACTAAAGCGCCCGATCGCGATGCCCGCTAATTTGTCCAACGCCCCCGCCATGCGCCAATGGGTGAGCATGCGATCGATGCGGTAGGGCGCTTCTCCCACATCCTCGATCGCCAAAATCACCCCCGCCAAGTCCGGCTGCATCGGTGTTCCCAGCAAATGCGTCGCCACCGTCAGATTCGCGGGTAGCAGCAAACCTTGTGCTGTTCCGCCGCCCCAGCCCTGTCCCTGCAAACTGGGTAAGGATTGCCCCCGCACCAGGCCAAATAGGCGTTCCAGCGACCAATCTGGTTCTGCCCCGATCGTCGTCAACAACGGCCCATGCAGCCCCGCCACCCCAAACTGGCTCAACCCAAACAGCAAACTAGTAATATCCGAAAAGCCCACCAGCCACTTATTTAGCATTGGCGGCGTAATCCCTTCCGGCAACCGCAGTTGCCCATTCTCCATCCAGCCTTCCAGCAGCCGCGCCCCGCCCCAGCCACCGCGCACGCAGAGAATGCCCTTACATTCGGGATTTTGCAGCGCCGCAACCAATTGCGATCGCCGACTATCATCGGTTCCAGCCAAATAACCCCAGCGATCGTCGTAGCCCGCCATCAGTTCGATGCGATAGCCTTGGGCGCGCCAAAGTTCCAAACCCTGATCGAGGGCCGATCGCTCCCGCAACGCCCCACTCGGCGCAATCACACAAAGCAAATCCCCCGGAGTAAGGGGCGGCGGTAACTGACAAAGTTGCATTCCTACCCCACCATGCCTTCAATCACGGGATGGAAGAAGAACGCCAGCCCCAACACCGCATAGGCCGCCAGCAGCAATGTCCCTTCCAACCAGTTCGACTTCCCATCGGAACTAATCGAGTTCGTAATCAACACAGCGACAGAAACCGCCACCAACTCAAACGGATTAAAATCCAAATCCATCGGCTTACCCATCAGCCAACCCGCAATCACCAGCACCGGAGCCACGAACAATGCAATCTGCAAGCTCGAACCCACGGCTACCGACACCGACAAATCCATTTTATTTTTCATCGCCACCGTCACGGCGGTTGCATGCTCCGCTGCATTCCCGACGATCGGCAACAAAATCACTCCGGTAAACAGCGAAGTCAGCCCCAGCATCGCCGTCGCTTCTTCCAAACTGCCCACCAGCAATTCTGACTCGATCGCCACCAGCACCGTACAACCGAGCAACACAGCGACCCACAGCGGCAAATTAATATCTTCTTTATCGCCTTCTTCTGCCAAACTCGCCTCGGCCAACTCCTCCAAACCTTCGACATCCGCCACCCCCGCATCATATAAATAGCTGTGGGTTTTCATTGAAAATATCAACGTCAGCGCATACACGCCGATCAACACAAACGCCACCCAAACCGACAACTTCTGGATCGTCACTTCGCCAATTCCCGAAGAGGTATAGTTCATCGCCGTCGGTAACAGCAACGCAATCACCGCCAAATTCATCGATGAAGCATTCACCCGCGCGATGATCGGCTGAAATTCCTGCTCCTTATAGCGCAATCCACCCAGCAACATCGATAAGCCCATCACCAGCAACAAGTTACCGATAATCGACCCGGTCAAACTCGCCTTGACCACATCGACTAAGCCCGCATTCAACGCCACCAGCGCAATAATCAATTCCGTCGCATTGCCGAAAGTTGCATTCAATAGCCCACCAAGCGAAGGCCCCAAGACTACCGCAATCTCCTCCGTCGCCGTCCCCATCCAGCCTGCCAACGGCAAAATCGCTGCCGCCGCCGTCAAAAAGACAATCAGCGATCCCCAGTGCAGAAAATGCGCCGCGATCGAAATCGGCACAAACACCAGCAGACCAAAAAAGATTAAATTCCGGATAGACATACGAAACCTAGGGGGCAATGGATGACGCTCAGCGATGGCGGGATTCAAACCTGTGTCAATCCGCAACGACTCAGCTTTTCCTAGGATACCCACTTGCATCCCACCTGACACGAAAACCTCGCCGCCTAGAATTGGGGTGACTTGAAGCGACTTACCCCTGCCGTTCCAACTGCCACAGATTTTGATTACCTTCCTTCCGCACGCGACTAATCGTCCAGTTGCGCCACACCCATTCCTCCCCCCGATCGCTCACTGCCGCCGGACTCAAACCCACCAATTCTGAGACTTCCTGTGTTGTGACCAAGTAGCCTTGGTTCGCAATCTCACTCGCCAGTTGCAGGCGTTCAAGCAACCCAAACAGTGCTGAAGATTCAGGAAAGACGGAAGCAACAGGCAATTCTGGTTGCGGTTCAGTCATCAAGTCAATTTGCGCGCTTGCCGATCGCGGTGTTGATTCTGTTTTGGTCGCTGGCGCACTTGCCGCCGTCGGTGCGATCGTCAATTGCCCCACCGCTTGCTGACTGTGGGCGCATTTCACCGCGATCGCGTCGGCCCGCTCATTCCCTGGATCCCCGGCATGACCCTTCACATACTGCCAAGTTACCCGACTCGAATTCACTGCATCCAGTGCCTGCCAGAGATCTTGATTCATCACGGGCTTCCCCGCCGCTGTCTTCCAACCTTTCTTCTTCCAGCCACTAATCCATTTCGTAATCCCATTCCGCACATATTCACTATCGGTGTAGAGCGTAATTGGCTGAGTTTGCCCCGACTGTCCATACAACTCCAGCGCCGCGATCGCCGCTTGCAGCTCCATCCGATTATTCGTTGTATTCGCTGCTGGGCCACCCACATCCTGCACCCGACCATCGGCAAAATACACAACCATGCCCCAGCCCCCCGGCCCCGGATTCCCCGAGCAAGCCCCATCGGTATAAATCTTCGCGATCGTCGGCTCCGCCATCTCACTCTTCCCTCAAAGTAGAATCCAGCACAAAATCACCCCATACCCTAGCACGTTTGTTCCACTCAAAGAATCAAAGCCGAACAAAAATCATCCATTTCCCACAGATGGCGCTAGATTGAACCTAAGCCAACCGACCGAATCGTCACCCCATATCATCATGAGCCACCCTACCCGCTCCGCACGGGTCAACGCCGTTGACCCTACCCGCCCCGCCACTCCCGATCAACCCACCCCCAATCAATCCCCCGACCCATCCCCCACAGCGCATTCCGTAAAAGCCACCATCCTCCTCAACGGCGGCCACCAGCAAGAACTCACCCTCACCTCCGATGCACCCCTCCTGCATCAACTGTTTGGCATCCTCTTCAATCCCCCCCAGTCCCCCCCCAGCCTCCTCCAAATCCCGATCAATGACGGCAAAAGCGCGATCGCCTTCGCCAGCCACCAGCTCATCGGCCTTCTCACCGACCCACCCATCTTCGCCCAACGGCCCACCCCCGACTCACCCCCCCGTCAGGTCTATCGCTACATTCAAATCGAAAACTTCTTCCCCCCCGAATTTCACCGGCAATTACTGGACTACGCCATCAACAACCGTGACGAATACACCGAAACCGGCCCCGCCACCAACAATGAACATTACAAAGATCACCGCAACTCACTCGTAATCTACTATCCCCGCTACGCCGATATCTTCCTCGATCGGGTCAAGCAAGTCATGCCCCGCGTCATGGCCCACCTCGACTTACCCGAATTCGCAGTCGCCCGGATCGAAACCCAGCTCACCGCCCACAACGACAACAACTACTACAAAATCCACAACGACAACAGCAGTGCCGATACCGCTGCGCGCCAGCTCACCTACGTCTACTACTTCAACCGCGAACCGAAAGGCTACTCCGGCGGCAACCTCGAAATCTACGATACAACAATGGAAAATGGCCGTGCCGTTGCGGGGGCCCATTCCCAGATCGTCGAACCGAAAAACAACAGCATCGTTTTCTTCCCCAGCTACTATCTCCACGAAGTACGTCCAGTGATCTGCCCCTCCCGGGAATTTGCCGACAGTCGCTTCACCATGAACGGCTGGATTCGCCGACCGGAACCCTAATCAATCGATCGCGCCGTCGCTGGACATCTTGGTAAGCGGGACAGAGTGCCGCTGCCGCACCGTAACTGGAGATCGCCCCCGGCTGATCGCCCATGCGTTCCAACACTTGGCCGCGACCATACCAACTGAAGCAATCTGTCGGATCAAGCCGGAGCACCCGATCGTAGGCCAACAGTGCCGCCGCATCCTGTCCCACCTGCTGAAACAACACCCCCGCTAAATGCCAAGCCTCAATACAAGCCGGATTTGCCATCAGGGTTTGGCGCAGGGCCAGCCAGGTCGATCGATAGCGCCGCCCGTGAAAATGGATCCGCGCCATTTCAAGCCAAACGGCCCCACCCAAGGAGACTTGCGGAAATAACATAGGCAATCCAGTTAGGCAATTCAATAAAATTGGCAATTCAATAAAATCAACCGCTAAATTAAACAATTAGCCAGTTTGTCTTTTTTCCTCTGTCGAGGTTGATATCCCTTCTCCGGGGGATTTCTCTTAGATTTACGATCGTGCCACTAACCTTATCGGGAACTTTATTTTTGATTGAAAGATAAACTTTAAAACTTCTCGGGACGGACTTGATAAAACGCTAGATTCTTGGGCTATGGTGTAACCTGGGCAATTTTTCATATCGTCAGCCCGCAACACAGTCAGCCGACGATGGATCAAGCAACTGTCTTGGGCAAGTGTCTTGGGTCTCTCGCGAACAGTTGTGTAGGATCAGTTAGATCTGTTGTTAGCATCACAGAGGACGTACGCGTGGAATCTCGATTGGCCGAACAACTCAAGCGCATCACCGAACACCTCAAAACCCAGCGTGAACAGTCGGGGATTGAGTTAGAGCAGATTGCCGCTGAGACTTTTATCCCCCTGCGCTTGCTCAAGGCCCTCGATGAAGGCAAATTTGAGCGTCTCCCAGAGGCGGTCTTTGTTCAAGGCTTTATCCGACGCTATGGCGATGCCGTTGGGCTAGATGGCCGGGGACTGGCCCAGGAATTTAGCATCGAGCCACCCACGTTAAATAAACCCGCCCAGGAATTCCTTTCTTACCACCCGGAAGATGACGTTGTGACTGCGGCTTCCCGCACCCAACGAAAAAATCCCTTCAAAGTCCCGGAGCCACTGCCTCCCGAGCCGATCGCCGAACCGACACCGATCGCCGAACCGACACCGATCGCCGAACCGACACCGATCGCCGCAGCTGCGGCACCTGTCGTCATCGCCGTTCCCGCTGCCGAACCGACAACCGCAATTCAATCCGACCCCACTCCAGCAACCGTGACTCCGGCTGAACCTGTAGTAGTGCCTGAACCTGTAGTGGTGCCTGAACCTGTAGTAGTGCCTGAACCTGTCATAGCGATCGAGCCGACTATCCCCGAAGCCAGCGTTCCCGAAGCTGTCACCCCTGAAGCGCCAATCGCCAACGAACCAATCGCTAACGAACCAATCGCTAACGAACCAAGTGCGGAGGAATCGACTGCCGATCGTGAATGGGCACCCTCCTACAGTGGCCCCGCCTATCGCGGCGAAACCAATCAAGGCCCGGGGAACTGGATCTACTGGCTGAGCGGACTGATTGCGCTCGCCCTCCTGAGCATCGGCGCACTGCTCATCTCACAGCCAAAACCCACCGAAACCCAATCGCCTTCCAGTAGCCAACCTTCCAGTAGCAGCAGTGCATCGAGCGGGAGTCCGGCGATCGCGCCATCTCCCACCAATGCGACACCCACTCCACAATCCAGCGTCAGCCCCTCGCCCCAATCCGCGCCCCACCTGGTTAAAGTAAAAGCGATCGAGGAGAACTGGCTCGAAGTCGTCGCTGATGGCACAGTCGTCATTTCTGAAGTCGTGCCCAAGGGCACGGAAAAAACCTTCACCGCCAAGCAAAACCTCAGCCTCAATGTTGGTAATGCCGCTGGTATCACCTATTCCTACAATCAATCACCCGCTAAACCCGTTGGCACAGCGCCCGATCCGGCGAGCCTGACGTTCCCAACGCAGCCTTGACGCACACCTTCAATTACGTTGAAGCATTACTTACCTCGGCCCGCTGTTCCGCAAACGCTAAGGGGCGATCGAGGCTCTGCGGCACATAACTGTCAGGTTCATATTGATCAAGGTGCTGAAAAATGGCGATCGACGGATGCACCCGACAGCTAAAAAACTCTACCGTCACTCGATCGTCGGGCATGATCCGCACACGGGGTCGTAGATCCGGTGCTGTCCCCGATCGCCATTGCCAACGGGCCTGGGTCGGTGCCGCAGCGACATAGCGATGGCGCTGCCAAATGGCATGGACTTCTCCCACGCGGCCCAGTTCTGCCAATTCCCGTTTCAACATCGAAGCCAGAAGATAGGTCATGGGCGATCGGTCACCGACGATCGTGGCCATTAAATCCGGCAAAGCACCCACCGGCTGGGGCAGCATTTCTGGCTTGTCGGCACCCGGTAGCACCGCCATTAACTGCGCCAGACTGGCCTGCTGTTCCGGCAGAGCCACCGTATGACCAATACCTTGATCCGGCAAGCGATAGAGATAGGTCGCAAATCGATATCCCGGTGCCACCGATAATCCCGGCAACCGTTGAATCACAGGGGCTACATCAAAAATACTCAGAAACCACCGTCCCCGATCGTTGGGCAAGGAGCCGCCATCTTCAAAGCTGCTCCCCATCCGAAACAAATCCCCCAAATCCGCGAGGGAAGTTGGGATGGGTGCTGTGGCCATTTCTTCCAGGCTCACGGGCGGTTTCGGGCAATTTTCTGCCTCGGGTAAAACCAAGGCAGCACGCAGAAACTTTTGGATTTTTTGCAGCGATTCGAGGGGAATGATGTGAGTCGTCATGCGCTTGTGCATCCTGTGAAGCTCTCCTAGAATGCCCAAACCGAGTCTTCAAACCACGCTTCACAACCGCTTCACCCTGATTTTTCTGGCATCGGCATTGTCCTACAGCGCGATTGCGTATTTCACCAACTGGCAAATTCGTTGCCGTAGGGTTTCCAGCCCCAAATTGGACTGGGCGGAAATAAACAGTGCCTGGGGATATTCTTCCTTGGCGGCCATAAACCGATCGCCATCCACCTGATCCATTTTGTTGAACACAATCAGCGATGGCCCTGGCGAAATCGGCATCTGCGAGAGAATATGCATCACTGATCGCAACTGACTTTGCCAAGCGGGGTGGGATAGGTCGACTAAATGAATTAGCGCATCCGCCTCCGTTACCTCCTCCAGGGTCGCCCGAAATGCATCGACCAGTTCCGGCGGCAATTCATGGATAAAGCCCACTGTATCCGTCAGCAGAATCTGTCGATGTTCTTCAGTTTCCGCGTCCTGCACCACGAGCCGTCGCGTGGTTGGATCGAGGGTGGCAAAGAGTTGGTCGGCGGCGTAGATTTCGGCGCGGGTGAGGCAATTAAGCAGAGTTGATTTCCCCGCATTGGTATAGCCGACGATCGCGACGCTGGGAACGGCTTCATGCTGGCGCTTTTGGCGCAGTCGAGCGCGGTGGGCTTGGAGCTGATTCACTTCGGCTTGCAGGTGACTGATCCGCTTCTGGATCGCGCGGCGTTCGGTTTCCAGTTTGGTTTCCCCTGGGCCGCGTGTCCCGATACCGCCGCCCAGTCGCGACATCGCTTGGCCCCGGCCCATCAGACGCAGGCGATTGTATTCCAGTTGCGCGAGTTCGACTTGGAGTTTCCCGGCCCCGGACTGGGCGCGCTGGGCGAAGATATCGAGGATCACTTCGGTTCGATCGACCACCCGAATCCCCGTCTGGTTCTCAATATTCCGGGCTTGCAGCGGCGACAGACAACGGTTGAAGACGATTAAGTTAGCCCCGATCGTCTGGGCGACCAAGGCAATTTCCTGTACCTTACCTTCGCCGATCACCGTTTGCGGATGGGGTCGGGGCCGCTTTTGAACCAGACTTTTGAGCACATCACCGCCAGCAGTTTCGACTAATCGATTCAATTCGGCCATACCGTCTTCAAAGTGGCGTTTGCTCATATCCCCGGTTTGGAGACCGACAATGAGTACCCGATCGTGGTCGGATTCGACGGTACGCGCAATGTATTGTTTCTCGAATTCAGTTTCGAGATTTTCGACAAATTCCGTAAGTTCAGATTCCAGTAGATCGTCCAAGTCCAACGGCGGCGAGACCGTCCAGCGGGCTTCGGGATGGGGGACCAAGTGGGACAGGTAAGCATGACGCACATAGCCCGTCGAACCGCCGCCGCGCTTTTGGAAGCCGCTGCCCGTCAGCGTGACGGTGATCAGGGCATCGAGGCGCTGCATGGCCATGGCCGTGAGATCCGATTCCGTCGGTGGTTCGAGCTTCAGGCTGGTGGCGACGCAGCGAATGCCGCTCAGGCGATCGGCCCCGTAGCGGGGTAGTTCGATCGCGGGAATTTGGGTTTGGCGCGGGGAACCGATACCGACTCGGATCACTTGGCCGCGACGATTGAGGTAAACACAGACACTTTGGCCAACTTCGCTACTAACGGCGGCGACCCGCTGGGCAAATTCGGGCGTGACGAGATTATCCCCTGGGAGTCGTTGATGGTAGAGGCGCTGGAGTTGTTTGAGTTGGCTGGTTTTGAGTCCTTTGAGGCTGCCGAAGATGGTCTCGATGGTGACTGCTCCTGGGGTGAGAGGGGGCGATCGGGATTTGGGCGCGATCGGGTTTCTTTCATTGTGAATGCTGGGTTGACGGGATGACAACTGCGATCACATTTTTTTAGACTGGATAGGACAAGCAACACTAACCGATGGAGCTATCCTGAATTTAAGGCGCAACTTACTTACAACCTCGGGGATTCACATGACGATTACAGCGGTTGAACTACCAGTACCGCAGATCCAAGAATTTTGTCACAAATGGCAAGTCACCGAATTCGCCTTATTCGGCTCCGTCCTCCGAGCCGACTTTCGACCGGACAGCGACATCGATATTCTGGTAGATTTCTCCCAAGATGCCAAACGTGGCCTCACCGAAACCATCCAAATGCGCGATGAACTCGAAATAATTTTCGACCGCAAAGTCGATTTGATTGTGAAAGCCGCGATCGAGCGGAGCGAAAACTGGCTAAGACGCAAAAATATTTTAGAATCGGCCCAAGTGATCTATGCGACCTGATCAAGAATCGCTCATCGACATTGCCCGCTTACTCCAACACCGATACCAATTGCTGTTGGTTCCATAGCTTGTCGTACAAGCTCCCCGACTGTTTGAGCAACTCATTGTGGGTGCCGACCTGGACAATCTTGCCTGCATCCATCACGATAATCCGATCGGCTGTCGCCGCCGCCGATAACTGGTGCGAAATAAAAATCACCGTTTTGCGTTGGGTGCCTTCGGAGAGGTTTTGCAAAATTCGGGTGGCAGTTTGGTTATCGACGCTTGATAGCGCATCATCCAAGATCAAAATCGGCGCATCAACGACCAATGCTCGCGCCAGAGCTGCCCGTTGCCGCTGCCCTCCGGAGAGCGTAATGCCCCGCTCACCCACTAAGGTGTTGTATTTCTGGGGAAAATTCTCGATTTCACCATCGAGTTGGGCCGCTTTGGCGGCTTGCTGCACTTCCCAGTCTTCAGCGGTGGGATTGCCGTAACGAATGTTGTCGCGAATTGTGGTGCTGAACAAGAAACTTTCCTGGGGCACGTAGGCGATCGCCCCGCGTAAATCCTGCAACCGTAACGCTGTGATGTCATGGTCATCGACAAACAATTGCCCCGGCGCAATCGCCAGCAGACGCGGCAATGCATTCGCCAAGGTGGATTTGCCGGAACCGATCGGCCCAATCACCGCCACGGTTTCCCCCGGTTCGATCTGAAAACTCAGACGATCAAGCGCCGGATGTGCTTGTTCAGGATAGGAAAAACTCAACCCCTTTGCCGTCAACCGTCCTGTGATATGCTCCGGTGGTACGGCGATCGCGGCCCGCGCATCTTGAATTTGTGGTTGTTCCGCCAGAATTGCCTCAATCCGATCGATGCTCACTTCGCCCCGCTGATAAGCCGTAATCGTAAAACCCATCAGCGCCGTCGGAAACGCCAACTGCCCCGTCAAAATAATCATCGCCACGAAGTCCTTGACGGGCAACGCCCCGGTTTCCAAATCCTTCGCCCCGAACCACAGCAGCAACAAACTGCTAAACGCCACCACCCCTTCGAGAATCCGAAACAGCACCGTGCGGAGCTTCGCCATCGACATATTCGCATCGAGCAATTTCTGATTACGATCGCTAAAGGCTTGTCGCTCGTTTGCTTCCTGGGCATAGATCTTAATCAGCGCAATGCCGCTCATGTCTTCTTGGATCAGCTCACTCACATTTGACAGCTCATCCTGCACGAGAGTTTGCAGCGATCGCATTCGCCCCGCAAACAAATTCACCACAAACAGCATCACCGGATAGACCGACACCGACACCAGCGCCAGCTTCACGTTCAGATTCAGCATCGTCGGCAGAATTGTGCTGTAAGCAAAAATCGTATTGAACAAACTCAACACCGAAAAGCCCAACATCCGCCGCACACTGTCCACATCACTGGTCGCCCGGTTGATCAAGTCCCCGATCCGATTCGCGCCAAAGTAAGCCGGATCCATGACCAGCAAATGATCAAACAGCTTTTGCTTCAGGTCAAATTCCACCTGCCGCCCCACCCCAAACAACAGCATCCGCGACCACAGGCGGATCATCATCATCACCGTCGATAGCCCCAAAATCCACAGGCCGATCGGCAGCACTGATTGCCCACCGCCACCCGCCGCACCCTGCTTTAGCGCTTCCACGCCTTCCCCGATCACCAGCGGAATCCGCGCACTTAGCAAGTTCACAATCAGCAGCGCGATCACGCCCTGGGCCACTTTGCCTTGGTAAGGCCGAATATAGCGCCACACATGATGCAATCGAGACGATCGGGCCATACAAAAACTCTCAGCGTAGAAATCTCAAGGATTCCGTATCAATCGAAACAATAGTCTCCTATCCTAACGGGTTTCCCGCCCATATAAAAATCCCCGATCGCGTTGCGGCGATCGGGGATTCATCAAGGAAGATTTTGGCCAGTCAGTTGAGGATTCAATCCGCTTTGTACAAGCCTACTGCGGTCGCATCGGGCGCACCCAGCCGCGCAGGAAGTAATACATCGAAGTCAGGGTTTCATTGAACAGCCGCACATTCATATCGAGGGCATCCACACTCGGTAGCAGATCGCGCAGAGAAAGGCGTTGCTCGATCAAATCGACCCCCTTCGCCCGTGCTGTCAGCGCTTCCTTCGCGGGTAATGCATAGAAATCCGTCGGCCGCGACAGCACCAGGGTCGGCTGACCATTCGCCGCAAATTCATTCTCAAAGGTCAGGGCGGTGCGACTGGCTTCTAAAGCCGAAGTCACCACCATCAACTGCCCCCCAAAATTGATATTGCGTGTTGCCAGCAAGTTGCGCACATTCACGGCACTCGCCTGCACCGTCGAACTGCTCGGGTCTTCGATGATTTGGCTCCCCGGAATTCCCAGCTGGGTTTGCAAAATCCGACTAATATCGCGGGCCGCTGAAGTATCCGCATCGGTTTCACCCGACTTCTTACTGCGACCGGGGTATTGTCCCGCCGTCACAATCATCAGCGGCGAATTTCCCGCTTCTTCGCGGAACAGCTGCGCTGCATAGAGCAACCGATCGCCGTGTTCAGTCAACTGCGCCTGCTGGGTCATCATCGAAAAGGTCGATTCGCGCATCGGCGGCGCGGGCCGCAGTAAGCCGTTTCCCAGTTTCGGCGGGGCGGCTGGCGCAGGAGCATCTTCCTTCCGGGGGCGCACTTGGAGCCGGGTTGTGTCCTGGCCCATCAGCACGATCACGCGCTGCCCGCCTGCCGTCAAGGGCACTGCATCCGTCCGCGCAATCTGAATCGCTTCCGACTCCGATCGTTGCAGCAGAAAATTCGACACCAGCGGCATACTCATCAGCAGCAACGCAATCACACAACCGCGCAAAAACCACTTCGAGGTATTGGTCAAGCCCTTTTTATCCGCATCGCGCCAAGCCACCCCCAGCAAAATCAAAATCACCGCCAGCGGATTAAACACCACCGAAATCAGCGACCAGATATCACCCAAAAGCCCCGCCTGCGGGGTGCCACTCATGAACGTCAGCGCCGTCACCACAACCAACAGCACCAACACCAAACTGCCTAAAAATGCCTTCGGCAAGGCTTGCAGCAGTATAAATCGCGCTGCCAAAGCAACCAGGATCCACAACAGAACCTGGGTCAGCAGTAAAAAGACATCCGTCACAAGCAGCATTACTCGGTTTCCTTGATGATTGACATCCGGGGGCAGGTATTCTCTCGTCAGAGTTGAACACCATACCTAGGATTTTACTGAAGAAATCGCGTTTGTCAGCCACTATTTGTAGAGTGATTTCGGGATTCACGGACAAGCGGTAGTGGATCAGTCGATGCGAACCTCATGCCAATGCGCGATCGCACGTCAAGCCGTCCGGAAATTTTGCGGCAGTTCATGGACTTTCCGGTACTTTGGGGAAAGCTCGAATTAGCCTTTCTCGATCGCGTTTTGGAGTATTGCAAATCCATGTCCACTATCCCCACTGTTCTCGTCACTGGCGGCGCTGGCTATATCGGCTCCCATGCTGTCCTGGCCCTCAAGCAAGCGGGCTATCAAGTTGTGGTGCTGGATAACTTGGTCTATGGGCATCAAGATCTCGTCGATCGGGTATTAGAAGTGGAACTGGTTGTCGGCGATACGAACGATCGGGCCATGCTCGACGCGCTCTTTGCCAGTCGCCAGTTCGACGCGGTGATGCACTTTGCCGCCTACGCCTACGTCGGCGAATCCGTCAGCCATCCCGACAAGTACTATCGCAACAACGTCCTCGGCACCTTGACCCTGCTCGAAGCGATGGTCGCCGCTGACATCAAACACTTCGTCTTCTCCTCCACCTGCGCCACCTACGGCGTACCGAAGCAGGTGCCGATCCCCGAAGATCACCCCCAGCATCCGATCAACCCCTACGGCGCGACCAAACTCATGGTCGAGCGTATCCTGGCGGACTTCGACGTGGCCTATGGTCTGAAATCTGTCTGCTTTCGCTACTTCAACGCGGCTGGTGCGGATCCCCAGGGTCGTCTCGGCGAAGACCACAATCCCGAAACTCACTTGATCCCATTAGTGCTGATGGCGGCGCTGGGCAAACGTGAGTCGATCGGGGTGTTTGGCACCGATTATCCGACCCCCGACGGCACCTGCATTCGCGACTATATCCATGTCACCGACCTTGCCGAGGCCCATGTTTTAGGCTTGCAATACCTGCAACAGGGCGGTATTTCCGATCGCTTTAACCTCGGCAACGGCAATGGCTTCTCGGTGAATGAAGTGATCGAAGCCGCGCGCGCCGTTACGGGCCGCGCGATTACCGCTGTGAATCACGATCGTCGCCCTGGCGATCCCCCGGCGCTAGTCGGCAGCGGCGATCGGGCCCGTCAAGTCCTCGGCTGGAATCCCCAATACGCTGACCTCAAAATCATTCTCCAACATGCCTGGGCTTGGCATCAGCAGCGTCACGGCTAAGCGCCAATGGTTGAGCCCCAACGGTTGAGCGCCAACGGCTGAGCCCCAGCGCATGAGTTATGCCCCGTCAGGTTGTAGGGAATTTCCGTACACCGATGGTCATAAATGTGCAGAATGGAGAAGATGCGACTACCGATAACCTGCGGCAAGGAAACTCCCCAATGAGCTTGGTCGAAGAACTTTCAACGAATTGGCAAACCAAACTCCAGCAGGAAATTTCCCAAGTCGATCAGCATTCGCCGATCGCTCGATGGTTGATCGGCGAAGACCACGATCGCTATGCTCAGTTCACCATCGATCAGCGCCGCATTGCCGAACAGGCCATGGACTACCGCTATCGCATCCTCTGCGAACGCTACCTCAACCAATCCCAGGAGCGCGCCTACCGCAATTTGATCCAGCGCCTCAGCAGTATTTTTGTCTTACGCAACAAGATCAAGACTTGGATTTCGCTGTCCCGCGATCGTCAGCGCAGTGTTGTTGAAGTCCTTCAAGAGGTGCTTCAGGAATTGTTGCAACAGGATAATTACATGCAGCAACAAATCACCTGGATTGCCCAATGCACCAGCGATCGTCGCTTGCGAAATAGCCTCGTTCTCGCCAGCCTCGAAGAATATTGCCTCCGCCCGATCCGCAACCAGCCGCTCCTGATGTATCGGTTCGTTAACTATCTCCGGCGTTCCCAGCGCGGTGGCATGACCCAAGTGCCCAACGCTGAATTTATTCGCCTGGTTTCGGACGAGATCGGCCAAGATGAAGACCAAGGCTCGATCAGCCTACTCGATAACCAAGCGGTCGCCACCTACGAAGCGGAGCAGGCCCAGCTCGAACAGCAAGAACTGCGCCAATCGATCGTCCGCCAGCTCACCTTCTATCTCGAAGAAAAAGTCGATCCCCTCGCCGCGTCCTGGCTTCAGCTCTACCTCCAGGGCATCACCCAAGAAGCGATCGCCGAGCAGCTGAATATTCCGATCAAGCAGGTCTATCGTCTGCGCGAAAAAGTCAGCTACCACGCGCTTAAGGTCTTCTCGACCAAACACAACCCGGAACTGATCGCCGAATGGCTCAGTCAGCCCGGATAAACCCGGTCATCGGACTCACTACCCTCCGCAGCACCACGGAAGATTTGGCGACAAGATCGCAAAAAAAGTGGGAAAACGCGGATCAGGATTTGCAAAATCTCTGGCTTATAGACGGGAACGAAACAGCCGAACGGGGAAATCTTGGGGTATCGCGATTATGGCGTGCCACAACTTGCCCCATGAAGTTCAGTTGAATCGCGCATCTACTGTGTCTGTCATTTATCTTGCATCAGGGTATGTTTAATTCAACCGTCAGCGCGGCACACTCGATTTCCGGGTCTGCTTCTGTTCCGCCTTCCGCAGTTCCTACCACAACTGCAACTTCGAGTGCCACGGCAGGGGCCAGCTATCCAGCAATGCTCGCCTTCCCCGAACCGATTCCGCACTTCATCGGTCGCGATCGCGAACTGCAAATGATCGATCGCTTCATCGAGCAAGGCATCAACGTCATCGAACTCACCGATCCACTGAATAAAATCGGCATGGGCAAAACGGCCCTGGCGATCCAAGCCGTCCACCGCCTCACACCGCGCTATCCCGACTGCCAGCTCTACGCCAATCTTCACGGTCAAGATGCTTTTCCTGCCCAAGCGCGGGATGTGCTGCAAGAATGGCTCGTGCTGGAATTTAATCTCGATCCCCGCCGTCTACCGCAGCGGGTCAGCGAACTGCAAGCTCTATACCAGGAACAGCTCAGCGGCAAGCCGACGATCGTCCTACTCGATAACGTCACCAGCCTCAAACAAATCCAGCCCCTCCTCACCTTCGCCAAGACCCAAAGCGTCGATCGCTACGTCATCCTAATCACCAGCCGCAAACCTGTATTGCCCGTCGATCAAGGCAAAACCCTCTTTGTTGATGAACTGTCCGCTAGCAGCAGCATTGATCTGCTGACCAGTCACTTGCAGCCGCCCAGCCCAATCGACCCTACATCGGACGAAGCGATTCTCCGCACGATCGAGCATCCTAGCCACAAAGCCCTGGAGCAACTGATCAAACTGGCCGATGGCTCACCATTTATCTTGCATCTGATGGGCCGCCTCCTCAGTCGCCAATCCGACGCAACCTACGCCGATACCCTGATGCTCACCGTCGAGAAGCTGAAGCGGCAGTACCAAGAAAAAATGGCGGAACCCCAGGCCCAAATCATGGCTTGCTTCAACGCCGTTTACCAAACCCTCGAAGCCGCCGATCGCGACCTCCTCAGTCGCCTCAGCGTCCTCTACGGAGCCCAATTCAATGCGCCCCTCGCCGCCCATCTCAGCGGGGCCGAGGACCTCGCCGTGATGGAAGCCCGCCTCGCCAACTTGCACCAACAGGGCTGGCTAACCACCATGCCGAATGTCATCCACGGCAGTCGATCGCCGGAATACATGATGCCGGAAATCGCCCGCACCTTCCTCTGGCGCAAGGTCACGAGCGATGCAAGGCGGACATTAGTCACCTGGGCCCTCGCCTGGCAAGATCAAGACCGCAACGAAATCGATCGGCGGATGCTCGAAGCCGAAGCAGCTTAATCGATCGCGTTAACCAAACCGATCGCGTTAACCAAACAGCGCCCCCAACGCTTTCCCCATATTCGCGGGGGCCATGGCATCCACTGCGGCGGTCGGTTCGTAGCCGCAGTGCACCATGCAGTCCTGGCATTGGGGATTGCCGCTTTTCCGGCCATACTGCTGCCAGTCGGTGGTTTCCGTCAGCTCCTTGAAGCTCTGCACATAGCCGTCATTCAGCAAGTAGCAGGGCTTCTGCCACCCCAAAACGCTATAGCTTGGGCTACCCCAGGGCGTGCATTCATAGTCTTTTTCCCCGGTGAGGAAGTCCAGGAACAGCGGATTGTGATTGAAGTTCCAGTTGGGTTTCTTGCCGGACTTGTAGGGGGCGAGGATTTGGCGGAAGAGATTACGGGTTTGTTCGCGCTTCAGGAAATGTTCCTGATCCGGTGCCCATTCGTAGCTATAGCCCGGCGAAATCTGCATCCCATCAATCCCCAGTTCCCCGAGGAAATCAAAGAATTGCTGCATCTCGACGGGATCAGTGCCCTCGAAGATCGTGGTGTTGGTATTCACCGCAAACCCTTTGGCTTTGGCCGCTTTGATCGCCTGCACCGCGATGTCGAACACGCCTTCCCGATCGACGCATTTGTCATGGTGCTCTTTCAAGCCATCCAAATGCACCATGAAGGTGAAGTAGGGCGAAGGCTCAAACTTGTGCAGGTTCTTTTCCAGCAGAATCCCGTTGGTGCAGAGATAGACAAACTTTTTGCGGGCCACCAAGCCTCGGACAATCTCATCAATTTGCGGATGCAGCATCGGCTCCCCGCCCGGAATCGAAACCACGGGCGCACCGCATTCTTCAGCGGCGGTAAAGCATTGCTCTGGCGTGAGATTTTGCAGCAGGATTTCCTTGGGGTGCTGAATTTTGCCGCAGCCGGAGCAGGCCAAATTACAACGGAACAGCGGCTCCAGCATCAGCACCAGCGGAAAATGCTTCCGACCCCGCAACCGCTGCTTGACCAAATAGCTCCCGATCGAAACCGCTTGCTGCAATTGAATACCCATGGATGCTGCTCCTCACTGGTGACTGATGCGATCGGTCAATGCGGCCTTAAATCACTTCACAGGATTTAACTAAACGTAACCCTTCGCCAAAAACCAATCTACTGCATCTTGGAGAGCTTGGTCTACTGGAGTTTGCGGCAGGTTGAGCGCGCGCACTGCTTTGCTCCCATCGTAGAACATCCGCTGACGCGACATCCGCACCCCATCGATCGGCACCGTCGGCTGGTAGCCAAACTTCGCCAGGAGCCGTTCTTCGATCGTTGCCACGGCCAAGGGAATGGCGATCGGGATCGATCGCTGCGGGGCCGGAATGCCAGTGATTTGGGCTAAGCGATCGAGCATCGCTTTCAAGGTCACGTTCTCATGGCCGAGGATGTAGCGCTCCCCGGTTTGGCCCTGTTGCAACGCCAACCAATGCCCCATGGCCACATCCTGCACATGAATCAGATTCAAACCCGTGTCCACATAAACGGGCATCTTGCGGCGCAGGAAGCGCAGAATCGTTTCCCCCGTTGGTGTGGGTTTAATGTCGTAGGGGCCGATCGGGGTCGAAGGATTCACGATTACGATGTCCTGCCCCGCTTGGATTGCCTTGTGCGCTTCCTGTTCGGCCCAGTATTTTGACTGCTTGTACGCGCCAATGAGGTTTTCCGGTGGCGATTGGTAGGATTCGTCGGCCAGTTGCCCGTCGGAGCGCACGCCGATCGCCGCCACAGAACTGGTATAGACCGTCCGCTGCACCCCCGCTGCCCGTGCCGCCGCCAAAATATTGCGCGTCCCCAGCACATTGACCTGATGCAAGCGATCGCGCTCCGTTTGCCACAGGGAATAGTGCGCTGCCACATGGAACAAATAGTCACAGCCCCGCAGATGCCGCACCAAATCCGGATCAGTCAGATTCCCGGTCACCCATTCCACATCTAAACCTTGGAGATTTTCACGGGGACTGTGCGATCGGGCCAATGCCTTGACCCGCAACCCTTGATCGAGCAACACCCGCACCACATTCGCCCCAACGAATCCCGTCCCTCCGGTTACAAATGCGGTTGCCACGATACTGCGCCTCAAATCTCACGCCTGAACATTACCAATCCTGAAAACATTACCAGTTAAAAAGTGCGAAGTTTCGCGACTGCTTACGAAGTTTCACTACACCTTTGCGCCATCCGATCGCTGCCCGGAGCAAATCCATACAATCAAAATAGTGTGGGGACATTTTGGGTCATACCATTTTGGGTCATACCATGGGCCACCAGCGGCCAAGGAGTTGTGCGCTATGTCACGTCAAGTTTTCATTGTCATCGCCGAAGGAATCACGATTACCTCGATCGTGATGGCATTTCTCGCCAGTACCGCCAGCATCGTCAATCCCAGCCCCGCACCAACTAGCGCCCGATCGTTGACTAGTGCCCGATCACTTCAGGGCCTCCAATCTCAGCGCCTCGATCGGCAAACCCTGCAAGAATTCTTCGCCGTTGGTGGCGGCGAGGCCCAATCTCTGAGCACCACGCCCACCCGTTTCCCAAACCAACCGGGCATCGAGCAGTTTTTCCCGGCTTCGCCTTCGCCGACATTTTATCCCGGTACGATTTCACCCCAGCCCAATGATGTATTTCGCGGTGATCAGCTACCCCATGCGATTAAGCTATTTGAAACCCGGATTTAAATCCCTCGGATTCAAGTATCAGATCAAACCATGGGAATTGTTGTTTTAGTACCGCAGGGTGCAGAATATCAGGCGGTCAAACGAGGCTTACCCGATCGATCTGACTTCACATTAATCGCCATTCCCGCTGGATTACAACCTGTGCGATCGTTCCTTGCTGAGCGATCGCGCGATGCACTCTGGTCGTCGGTTCAGCAGGTCATCGTCATGGGGTTATGCGGGGCCTTAAACCCGGTGCTTCAGGTGGGAGATCGGGTGTTGTACCAGACTTGTCAAAATACCAGTAATCAACGCTGGCAATGTAAATATGACTTGAATGTGAATGCAAAACTGGTCAAGGCCGTTAATACTAATATTATCGTCGCCAGCAAAATCGACAAACAGGCATTACGATCGCGATCGGGCTGTGATGTCGTCGATATGGAGGGTATCGCGATTTTGGAGTTTTTCCAGAATTTGAATATTCCGGTGACGATGCTGCGGGTTGTGAGCGATGATGCGGCGGGTGATATTTCGGATTTATCGAGCGCGATCGATGCTCAGGGTAAGTTGCGGGCGGGGAAGTTGGCGATCGGGATGATCAAGGAGCCACGAAAGGCGATCCGGTTGATTCGTGGGGCGCGGACGGGGCTGCGGGCTTTGGCTGGGTTGGCGGGTGATTTGTGGGGTGATGCGGTGGGGGGATGATGCGGTTTGGCGATGCGATGGGTGATGCGTTGCCCTGCGGGACAACGGCATCCTACGCGAAAATCAATTGTTCGATCCAATGCTGATCTTCGGTGGATAATTTCGGGGGTGGGATGGGTTGCTGATAATCGATGCGGGTGTTGTATCGCGATCGCTGGTAAACGCCACTAAATACAAGCTGTAAATCGATTGCCAAGGAACCGGAAGCGATCAGCGGGATTGCGATTTCCGGTAATGGGTCGCGAATCGAAAAACTATATAGGTCAGCTTGGGGACGTTGTTCCGATCGACTCACCAGCACTGAATAATCCCAAGATGCCACGACATTGCTGATCGGCATCGACTGCCCACCGCGTAATAAGTCAATTTCAACTAAATGCGTGAAACTCCCCAAGATCAACGATCGCTTATTTTCATAGCTCTGCCGACCCGCGCCCGCGCGTTTATTTTTGGGTGACAACAGTTCGATCGCGGTCACAACGTTCCCTGAATTGACTTCGCGGATTTCAAGATAGCGCTCCTGCATTTCCTCCGGCATGGGCACGATGACTTTCTGGAGTCCGATCGACGGAACTGCGGTCGCAACCGCCGTCCCCGCTGTCGATTCGGTCAACAAATCGACAGCACTGGCATTGCGCCCAACGCTGACATCAGGAATTCCCACCAATAATCCCGTGCTGTCGCCCTCTAAATAGGTTCTGGTTTCGACTTCAACGTAGTAATCTTGGTCAAGTTTGGCCTCGATCGCATCGGCTAATGCCACAATAAACTTACTGTGGAAAGACGACCAGAAAGCCGATTGCTCTAAATAGGGATCCATTCCAGGAAACGGGGAAGCCATCCTACGACCTCAGAGGCGAAATAAGGGACGCTTCATGATTATATCGCAATCCTCAATTGTGCTCTGGGTGATGCGTTGCCCTGCGGGACAACGGCATCCTACGCGATAAACTTGGCCAAATTTCGCGGCGCATCGATGTCTAAACCTCGTACTTTTGCCATTTCATAGGCCAGCATCTGCAACGGCAAAACCGTCAGCATCGGCGACAGCCATTCATCCACAGGCTCGATCGGCAACACGGCATCAAATAAGTCCGCATCGTAAACCGCATCGGTTGTTGTAATTCCAATCAGATAAGCCCCATAGGATTTGATGCGCTGCGCTTCGAGTAGGGTTTTGGCGTAATTTTCACTGCTGGGAATCGCGATCGTTACTACGGGAAACCCTGAATCGATGATTGCGATCGGCCCATGCATAAAGTTTCCCGAGGATGCGCCCTCGGCGTGGATATACACTGTTTCTTTTAGCTTTAGCGCCCCTTCCAACGCGATCGCGGTATTAATTCCCGACCCCAGCAGGATCATTCGATTCGCCTGGTTTAATCGCACCGCGACTTGCTGACAGGGCTGTTCAACCTGTCGCAACGTCGCTTCGATCTGTTGGGGCAGTTGCGCGAGGTTTTGCTGCAAGGCGATCGCCCGATGATTTTGTAAACCTAAGCGATCGTGCCAGCACAACGCTAATCGCAACAGTAAGATTAATTGGGCGAGAAATGTTTTCGTTGCGGCGACGGCCTTTTCCTCGCCTGCTGGGGTTTGCAATGTATAGTCAGCTAATTCATGGAGCTGGGTCTGTGCCCCATTAGTCAGCCCCCAGCGCATCACCTGGGGAAACCGTTGGGCGATTTCCAGCACATCCCGCGTCTGCCCTGACTGACTCAACAAATACAATAAACTCGCTGGTGACAATGCCGCTGGTGCGCTATCTGCCGCATCTTCCACCAAAACGGGCAATTGCGTCAGCCCCGACCACCACGATCGGGCCACCAAGGCCGCATGGCGACTCGTCCCACAGGCCGCAAAACACACCTGCTCAATCGCCGCAATATCGGGCATCGGCGGCAGCGGCAGCGCCAAACAACGCTGCGCGACGATCGGCTGCTCCCAGATATTGGCCCACATTTGGGAGGCATCCGCCGGGGCTAAATCCACCGGGGCGAAATCGACCACCGCTAGCTACCGACGATCGCGATGCAATCGATTTCGACTAGCACATCCTTCGGCAACCGTGCCACTTCGACGCAGGCCCGTGCCGGAGCCGTGGCTTCATCAAAATATTGGGCATAGACCCCATTCACCGTGGCAAAGTCATTCATGTCCTTGAGGAAAACCTGGGTTTTCACCACCTGACTAAAATCACTCCCGCCCGCCTTCAGTACCGCTTGCAGATTCGCCATCACTTGCTCAGTTTGCTTCACCACATCGCCTTCACCGACCAATGCTCCAGTTTGCGGATCAAGGGCAATCTGCCCCGAGACAAACAGCATTTGCCCGGATGCCACGATCGCTTGATTGTATGGCCCGACCGGAGCAGGGGCATCCTGAGTTTGAACTATAGTGCGGGTCATATTTTTCTAACCTCAAACAGAAACAGCAAAAATCCCGATTACTTGACAGCCTATCAAGAAATCAGCCCCGTAACGCTGGTCGCACACCAGAATTACGATAGTTGCAGTAGTCAGCGAGGATCAGACCGTGGTCAAAGCAAAGGGTTTCCGGCAGTTCCACTAGGGGCACAACATGGGCTTGCTTTGCGTCGTCCCCCGCTTGGGGCATGCCCTTGGCCGTCGCAATGTAGACCACGCTCATCGTGTGTTGGCGCGGGTCGCGGGCCGGATCGGAATACACCCCCAGCAGCTCCACCAGCTCAATCTCCAGACCAATTTCTTCCAGCGCTTCCCGCTTCCCCGCTGTCTCCGCCGCCTCGCCATAGTCAATAAACCCGCCGGGAATTGCCCAGCCAAAGGGCTCATGCAGCCGCTCAATCAGCACGATCGGGCGATCAGGTTGGTCAATGAGTTCGACGATGATATCGACGGTCGGCGCAGGATTGCGATAAGCCATAACGAAAATCCAAGCATGTCCCTTCCGATTGTAGAGGATTAGCGTGATCGCCCACGCGACAATTGGGGCAAACTAGGCTGATGTTGGGGCTTTGATTAACTTTTGTAATTGGCAATCCCCATGCTGACCCAAACCCCGACCCCCCAGCAAATGCTCAAGCGCTATTGGGGCTATGAGGCTTTTCGGCCCAATCAAGAAAGGGCCATTCAGAGCGCCATCGACCAGCGTGATCTGTTGATGATTTTGCCAACGGGTGGTGGGAAATCTCTATGTTTTCAGATTCCAGGGCTGTGGCATCCGGGGTTGACGATCGTGATCTCGCCCCTTATGGCGCTGATGGCTGATCAAGTCCAGGGATTGAACGATCGCGGTATTAGTGCCGCTGCGGTACATTATCACCTCACCCCGCCGGAACGTCGCCGAGCACTGTGGCTCCTGGATCAAGGCCGATTGAAATTTCTCTATGTCTCCCCCGAAATGTTGCTTAGTCCGCCGATTTGGCAGCGCATTACGCAACCCAAATTAAATATTGCCCAACTGGTGATCGATGAAGCCCATTGTCTAGTGCAGTGGGGCGATAGCTTCCGGCCTAGCTATCTGCGGTTGGGGGCAGTCCGATCGGCGCTACTCAAAGCCAAACCGCCTGGCACTCAGATTAACATTGCCGCATTTACGGCCACGGCTGACCCAGCGGCCCAGAAAGTGATGATCAACGGCTTGCAATTAATTAATCCACAGGTGCTCCAAAGCTCTCCTTACCGATCGAACTTACACATTGCCGTCAAAGTCGTCTTCACCCTGCACCACCGCCAACAGGCACTCAAAGAATTTTTACGATCGTGCCATCGCAGTAGCGGCATTGTCTATGCCCGCACCCGTGCTGAGACAGAACGGCTAAGCAATTGGTTACAAGGGCAAGGCTTTCAGGTTGCGGCTTATCATGCGGGACTTTCGGCTCCACAGCGGGCGGCGATCGCCCAGGCTTGGCTGAAGGATGAATTGCAATTTGTGGTGGCAACAAACGCGTTTGGCATGGGCATTGATAAACCCGATGTGCGTTGGGTGGTGCATTTTCACATGCCATTATTGCTCAGCGAATACCTTCAGGAAATTGGGCGGGCGGGCCGTGATGGGGCGATCGCGCATACCTTAATCCTGGCAAGCGAACCCACAGGCTGGATTGATTCGAGCGATCGGCAGCGTTGGCGGTTTTTTGAACAGCAACTGCAAACCCAACGTCAGCAAGCCTGGAAAATCGCACAGCAATTGCCCACACAGGGTAATATCGATCAGTTACCAATCGATCAGTCCGAAAATCCCGCCCTAGCGCTGGCCTTACTCCAGAGCCACAACTATCTTCAGTGGCACGATCCATTTAATTTTGAAATTCATAGTTCGATACCAAGGACAGTGCCAGCGATCGTGCCGCCTAGGCCTGATCTCCGAGACTATCTCAAAACCGCAAATTGTCGCTGGAATTTTCTGCTTCAGGCTTTTGGCGTTCAGGCTGGGACAGATTGGCGTTGCGGTCACTGCGATCGCTGCTTCAAGTTAACGAAAATACCGGAATGAACACCGTAGTTTCAACTTGCCCATCGACAGATGGTATGCAGTGGGCAATGCTCCGCCTACGTTGCTGTTGCTGGTGTATGTAATGTAAAAACGGTTATTTCTGGCCGACAATTCAGGCGTATGCGTACCCGTCCTGCAAGTCCCACGCCGCGACTGGTGTATTGCATTAGATTGCCGACTTGATAAAGGCCATTGGGATATTTTTTCGCAAGTTTCGGGGTGATCCGCCGCACGCCGATCATCGGCAATTTAATTTGGCCACCGTGGGAATGGCCGGATAATTGCAGCCCGAAGCGATCGCTGGCGGCGGTTTGATCAGCCACATCCGGTTCATGGGCTAACAAAATTGCTGGGCCTTGCGCGGGCAACTGGGACAGCACCGCTGGCAAATCATCATGGAAGGTCAACGCATCACCAAGTCCAGCGATCGTCAGCGGCGCCGCTTGGCGCGACAAATTCACTGTCTGATTTTCCAAAACCTGAACCTTCGCTTGTGTCAGTTGGTCGGCAATCATCGCCGAATGTTCATACATATCGTGATTGCCCATCACAGCCAGCGTACCGTCCGGCGCGCTGAGTTGCGCCAAGGCTTGCAATGTCGGTGTAAACTCAGTGGCCGATCGCGTCACATAATCCCCAGTCATCACAACCAAATCTGGGTTTTGGCGATTGGTGAGCTGGACAATATGACCGAGGCGATCGGCATCCATCCAGCGGTCGGCGTGAATGTCGGTCAATTGCACAATCCGATAACCTTCAAAGGCGGAATCAAGCTGCGGCAGAGTAATCGCAATTTGTCGCACTTCGATCCATCGCGGTTCCACCACGCCCACATAAAATAAACTCGCCAACGTCAACAGTCCGAGCCAAAAGGCTTTACGCTGATTCAGACGGCGCTTTTGATGGCTCGTGCCCCTGCGTCGACGGGGCCACTGCCAGCGCCGCCAACCTTGCCCAATCCGAATTCGCTGCATCATACAAAGAACAAGTCACGATCGATACTGCTTTCAGCGTATCCAGCCGCGATCGCTTTGCGATGGAGTTGACTTGACGATCGTGTGGCGATTCCCCAGCTCCAGCGCCGACCCCGCTATCCGTTCAACTGAGCAATCTGTGCCACCACCGCCAAACTGGCCTCGTAGAGCAAGTCCCGACTCCAGCTGGCTAAGCGTTTGGCTAAGAGCGTTTCGGCCTTCTGCTCCGCGATCGGGGCAACCTGTTGGATATAGCAATCCTCCGCTACGCCGCGTTCCATCCTTGTACAGCCCGTTGCCTCGGAACAAAGCACCGTACAGCAGTCCACCGTCGGATCAGTTGAAGATAACCGAAAATCCACAATATCGCCCACGACTAATCCGGTGTTACCTGTGGGAATTGCGGCTAATTCGGCCTCGATCATCCGACCATCCTTCGACTGAAGCGTAATCCGCTGGATTTCATCGGATAAGATCGTGCGGTGCAGCGGTTGCCATTCCAGGTGGGGCCGACTGGCGAGCCAGCCAAGAAACATCAGCGCTTGGGCATCGTTGCCTTGTTCGTAGTCAATTGTTACCCGATCGACTGCCAATAGCCCGGCCCAGCGCTCCGGCGGATCAAAGGCCTCCGCCGCTAATTCCTGCCAAGGGGCCAACCGTTGCCAGTTGAGATCCTGCACCACCGTGCCGCCCTGAACTAAGCGCTCAATACTGGGTAGATCCAGCCCCGGATTCGTACCAAATTCACTCGAATCCACCACAATGCCATTGCCAATTTTGGCCAGGGCTTGAAACAGGTCAAAATTAGCATTGGGTGTGGTTTTCCACCAGACGTAGCAAGGTAAATCGGCAATTAATAGACTGTCAACCACGTGGGCCGCCCGATCGACAGTTTGCAAATCGCCCCGCAGCGTAATGTATTCGCAACAGCTCAGCGCTTGGTGGCTTTGCTTTTGAATTGCACAGTAGGCAGAAACTTGGGCCGTCAGATCGGTTCCGGGCTGATCGGGCAAGAGCGAAATAATTCGGCAGGGGTTTTGGGTCGCGATTGCGTCGGCGATCCCGGCTCCATCGGCATCCATGGCGTAGGGAGTCATGGTACAGGCGGCGCCTTCTTCCACAATTTCACCGCGACAGATCGCCAATTCATGGCGCAGTTTTTCAATTAAATCGGCATTGGAATGGCCCGTAATCGGCAATTGATAAGCCGTCTGTGCGGCCCGAATCGCCGCTTCGGTGCGCGGCCCGCCAATGCCATCGATCGGGCCGTTGTAGTAGCCCAAGGTCGCCAAGAGCTGCTGAGTCACATCGGGTTCATAGACGACCAATGTAAAAGTTGTGGCTCGAACCGGGGCGAGGGTTTGGTCACCGCTACCGGATTGTTCCGCCGATTGCCAAATTTCGCTGAGGGCGGTTTCAATCTGATTGAGCAATACGTCTTTCGGGGCTTGCAGCGAGACCAGGGGTGCAGTTTGAGTCATGATAAAACTCACATGATAAGGGTCGTCGATCGGAAGCGGTCGTGGAAGAAAATAGGGCTAAGAAAACACGGCTGAGACCGCAGGACTATAGCCGTCGCCATTGGCGACCATCACGGGCCAGCATTTCTTCAGCGGCCTGGGGTGACCAAGTGCCCGCTTCATAGGTTGGCATTTTGCTCGGATCGGTACGACTTTCCCAAGCCATCAGCGCCGGGGTGACGACGCGCCAAGCCGCTTCCACTTCGTCCGATCGGGTAAATAAGGTTTGATCCCCCGTCATACAGTCCAGCAGCAGACGATCGTAGGCATCTCCGGAGCTTTTGCCAAAGACTGAACCGTAGGTAAAATCCATATCCACCGATCGGCTCCGCAGATTCCCCCCCGGCATTTTTACCTCAAATTTTAGGGAAACCCCTTCATTCGGTTGCAGCCGCAGCGTCAGCACATTCGGACTGGCTTGCATGGCAGCGGATTGAAAGATCATGTGGGGCACCGATCGGAACTGAATCGCCACTTCACTGACTTTTTTCGGCATCCGTTTTCCCGTGCGGAGGTAGAACGGCACGCCCTGCCAGCGCCAGTTATCAATCATAAATTTCATCGCCACAAAGGTAGGCGTAATTGATTCCGGATTGACATCGGCTTCCTGGCGATAACCAGGCACAGCTTTGCCTTTGACCATGCCATCTCGGTACTGCGCCCGCACGGCACAATTTTCCAGATGATCGAGGTCAGCCAAGTGCGTCGCTTGAATGACCTTGAGTTTTTCCGTCCGAATGGCATCGGCATCCAGGCTATTCGGCGGTTCCATCGCGGTTAAGCAAAACACCTGCATCAAGTGATTTTGCAGCATATCGCGCAGGGCACCGGAGCTTTCGTAATAGCCCGCCCGATCTTCGACCCCCACGGTTTCGGCCACGGTAATCTGAATGTGATCAATATACTGCCGATTCCACAGCGGTTCAAAGATGGCATTGGCAAACCGAAATAGCAAAAGATTCTGAACCGTTTCCTTACCCAAATAGTGATCAATCCGATAAATCTGCTCCTCACGGCAAACCTGATTCACCGTCCGGTTCAGCGCTTGGGCGGAACTGAGATCGCGGCCAAAGGGTTTTTCGATGACCAGTTTTGTTTTCTTTGAATCCTGAAGCATTTCCGCCGCGCCCAATTGCCGAATCGCCTCCGGGAAAAAGCGCGGTGCCACCGAGAGATAAAACACCCGATTGCCCCGCGTGTTGCGTTGACCATCGAGTTCACTCAAGAAAACCTTTAATTTCTGATAACTCAACTCATTATCAATATCCCCTGGGCAATAAAACAACCCCTGGGAAAACTCATCCCACAGCTCCTCCGAGCCAATCCCCTCCGAAAATTCTTCAATGCCTTCACGCATCTGCTGCCGGAAATAATCATGGCTCCATTCGCGCCTTGCCACTCCGACGATCGTGATTTCCGGTGGTAATTTCCGTTCCTTCCGCAACTTATACAAAGCGGGCACCAACTTCCGCTTCGTCAAATCCCCCGAAGCGCCGAAAAAAACCACGATCGTCGGTTCCGGTAAGAGCTGTTGTTGCAGACCAATGCGGAGTGGATTTTCAAGTAATGTGACCATAGGCCGATAATGCCTCAACGGGTGAGAAGAATTGCGATAACTGAATTAGACGGAATGCGACATCGATCGGTGATGGCAAAGGTGTAATCCCCTAAATCCCCCTTGGGAAGGGTGACTTTGAGAAGGCGACAGTTAAATACAGTTAACTGTTAAGTAACTCCTGTCCCCCCTTCACTGAAGGGGGGCTAGGGGGGATCACAATCATGCAACAAACGCTATACCGCCGCTAACTGATCGACTTTGCTCTGCAACGCTGCCATCAATGTCTCAAACGGCTGCACGAACTTCACAATCCCATCGGCCAATAGCTCATCCATAATCCGATCGAGATTAATATTCACGTCGGGATCGTTCAAGCTGGCCAGGACTTCAGCGGCACCGTCGAGATTCTGCTCAATGCGCGGGGATACGTCACAGTGATCAATGCAAGCATCGATCGTTTGGGGCGGCAAGGTATTCACCGTTTCATTCCCGATGAGACCATCAACGTACATCACATCGCTGTAAGCCGGATTTTTCGTCCCGGTGCTGGCCCAGAGCAACCGCTGCGGTTTTGCACCTTTGGCGGCTAGGGCTTGCCAACGATCGGATTGCAGAATCGTTTTGTACTCTTGATAGGCGCGTTTGGCATTGGCGATCGCCACTTGACCTTTAAGCTTTTCAAGTTTGACGCGGGTGGCATCCGCTAAATCAGGCTGCTTCAATAACCCATCAAGCTGCGCATCCACGGCGTTGTCAATGCGGCTGAGGAAGAAGCTGGCGACGGAAGCGACTTGGCTGACATCACCGCCCGCTGCGGCTAGGGCTTCTAGCCCTTCAATGTAGGCCCAGGCGGTGTCAATGTAGCTTTGCACCGAGAATAGCAGCGTGACGTTCACGTTGATCCCTTCGCTGATCATTTGCTTCACAGCAGGCAAGCCTTCCGGTGTACCGGGGATTTTGATCATGACGTTGGGCCGATCGACCGTTTGGTGATAGCGGCGGGATTCGCGAATCGTATCTTCCGTATTGCGGGCCAAGGTCGGCGGCACTTCAATGCTGATATAGCCGTCTAAAGATGCGGATGCATCATACACTGACCGGAAAATATCACAGGCTCGCTGCACATCTTCAAAAATCAGCGATTCATAAATGTCGATCAACGACTTCCCCGCTTTGATCCCCGCCGTAATTGCATGGTCATAAATCGCATTTCCCACGATCGCTTTTTCAAAAATCGCCGGGTTTGAAGTCACCCCCAGCAACCCGTGGGTCTTGATCATTTTTTGCAACTCGCCGGATTCAATCAGATTCCGGGTCAAGTTATCCATCCAAATGCTTTGTCCCAAACGTTCAATCGCTTGGATTTGATTAAGAGTAGCTGTCATTGTGATTGGCTCCTGGCTGAAAACCATGCTGAACAAACTAATTTGGTCGACGGAGGTATGCAACATGCGGCTGCGACATGCGGCGATCCTTGGCTGTAGCGATAACATCAGCGTTGTACTGAATCAGCGTTGCACTGAATTTGAATTCAATCTTGCACTCAATCTAGCCGATTTGATCTAGGGAATTGTCATCCAATCTGACGCAGATCTGGTGTTCAATTTAGCGAGAACCCGCCTAACACAATCGTATTCAGCGATGCTGTTCGACCGTTTTTTGGGTTAGTTCAATTTTAAGAAATAGATCACAGCATGCTCTAAACCTTTAACTCAACTACAGGAGTCAGCAACTTTTCGTTACAAAACCACTGTGGTTAATCCGCCTTTGCCATTCATTTGTTACAAAATCATCCTGCACAAACTGGGGATAGATCGGTAAACGCACCGCCAACTGCCATCCTGCGGGTGCCAAAATCGATTTCAGGCGTGCGATCGTTGGATGGGGATAGTCAGGATTCACTTCATCCTGCGGCCCGATACCACCGAGATCGCGTGCCCCCGCATCGAAACAAGCCAGTAGGATCTCGGGTCGATCGATTAAGTTGGGCGGAATCTGGATCGCCACATCATCGGGCAGCAGCGATCGTGCCATTGCCACGACCCCTGGCAACGCCACCAAATCAAACCCATTCCCACCCCACTGCTCTGTCATTCCTGGACTGTAGGGCTGCAAAATCACTTCTTGAATATGACCATGGCGCTGATGTTGCTGGGTGATTGCGGTGAGACTAGCGGCCCGATCGGCCTCGCTCTCCCCCAACCCCAATAGAATCCCCGTCGTAAATGGAATCTTGAGTTCACCGGCCAACGCCAGTTGGGATAACCGCAATTCTGGCAGCTTACTCGGTGCATGGCGATGCACAGTATCCAAAAGCCTCGGGGTGACTTGCTCCAGCATTAATCCCATCGAGACATTCACGGTTTTAAGCCGTTGCATCTCCGTGCGGCTTAATGGCCCCACATTAGTATGGGGCAAAAAACCAAGCGCGATCGCCAGTTCGCACAGCTCATAGATCCGATCGAGCCAAGCGCCGCGCTGTGGACTCGCTGGGTGAACTTCCCCACTGAGAATGAGGATTTCGATGATGCCCCGATCGCGTAAATCCAGGAGCTGTGAGCGCGCTGTGGCCAGATTTAACCACGGACTGGTACCGGGATCAGCCCTGAAGTTGCAATAAGTACAGCGGTTGAAACATTCATAGGTCGGGACAAGCGTATAGGCCGGACTGTAGGTAATCAATTCTGGGTTTGCCATCGGTGAGCACTCCTACAGGTTACTCAGTCGGATCATTCGCCGAATTACAAATCACCGCATCACCCAAAAACCACAGCCGTGGCGCTTGGGGACGATAGTTGCGTTGCTTCGTATAGACGTTACGGGCATGGGTTTTCACGGTATTGAGCTTAATGCCAAGCTGGTCAGAAATATCCTTGTAGGCCATTCCAAACTTCAGCATCACCCACACCCGTGCCTCTTGATCCGTCAAATCGTAGCGCCGCTGATCGCGCTTCATTTGGATCAGCAAGTCCCGATAACAGTCTTCCACGATCACCAACAAACAGCGGCGATCGGCCACTGTCGCCAACGGCTCCGGGAACCAAGAAACATTCCAACGGAGCAACCGTGCGGTGCGGGGCTGACAATCCAAAATCAATGGCAGCGCTTCTGGATCCTCGCCTGCTTCCTCAATAAACTGCTGCACATAGGTCTTCAGGATCGGTGGCACCCCATTCACGCGCCGCACAACTAGCTCATCAAAGATTGCCTCAAACCGATGACTGAGATAGACGGGTTCGATCGTATCAGTGACGATCGCCACGCCGAAATGTAACGAATTTGATAACGCCACCAACTCCTGGTGACCCAACTGAGACTGATCTGACATGTCATCTACCGATACCGTAACCGTTGGCTAGAATTTCTGGACTAAAGTGGCTAACTTACATTGTTTCCTCTGAAATTTTGCACAAAATCGGCTCTGTACACAACCACTACAGCGTCCAACCACCACGCAGGAATCTCCACCATGGATCACGATCGTCAATGGAGAGTAACCACTCAACCCCGACAGACCGCTCTCATTTTCCCAAGATGGCTTCCCCAAGGGCTTAAAGCGAATTTTTGACACCTAAACCCCAACGCCATCGTCAAACTTCTTTACAAAACCTCACAGTTGCGTTAATATTTAGACATCGGACGCAAGTTCGAAATCTTATTAACCAGGATTTATCCAGAACCATGACAACTACTTTGCAGCGCCGCGAAAGCGCTAATTTGTGGGACCAGTTCTGCAACTGGGTGACCAGCACCAACAACCGCGTTTACGTTGGTTGGTTCGGTACGCTGATGATCCCGACGTTGCTGACTGCAACCATCTGCTACTTGATTGCATTTGTCGCTGCTCCTCCTGTGGACATCGACGGTATC